>CBDCAW010000089.1:0-68102 GCA_965214025.1 Granulosicoccaceae bacterium
ACGGCGATGACCTCGTCCGCGTTGCCGGCTTCCTTGATGCGCAGGGCCTCTTCGACGGCTATTTCGTCGAACGGGTTCATCGACATCTTCACATTCGCCAGCTCGATGCCCGACTTGTCCGCCTTGACACGCGCCTTGACGTTGTAATCGAGTACCCGTTTGACACCTACGAGGATTTTCATGTGAACTGACCCTGATGCAGCATTGGATAGGCTATTTTACCCGCTTAATACGTCCTGCCGACGGGTTCAGACATTTCTTGACGCGTTTTCCACGATACAGGTCGCACGCACCTCTGATGCGTTGCCCCGGCAGCCTGCACCGCGCCTGCCGGGCGATGAGGAAAATGCACCGTCGGCTTGGCACACCATGCCATGAGACAATCACGCGCGTTGGTCGGAGTTCGGCCTGGACCGAAGGGAAGATGTCATGAGCGTTCTACTGTTCGACGCCGGCGGGGTACTCATCGAGCTCGGCCCGCCACCGCTGAAGGCAGAATGGGCGCCCGGTCGTACCCTGGCAGACACCTGGACCGACTGGTTGTCGATGGAAGCTGCACGGGATTTCGAATCCGGGCGCACGGATTCGGCTGAATTCGCAGCGGCGATGATCGGTGCCCTGAAGCTCGATACGGACGCAGACACCTTCCTCGGCGCCTTCGAAGCCTGGCCGGTGGCGCCCTTTCCCGGCACCGTGGAGTGGCTGCAGGGCCTGGCAGCGCACCATCGGCTGGCGATGCTGTCGAACACCAACGAGTTGCATTGGCAGCGCATGCGCACCGAGATGGGGCTCGGCGATGTCATGCAAGACTACTTTCTCTCCCATCGCCTGGGCCGGGTAAAGCCTGATCAGGGTATCTACCATGACGTCGTCGAGCGGCTCGGCGTACCGGTGAGCGACATCGTCTTCTTCGATGACAACATTCGCAATGTGGAGGCAGCGCGCAAGATCGGTATCGACGCACGCCATGTCGTAGGGCCGGAAGCCGTACGGGCGGAGGTGGCCACGCTTGCCCCATCTCACAACTGAGCCGACGAACAGTCACCCATGAGCACTCGATCCGCCCTGCCCGACTGGCTGCGCAGCCCGCGTGCGCGGCCGCTGTGCATCGCTCATCGCGGTGCGAGTGATCACGCCCACGACAATTCTGCCGAAGCGTTCGAGCACGCGGTGGCACTCGGTGCCGACTGGTTCGAAGTGGATGTCAGGACCACTGCCGACGGCCATCTGGTGGCCTGGCACGACCCGACCACCCGGCAGCTGGTGGACGAAACGTCGGGCGGCGAACCCAAGCGCATCGATGCGCTTGGCCTGCAGGAACTGCATGCGTGTGCGGCCGCTGCGAACCGCCGCGTGCTTCTGCTCGACGAGGTGCTTGCCATCGGCGCGCCTCACGGCATCGGGATCTATGTCGACGCCAAGGACGCTCATGCCGTGATGCATGCGGCCGACCACCTCGTCGCCGCCGGCATCGAGCCTGGCGTGATCGCCAGTTACAACGTGAAGACGCTGCACAGCCTCGGCGAGCGAGGCTGCCCCTACCCACGCTCGATACTCGTGCCGGCCGGGGGCGACCCCGTGGCTCTGGCATCGCGGGCGGACGCCGCCATCGTGCACCTGTGCTGGGCAAACGCGACCGAGGCGCAACAGGGCAAGCTCGACCGGAGCCTGCTGGATAGCATCCACGCAGCCGGGCTGGCGGTGGTGCTGTGGCATCAGGAAGACCCGGCCACGATCGAGCACTGGTTACGCCTGCCGGTACTGGGCATCTGCTCGAACCGACCCGAACTGCTGCGCACCGACAGGCCCTAGTGGCCTGACGGGATGCAACTCTTGCACAGCCGCTGAAGTCCACCGGGCAAGTCACTATGATCGGGCAGGTTTCATTCTTCCCCACTTCCTGAGACAACGGAGCCGCACCGATGCCCATCGATATCTCGAGGCTGCTGAACGACAACCCTGAACTCGCCGACCGTGTGCTCGACGCCGGCTCAGACGCCGTGACTCTGGTCAGTGAGCGATTCGACAACGCCTCGCGCACCTTGCGTCATCATCCGGGCCTGCTGATCGTCGGCGGTGTGGTAATCGGCATGGCCGCAGCGGGCGTCTACCTAGGTGCGCGTCACTGGCGCGCCCGCGAGCTTGAGCGATTGCGTGCCGAACAGCGTGCTCTTGAACTGCAACTGGTACGTGAGGAGCAACTGCTGGCCATCGAGGATGACTTTCCGATCGTCGATGAGCCGATGACCGCGGACGGCCGCTCGCCGGAGGAGCTTGAAGCGGCTATGCGCTTTCCCGAGGCGGTCGACGAGATCAACGCGGCAGATCCTGACAACCCACTCTCGGGCGGGCCCATGTCTCAGGATGGCTCGGTGCTGGAAGGTGAATTCGCAGATCGAAACAGTCCGTTGGACGATGGCGTCGTGGTCGATTCGGCCGAGGACCTTGTCGATCGGCTAAGCACACGTTCCGGATCACACTGACCGGCTGCACGCACTACCTGCCAACGAGCCGAGCGCTCGTCGAATTTCAGCCTGAATGCTTCAGGCCACAGAGGAAAACATCATGGACATAGGCGGCATCTTTTCCAGCCTGATCGGTATCATCATCTTCGTCGCAAGCGTCTGGGCGATTGCCAGGATCATCAACAGTACTGCCACCACCGGTATGAAGGTGCTCTGGATCGCGCTGATCCTCATACTGCCGGTGGTCGGGCTGATCATCTGGTATTTCGCCGGCCCCAAATGACGACCCGGAATGGCTATCCCGAATGACGGCCCCGAACCACAGCCCCGAACCGAGGCCCTGAACGGCGGCCCTGATGGTGGGGAATGATGTGCGGGTCAGTGGTCGGTTTCCGACGAGCGGGCCCACAGGTCGATGTTCTCCTCGCTGGCATGCTCGTCGATCGACTGCAGCTCCTCGGCGGAGAAATCAAGCTTGCCGACGGCACCCGCGCAGTCTTCCACCTGGCTTACCCGCGATGCGCCGATCAGTGCGGAGGTGATACCGCCTTCACGCAGCACCCAGGCGATGGCCATCTGGGCAAGCGTCTGACCGCGGCTCTCGGCGATGCCGTTGAGCTCGCGCAAGCTGGCGATGGCGCGCTCGGAGAGAAACTCCGGGTCGAACGACTTGCCCTGGGTCGCACGGCTGTCTTCGGGAATACCGTTCAGGTATTTACCGGTCAGCATGCCCTGAGCCAGTGGCGTGAAGGCGATGGAACCCACGCCGAGCTCCTGCAGGGTGTCTTTCAGGCCATCGTGCTCCACCCAACGGTTCAGCATGTTGTAGCTCGGCTGATGGATCAGGCACGGTGTGCCGAGACTGTCCAGGATGGCGACCGCCTGGCGGGTACGTTCGGAGTTGTAGGAGGAGATGCCGACGTAGTGCGCGCGACCTGAACGAACGATGTAGTCCAACGCACCCATGGTCTCTTCCAACGGTGTGTCCGGATCGTAGCGATGCGAATAGAAGATGTCGACATGATCGATGCCCATGCGTTTCAGGCTTTGATCACAGGATTGCACCAGGTACTTGCGGCTGCCCCATTCGCCGTAGGGGCCGGGCCACATGCGATAGCCCGCCTTGGACGAGATCACCAGCTCTTCACGATGACCGGCGAAGTCGCGTTTGAGAACTTCGCCGAACGCCTCTTCGGCAGAGCCCGGAGGCGGGCCGTAATTGTTGGCCAGGTCGAAATGAGTGATACCGGTGTCGAAGGCGGCCCGGCAGATGGCCTGCTGCCGCTCGAATGGCATGTCGTGGCCGAAGTTATGCCACAGACCCAGCGACACCGCCGGCAGCATCAGCCCCGAATGGCCGCACCGGCGATAGGCCATGCGTTCGTAGCGCGATTCAGCCGGGTGGTAGGCCATGCGAAAGTTCCTTGAAAGGCATGTGGTAGGCGGACGATGCTACCAGCACGATTCCGACGGCACCAGCCGGTCATCCCCGGTCCACGCTGAAAGAGCCACCTGTACTACACACCGATATCCTCGTTCCACAGCGCCGGCTCGGCGGCGATGAACTCTTCCATCAGCTCGATGCAACGCCGATCGTTCAGCACCTCCACCGTGAGGCCACGGCTGGTGATGTAGGCTTCGGGCCCGCGAAAGGTGCGATTTTCACCGACCACCACGTGCGGAATGCCGTACAGCAGTACCGCGCCGCTGCACATGTCGCAGGGGCTCAAGGTCGAATAGAGCACAGCCCGGCGGTAGTCGGCGGCCGGTAGCCGGCCGGCGTTCTCCAGGCAATCCATCTCCGCGTGACGAATGGCACTGCCGTGCTGAACGCGCTGGTTATGCCCGCGACCGGCGATCTTGCCATCGATCACCAGTACGGAGCCGATCGGAATGCCGCCGGCGGCGCGACCTTTACGGGCCTCCTCGATGGCAGCCAGCAGGAAGGGCTCATGATCAATCATCGTGGTATCCACATGTCAGGGCTTGTCCATCGAGTTCGGTATCACTGAAGCTGGACGCGACCATCGACACGCACCGTGACCCTCGCCGTACCAGGCTCGACCGCGGGTGTTTCCACACTGCGATAGGCCCTTGATTCCATGACCATCGGCAGGTTCCTGCTGATGGCACCCGGGTTGCCGCCATTACCCACGTTCAGCTCGATCACCCGGTAGGCCTTGGCCCCCATCGCTTCCTGGATCTGTACCGCCCGCTGCCGGAAAGCCTGCAGCGCATCGTCTATGAGATCCTGTTCGGCGGCCTGCCAGGTGCTGCGCCGAGCACTGAGCTGCATGCTCTGCACCTGCAGATCTTCCTGCAGAACCTGCAGGGCCTTGCCAGCCAGCTCGAAGTCTCCGGTTTCCAGCTGCAGCGTCTGCGTAGCGGTCCAGCCGATGATCCTGCGCGTGTCATCGCTCTCATACCGCGGTCGGGTCTGATAGGCCAGTGTTTCGGCACGAATGCCAGGAAAGTCCGCCAGCTGCTCCACCGCCGCCTTCATGCGCCTGTTGATCTCGTCGGCCACGGCGGCTGGGTCGGCGTTCTCTGCCGTGGCCGCCAACCTCACCCGCATCAGGTCGTTCTGAACCTCGGCCTCCACATCGACGCTGAAGGCATAGATGTCGAACACCGGTCCGTGCTCGTCAGCCGCAGCTTCGTCGAAGCCGATGGCGAACAGGGCGAGCGCGAAGAGACCGATCATCCAAAGGTGTTGGTAGCGAGGTGGCATCGACTGACATTCCGGGTTTTTCGTCAGCGCCAGCTTCTCAGGTCGACGCGGAAAATACCGTGAGCACGGTTCCGGAATGGTCGAAGAACGGCCCTGAAACAGCGCCGGAAGCAGCTCATGAAGTGGCTGTCGTACCACCTCTCAACGCTCCAGTATCGCCGCCACGCCCATGCCGCCTGCCGTGCACACGGAGATCAGGCCGCGGCCACCGCCACGCTCCTCCAGCAGCTTGCCGAGCGTACCCATCACGCGCGCACCGGTGGCGGCAAACGGATGCCCCACCGCCAGGCTGCTGCCCACCACGTTCAGCTTGTCGCGATCGATCGTGCCCATCGGGCTCTCGCGACCCAGCTCGGTCCGGCAGTACTCGGCATCATCCCAGGCCTCGAGAGTACACAACACCTGCGCGGCGAAGGCTTCATGAATCTCGTAGAGGTCGAAGTCCTGCAATGCAAGCCCGGCTCCTTCAAGCATGCGACTGACGGCAGTCGTCGGTGCCATCAGCAGGCCGGCACCACCGACGAAGTCCACCGCGGATGTGGCCGAATGGGTCAGCCAGGCCTGCACCGGCAGGTCGTGTGCCCTTGCCCAGGCTTCTGAACACAGCAGGACACCGGCGGCGCCGTCGGTCAGGGGTGTGCTGTTGCCGGCGGTAAGGGTGCCGGCGTCAGACTTGTCGTAAGCCGTGCGCAACTTCCCCAGGGAGGCAATGCTTGTATCTTCTCGAAGGTTGTTGTCGCGCAGCACCCCTTCACACTCGACCAGCAGGTCGTCGAAGAACCCCCTCTCGTAGGCTTCTGCCGCATGCCGGTGGCTTTGATACGCAAGCTCATCCTGCGCTTCGCGCGAGATTCGCCACGCCTTCGCCATCCGTTCGCAGTGTTGGCCCATGCTGAGAAAGGTGCGCGGCTCGGCGACCGACGGCGGCAGGGGCGCAAGCTCGCCGGGTGTGAACCCTTTGAAGATCCGCAGGCGGGCACCGATCGACTTCGCCCGCGAGAGCTCGACCATGCGGCGCGAGAACTTGCGGCCGAAGACCATCGGTACGTCGCTGACGGTATCGGTGCCGGCGGCGATGGCGCTGTCGATCTGGCCACTGGCGATCTTCGCGGCAGCGACCATGGCCGCCTGCAGGCTGGTGCCGCAGGCCTGCTGCAGGGTCATGCCGGGAGTGGCCGGTGAGAGCTTCGTGCCGAGTACCGCTTCACGCGCCAGGTTCCAGTCGCGTGAATGGGTGATGACCGCACCGGCATCGACCTCACCGAGCTCGCAACCTTCCAGCTGGTACCGCTCGACCAGCCCCGTGAGCACAGTGGTCAGCATCTTCTGGTTGGAGACTGATGAATAGGCCGTGTTCGATCGGCAGAACGGAATGCGCAGGCCACCGACGATCGCCACGGGACGCAAGCTTCGAGCACGGCTCGCAGGCGATGTGGTACCGGTGCCAGGCCTGCCTTCCACTGCGTTGCCTGCAGCGCTCGACTTACCCTCACGCGTCTTGCCCGCGTCGGTTATCCGGGCCTCTTTCCTTTCGGTACCTTTCCTGTCGGTATCTGCCTTGCTCATCAGGATGCCTTTCCGCGGTGCTGCGGATGTGACGACTGGTAGTGCATCGGCCCACCGGTGAAGGGGGCAAAGCCGGTTCCGAAGATGATGCCGGCATCCAGCAGATCATCGTCGGCGACGATGCCGTCGGCCGACGCGGCCCGGCATTCGCTCAGGAACGGCTTGATGAGGCGCCGCGCGAGCTGCTCGCAGTAGGCGTTCTCGACCTTCGCGCTCTCACGCCTGGCCCGACCTTTCTCCCAGCGGTAGAAACCCTCGCCACTCTTCTTGCCCAGGTCGCCCGCATCGATCTTCTCCTGCAGCAGCTTGCGCGGGCCGGACACATCACCGCTGATCAGCGTCTCGGCAACGTTCATGCAGACATCCAGACCGACGATGTCGGCCAGTTCGATCGGCCCCATCGGCATGCCGAAATGGCGCGCCGCGGCATCGATGGTGTGCTGATCGATTCCCTCGAGCAGCATCTCGAACGCCATCATCAGATACGGTGCCAATACCCGGTTGACGAGAAACCCCGGCGAACTGACCACCGGCAGGGCGAAGCGATTGATGCAGGTGCAGAAGGCGCAACCGCGCTTGATCCATTCATCGCCGGTCGACTCGCCGTGTACCACTTCCACCAGTGGCATCTTCGCTACCGGGTTGAAGAAGTGCAGGCCGATCAGGCGCGATGGCTCGGCCAGATCACGCGCCAGGTCCTCGAGTGGCAGTGCCGAGGTATTGGTCGCCAGTATCGCATCGGCCTTCATGCGAGGCTCCAGGCTTGCATACAACAAACGCTTTGCATCGGCATTCTCGGAAATCGCCTCGATGACCACGTCGGCACCGCGTACGGCCGAACCGTCGACATCCGGACGCAGCCGCGCCATCGCCGCCTGCACGCCCTGCTTCTTCTTCAGACGCTTGCGGAACAGGGATTCGGCGCGTTTCAGGGCCGGCTCTATCTGCTGCATCGAACGATCCTGCAGGCTCACCTCCAGGCCCTGCAGCACACACCAGGCGGCGATGTCGCCACCCATGACGCCCGCCCCGACCACATGCACACGCTTGACGGGGAAGTCCGCATCCTTACCCAATGCCTTCATCCGCTCACTCAGGAAGAACACGCGGCGCAGGCTGCGCGCCGTCTCGCCTACCATGAGCTCACCGACACGCCTGGCCTCGCCTTCGAACATACGGGATCGGTTCCCGCGATGCTCGGCCCACAGATCGATCATCGAGAACGGTGCGGGATAATGTCGTCTGTCGATCTTCTCGCCGGTCTTGCGTCGAAGCATGCTCGCGAGCGCCGGGCGTACGGCGCCGGCATTGCTCAGGCCTGCGACCTTGCCAGGGGCACGCTGCCGACGCTTCCTGGCGATGCTTCGGCGCGCCGCCCAGGCAAGGCTTGCGGTTTCATCGACCAGCTCGTCCACCAGGTTCAGCTTCTTCGCCGCCGCTGCACGCAGCAGCCGACCGGTGAGCATCAGCTCCATCGCCGGCAGCCCGCCGAGCCGTTCGGTGGCCCTCACCGTTCCACCGAGCCCGGGAAATATACCAAGCTTGACCTCAGGGAAACCGAGCCGGGTGGCGTCCACGTTCAGGGCGGCGATGTAGTCACAGGTGAGCGCCAACTCGAGCCCGCCACCCAGGCAGAAACCTTCCACGATGGCCACCTTGTGAACCGGCAGATTCTCCAGCTGTGCGAATACTGCATGCCCCTGACGGATGCGGCTCGATACGGATGCCGCATCGGTGTACGCATCGAACTCATGAATGTCAGCGCCCAGGATGAAGCTGCCGGGTTTGCCGGATTGCAGCACGAGGCCCGCGAGCGACAGTGTGGCCGCACGGGTCAGGATGTCACCCAGCTCGGTGATCAGCGCCTCGGACAACGCGTTGGTGGAATGGCCCTCCCGATCACAGGTTAGCCACAGGATATCGTCGCTGTCCTGCTCCACGCGCCAATGGGCATACGGTCTGTCAGCGAATGGCGAAAGTGGGCTGCCGTCCTTCATCTGTCTTTTCTCTCGGAGAAAATGGCTCGAACAGGCGTCACCATCAACTTTCCCGTCTCAAAAGGGGGTAGCCCGGACAGGCGCTACCTTGCCATACTTTCCGGCCAATCGCTGGGTAGGAATATCACAATGCGGGCAGGTGGTATTCGTCGCGATGGCGAGGCATCGAACGCGTGCGCATGAGGCGCCACGCCGATTCCAGCTGTTGCGGCAGTGCCTCCAGGCTTGTCGGTGCACTCATGTTACTCACCGCCCGCGACGAGTAACGCGCGGCATCGAGATGTGCCAGGGCCGACCGACAGTGACTCACGCTGTCATCATCACCGTCACTGTCGTCGGGACCACCGCCATCGGGCAACCGCTCGGCAATGCCCGTCAGGCTGCGCGGCGGGTCCGCTGGCCAGACCTCTTCCGCCCACTTCATGACGGCATCGGCAATCACCCCGACGTCCCCGTCACGACAGCTCGTCGCGAGCCTCAGACGGGTAGACGCTTCCGGGTATTCCACGATGCGCGAGCGTGCAGGCAACCCGCGTCTCGCACGCCACAGCAGCAACCCCGAGGAGCAAGCCAGCGCCATCGTCAGCGGCAGGGCGATGGCCCAGCGTTGCCAGCCGCTGCGGGCCACTTCGGCGGGGCTGGCTGCATCGTTCGCGCTGGTCTCGACGCTACCCGCCGATTCACTGACGGATTCGCCGGTAGACTCACCCATGGATTCATTCCCGGATTTACCGAGAGGTTCACCCGAGAACTCGCTGGCCGGGTCGTCCACTGAATTCTCGACAGGACCGCCCGCAGCGCCTGTGCCCGTCTGCCCGGCCGGAGCATCGGCGATGCCGTTGCCACCATCGCGTCCATCGGCGGTCGCCGGCAGCACGGTGATCGTTCGCGCCGGCAGTGTTGCCAGTTCTTCAGTGCCACTGGTGGTATCGAACCAGTGGACCCGGATCGCCGGCAGGGTCACCGTGCCTTCACGCTCCGGCATGATCGACCAGGTCGTGCGCTGGCGCGAGCGAACGCCCGCCTCTCCCACCTCCTGGTCCAGTTCGGCCGCATCTTCATAGATTCGCAGACCATCCACTTCGGGCACCTGCAGATCCGGCAGCTGGGTGTCGATCACACCGTTGCCGCTGAGCGTGACGGTGCGCATGACCGGCTCGCCCACTCGCACCTTGGCAGCTTCGTCGTCGGGTCCGTCGTTCGGAGAGGCGCCCGACGAAGAACCGCTCGGAAGATCATTCGTCCAGTTCTCGCCAAGGGTCACATCCTGTGCCGGCAACCACCACTGACCGGCGGCGTCGGCAGGACGCGGCCGCACGTCCAGCGGAAGCTTTTCGGAACGGCGCGTCAACCGACGCGTCTGCGACAGGTAAGACGAGGCCCGACCCGCGTCAGCAGGTATCGATGCCACCAGGGTCACAGGTTCAATGGCTGTCGCACCACTTTGCTGGGCGAACACAGCGAAACTCATTTCGGTAACCCGGAATTCGACACCGTCGCGAATTTCCGCGGAGACCCTCTGATCCTCCAGCGGTACGATCATCAGCCCTTCCCCACGCGGCTCGTCGAGAGAACCGTCAAGCACATCGACCGACTGGAACACCTTGAGAGTGAGGATGATCTGCTCCTGCACCCATGGCGACGCCTTGCCGATGCTGGTTTCCACGAAGACCTGCCGTGCGGCGCCGGTGGGTGCCTTGTCAACGGTCAGCGTCAACAGCTGACTCTGCGCGGACCCGACCTTCACCGCCGGTACCGTGAAGATGCCGATTTCGCGCGGTACCAGCTCCAGGGCCCACGTGGTGATATCAGAACGTTCACCGTTGATGATACTGACTTGCCGCGACTGCGATCGGCTGGCCACGTCGAACACCGTTTCCAGCTCCGTGGTGTCGATATCTCCGTCGGCATCCCTCGCGGTGACACTCAGGGTCACGGTTTCATCGATACCGATGGTGGCACTGCCAAGCTCGGCACGTACGCTGTCCGGTTGTGAGAATGCCAAAGGCACGAACAGCATCAACAGCAGGGCAAGCCCTGCTCTGGCAGACCGGGCACCCCGGGTTCGGCTACCAGCGCTCGGCACTGCCGCGTACCTCCGGATAATCGTTCAGATGGCTTTGCTGGAGCTTGCGGCGCAGCAATCCGGCCGGGTCATCGGGAATACGTCGCAGCCACTGCTCGGTGGCCTGTTCGCTTTCGGACAATGGCTTGTCGGTGGGAGCCGCGGCAAGATCCGCCTCGTCACCCGACGCCTCATCCGTGGCCTTCTCGCCAGCCTCGGACTGTTCGGCTTCAGCTTCGGCGGTGAGCGCGGCAGCGGCCGACTCGGCGTCTTCTTCAGGGTCGCCTGCATCTTCGCCGCCTTCTGCTCCAGTCTGAGCATCACGCGTATCGTCGCCCTTCTCACCTTCGCCTTGTTCGCCCGCTTCTTCGCCCGCAGCGTTGGTCTGCTCCTCACGCTGCCTGCCATCCGAACCGGGGTCCTGCGGCCCGCCCTCGCCCTGCGCTTCGCCGCCGTTCTGGCCGTCCGGATCTGCCGATGCGTCTTGCTCCGTGCGTGAATCCTCGGCGCCCTCACCATCGCCGTTGTCTGACGCGTTGTCAGATGGCTTCTCCTGCGCCTCCTCCAGCGCCTGCAGTTTCTCGGCGATGCCACGGTTGTGCTGCGCGGCAGCATGCGTCGGATCGGCCTCGAGCACGGTATCGAAACCTGCGATGGCATCCTCGTAACGGCCCTGTCGCGCTGCTACCGTCGCCTGGTTGTAGCGCGTTGCCATACCCGCATCTGACTTTTCGGAAGGTGAGTCTTGCAAGGCCCGATCGAAGGCAGTGGCGGCCGCATCGAGCTCACCGGCCTTGTATCGGGCAATGCCTTCCCAATGCGCATCGGGTGCATCCTCCGCCAGCTGCCGGTACTCGCCGCTGGCCAATCGTCGCTCCGCGCGTTGCGCAGGCGTCTCCCACAGGTCACGCCAGTCCACGGCATGGGCGGGGTTCGCCACGACGACCCCGGCCAGCAGCCACAGTACGTGCAAGACTCTCATTCGCTGCCCTCCATCACTGATGAACTACGGTAATCCCCAAGATGACGGCGACCGGTTCCGCGTCATCGGCATGCAAGAAAGCCACTACACGAGACCACGACGAAACAGTAGAAGGGCCAGGACGGCGAGAATCGGTACCACCCAGGGCCCGCGCTCCACCCAGTAGCGCTCCCGACGCTCGCTGCCGGACCCTTGCTCGGCCGGTACCAGCGCTTCCTGCACCCTGGACAGACCCTCGAGGTCCCGATCATCCGCCGCCAGCTGACTGAAGTAGCCGC
Organism: Granulosicoccaceae bacterium; assembly: GCA_965214025.1. GTDB lineage: Bacteria > Pseudomonadota > Gammaproteobacteria > Granulosicoccales > Granulosicoccaceae > Granulosicoccus. Next base: position 12,085 of record CBDCAW010000089.1, read on the forward strand.
CACCTGCCTCGCTGACCTTTCGCAGGGCAGATAATTGCAGACCGGGCACTATCTGCTCGCCATCGGCGTCGACATAGAATCGCCCCTCCTCATTCTGCAAGGGCGCCCCCTTCTCGGTACCCACCGCCAGCACCGACACCCGATGCCCGGCACCGGCAGCACGCGTTGCCGCTGCCACATCGGCATCGGTGGCATCGGCGTCGCTGATCACGACCAGCTGGCCGCCGGCTATGCCTGCCTGTGCCAGTAGCTCACTGCCCTTGTCGATGGCCAGATCCAGGCGACTGCCCGACACCGGCATGATGCCCGGCGCCAACGAAGGCACGAAGGCACGCACCGTCGCCGCGTCGTCTGTCAACGGGCTGATCACGTACGGGCGTTCGCTGAACGCGATGAGCGCAACCTGGGTATCTCCGGTACGCGATAGCAGGTCGCGCAGTTTGAATCGCGCCCGCGTCAACCGGTTGGGGACGACATCCTCCACCAGCATCGACAGGGAAAGATCGAACACGATGACCTCGGCGCTACGGGTCTCGAACACCGGCACCGCCTGCTGCTCCCAGACCGGACCGGCCAGCACCAGGATGCAGGCCAGCCAGGCTGCCCAGAGCAACGCCGGGCCACGACGGGTCGACGCCGCCCCCGGCTCCATCACATACGCTTGCAGTGCCGGGTCGACGATACGCTCCCAATCGCTCGATGAACGTCTGCGCCACCACAGGAACCAGGCACCGACCAGCCAGGGCAGAAGTGCCCACAGCCACAGCGGACGCAGCCAGGTGAGTCCGGCATTCGTCAGCTCACTCATCGCCCCGACTCCTCGCCGACACGAACCCGAGCTTGCCGGCCGGCAGACTGCTGCCGGCCCAGACCACCGACAGCAGCAGGGCGGCCGCCAGCGGCCACGCGTACAGCTCGCGCAAGGGGCGTAGCGCTTCGCGATCGCCCACGGTCGGTTCCAGGCGGTCGATCTGGGCGTAGATATCTTCCAGTTCCCGTTGGTTGCGAGCGCGATAGTATTTACCACCGGTCTCGTCGGCAATCGACTTCAGGGTACGTTCGTCGAGTTCCGTACCGCGTGAGCCGAAGCCGAGGCCGCCACCACTGTCGCGACCATCGGAGCCGATACCGATGGTGTGGATCCGAATGCCGGAATCCGCCGCCAGACGTGCTGCCTGCAACGGTGCGACAACGCCGGCTGAATTCTCGCCATCGGTCAGCAGGATCAGCACCCGGGATTGCTCCTCGCGCTTGCGCAAGCGCTTCACACCGAGCCCGATGGCATCGCCGATCGCCGTGGTCCGCCCGGCCAGGCCAACCGCGGCCTCGTCGAGAAAGTGCGCCAGCGTCACATGGTCCAGCGTCAACGGCGTCTGCACGTAGGCCTCGGAGCCAAACATGATGAGGCCGATCCGATCGCCGGCGCGGCGAGCGATGAATGCCTTGCCCACCTCCTTGACCACCGCCATGCGCGAGGCCCGCGTGTTGCCGGCATACAGGTCACGTTCACGCATGCTCCCGGATATATCGATGCACAGCATGAGATCGCGACCACTCTGGGGTATGCCGAAGGGCCGATCGAAGGCCTGCGGACGAGCCAGTGCGATCACCAGAGCCAGCCACATCAGCACCAGCAGCAACACCTGTGACCAGTGCCTCGTGCTGACACCGCCGGTATCCTGCAGGTCGGCCCAGGTGCCGGTGTCGGGCACCCGCAGTGCGCGCGGCGCAGGTGGCCGGAAAATCGGCGCCAGCCACCAGACGAGAAGCGGCAGTGGAAGGGCCAGGAAGGCCCACGGCCAAGCCCAGGTGATTTCCGCCAGCCAGCCGAAGTCGGGCAACATCAGGGCTGCACCCGGGCCGGACGAATCGCACCGAGCAGAACTGCCAGGGCATCGATCAGAGCCTGTAGATCATGCGGCGGTATCCGCGGTGATTTCTGATAGGGCTGTTCGATCAGCAACCGACCGAAACCTTGCGTGAACAGCGGTTGCCGCGCGGCTCGATCCAGCCGTTCGAGCCAGGGCTCACCGTGCAAGGCAGCCACTTCAACCCGTGGTTCGGCAATCAGCAGCAAGCGCCGGGCCAGCACGGAGCAGCGCCTGAGGACCACTTCGGCAGGCTCGTGTTCGACGGCGATGCGCAGTTCGAGCAATGCCGCGTCTGCCTCGCGCCGCCAGGCGTTCTGCCGGTAGCGACGCCAGTACCACAGAGCTCCGATCAGGACCACGAACAGCGCGGCGGCGATCAACCACCAGCCGATCGCAGGCCAGGCACTCACCTCCGGTACTTCCAGATCACGTAATCTGGACACGAGCTCAGCCTGTTCGTCCATCAGGAGCTCTTGGGCGATCGCTGCCGCAACAGCACGCGGGCAGCAGTATCGAGCAAGGGCTCATCCGTCTGCACGCGGGTGAGAAGGTGCCGGCCACGGGCAAAGAATGCCGTGAGTTCCCTTTCTCGTTCGATGAAGCGTTGTCGATGCCGTTGTGCAAGGGCTGCCGAGTGGGTGTCGATCATCATCGGCCCGGCACCGGAGCGATGGCGGTCGACCACGGCATAGCGTCCGGCCGGTGGCAGATGAACGTCGATCGGATCGACGACCTGCACTGCGAGCAGGTCGAGACGGTGCAACAACCCCCCCAGGTTCGATCGGGCCTCGCCGGCGAATCCGAGGAAGTCGCTGAGCAGGACCACTGTGCTACCGGCCTGTGCGACGTGGCGCAATCGGGCGAGGCTGCGCTCCAGGGTTCGCTCGGCACCCGGTACACCCGGTGCCGACGCGGGCCAGGGACCAGCGGTCGGATTCATGGAATGCTCGGTCATGGCGCGCAACAGCGGCATCAGACCACGCCGCCCCGCCTGCGGGCGAATCTCACGATGACCATGATCGGTGAACACCAGGCCACCGACACGCTCGTTCGCGCTCACCGCGCACCAACCGAGCAAAGCTGCCAGACGTACCGCCAATGCCGACTTGAAGACCCCACGTGTCGCGAAGTTCATGTTGCCGCGCAGATCGACCAACAACAGCACCGGACGTTCGCGCTCTTCGATGAACAGCTTGGTGTGCGTGCGCCCGGAGCGTGCGGTGACGTTCCAGTCGATCATGCGGACGTCATCGCCGGGCTGATACTCGCGCACCTCGGCGAAATCGAGCCCACGACCGAGTTTTCGCGATACGGACGCGCCGGCCGGGCTACTCGACGAGGGTCGCCGGCGCAGACGTGTCAACGCAGTGGCCGAGGCCTGCAGTGCCACCAGTTCCGCAAGCGTGGTAGTGACCGGCGATATCGGCATGGTGCCCGAATTCATTCCGCTGGCAGGGTCACGGGACGGCAATCGTGTTCAGAAGGCTGTCGATGACGGCAACCGGTGTTACACCTTCCGCTTCGGCTTCGAAGGAGAGTATCAGCCGATGGCGCAGCACGTCGTGAATTACCGCCTGCACGTCTGCCGGTGACACGTAATCACGGCCTGCCAACCATGCATGCGCCCGCGAGCAGGCATCGAGCGCGATCGTGCCACGTGGGCTCGCACCGTAAGCAAGCCAGCGCCCCATCGCCTCGAGATGTTCGGCCGGTCGGCGGGTAGCCGTGACCAGCCGCACGATGTAGTCCTCGACGTTCTCCGCCAGGTGCACTTCAAGCACGGCTCGCCGGGCTGCGAAGATCGTCGCGTGGCTCACCGGTTCCGGAGTCGGACCGGCCTTCGTCGACGATGACGCCGCCACAACCGGCCTGCCCTGATGGTTTGCCAGGTTTTCTGCCCGCACCAGCCGCAGGATGTCCCGCTCGCGATCCGCCGGTGGATAGTCGATCAGCACCTGCATCAGGAAGCGATCGAGCTGTGCTTCGGGCAACGGGTAGGTGCCTTCCTGCTCGATCGGGTTCTGGGTAGCCATGACCATGAACAGATCCGGCAACGGGTACGTTTCATGGCCGACCGAGATCTGCTGCTCGGCCATCGCCTCGAGCAACGCCGACTGTACCTTGGCCGGGGCCCGGTTGATCTCGTCGGCCAACACGAGATTGCTGAACAGGGGGCCGGGCTGAAATGCGAACGAACCTTCGGCCGGACGGTAAACCTCGGTGCCCGTAAGATCGGCCGGCAGCAGGTCAGGGGTGAACTGCACCCGCCGATACTCACCTTCGAGGCGGTCCGCCAGGGCCTTGATGGCACGCGTCTTGGCCAGGCCCGGAGCTCCCTCGACGAGCAGGTGCCCGTCGACGAGCAAGGCGATCAGCAAGCGATTGATCAGCGCACGCTGACCGATGATCGCAGCGTCGAGATCGCGCCCGAGTGCGGTGATGGATTCGAGAGTGTCGGTCATGCGGATAGGGTTGAGTGGCCCGAGGCGTTACGATCGGTGGGCGTAGATAAGATCAGTTATCGTACCCCGACGAGGCTTCCGCAGAGCAGCGACGGCCTGACATTCACCGATACGTCATGGAACGGAATGAGAACGCGCATCAACACCGATGCGTGCTTCGCCGGTGCGGTCGGCACGCTACTGGACGACCTGGACCTCGATACTGACGCTTGAGCCGTCGGACAGCAACTCGGCGGTGAGCGTGGTCGTTCCGACACTTCGCCCGGTGATCACATTATTGCCCGAGGTGCCATCGTCGATTGGCACGCCGCCGGTTGGAATGCCATCGCCTATCACCGGGCCTGCGCTGGTCACCGTGCCGTCGCCGATCGTACCACCGGCAGTAATCCCCGCGCCGCCGGGGATGGGGTCGAACCCGCCGGTGGTCAAGACTTCGGTGCCGCCGGGGGCGCCGAATCCGTCGTCGACCACCTCTGCAGACAACGTGGCTACATTCGGGTTGTCGACCGTGTAGGTCACATCACTGCTGGACACCTCGTTAGTTTCGGAAAAGGCGGTACCGGTGGAAACACTCAGCCTCGTCGAATCGCCTACCGAGAGGATCAACGGGTTGGGCCCATCGAACACCAACCCGTTGGCTCCGGTGCCATCGGTCGAAGCCTCGCTGACACTGACCGCGCGGCTGGCCGCGGTCACCGCGACGCCACAAGCGACCTGCACCGTGGCGGAACCGACGGCACGGCCCGAAAGCAGGCCCTTGTCACTCGCAGATTCGTTACCCACGGTGGCGCTTTCCTCGCCAGTGGTGATGCTCCAATCCACGTTGTCAGTGATGTCTGCCGCAGAGGTGTCGTCTCCTTCGCCCCGCGCGTATTGACCACGGGCGATCAGCTCGAGACTCGCATCGACTTCCACGTTCAGAGGGTCGGTGTCAGGTTCGATGGCGATGCTGGCCAACGTACCGAGAACGGTCACCGTTTCATCGAACGGAGCTGCATCGGCAACCGTTGCCCGCAGTGTGAGTGCTCCGGGCTCCCGTGCCGACACACGCACTCCACCGTCGTCCTGCGCGATGAGCTCGGCATCCACCGGGGTGCCCAGCGACCAGCTGACATCGGGCAGCAATCGGCGGGTACCGTCTTCGAAAGTACCGGCCGCGAAATAGCTATCGGCCAGACAGGGCTCGAGTTCGGCCTCGCCAATCACCTCATCGAGCACGCTCAGTGATGCCGCCGACACGGTAACCTCGTACGATTCGGCCGCGATACCGCCAATACCGACGTTGATCTGCGTCGTACCGGCCGAGAGCCCTTCCAGCAAGCCGCCGCTGCTGATGCTGGCGATGGCGGAATCCGAGACTGTCCAGTTTCGATCGCGGTTGGGCAGCTCCACATCACCCTCGCCGCCGTTGGGAACCAGGGTGAATTGCACCTGCTGGCCAACGCCCACGGAAAAACCGGGGCTGGTTTCGATCGAGCGTTCCGGCGGGCGAATCTGCAGGGATTCGATCCCGAGCTCCTCGACCTCGACGGCCTCGGTCAGCGGTCGTGAATCGCCCGAACACCCGTGAAGCACTACGAGCAGTGCGAGAAGAGCGGCGACCAGCAGACATCGCGTGCCGACGGGCGACGCGGCGCGCCTGCAGCCAGACACGTTTTCACGGTGATCGGCATTCAGGCGCAGGAATGCACCCCTTGCGTTCGCCATGGTCGAGAGCGCGTGAGTCGCCGTAACGTTCATGGGGTGTTCAGCCGCAAGCCCAATACCAGCCCATCGACCCGCACCGGCTCGTCGACGTAGTAATTACGGTACTCGGCGCTGACCTGCAGAGACGGGAACCGGCTCAGCCGCTGCATGAGCCCGACGCTGAAACGCGCACCGGTGAACGATTCGCTGAGGGCAGACGCACCATCCTGCTCCTGCTCGACGGTGAAATCGACGTAACCCAACACGATATAGCCGCTGGTGCCGCCGATGGACGGCGACTGGAAGCGCGCTGCCGCACCGAAGGCCTCCTCCAGCCCGATATCGAACGACTGTTCCTCGTCGGTGGCGATGCCCTGATCGGCGAACACCTCGAGGCCCAACCCCGGCAGGACATAGGCGCCGAGCGTGACACCGCCGAAGATGGGATAGGCATCGAAATCTTGATCGAGGCTCGAGTAGCGAACGCCACCGCCACCCAGGTACAACTCGCCATAGAGTCGGCCATCCGCATGAGCGGAGGCGGTGCCTACCACGAGGCAAAGTGCAAGCAACCAGCGCAAACGATACTCTCCGAGAGTTAGTGAAGTCTTCAGACGAACCGCCGCTTAGTACATCGACAGGATCAGCGACCGTGGGGAAAACTGCAGGTTCGGTTCCAGCCCCTTAAGATAGCATCGCTCGTGCCGGCTGCCCACGGTTCACCCTGACCGTTCACGAAAGGTCGGCAGGAGGAATGTGCGGCGCTACCGGCAACACGATGTGGCTGAACGCGTCGTGTCGAGGTTCGGCTGTGATGTCTGGCAATGCCGTTCGAGCGTTATCCGATCGTGGGCGAACTGTACAGTGAACCACGGCCTATGGGCAACGGGCAGCTCCCAGCACCGGAGCCTGCATTGCATCCTGCACCAGAACGGCGCAGCCGTATCCGGCAGCAACAGGTGCGGCGACTCGCCACCGGGCGGCAGTGTCGGCCGTGCTACCGATGCGCTGCATGTCAGTCACGACATGATGGTTCGTCAGGCTCAGGTCGCGATTTTCACCGGCGGTAATTTCGGTGGTCACCGAGTTCCGGTACCGGATCAGCCAGACATCCGCTTCCGGCATCACGACGTCTGCGGTATCAGCACGTGTGCCGGCCTGCCTGTTCGCCGCATCGTCGACCATGCTCACAGCGATCGACAGCTCGTCGTCATCGCGCGTCACATCGACTGCCACCCGAGCAGCCTGCAGGGGCTGATCCAGCGCCGCGTTGATGCGGCGCGAGTCGGAACCCACTGCCGCCAGCGACCCGTTGACGATGGCCTGCGGCGTATAGACACCACGTCTGCCCTGCAAGGGCTGGCTTGCATACGTGCGCTGACGCTCCGTGTACGCGGCATCGGAGAACGGATCGACCCAGCTGCCATCGGCACCGTGGACCAGCGTGTTCCAGTAGTCCACATGCCACTCGAGCGCGATGAGGTCGTCCCGCTGATCCAGCAGTTGACCCAGCAGCGCGTCAGCCGGTGGGCAGGATGAACATCCATGGGAGGTGAACATCTCGATGACATTCAGTGGCTTCGAAGTCGCCGCCCGGGCACTGGACACTGAAGAGATGGTCGCCGCGGACAGAACGACGAGTGCGATACCGATTGACCTGACGATCGGAAAGATCTTGTCGGTCATGGAGGGTGACCCACCACGAAGGCGAGAACTCACGACAGAATGCACGACCCGGGGTTTACGGGATTCAACGTTGACGACCTTGTTCATTCGACGCACTTTCCTTCAGGCTTTGGAAGGCAGCCAACGCTCGTTCGCGACTCACCTTCAAATCGACCAGCGGCGCTGGATAATCCAGCGCCTGTCGCTCGCCGGCCGGCAAGCTCCAGGGCTTGTGGATATGACGCTTGTCGATGCTGGATAGTTCCGGAACCCAGCGCCTTACGTAGTCCCCTTCGGTGTCGAACTTCTCGCCCTGCAGCACCGGGTTGAAGATGCGAAAGAAAGGTGCAGCGTCGGCCCCACTGCCCGCCGCCCACTGCCAGCCGAGGGAATTGCTGGCCAGATCGGCATCCACCAGCGTGTCGCGAAACCAGCGCTCGCCCGACTGCCAGGGAATCAGCAGGTTCTTGATCAGGAAGGACGCCACCACCATGCGCACGCGATTGTGCAGCCAGCCGGTGGCGTAAAGCTGCCGCATGCCTGCATCGACGATCGGAATACCGGTACGCCCCTGTTGCCAGGCCTCGAGGTCGGCATCGGCCTCGTCTCCGCTGCGCCATGGAAACCGCTCGAAGCGCTTGTCCAGGGGTTGCCCTATGGTGTATGGGTAGTGGAACAGCTGGCTGTAACCGAACTCTCGCCAGACGATCTCCTTTGCCCAGGTTTCCTCGCCATGATTCAGAGCCCGCAGGCTACGTCGCTTGCCAAACAGTGCGGCGAGTGCCTGACGCGGGCTGATCTCGCCGAAATGCAGATGCGGTGACAATCGGGAAGTACCTTCCTCACCCGGCAGATCACGACCCTTGTCGTAGTGACGGGCGCCACTGTCGAGAAACCGGCGCAAGGCCTGCCATGCACCGGCTTCACCCGGTTGCCATCCCTCGAGCATGCCCCGATACCAGGGCCGGGATGGCAGCAGACCCAGAGCGTCGAGCGTGAGGTAATCGAAGTCGGAACTGGCGCCAGGTATTCGCATGGGTGTGTCGAGCACGCCAGCTGTCGCGTCAACCAACCGGGAGTTGACACGCTTCCAGAAGGGTGTGAAAACACGATAGACGGTGCCGTCATCTTTCAGCGCCTCCCAGGGTTCGAACAACAGCAAGCCCTTGTGGCTGTGCGCATCGCAGCCTTTCAGCTCTTCCTTGATGCGGGTGTCTCGTTCGAGAGTATGAGGGTCGTAGCAACGGTTCCAGTGCACGGACGACGCACCGAAACGAACGATTGCTTCATTCAGTACATCCACGGCACTGCCCTGAGCCAGGATCAGCTCGGCACCCCGTGTATTCAGTTCAGATGCAAGGCTCTCGAGGCTGTGGTGCAGCCAGGCCCGGCTGGCTGCACCGAGGCGAGACACCGACTGCTCGAGTGGGTCATCGATGAATATCGGGACCACCTTTTCCGCACTTTGCAGTGCCGCACACAACGCCGGGTTGTCCGCCACGCGAAGATCCTGCCGGAACCAGACGATCGCAATTCTCATGTCAGGGATGTTGCGGGGACGGGAACGAAAAAACCCCGCACACGGCGGGGTTTCCGGAATTGGGTTACCGGGAGCCCCGCATGGCGCGGGGCCCCGTTACTACCTGACCGAGGTGGTCAGATGGCGCTTACATTGACCGCGGCCGGCCCTTTCTGACCCTGCTCGATATCGAAGCTCACTTTCTGACCCTCATCGAGGGTCTTGTAGCCGTCGCCGGTGATGGCTGTATGATGTACGAATACATCCTTTCCACCTTCTTCCGGTGCGATGAAACCGAAACCTTTCGCAGCGTCGAACCACTTAACAGTACCTGTACTCAAGACAATACCCTGTAATATCAAAACTAAAAGCGATTGGCTCATGGAACACCCGGACTGCAAGATACTGCTATCTGCACCCTGAACGAACATGTACCGGAAAGCCCGACACCACGAACCAGTCTTAAAGATGGCAACCTGACCAAGCACCTTGCAGCAGCCGAGCGGAAGCCCATAAGTGCCGACGAAAACAATTGTGCCGACAATCTCAATATAGAGAAGTTTCCTTACGAACACAAGCGCCCTGTTTTGACGGATGTGCTGCTACCCTTCGCGGTGCACGAACAGGGAGTCGGGGCATCGACCCTGGACGTCCTGCAGTGGTTCTTCCACAGGTAAATGACGGGGTCAGGATCATTAAATGACGCGTTCAGGACCATTGCCATACGGAAGGGCCGACCAGCGGTAGTCCTGCCCGCAAAACCACTTCGTACGTCCAACCCGTTCAGCAATTTTCTCCCCTCATGAGTGACACCTTTGCCACTGGCCAGCGCTGGATCAGCGCCACCGAAACCGATCTGGGCCTGGGTACGGTTCTGGATGTCGAATTCCGCCACGTGACCGTGGTCTTCATGGCCACGGGCGACACCCGCGTCTATGCCCGAGAGAGCGCTCCACTCACACGGGTGGCCTTCTCTCGGGGCGACCGCATAGCGAGTCATGAAGGCTGGCAGCTGCTGGTGGAAAATGTCGAAGAGAAGGCGGGTGTGTACACCTACCACGGCAAGCGCAGCGACAACGGCGCACCTGCGGTGATGGAAGAATCGGAACTCGACAACTTCCTGCAGTTCCAGACGCCACGCGATCGCTTGTTCGCCGGGCTGATCGACGGGCAACGTTGGTTCAACCTGCGCCGGCAGGTATTCATCCACCGCCACGCGCTGGCGCATTCCAGTGTGCGAGGGTTGAGCGGGGCCCGGGTCTCGCTGCTGCCGCACCAAGTATACATCGCCGTGGAGGCCGGCCGCCGCCTGCATCCGCGGGTGCTACTGGCCGACGAGGTGGGGCTGGGCAAGACCGTCGAGGCCGGTATGATCCTGCACGCCCAATGGGTGAACCGGCAGGTATCGCGCGTTCTCATCGTGGTACCGCCGGCACTGCTGCACCAGTGGCTGGTGGAGATGCGCCGCAAGTTCAACCTGGCCTTCAGCATCATCGATGAAGAGCGATTCCTGGAACTGCAGCCTTCGGCACCGGACGACAACCCCTTCCTGGCCGAGCAGCTCGTGCTGTGCAGCATGGATGAGTTGCTGGCAGACGATCTGATCGGTGACGCGGCCATCGCAGCCGGCTGGGACATGATCATCGTGGACGAAGCACACCATCTGGAATGGCAACCGGACGAGCCCTCGCCCGCTTATGCGCTGGTCGATGAACTGGCATCGGCAACGCCTTCGGTACTGCTGCTCACGGCCACGCCGGAGCAGCTTGGCCAGGCCGGCCATTTCGCTCGGCTGCGCCTGCTCGACCCGGATCGCTTCAGTGATCTCGAACACTACATCAAGGAGGAGACAGGCTTCGGGGCGATCGCAGCGATTGCCGATCGACTGAACAGCGACGTCGCCTTGCCAGCACACGACATCGATCAACTCGAAACCTTGCTGCAGCAGCCGTTCGATGAGAGCGAGCGCAAGACACTGGGTAGTGATGCGTTGCTGGCCATGAGTGATCTCGGCGCGAAGCTCATCGATACACTGGTCGACCGGCACGGCACCGGGCGGCTCATGTTCCGCAACACCCGGCATGCCATCAGCGGATTCCCCGAACGCAAGCTGCACCTGCACGAGCTCGACGGTAGCTCGGTGGCCGGCCTGGCCACCTGGCTGATCGGATTTCTCGCGGAGCACCACCCTTCGAAGGTGCTGCTGATCGCGGCGCACGTGGCAACGGTTCAGGCGCTGGCGGAAGCGCTGCGTCAGGCCGGTGTGGCCACGGCTCAGTTCCACGAGCACATGTCCATCGTGGAGCGCGACCGGGCGGCCGCCTGGTTCTCGCATCCGGAGGAGAGCTGCCAGTTGCTGCTGTGCTCAGAGATCGGTAGCGAAGGGCGCAATTTTCAGTTCCTGCATCATCTTGTCTGCATCGAATTGCCGATGAGCCCTGACCTGCTGGAGCAACGCATCGGCCGCCTCGATCGCATCGGCCAGACTCATACCGTCGATATTCACGTGCCCAGGTTGGCAGGCTCGCGCGATGATGTGCTGGCGCGCTGGTATCACGAGGGCCTGAATGCGTTTGAGAAGCCGAGCCATAGTGGTAGCGCGATCGCCAGGCGCCTCGACGAGCCCTTGAAACAGGCCGTGGCCCGAGCCGAACAAGGTGAGCCGGAAGACTCATCGTTCAACGAGCTCATCAGTCAGACTCGGCAGCTGGCCGAGGAGCTCGATGCCGAACTCGAGCAGGGCCGCGACCGCTTGCTCGAACTCAACTCGAACCGGCCGGAGCGCATCCAGGTGCAGCTCGACGAGCTGGCGCGGCTCGATCGTAGCTACGCCCTGCAAGACTTCATGGGCGCGGTGTTCGACCGTTTCGGCGTGAACATCGACGAACAGCGAGATCACTGGATTCTGCACCCGAGCGACAACATGCAGATCGCCACTTTCCCGGGCCTGCCGGTGGACGGGCTGAGTGTGACCTTCGAGCGCAGCACCGCACTGGCTCGCGAAGATTTCAGCTACCTGAGCTGGGATCACCCCATGGTGGTCGGCGCCATGGACCTGATTCTCGACGAAGGTTTCGGCCAGGCCTATTGCCAGGTCGTCGGCATCGATGAAGTGCCCAAGGGTCTCGCCTTCGTGGAGGCGCTGTACGTACTCCAATGCAGCGGCGATGCGAAGCTGAACATGCAACGCTACCTGCCGGCGGAATTGCAAGCCTGGCATGTCGGTCTCGATGGGCGCAATTACACGGAAACCCTGCGCGGGGTCGATCTCGATTCGACCCGCCAGAACTACGACCGGAACACCTTGAAGCAGGTGGTCCAGAAACACAGACCCTCGTTCGAGAAGCTGCTCGATGCCACCGAGCGGCTGGCCAAGGCCACACTGCCGGACGCGATGGCACTGGCAGGCGAAGCGGTAGAGAAGGAACATGCCGAGGAGCGCGAGCGTCTGTTGGCGTTGCAGCAGGTGAACCCGGCGGTCAAGGACAGTGAGATCGAAGCACTCGATGCGCTGTACGAACAACGTCGGGAAGCCCTGACGGGAACGCACGTGAGGCCGGTCAGTGTGCGTGTGGTCTTCAATCGTTGAGGCCTGTCGACAGGCTAGCAGTCGCAACGTTGTAAGACCTGTCTCGTTCAGAGCCTATCGACCGCTAACCCAGCAGGAGCAACGTCGTGAAACTTGTCTCGTTCAACGTCAATAGCGTGCGTCTACGCTTGCATCAACTCGAAGCCCTGACCGAGTCCCTTGCTCCGGATGTCATCGGCCTGCAGGAAACCAAGGTGGTTGACGAGGAGTTTCCGATCGATGCGATCCGCACGATGGGCTACGAAGCCGTCTGGTTCGGCCAGAAGACGCACTACGGCGTCGCGCTGTTGTCGAAACTTCCGATGAGCGATGTGAGCGAGGGTTTCAGTAGCGACGATGCCGACGCACAGAAGCGGATGGTCTCCGCCACGGTGACCACGCCCGGTGGCACGTCGGTGCGCGTGATGAACGGCTACTTCCCCCAGGGCGAGAACCGTGACCACCCGGTGAAGTTCCCGGCCAAGCAACGTTTCTATGCCGACCTGCAGCGCACCCTGCAGGACCAGTGCAAGGCCGATACACACCTGGCGCTGATGGGCGACTTCAACGTGGCGCCCGTGGATGCAGACCTGGGCATCGGACCCGACAATGTCAAGCGCTGGCTGCGTGCCGGCACCACCTGCTTTCTGCCGGAAGAGCGCGACTGGTTCGCCAGGCTCATTGACTGGGGCCTGACCGACAGCTACCGCTCGCTCTACCCCGACAGGGACGACCGCTTCAGCTGGTTCGATTATCGCAGCAAGGGCTTCGACCGCGACCCCAGGCGCGGCCTGCGCATCGACCACGTGCTGTGCACCGCACCGATGATGAAATCACTGACCGGCGCCGGCATCGACTATGACATTCGCGCGATGGAGAAACCGTCGGACCATTGCCCGGTGTGGGCGGAGTTTGATCTGGTTTGAGTTCACTCACGATTCACAGGCAAAGCTCGTCGGAGCCTTATCGAAGAAGTCCGGCGCCAGGAATGCCGAATCCGACACGAAGGCGTTGTTGGCCTCGTTGAACACGTTGTTGATCTCCAGCAGCACCTTGCCCGCGGCATCCACTTCCAACACGCGCCCCTCGTACGGCACGGTGATCTGATAATTGCCGTTGTCGAGTTGCTCCTGCTTGCCCATGTACTGGGTGAAGAATCGAAAATCCGGGTCGATGTCGAGAATTTCCAACTGGCGGCTGGTGGGGTCGACGGTCACGATGTTCGACGAGGGGCGTGCCGGGTTGTTGTTGAACACCGAGATCTTGCCTTCGGCGGTAAATTGCGGATCGTGCTGCCGGCGCCAGGGGCCATGGCTGTACCATTTTATCTCGAGCGTCTTGCGGTCGACCACGGTGATAAGGTCGAGGTTACGGAAGCTGAGCAGGAAATCGCCTGCTTCGAAGTCATCGAACGCATCGGCCTTGTCCGCACCCAGCACCTCCAGGTCGTTCGGGTGAAACATGTCCGGGACGGAGCGCAGGCCACGGAAATGCTCCAGCTTCTGCCCCGGTACCAGTGAGAATACGGTACGGCTCTCCACCGATGCATCGATGATGTCGGCGAACAGATCGATGCTCTCCAGGGTCTCGCCGGTTTCCGGATCGAAGCGAATCAGTGACTGGTACTGATCGAAGGTGGACTTCTCGCCCTGCCAGGTCCACACCCCCCCGGTGGGATCAACCGCCAGGGAGTGATGGAAGGCACCTTCGCGAAACCACACCGGTTCTCCGCACACATCATAACGGGCGATGGCGTCGCCCTTGTCGGTATTGACGATCACCGAGCCGTCAGCCATGAAAAGGAACGCATGCGGTGCTTCCGAACCTGCGGATGGCCCGTCGGGATCGAGCGCGGCGTAGTTGAGCACACGCTCATGCACCTTCTCGCCCTTCTGATCGAATATCCACACCCCGTACTGCCCAGCCTCAGTAACGTACCCGGTAACCCCACGAAAGCCTGGCATCATCGACGCTTGGTCGTGCGCAAACCAGGTATCGCGTGACGCGGCGGGCGGGACCGGGTTCACCACATTTTCCGGCGCGAAGCCACCCTGCTCCCAGGCATCCATCAGCAGGCCCCAGGTGTGCGCCACCGGCTTGTAGGGCCACAGCTTCGCATTGGCGAAATAGACACCGCCGAGAAACAGGAGCAGGCTGCCGAGAATACCGAATGAGACGAGTGAAATTATTCGACTCAACCGGTCGGGCCGACTGTCTTGAACTGTCATGCTGTAGTGCCTGTTCGCTGTAGTTCTACTTGTGAAGCGGCACTATACCGGACAACACTCACTCAGCTGGCCAGCGACAGGTGCTCCATCGGCTCCAGCACCGTGTGCACGCCGTGCGCCCCCCAGCGAGCGATGAAGTGTGTACCGGGTCGGGGCCGGTCGAACAGATAACCCTGAATGACGGTGACGCCCAGTTCATGCATCATCTCGAACTGCGATGCCGACTCGACGCCTTCGGCAGTGATCGACAGGCCCATCAGCCGGCAGATGTCGATCAGCTTGGGCAGAACGATCCGGGTATGTTGATTGTTGTGCCCGAACAGGTCGCCATCCGGGCTGCCGGAGGGATCGCGCAGCCAGTTGCGATCGATCTTGACGCTGTCGGGCTGCAGCCGGACCAGCCGGTCGAGGTTGGAATGGTGCATGCCGACATCATCGAGCGCGATGTGGACACCGAGCATGCGCAGCCGCAGGAGCATCAGCTCGTCGATGGTCTCGGCCCTCTCCGACACTTCCAGGATCAGCGCGGTCGCAGGTACCGCATACCGTTCGAGGCTGTCGCGAACCTCACAGAACAGGCCCGGGTCACGCAGCGTCTGGCCGATCATGTTCACCGACAGCCGGAAGTCCTTGTCGACCATGCCGCACCGGCGCCATCGAGCCAGTGCGGCCAGTGCCGTGTTCAGCACGCAGCGGTCGAGATCACGGCTGATGGCGCGGTTGCGAATGTCATCGAGAAATTCACCCGGCGTCACGATTCCACCATGACGGTTACGCAGGCGCACCAGAGCCTCGGCCCCGATCAGCGTCTTGCCTGAGGCGCCACCGGTCTCCAGGATCGGCTGGTACCAGACATCGAGCCGATCCTCCTCGAGCGCCAGCTGTACCTCGTTGGTCACCGTGGAAGGCGGGATCGAGTCGGGACTGCGCGTCCGTTTTTCCGCATACATGCGCTCATCGGCCGTGGCCAGCACGTGCGCGAGCGACTGATCGGTACCGGCACTGGCCAGACCGATGCTGCAACCCAGAAGATGCCGCCCGAAGCTGGTCATGACAGATTCAGCGAACAGACAACGAATGCGCCGGGCGAGCTCGTCTATCTGCTGTGGCAGAGAGTCTGGCAGGATCACGACGAACTCGTCACCACCCCAGCGTGCGAGCGTGTCTTCCTGCCGCACCACCGCACCGAGCCTTCTGGCGACCGTCACCAACACCTCGTCCCCGGCAGCATGGCCGTAGCGATCATTGATGTGCTTGAACCCGTCGAGATCGAGAAACAGGATCGATACACGACCCGCCTGGCCGGTGGCATCGAGCTGCCGAATGACCTGGTTGGCATGCTTGCGATTGAACAGCCCGGTCAACTCGTCGTGCATGGCCTGATAGTGCAGCCGCTCTTCGACGATGGCCCGCATGCGAATGTCGGCATCCAGATCGGCTGCCAGGCTATCGATGCTACGCGACATGTCGCCGATTTCATCGGCCTTGCAATCGTCCAGTGGCATCAGGAACTCGCCGTTGGCCACGCGCTCGGCAGCACGCGACGCCTTTTGCAGGCGGATGGCGATGGGGTGCAGAAACGCCATCCAGCCAAGCACCACGATGGCCATCGTGACCAGGCTTGCAAGCACGATCACGCTACGTACCTCGGCGACCGGTGCGAACGCTTCGGCGGCATCGACCTTCACGACCAGACCCCAGCCGGTCAGCGGCAAGGTCTCGTAGGCCAGCACCGAGCGTTCGCCGCGGTAATCCTTCCCCAGCTCCACAGCCCCGTGCGGCGAAGCCAGCGAGCGGTTGGCGGTCGACGCCTTCGCCTTCGGCACGATCCGGGTAAAGGCGGCGCCGCGGGAAAAACGCAACGGCGTGATGAAGCGAGCGTCACCTGCGGGTGTGCGCTGCACGATGTGAGCTTCACTGGTGGCGCCGAAACCTTCATGCTTGGCCACCAGGTTCACGACCGGGCCGAGACGTGCCTCGAGCAGCATCACCGCGACCACCGAATGATCGCGATCGAACACCGGCGCGACGATACCGAGCCGGTCGGCGCCTGCCGGGTTGCGGAACGCATCGCCGAACTCGCTGTCGCCGGATTTCAGCACACGCTCGATCAGGGTGGGGTCTTCGGGCTGCCAGGTAAAGCCGGCCGTGGCCCCCAGGGGCTGAGCCGCGGTATCCAGCAGCATCAGTTCGACGACCTCGGACCCCTGCAGCGCCGCCTCGCCCTGCAGGCTCTCGACCAACTGTTGCAACGGCGCTGACTGGTCCGGGTCGATGACCTCGAACCCGTCTATGCCGCCTATGACGGTGGTCTCGGGCAGGCGCCTGGCGCGCTGCGACACCAGGTCACCGACAAACTGCGTGACGTGTCGGTTTTCGGCAAGGCTTTCCGCGACATGCTGATACGACTTGAGCACATCGGCGATGCGCGCCGCCTCGAGCCGCCGGGTGTTCTCCAGGTCAGCACCGATGCGTTCCGAAATACGAGCGTCGATCACCTTGACCGCGAAGCTGCTGGCCGCGGCGATGGGCAGGATCACCAGCACGAGCCACAACAGGAGTTTGGCACGGATACCAAGTTGCATGAATCGACACCTGTCGGGCGATAGGAAAGGGGCTCGGCAGCGTCACGGCTTTCTTGACGCATGCCCGACAGGTAGCAGGTTACGTACCGGGTCTGGCTGTTCCCGACCTTTCAAACCGGCAAGTCGGCATTCCTTGCAGTTTTCTTCAAGCTTGCATTATTTCCATAGCCGCCCCCACCCGGGGCCGATTCGCACTGCCGGCGCACTGTTCCGCCGGCGACACAGTGCATGCCCTTACCGGCTTACTTCGGCAAGCTACCCTGCACGCCTTCCACGTAATAGGACAGCCCGAGCAGGTCTTCATCGCTGAGAGTCTCACCCTCTTTGACCACCACGTTTCCAGCCTGGTCCTTGATCGGACCCTGGAACGGATGCAGCTCACCGGTCACGATCGCCTCGCGCACCTCGTCTGCCGCGGCCTTGACGTCATCCGGCACCGACGGACCATACTCGGGAAAGGCCACCATGCCATCGTCGATGCCGGTCCAGGTATCCGTCGATTCCCAGGTGTCGTCGAGCACCGCGCGCACCCGGTCGATGTAGTAGCCGTTCCAGTTGTCGATGATCGAGGTCAGCTGGGCCTTCGGTGCGAAGCCTGCCATGTCCGACGCCTGACCGAAGCCGGCCTTGCCGCGCTTTTCGGCGACCTGCAGGGGTGCCGGTGAGTCGGTGTGCTGAGTGATCAGATCCACACCCTGGTCGAACAGCGTCTTGGCGGCATCCGCCTCCTTGCCCGGGTCATACCAGCTGTTCACCCAGACCACCTTGACCTGCGCCTCCGGATTGACCTTGCGCATCGCGATGGTGAAGGCATCGATGCCGCGCACCACCTCGGGAATCGGGAACGACCCGATGTAGCCGACGGTGTCGGTCTTCGTCAACATGCCGGCCATGGTGCCGATCACCGCCCGCCCCTCGTAGAAGCGCGCCGAGTAGGTGGAGACGTTATCGGCTCGCTTGTAGCCGGTGGCATGCTCGAACTTCACATCGGGAAAATCCCGCGCCACCTTCAATGTCGGGTTCATGAAACCGAACGAGGTGGTGAAGATGAGATCGTGACCGCTGCTGGCCAGCTTGCGAATTACCCGTTCGCCGGCCGCCCCCTCGCCTACACTCTCCACGAAGGTGGTCTTCACCTGATCACCGAACTCGGCTTCCACGGCCTTGCGGCCGACGTCGTGGCGGTAGGTCCAGCCGTGGTCATTGACGGGGCCGACGTAGACGAAGCCGACCTTGAGCGGTTCCTGCGCGTTCGCCAGCATGGCGGATCCGGCAAGGGCGAGCAACAGCGCGGCGCGCTGAAAGAGGCGTGACATGTTCGGTTGGTTCTCCTTGAAAGGGTAGTGATCAGTGATGGACATACTGTCGCACGTCATGCGGCCGGATGGAAAGGCTGACCGATGCAGGCCGGTGCATTGCGCCGAATTCGGCCCTTGTCGCGCGAGATCAGCACCAGCACCAAGATGGTCGTCAGGTACGGCAGCATCGACATCAGCTGCGACGGCACCTGGAAGCCGAGCGCCTGGCCGTGCAACTGCAGGATGCTGATGCCTCCGAACAGGTAGGCGCCCGCCAGAAGACGGCCCGGTTGCCAGGTGGCGAACACCACCAGTGCCAGGGCGATCCAGCCGCGCCCGGCCGTCATGTTCTCGACCCACATGGGCGCGTATTCCATCGACAGGTAGGCCCCGCCGAGCCCGGAACAGGCGCCACCGAACACGCAGGCGAGGTAGCGCACACGGATCACCCGATAGCCGAGCGCGTGAGCCGCGTCGTGCGAGTCGCCCACGGCGCGCACGATCAGGCCCGCCCGGGTCTTGTTCAGGAACCAGGCCACGGCGGCCACCAGCACGAACGAACCATAGACCAGAATGTCGTGATCGAACAGCAATGGGCCGACCCAGGGCAGCTCGCTGAGCCCCGGTATCGGCAGGTTTGCCAGGCCCGGGTACGACACCCCGATCAGGGACTGGCCGAGCAAGGCGCTCAGGCCGATGCCGAACAGCGTCAGTGCCAGGCCGGTTGCCACCTGCGAGGCCTGCAGGGTCAGAGTGAGCAGTGCGAACAGCGACGCCAGCGACATACCGGCCGCCATGCCGGCCAGCAGGCCGAGCGTGGCACTACCGCTGAGGTGCGCCACTGCGAAGCCGCTGACCGCACCGGCCAGCATCATGCCTTCCACACCGAGGTTCAGCACGCCGGCACGCTCGGTGACCAGCTCACCGATGGCCGCGTACACCAGCGGCGTGGCCGCGGTGATGATCGTCAGCAGCGCGAACATGAGGACATCGTTCATCCATGCCCCCGGGTCACACGGTAATTGATCAGCACATCGCAGCCCAGGAGGTAGAACAGCAGCAGCCCCTGAAACACGTTGGTGATGGCCACCGGCAGGTTCAGGCTGATCTGGGCAGACTCACCGCCGAGGTACGACAAGGCCATGACCAGAGAGGCGAACAGTACACCCACCGGATGCAGCCGGCCGAGAAACGCCACGATGATCGCCGTGAACCCGTAACCGGGTGAGATGCTCGGCAACAGCTGGCCGATCGGGCCCGCCACCTCGAACAGGCCCGCAAGTCCCGCCATCGCCCCACCGAACAGCAGCGAGAACCAGATCAATCGATGCTCGCTGAAACCGGCATGCGTACCTGCCCGCGGTGCCTCGCCGTTCACCCGCAGCGCGAAACCCAGCAAGGTCTTCGAAAGCAGCAGCCAGCCTCCGAGCACCACGACCAGGGCCACGGGTGCGCCGACATGCAGGCGTGTACCTTCGAGCAACCGTGGCAACAGGGCGGCGTCGTGGAAGATGCGTGATTCGGGAAAGTTGAAACCATCCGGGTCGCGCAGCGGGCCATGCACCAGCAGGCTCAACAGCAGCCCGGCCACGTAGGTCAACATCAGCGTGGTCAGGATCTCGTTGGCATTGAAACGCGTGCGAAGATACGCAGGCCCCGCTGCCCAGGCCATACCCCCGAGCATGCCCGCCAGGCACATCAGCGGCAGCACATGGGCCGCGTCCACTTCGTGGAACCACAGTGCCACCGAACCGCCTGCGATTCCGCCGGCGACGAGCTGGCCTTCGGCACCGATGTTCCACACGCGTGCACGGAAGCCGATCGACAAGGCCACCCCGATCAGCACCAGAGGTGCAGCCTTTATGGCCAGCTCCGCCAGGCCATAGCGATCGGAAACCGGCTCGACGAACATCGCATGGGAGGCCTGCCCTACCGGAATGCCGAGCAGCAGAAACAGGACAAGACCGGTACACAGTGTGAGCAGCAGCGCGAGTACGGGTGCCAGCCAGCCCATCAGGCGAGATGGCTCGGCCCGCCGCCGCAATCGGATCAGCGGCCAGCCGGCGCTGCCGCGCTTCGCGTCGGTGTTCGTCGGTGCGTCCGTTGCACTCACGCCGCCTGATCCTCCGGCCGGGCGCCGCCCATCATCAGCCCGACCTGCCGGATGCTCAACGAGCGTGTGTCGTGCGCTTCGGTCAGGCGGCCGCCGCACAGACCGGCGAGCCGGTCCGTCAGCGACATAAGTTCATCGATGTCCTGCGAGATAACCAGCACCGCGGCACCTCGGGACGCGAGCGCATTCAATGCCTGATGAATCGCTCGCGCGGCGAACGCATCAACCCCCCAGGTGGGCTGGGAGACCACCAGCACCTCGGGCAGCTGCAGGATCTCGCGGCCGACGATGAACTTCTGCAGGTTGCCTCCCGACAAGCTGCCCACCTGGCTGGACGGGCCCCGGCACTGCACCTTGAAGTTATCGATGATACGTGCGGCAAACGCATGGCTCAGCGTGCTGCTGACCAGGCCGAAGCGCCGTAACGGCATGCGATGATGGGCCGTGAGAAAGGCATTCTCGGCCAGCGTCATGCCCGGCACCGTGGCATGGCCGAGCCGCTCTTCGGGAATCGTACACAGACCCGCCCGTCGCCGTGCGCCGGCACTGCCGGAGCCCTGCGAGATGCCCTTCAGCCGTATCGCGTCCGGCTGCTCACACGGCAATTCGCCGGCGATCAGACGCACCAGCTCATCCTGACCGTTGCCGGCAACGCCTGCGATGCCGACGATCTCTCCACTGCGAACGCTCAGTGATACACCGTGCAGGGAGGTGCCCGTCTGTTCCGGTGCGGCATGATCCAGGGCATCCAGCTGCAGCCGGACCGCACCCCGTGAACCGGCGGCCTTGCGCATGACAGACACAGGCTCGCTGCCCATCATCAGAGCGGCAAGCTCGGCCGATGAGCAGGTTGCCGGGTCGGCGCTCGCCACGCGCTTGCCGGCCCGCAGTATCGTCGCCTCATCGCACAGTCGGCGAATCTCGTCGAGCTTGTGGCTGATGTAGAGAATCGCCAGGCCTTCGCTCGCCAGCCGTGCCAGCGTGCCGAACAGGTCGGCCACTTCCTGCGGCGTCAGTACCGATGTGGGTTCATCCATGATCAGCAGCTTCGGCGACTGCAACAGGCAGCGAACGATCTCGATGCGCTGGCGCTCACCGACCGACAGGGTATACACCGAACGCGCCGGGTCCAGCGGCAGGCCGTAGCGGGTCGATACCTCGATGATGCGTTCACGCAGGGCAGTGGTGGCATCGACCGCCATGCCCAGTGCGATGTTCTCCAGCACGCTCAGCGATTCGAACAAGGAGAAATGCTGAAATACCATGGCGATACCGAGCTCGCGGGCCCTGGCGGGGCTATCGATCATCACGTCCCGCCCTTGCCAGCGAATGCTGCCGGCATCGGGCTGCAGCAGACCGTAGAGCACCTTGACCAACGTGCTCTTGCCAGCGCCGTTCTCCCCGAGCAGGGCGTGTACCCTGCCGCCCGCCAGGCGCAGATCTACCTGATCATTGGCCACGGTGCCGGGGTAGGCTTTGGTGATGCCGCTCAGCTCAACGAGCCACTCGTCAGGGGCACGCAGAGGGTTGGACAGATCGACGGGAACCATCGGGGCGCTCACAGGCACGAAGGGGGGCAGTTGCAGCGCAGTGTAAACCGAAATTCGCCATAATCCGCCGCACATTTCCAAGGTTGCCCCACGTCATGAACATCGCCCCCACGCCGTACGTCCGCTCCCGGCTGACGTACGCCGCGCTTTCCCTGATCCTCTCGGCGTCACTCTGGACGACCCAGTCGCAGGCCCAGTCCACATCGACTACGCTTGATGTGAGCGACTGGCCGGGTGTGGTGGCGGCTGCCGATGGCCAAAGTGTGTACTGGAATGCCTGGGGTGGCGATCCGCGCATCAATGCGTATATCGCCTGGGTGGGCGACCAGGTCGACGCGCAGTACGGCATCGATCTTGTTCATGTGAAGCTGGCCGACACCGCAGATGCCGTATCGCGAGTGGTGGCGGAGAAATCGGCGGGTAACGAGGATGCCGGAGCGGTGGATCTGATCTGGATAAACGGTGAGAACTTCGCCTCGATGAAGGCCAACGACCTGCTCTACACACCCTGGGCGGAAGAGTTGCCGAACTTCGCGCTCACGGATGCCGACGCACATCCCGAGGTGCGCGAGGATTTCACCGTGCCGGTCGAGGGTCTGGAATCGCCCTGGGGCAAGGCGCAGATCACCTTCTACCACGACAGTGAACGCGTGGAGCAACCGCCACGTTCGATCCCGGAGTTGCTCACCTGGGCGAAGGCCAACCCTGGCCGCTTCACCTACCCCCTGGTACCGGACTTCCTGGGCAGCACCTTCCTGAAGCAGGCCCTGCTGGGCTTGCTCGACGATACCGCGCCACTCTACGAACCGATGGATTCGGACAACTTCGACGAGATCACCGAACCCCTGTGGGCGTACCTCGATGAGCTGCACCCTCACCTGTGGCGCAAGGCCCGCGCGTTTCCGGACAGCGGCACCCAGATGGAGCAACTGATGGGCGACGGGGAACTCGCACTCGCCTTCACCTTTTCACCGTCCGGCCCGGCGGCAGCGGTCGCCAGCCAGCAGTTGCCACCCTCGATTCGCAGCTACGCCCTGGACGCCGGCGTGGTGGGCAATGTGCACTTTCAGACCATCCCATTCAATGCGAGCCACCCGGCCGGCGCGATGGTCGTCGCCAACTACCTGCTATCGCCCGAGGCACAGGCGCACAAGCAGGACATCAACGTCTACGGCGATGCCACCGTGCTCGCCGTCGACAAGCTCGACGATGATCAGCGTGCCCTGTTCGACGCACTGGAGACCAGCGATTCGGCCCTGCCCGTCGAGGCGCTGGGCAAGACCTTGCCCGAACCCCACCCGAGCTGGATGGAACAGCTGGAGAAAGTCTGGAACGATCGCTATGGGGTGAGCTGAATGGTTCGCCCTCTCGACGACTCGACAGGCGCTTCGCCACGAACGACGCCTGACCAGGCTCGCAACCAGTTGCACGTACCATTTCTGACCGAGCACTCTCGCGTTTGACCAAAACCCGCTCGACGTTACGCCCCGACCTGTTCAGGGCCTGCATTCGCGTCGCACCTGCCATCGTCGTCGCGTTTCTCAGCCTGCCGGTGATCAGCGGCCTGGCAGGCGTGGTGATGCCGGCGTTCGGCTGGATGCCGGCACTGGGCGGTACACAGCTGTCGATCGAACCCTGGCGTGAGCTACTGGCCACCCGGGGGCTGGGCCAGATGCTTGGCGTCAGTCTGAGCACGGCATTGGTCAGCGCAACTGTGTCCCTGCTCATCGTACTGCTGTTTCTCGGCGCCTTTCTGCAGACTCGCCTGTTCGCCACCGTGCGCCGGCTGCTGTCTCCGTTACTCGCCGTGCCGCACGCCGCCGCCGCGATCGGGCTTGTGGTCCTGTTGTCACCTTCAGGCCTGATGCCGAGACTGATCTCGCCAGGCTTGTCCGGCTGGGAGTACACGCCCGACTACCTGTTCCCTTCCGATCCTTACGGCCTGGCACTGATGACCGGCCTGATCATCAAGGAAGTGCCGTTCCTGCTGCTCATGAGCCTGGCCGCATTGCCCCAGTGCCAGGCTGATGAACGCGTACGCGTGGCGCGTGCCCTGGGCTACGCGCCGGTCACCGCCTTTTTCAAGTCAGTGGTGCCGGCCTTGTATCGCCTGCTTCGGTTTCCACTGTTCGCCGTCATCGCGTTCGCATCCTCCACCGTGGATGTCGCGCTGATTCTCGGGCCTTCCACACCACCCACGCTGGCCGTCGCCGTGCTGCGCTGGCTCAACGACCCGGACCTGACGATGCGCTTCATGGCATCGGCGGCCGCCGTGCTGCAGCTAGGCCTGACCCTTACCGCTCTGATGCTGTGGTGGCTGGGGGAACGCACGGTCGCACGGCTGTGCCGACACTGGTTGCAGGACGGCCGGCGCCGCTGGCATGACCGTACACTGGCGGTGCTCGCCTTCGGCGCGATGCTGTTGTGCATCGTCATCGTGCTGACCAGCCTGGTCGGCCTGGTGCTATGGTCATTCGCCGGTTACTGGCCGTTTCCAGCCGCCTTCCCGGAGCCCTTCACGCTGCGCAACTGGATGAATGCGCAGGCGGGACTGTCGGCACCGTTCATCAATGCGATCGTCATCGGGCTCGGCGCCACGGCACTTTCCGCGGTGCTGTGCGTTGGCGCGCTGGAGTCGGAAGTGCTGCTTCGACGACCGATGCGCCCGTGGGCGCAGCTGATCCTGTACCTGCCCTTGCTGGTACCCTCGGTGGCGTTCCTGTTCGGCCTCGTCCTGTTGCAGACGCAACTGCGGATCCAGCCCGGGTTGTCGATCCTCGTGTTCGGCCACGCCGTGTTCGTTCTGCCCTACGTGTTCCTGTCGCTGGCCGAGAGCTATCGCAGACTCGACCCGCGCTGGGAGCATCTGGCTCGCAGCCTGGGCGCAAGCCCCGTGCGTGTGCTGTTTCGGGTACGCCTACCCATGCTTGCACTACCATTGTTCACTGCGGCGGCCGTGGGTTTTTCGGTGAGCATCGGCCAGTACCTGCCGACGTTGTTGCTCGGCGCCGGCCGAGTCAGCACGATCACCACCGAGGCCGTCGGCAGTGCCAGTGGCGGGAACCGGCGCGTGATGGCCGTGTACGCTTTACTGCAACTGCTGCTACCCGCGCTCGGATTCATGCTGGCCATCGCATTGCCACGGCTGCTGTTCCGGCGACGCAGCGCGCTGCTGACAGCCAGTTGATCATTGGCGCCACGGCCCGCGACGAAAGGCTGAGGCGCCCTTGCCCTGCCATCGGGCAACGCCTGTCGCACCTCCCTTGATCCCACTAGGGCACACTGACTGCATGACGTCCCTGAACATCGACAACGTGAGCATTCGCCAGGCGGACAAGCACCTGCTGAGCGTCGATACCCGCATCACACCCGGCGAGGTACTGACACTCATGGGCCCCTCCGGCGTGGGCAAGTCGACCCTGCTCGCCTACATCGCAGGCTTTCTCGCGCCCGTCTTCACGGCCAGCGGTCGCGTGTTGCTAGGCGATCAGGAAATCACTGCCCTGCCGGCCGAACGGCGCCATGTCGGCCTGCTGTTTCAGGACCCCTTGCTGTTTCCGCACTTGAGCGTGGGCGGCAACCTTGCCTTCGGCATGACGGCCATGCCGTCTCGGCCGGCGCGTCGGGCGCGCATCGAATCCGCGCTGGAAAAGACCGGCCTGCCGGAATTCTACAACCGCGACCCGGCCACCCTGTCCGGCGGGCAACGCGCACGCGTGGCCCTGATGCGTGTGCTGCTCTCCGAACCACGCGCCATGCTGCTCGACGAACCCTTCTCGAAGCTGGATGCCGCACTGCGCGCCGACATGCGCAGGCTGGTATTCGATTGCGTTCGCGAGGAAGGCCTGCCCACGTTGATGGTTACGCACGACGCCGCCGATGCGGAAGCCGCCGGTGGCGAGGTGATCGAGTTGGGGTGAGTGGGTGCGCCTGGTGGCGCCCTACGTCCTTCTGCGTCCGAGCAGCCAGACGAAGAACACCCCTCCGACGAGGCCGGTGACGATGCCGATGGGCATTTCTTCGGGCGCCATCACCGTCCGGGCGGCGACGTCTGCCCAGAGCAGGAAGATCGCCCCGATCAGCGCCGAAGCGGGCAGGACACGCGTGTGATCTCCTCCGACGATCATCCGCGCGATGTGGGGAACCATGAGACCCACGAACCCGATGATCCCGGAGAACGCGACCATCACTCCGGTGATCATGGCCCCGACCACAAAGACGGCAAGACGAAACCGCGCCACGGGTATACCGAGCGTCGCTGCCGTCTCATCACCGACCGTCATTGCGTTGAGGCAGGCAGCACGGCTCATCAGCCAGGCGCTGCTGCCGAGGAGGATCGCGAGCGGATAGACAAGCTGCCCCCACTGCGCGAGGCCGAGACCGCCGAGCATCCAGAAGACCACCGTGTGCGTCGCTCTCGGATCTCCGAGGAAGATCAGCACATTCGCGCACGCCATGACGATGAAGGACACCGCAACCCCTGCCAGGACCAACCGATCGGCACTGGTCGCATCGGCCAGATGCGACACGCCGAGCACCAAGATCGTCGCCCCGAGCGCGCCGGCGAACGCCAGCAGCGGGATCGTCAGGGTTCCCAGGAACAGCCCCGTGTGCAGAAGCGCGCAGATCGCGCCGAACGCCCCGCCCGACGAGATGCCCAGCAGATGCGGATCGGCGAGGGTGTTCCGCGTGACGGCCTGGAGGCTGGCCCCGACCACCGCCAACCCGGCACCCACCATCATGGCCAGAAGCGCGCGGGGAAAGCGGATCTCCCAGACGATGGCTTCCCGGCCACCGCTCCACGTCGGCTCGATGAAGCCGGGCGACAGCTTGTTCGCCAGGATACTCCACACGGTGCCCGCCGGAACCGTGACCGCCCCGACTGACACGGCGATCGACAGCGAGACCAGCAGCAAGATCAGGCCACCGAGCGCAAGAACGGATCGCCTCCGCTGGACGGCATGCGCCGGATACTCTGCCACGTCGTTCACGGCCTACTCGCTATGGAAGGCTTCGGCCAGCGTCTTGATCGCCTGTACGTTGCGTGGGCCTGGCGTGGCTTCGACGTAGTCGAGAGTGACGAACCGGTCGTTCCTGACAGCGTCGAGGTCCGCAAAGGCCGCGTTCGACATCATGAACTCCCGCTTCTGCTCCGCCGTCACATCCCCGTAGTCGACGATCACCACCACCTCCGGGTCGCGCTCGACGACTTCCTCCCAGGCGACCGTAGCCCAGCTTTTCTCGAGGTCCTCCATGACGTTCTTGCCGCCCGCCGCTTCGATGAGCGCGGTCGGCATGGCGTAACGACCTGCAGTAAACGGTGCATCCTCGCCGCTGTCGTAGACGAAAACGCGCAGCGGATCGTCCGTCTCGAGGCTGTCCGTGAACGCGGCAAGATCCGCCTTGTAGCCGTCCACCAGGGCGGTGGCCTCGCCCTCGACGTCGAAGATCGCACCGAGGTTGATCAGATCGACGTACATGTCGTCGATGCTGGCCTTGCCCTTCTTCATGACATGGGCACAACTCTCGGTGAGCTCGTAGACCTCGATGCCGAAAGGGGCGAGGGTCTCCGGCGTGACCTCGCCACCGACCTTCATGCCGTAGTTCCAACCGGCGAAGAAGAAGTCCGCGTCAGCCCCGACGAGCACTTCCTTCGAGGGATACTTTTCAGACAGCTCCGGCAGCGCCTCGAGGCCTACGCGCAGCTCCTCGTCGAGCGTCTTCCAGCCGGAAACGCCGGTGTAGCCCGCCATGCGATCTGTCAACCCCAGGACCAGCATCATCTCGACCAGGTTCACGTCGTTGGCTATGGCACGTTGCGGCGGCGCGTCGAACGTCACCGATCGGTTGCAGCTCTCGACCGTCGTCTCGGCGATGGCGGAGTCGGTGCAGAACAAGCCCATGGCGAGAGCCAGAGCGATCGCACCGGGAACAACACATTTCACAGGAGATTTTCTCGGGGTCGAAGGCGGAACGTCAGGTGTGCGGCGTCGCTCGGGGCCAGACGTTCTTGCCTTGCGCTCACGCGGAAGGCCGTGGAGACCGCGTCTTCCGACAGCACGGCGTCGGGTTGCCCGAAGCCGAGGGAGCGGCCCGCCTGCAGCAGCAAGACGTCATCGCACGTTCCGGCCGCCGTATTCAGATCGTGAAGCGACATCACGATGGTCAGCGGCAGATCCCGGATCAGCGACAGGACTTCAAGCTGGTGACGGATGTCGAGGTGGTTCGTCGGCTCATCGAGTACCAGCAGGCGCGGTTCCTGGGCAAGCGCACGCGCGACCATGACACGCTGACGCTCGCCGCCGGACAAGGCACCCAGCCGCCGGTCGACGATCTCGAGCAGGTGCAGACGCTCCAGTGCGGATCGCACGATGCGGGCGTCGCGAGCGCCGTTCGCGGCACCGAAGCCCTTGCGGTGCGGGGTGCGTCCGAGAGCGACGATCTCGCGCACGCTCAACGCAAGATCCGTGGGTTGCTCCTGCAGGACCGCCGCGACCTTGCACGCGGCCTCGCGTGCCGAGATTGACCAGATATCGGTACCGTCGATCCTCACGGTTCCGCTCGTCGGAAAGTTGTAGCGATAGAGCAGTCGGAGCAACGTGGACTTTCCGGCCCCGTTGGGGCCGACGACACCGAGAACACGGCCGGGCGCGAGCCGAAAGCTGATCGGATGTAGAATTGTCCGGTTGTTTCTCGGCGCGCACCAGCTCGCGTTCTCGACCGCAAGATGGGCAGCCCCGTCGATTGTCCCTTCGACATACCGCTCCTGTCCGTGGGCGTCGAGAGGCACGGAGTCGTACGCCGAAGCGTTCATCGGCTGCACACCTTCATACCGAGCTGCGCGGTAGCGTACCGAGGGCAGACTTCTTCGCAGGAGCGCGATCCCATCATCGCGGCACGCTCCGGTGCCGTATGGCGGGCAAAGCCGTCATGCCGCCCGGCACGCGGCGAAACCGCCGTCGAGATCCATCGTGTCGAGGTCGTTGTCGATGCCCTCCTCGCCGAACTCGTTCACGATCACGGCGTAGCGCTTGCCGTGACGTTCGGTGAGGATCCGGTTCAGAAGTGTCGTGTTGCCGGCGCCGAGGAATCCGGTGAGCGCGGTAGCGGGTATGTGCGAAGTCTGGTCCATGATCGTTCTCTCGGGTTGGGATGCGTCCGCGATGCATGCGCCGCGACAACCGCAGATCTCACTGGCGAAATGATCCAGAGAACCGGCGCGTCGGCACCGCTCGGTTCGCGACGAGCGGTCCAAGCGTCTTGCGATTCGATCAGCCACCCATCGACGGCATCACCGTGCCGGGCACTGAAAGGTTATAGTATAACATTACATGTAACCACGACCTGCCCGAGGACGCGATCTACCTAGTATTTCACCCCGCGGCTCTCCGAGCCACTCCAACCGGTCAATCATGTTGACTGATCGGGCTATAACTCGCCGTTGGCCAGCAACTCCTCCAGCACGCGCGCTACACCCTCCTGCGTGTTGTTCAATGCCTGCCGATCCGCCATGGCAATCACCTCGGGCACCGCATTGCCCATCGCCACCGACAGACCCGCCACTGCCAGCATCGGCACATCATTGTGGTTGTCGCCGAAGGCGATCGCGTCGGCCATGGTGAAGCCCAGCTCACCCGCCATCCGTGCCAGTGCGCTCGCCTTGTCCACACCCGCTGCCGTGACTTCCACGAATGGCGCGCCCGAGGTCGATACCTCGGCCCGCGCACCGAGCAGATCACGCACCGCATACTGCAAGTCGGCATACATCAGTTCCGGGGAACGTACGTACAGCTTGAGCAACGGCTGCGCCTCTGGCCAGACGGCATCGGCCGCATGCGCGGCCTCGTCCAGTTCGGTTGTCTCGCTGGTGAAGACCGCATCGAAACCGATGCTCTGCCCGGTTTCCCAGCCGAAGCTTGCGCTCGGCATCCGGGCGGATATCAATGCCGCCCAGGCCGAGGCATCGGTAGCCGCTATCGCGCGGGTCCACACGATGCCATGATCGCGCCGGTAATCGCAGGCACCGTTGGACCCCATCATCCGGTCGATGCCGACGACCGGTGCCAGTCGCTCCCAGGCGGTCATCCAGCTGCGCCCCGTTATCGCCACGAAGGCATGACCACGCTCGGTCACGCGCCTGATCACCTCTCTCGTATGAGCGGACACCTGGGAATCGGCACCGAACAGGGTACCGTCGAGGTCGCTGGCGATCAGGCGAGGCATGAGTCGTTGATTGTCAAGGCCGGTGCTTGCGTACAGAAGTGTGTTGCGCGAGGGAAACGCGATTTTAGAGAGAATCGCTGTCAGCAGAGACTATCTTACTGGAACCGAACCGTTGCGCGTTCAGCAGCGACTGTTTCGGCTGGCCGTCGGAGCCAGACCGAAATGCTCGCGGTAGCGGGTGGAAAAGTGTGCTGACCCTGCGAAGCCTGTGGCCAGTGCTATATCTGCCACCGATAGCGAGGAGTGCAGCAGCAGTTGCCGCGCCCGCTCGAGGCGCAGGGCTCGGTAGAACGCGATGGTACTCTGGCTCAGTTCACCGGTGAACAGACGGTTCAGTTGCCGGGCACCCAGGCCGACGATCTGCGCCAGCTGATCGAGTTCCAACGGGTCGGCGATATGGTTCTCCATGGCGACGATGGCCGAGATGATGGCATTGTTGTTGGTCCGGTAACGCTCGGCGAGCCCGGAACGTTGCGGCCCACCGGGCGGGCGGATATCCGTGTGCAGGAACCAGTCACTGACCCGGGTGGCGAAGGCCTCGCCATGATGCTCGATGATCAGTGCATGCATCATGTCCAGCGATGCGATACCGCCAGCACAGGTGATGCGATCCCGATCGAGCACGTACAGGCTGCGCTCGACCATCAGATCCGGCGAGATATCCGCCAGGGTGATCGCATGCTCCCAATGCACCGTCATCCGCCGCCCGCTCATGATGCCGGCTCGGGCAAGGATCACCGGCCCGCCGGAAACGCCCCCCATCAGCACACCGCGTGAGGCCAGATGGCACAACCAGCGCAGCACGCGAGTGTTACGAAAGGTTCCGGGATTGCCACCTGCCACGACCAGCAACAGATCGAAGTCCACCTGCTCGCCCACATGTGCACTGGCGGGCACCTGCGCGCCACTGGAGCTGGTCGCCACCCCGCCTTCGGCCGGCAGATGGCGCAGGTCGTACAGCAGCCGCCCCGCCAGCAGATTGGCCGCCCGCAATGGTTCGACAGCCGCCGAGTACGACATCAGCGGGAAACCATCGATGAGCAGGAAGCCCACCCGTAGCGGTCTTTTCGTGCAAACCGTGTCCATGCGAGACAACTACACGAGCAAGCCTCTAAAATCCAGCCCCATGAAACTGATCTTCCGGCTCATCTGGTTGCTGCTCACTCAGCGACGGCGTGCCCGCATCAACCTGCTCGATGCGTGCGATACGCGAATGCGAGTGCTGCCGAACGATCTCGACGTACTGCTGCATGTGAACAACGGGGTATACCTGACGCTGGCCGATCTCGGCCGTGTCGATCTGCTGCTGCGGATGGGTCTTTATCAACAGACGCGTGACGCCGGCTGGTATCCCGTGGCAGCTGCAACGAGTGCACGCTTCCGACGGTCTCTGAGGTTGTGGCAGCGCTTCACCATCACCACGCGCGTGCTGGGCTGGGACGAGCAGTCGGTGTATCTGGAGCAGGTATTTCACCGACAGGGCGAACTGATCGCCAGCCTGTTGATCGACGCACGGTTCCTGAAGCGAGGTGGAGGCAGCGTGCCGACGGCCGAAGTACTGGCGTTGGCCGATCATCACGAACCTTCACCGGAACTACCCGCTTGGGTGGAGGCCTGGACGGCAGGAACGAGAACGCGTCCGACGGTGCCGTCAGAAGACAGGTAGCTCCACGTCGGCGAACATGCTTTCACGTTCTTGTACATTGCGCAGCTGCAGGGCCTGATCCACGCGATCCTGAGTCAGATGGCTCGCGAACTGCTCGATGAAGGCATACATGAACGGGCGCAGCTTGCGGTTTCTGCGCATGCCGATATGCGTGACGCTGCTGTCGAACAGATGCGAGGCATCCAGCGCGAGCAGGTCATCGTCACGGCCCGGTTCATACGCCATGCGGGCGATGATGCCCACCCCCTGCCCGAACCGCACATAGGTCTTGATCACATCGGCATCGGCAGCCGTGAGCACCACCTTCGGTAGCAGCCGGCGAGCATGGAACGCGCGGTCGAGCTGGGATCGGCCGGTGAAACCGAACACGTAGGTGATCAACGGAAAAGTGGCCAGTGCCTCCAGTGTGAGGCTGCCGAGCTGGCTGAGCTTGAACAGCGAGTGCCCGTGCGGCACCACCACCGCACGGTTCCAGCGTGAACACGGCAGCATGACCAGATCCTCGTAATAATGCGCGCCTTCGGTGGCGATGACGAAGTCGACCTCGCCACTACCTGCCATCGTCGCCATCTGCGCCGGCGTGCCCTGATGCAGATGAATGCTGACCCGCGGATAGCGTTCACCGAACGACTCGATGATCCGGGGCAGAACGTAGCGGGCCTGCGTATGGGTGGTGGCCAGACGGAGCTCGCCGGCATGAGGGTCGGCATGTTCGCGGCCGATGCTGCGAATGTCTTCGGTGCCCGCCAATACCCGTTCGGCCACCTTGATGATTTCCTCACCCGCCGGCGTGATGGCGGTGATTTGCCGACCACTGCGTTCGAAAAGCTCCACGCCCAGCTCATCCTCGAGGTGCCGTATCTGCTTGCTGACGCCGGGCTGCGAGGTGTACAACGAGGCTGCCGTCTCTGACACATTGAGGTTGTTGCGCACCATGGCCACGATGCAGCGCAACTGCTGAAGCTTCACGGGCGCGGGCTATTCGACGCCCAGGCGCTCGTGCATCAGCGGACTGGTGGTCGTGTATTGCAGATGTACCTTCTTGTCCGGCTCGAAGGTCTGCTTCATGTGGAACGCGGCGAGCGCTGCCTCATGGAAGCCACTGAGTATCAGCTTCTTCTTGCCGGGGTAGGTATTGATATCGCCGATGGCGTAGATGCCGGGCACCGTAGTCTCGTAAGACGACTGATCGATGGTCACCAGCTTGCGCTCCAGCTCCAGCCCCCAGTGCTCGATCGGGCCGAGCTTCGGCGACAGGCCGAAGAACACCAGCACGTCGTCCACATCGAGCCACTGCTCGCTCTTCGCCTCGTCACGCAGGGTGAACTTCAACGCCGAGAGCTTGTCGCCCTCGGTTCGAAATTCCGTTGCCTGACCGAGCAGGATGTTCACGTTGCCGGACTCGCGCAGCGCCATCAACTTGTCCACCGATGCCTGGGCCGCCCGAAACTTCTCGGTGCGGTTGACGACCGTCAGCTGCTTGACGACACCGGCCAGCGTCAACGCCCAGTCGATGGCAGAATCTCCCCCGCCGAGAATGATCACGTTCCGCTCGGCGAACGCACCCGGGTCGCGCACCCGATAGTTCAACTGCGACCCCTCGAAGGCTTCCATGCCCTCGAGCCGAAGCTTCACCGGCGTGAACGAACCAGCACCGGCGGCAATGACCACGGCTCGGCAATGAAAGCTTTCACCGGCCGATGTGCCCAGAACGAAATCGTTGGGGCCGCGCTTCTCCAGTGAATCCACCGTCTGCTCTAGATGCAGAACGGGCTCGAACGGCTTGATCTGCGCAAGCAGGTTGTCGGTGAGCTCCTGACCGGTGCATTCCGGTATGGCCGGAATGTCGTAGATCGGCTTGTCGGGATACAGCTCCGAGCACTGGCCCCCGGGCTGGGGCAGCGCATCGATCACGTGCGCCTTGATGCCCTGCAAGCCGAGCTCGAACACCTGGAACAGGCCAACCGGCCCGGCCCCTACGATGACTACGTCTGTCTGAATTGGCATGGAATCCTGTACGGTCTGGTGGGCTTATCGAAGCCTTATACGAATCCCGCCACCGTAAGTGAGCTCGTCGATCTTGTCGATGCCGAGGTAGATCAGACCACCCCCCAGTGGCAGCGAAAAACCGCCACCGTAGGCAAATTTCGTGTCGGACAAGTCGATATTGGACGTCTCGACTCGATAATCGAGCTTGTGGGCACCGACGTTCGCATACCACGTCAAGCTGGTGTTGTCCGCTGCGATTCCACTCATCAACAGTTCCGCAACCGTCGCCGTGAACTCGGACACCGGCGGATTGTCCCGGTCTTTGCGTTCCAGATCTGCCGTGTGAAAGCTCAGCTTGAGGGCCGCATTGACGCTTGACGTACTCGTTTGGTTGGGCAACAGGTAGAACAGGCCACCACCGAACGGGTTACCTTCGATTTCCGCAGGCCCTTCATCCTCGGTTCCCAACGTGGTGACCCCATAGTCCACGAACAAGCTCAACTGGATAGAGGTCTGATAGTTCAACCGGGCACCGACGTTCTCGTAGTCGATGCCGAGGCCGAGCGGAGCATCCCCGGTGACATACCCGGCCTCGATCGACACCTCGCCGGGCGCCGAGTTCGTGTAGGCCGTACGGCCGTTAGGCAGGTTGAGATAACCGGCTTGTGCCGCACCGGTAGACAGTGCGAGCAGCGTGCTCGCCAGAATCACTGATTTCAACATGTGTATGGCTTCGTCCCGTGAATGCTCAGAGCGAACAGATCGAACACTGAGGATAGACGAATCTACCTGCCATGGCTTGCGATCCCCGCCGGCCTCGCAGCGACGCGGCAGCTCCGCTGTAAAAAGCCCGACAAATTCCTGGAAAATGTCACTACAGGTACATCAGTTGAACACCTGTTCGCGAGTGGCCAGGAACTCCACATCCGGCCAGCGCTCCTGAGACATCTGCAGGTTTACCCGGGTCGGGGCCAGGTAAACCAGCTCATCCGCATGATCCAGAGCCAGATGCGTATCGAGCTTACGCCGAAAGTCGGCCAGCTTCCTCTCGTCTTCACACCGGATCCAGCGAGCCTGTTGCACACCCACGGCCTCGAACTGGCATTCGACCTTGTACTCATCGCGCAGGCGTTGCGCGACGACCTCGAACTGCAGCACACCGACGGCGCCGAGCACCAGATCATTGCTGATCAACGGCTTGAACAGCTGCGTGGCACCTTCCTCGCACAGCTGGCTCAGACCCTTCTGCAAGGCCTTCATCTTCAGAGGATCCTTCAGAACCGCACGTCGGAACAGTTCGGGGGCGAAGTTCGGAATGCCGGTGAAGGCCAGCTCCTCGCCGGCGGTGAAGGTATCGCCGATACGGATGGTGCCGTGATTGTGCAAGCCGATGATATCACCGCTGAAGGCCTCCTCCACATGGCCACGATCCGCCGCCATGAACGTCAATGCATCGGCCAGGCGAACCTCCTTGCCGAGCCGTACGTGGCGGGCCTTCATGCCCTTCGTGAAGCTGCCTGAGCAGATGCGCACGAACGCCACGCGATCACGGTGCTGCGGGTCCATGTTCGCCTGGATCTTGAAGGCGAAGCCGGTGAAGGCGTTCTCGGTCGGCTGCACCTCGCGTGTGATCGTGCTGCGCGGCTGCGGTGCGGGGGCGTACTTGACGAAGCCATCGAGCAACTCGGCCACGCCGAAGTTGTTGATCGCCGACCCGAAGTACACCGGCGTGAGCTCGCCTGCCAGGTAGGCCTGTTCGTCGAACGGGTTACAGGCCCCTTCGACCAGCTCCAGCTCTTCACGCAACTCATCGGCCATGCCGCCGAGAATCTCATCGAGCTTCGGATTGTCGAGGCCCTGCACGACCTCACCCGTCAGTGCCTTGCCGCCGTGCGTGGCCGAATAGAAATGCACCGTCTTGTCGTGCAGGTGATACACCCCTTTGAACCGCTTGCCCATGCCGATCGGCCAGGTGACCGGTGCACAGCGGATCGCCAGCATGCGCTCCACCTCATCCATCAGCTCAATCGGATCGCGCCCCTCCCGGTCGAGCTTGTTGATGAACGTCATGACCGGCGTGGTGCGCAGGCGACAGACATCCATCAGCTTCTCGGTCCGTGTTTCCACACCCTTGGCCACATCGATAACCATCAGTGCCGAATCCACCGCCGTGAGCGTGCGGTAGGTGTCTTCCGAGAAGTCTTCGTGACCAGGGGTGTCGAGCAGGTTGACGATCTGATCGCGATAGGGAAACTGCATCACCGAGGAGGTGACCGAGATGCCACGCTCCTGCTCCATGGTCATCCAGTCTGACGTGGCATGCCGCGCTGCCTTGCGCCCCTTGACCGTGCCCGCGAGCTGGATCGCGCCACCGAACAGCAGCAGCTTCTCGGTCAGCGTGGTCTTGCCCGCATCCGGGTGCGAAATGATGGCGAACGTGCGCCGCCGGGCGACTTCTTCGGTGGGATTCATGGAGGAAAACGGGAGACTCGAGGTTAATCCACCAGTCTAACGGGTCGCCGGGGTTCGTGTGCCGCGGGCCCTGATGTAGATGTCACCAGTGCCTGCATGCGGGTCGGCATATTTATTCGGCATGTTTATGAAGAAGTCGGCAGCGTCTGCGCGCCGGTTCGCGCGTTCATGCAGAAGTCGACAGCGTTTTCGCCATCACCAAAGCGTCTTCACGTCCACCCGGTGCATCGTAGTAGTCCCGACGCGTGCCGATCTCGTTGAAGCCTGTCTTCTCGTACAGTTGGACGGCCCGCGTATTGGAGGGGCGTACCTCGAGGAACAAGGTATGGGCGCGCTGCATGGTCACCGAGTCGACGATCCAGTCCAGAAACTCACGGGCATGGCCACGTCGCTGATAGGGCGCGTCGATGCACAGGTTCAGCAGATGCGCCTCGTCGGCGGCCACCTGCACGACCGAATAGCCGACGAGTTGCCCGGCATGCTCGCCCAGCAGGCAGGCATAACCGGATTTCACGCAGTCGCGAAAGATGCGTTCGCTCCATGGAAACGCATGGTTGCGACCTTCCATCGCGGCGATGGCGACGACATGCTCCTGCCCCATGGCCGAAATCGCCAATCGCTGCCGGACAGCGGCAGCCGCGGCAAATTCCGACGGTTCCATCTCACGGCTCGATCGGCTCACGCGGGTTCTCCCCTCTTCGGATGGCTTACGCGGGTGTGACCGCCTGCTTCGGATCACGCACGAGGGTTTGATCTCCCGCATGCTGACCGCTGCGGCCACTGCGCATAGTACTCGTTCACGCGGTAGTAGCCGACAGCGCCCTGCGAACAGCCTTGAGCACCTGCCAGGCATCACGCTTGCGCAGCGGCTCGTGCAGCAACCTGTCGGGATGGGGGCAGCGCCAGCCGCTCAGTCTCGGCATGTCGAACTCGAACCGGGCTTCATCGGCCGATTGAGGGGCCGATTCGAGCGGTGACCCGATGGCGTCACCACCTTGCACCATCAGGAGGACGGCACGGTGCGGGAAGGCGAGCAGATCCGCCACACTCTTGCCATCGGGTAACGGCTGGGGCGAAAGAGTGGCTAGCATGAGGTCGCTCGGGGCCAGATCGATCGAGCGCATCATCGCTTCGAACAGGCTATGACTATCACGGCTGAGCCCGGAGTCTGCGTTCTTTGACGCTGAGCCGTTCGACTCGGCACCGCTCGTACCATCATCCCCCTGATGCCCGTTCACCGGCTCGAATAATACAAGCAGGCCCGCTTCAGATGTTGCGTGAGTGCGAGCGCCACGACGCGCTTCCGCATCGGGTCGGATCCCCTGAAGCGGCAGCCAGCGTGCCAGCGCCTTGGCGTCACTGGGTAGAAGCGCCGGCATTCCGTCGCTTACTAAAGTGTTCAGGAAAGCGGGTGGAATTTTCTCAGTGGATGGAAATTCCTCTGCACGGGGTGTTACTGCATCGTGTGAGATTTTCTCAGCGGGTGGGATTTCCGCACCGGGGGAAATTTGCTCACCGGATGGAATCTTCGCATCAGGTGGTATTTCCGCGTCGGGTGAGACTTTCTCAGCAGGCGGGATCTTCGCATCGAGCGGCATTTCCGTACCAGGCGTAAACGCCTGGGCTGCCGATGTTTCACTACCCACCGCCTGCCGACGCAATACCCAGGGCACCAGCCCCATGGCCTGCAGGGCGCGCGTCTGAACGGCACTGTAGTGCATTTCCCTTGCGACGCCCAGTCAGACAGACGGCTGTTGCCGTGAGCGTTTGCGATACCAGCGTATGCCCCACCAGGCAGGCCCGGACAAGGTGTACAAGGTGCCGCCGATCAGGATCATCTTCGGCGGATCCAGCGCCGTGGTGACGAACAGCAGCAACAGACCGAGCAGCATCACGAATGGCACCTTCTTGTTACCCCCCAAATCCTTGAAGCTGTAGTAAGCGAAGCGGCTGACCATCAGCAAGCCTGTGGCCAGCGTGGCGATGAACACCAGCGGCACCACGCTTTCCCCGGAAATACCCAGATCGCTGCACACCCACACCACGCTGGCCAGCACCACACCCGCGGTCGGGCAGGCCAGGCCCTGGAAAAAGCGCTTATCGGCCGTGCCCACCGCCACATTGAAGCGTGCCAGCCGCAACGCGCAACACGCCGTGTAGGCGAACGCGACCACCCAACCCATCTGCCCCCAACGCGCTTCCGCCAGGCTCGACAGCGACCAGCTGTACATCAGGAATGCCGGCGCCATGCCGAACGAGATCATGTCGGCCATGCTGTCGTACTCGGCCCCGAACTCGGTGGCCGTGTTGGTCATGCGCGCCACCCGACCGTCGAAGCCATCGAGCACCATGGCCACGATGATCGCGATCGCGGCCGCCTCGAAGTGCTCGTTGAACGCCGAGATGATGCTGAAGAACCCGGCGAACAGAGCGCTCGTCGTGAACAGGTTCGGTAGCAGGTACACACCTCGACTGCGCCGCCGTGGGCGCACGGGAGCAGGATCTGACATGGAATTCACTCCGCTGGGGTAACAGCGCGGTAGTCTACCCCGGCACGTCAGCGCCGGGGCCGGCTGTGTAGCCTGTGCAACACCGAGTGACGGTGTCCCGGAAGACCCTTACGAACCTTAAGAGCGGCCTGTCAAGGGTACACACGCGGTGCTCAACGCCGCACCCGATACCACAGCCGGGCTGCCAACACCTAGCCGCGCCACCTTGGAGAACCGCTGCCCATGATCACCTTCACAGCCGACGAACGCTCCAACCTCGTCAATCTGCTGCAAACGTACTTCCAGGAGGAGCTTGATACGGAGCTGAAGCAGTTTCCGGCAGAGTTCCTGCTCGACTACCTGTCCGAACACCTGGGTGCGCATTACTACAACCGCGGGTTACTCGACGCCCAAGCGATACTCGAGAAGCGGATGGAAAGCCTCACCGAGGCCATCGATGAGCTGACGATGCCGGTGAATATTCCGCGCCGTTAGGGCCAGATGTGCAAGACCCCATGCGCTCTTCCCGGACCTGCCTGAACCAGTCGCCTGTTTGTGCGTCACAGTCCACTCCTTACGTCTCACCACAAACTGCGAAGCCCTGTCGATGTCGAAAAACCTGAAGATCGGCCTGGCCGTCGTCGTCGCCATCGCTGTCGTCGGTGCCTGGTTTCTGCTGCCGGTCAAGGAATGGATCGAAGGCCTTGAACAATGGATAACCAGCCTCGGGGTCGTGGGGGTCATCGCCTTCGCGGTCATCTACGTGATCGCCACCTGCGTGCTCGCACCCGCCTCCGCGCTGACGCTGCTGGCAGGCCTCGCCTACGGCGCCTGGGGCTTTCCGCTGGTGATCGGCTCGGCCACGCTCGGCGCCGGCACCGCCTTCCTGATCGGCCGCTACCTGGCGCGCGACAAAGTGCAGAAGCAGGTCGAGAACAACCGCAGATTCAAGGCCGTGAACCAGGCCGTCAGCGAAGAAGGCTGGAAGATCGTCGGCCTCCTCCGCCTCAGCCCTGTGTTCCCATTCGGCCTGCAGAACTACTTCTTCAGCGTCTCGAACATCGGTTTTTGGCCCTATCTGCTGGCCACCTTCGTTGGCATCATGCCGGGTACTGCCCTGTATGTGTACCTGGGTTCCATCGGGAAAGCTGCCGGGGGTGGCGGTGGGTTGGCGCAGTGGGGATTGCTGGGTGCCGGCTTACTGGCGACTGGGGTGGTGGTTTGGTTGGTGACTAAGCGGGCGCGGAAGGCTTTGGATGATATGGATATTGAGCCGGAGGCGACAGAAGATGGCAGCACCCAAAGCGCAAACCAGTAAACCGCTCCATTGGAAAGCCATCTGTAAAGCCGAAACCTGACTGTATTTATAGCTACGCTGGGCGGGCACGACATGTGCATCGCTCAGCCTGCCGGGCACTCGCTGACGTGCGCGCCACATACAGCCGCAGCGATCACCTATCGAGCTAGAGTGAAGATGCTTACGTTCAGAGAGGTCGAGATCGAAGATGCAGAACTGATCCTGAGCTGGAGAACGAAAGAACGTGTAACCAGGTTCATGAGCACTGATATTTCTCATGACGTGGAAGCACAGAAACTCTGGCTATCGAGTTCCTATTCCAAACCAAGCTATTATCACTGGATCATCCAGCATAATGGCAAGGATATTGGCTTTCTCAACATAGTCGACTGGAATCGTCAGTTGAAGGAAACATACTGGGGTTATTACGTAGGCGAGGATGGCGCGTTGGGAATCGGATCTATTGTACCCCCTTGCTTGTACAGGTTTGCGTTCGACATACTCGGCGTGGAATGCGTGAAAGCTGCAATCTTTAAGGAGAACGCCAAAGTCATCCAGCTACATCGGCTGCAGGGCTACGAACCGGAACCATCAGGCGACCACATCATTCACAAGAACGGCAATGCCATCCCTATGGTTTGCATGACCTTGCACAAGACAACTTTTGCGAAGAAAGGCTACAGCAGATTGGATGTTGAACTACCCGTCACGCGCTGGAGAGCACTTGAGGTTTGCACAGGTGAATAGCCTGGCATTGGAGCATATCGTTCCCACGGCCACGCAAGTCAGCACCCTTTATGACCTGCTGAAGGCGAGACGGCACTCGATCAGCCATGCAGGCTTACCGTCTTATGCTGAACACAGCGCGTTTGTCTTCAACAACCCCTACCGGCATTGGTATCTAGTAAGCCAGCATGGACCCGTGCTGGGCAGCATCTACGTCCAGTTTGACAACTCGGTTGGGATCAACTTTGTTAGAGACATTGAAAGTGATGAGCTAAGCTCAATCATCGTCTCGTTAAGAGAGTTAGTTAAGCCTTTGGAGCCTCTTCCCTCGCTCAGATTTGCGGATTTTTTCATCAATGTACCGCACTCCGATACACGGCTGCAAAGCTGCCTTGAGCGCATCGGATATACCCCGGCCCAGGTAGGCTACGTTCAACACAAATGATCGAGCAAATAGGTTCCTGATGAAACTAGAAGATACGATTCGCCGTGTGATGCTATCTGTTGCCGAGCAGCAGTCTGTATCACTTCCACGGAACTTTGATCGTAACTTGATCCTCCTTGACTCTGGGCTGGACTCTCTAGCGTTCGCCATATTAGTAGCAGAACTCGAGACTGAACTGGGTTACGACCCTTTCAGCCTGATGGACACCCCGGTATACCCTGCCACCTTTGGGTCTTTCTGCGACATGTACGAGAAGTACTCAGCGCATCGTACGGCAATATAGCTGTGCAGTCGTTAAGGACACGAGCGAACGACCAATTCACCCTCAAGTGCGTCTCTCAGACTTATACACTCGGGCACATTCGCCGGGAAGGAACTTGGCAGTGCGCGAAACACATAAACCTTGCTGGAAAGACCGTAGCCATACAAGGAGAAGCTGAGCACACCATCAAGTGGATGTTCTATCTGGACGGCATGGTAGAGAACTTGATACTGGTGCCATCCGGGTCATGCTCGCGCTTCATCAGCAATATTCTCGAGCATGTGAAGGTCGAGGCTGTCATTGTTGATGAATCAGTGGACAGATCAGCATGGCCCGACGGAACAACGCTGACCCTGGCAGGTGACGCAGCGGAGGCTGAGCCCGCAGCGCTGCACGAAGAACTTGAAACGCAATGGATGATCTCGACATCCGGCACGACCGGACCGGCAAAACTGATCACTCATTCCTTGCGGAGTTTATGCCGCACCGTTGTACGCAAGCAGGAACATGCTTCACAAACTTGGGGCCTTCTCTACGACCCCAGCCGCTTTGCCGGCTTGCAGGTAACCCTGCAGGCCATGATCAGCGGAGCCTCGCTGGTTATCACGCACGCCAGGGATAAACTAGACCGTAGGATAGATCAGATGGTCAGCCAAGGGATATCTGCGCTTTCGGCAACTCCTACGCTGTGGAAACGGCTGCTGATGACTGAAGGGCACGCCTACCTCAGGCTACGGCAAGTAACACTGGGTGGTGAAATAGCGGATGGAAGCCTCATGAACGCCCTGGCCGCCAGGTTCCCAGATGCACATATCACCCACATATATGCATCCACTGAGGTTGGTGTTGGCTTTGCAGTACACGACGGAAAGGAAGGGTTTCCACTATCTTGGATCGACAAAGCCAGCCGTGATCCAAACCTTGCAATTTCAGATCAAAATACACTGCTTATACGATCAAGGGAAAATACGGAGACCTACGCAAATCAACCAGTAAACCTTTTTGACGACAAGGGCTGGCACGACACAGGCGACATAGTCAATATTGCATCCGACCGAGTAATCTTCAGAGGACGATTGAGCGGATCGATCAATGTAGGAGGAAACAAGGTCATGCCTGAAGAGGTCGAACGGCTTATAGAACAGCTCCCCTTTATACAGAAAGCCGTTGTCAGAGCGCAGAAAAGCTCTATAGTCGGAAATTTGCTGAGCGCCTCGCTAGTACTTACAACGAATACTATTTGCACAACATATGCGGTCAACACGGTACGCACCCACTGCCGCGCAAACCTGGCTGAATACAAGATCCCTGCATTCATAAAAATTGTCGATAATATACCGATGACGGCATCCGGGAAGATCGAGAGAGGATAGCAGCTTGGATGGCAAACTCGTCATTGTTACCGGCGGCGGT
Organism: Granulosicoccaceae bacterium; assembly: GCA_965214025.1. GTDB lineage: Bacteria > Pseudomonadota > Gammaproteobacteria > Granulosicoccales > Granulosicoccaceae > Granulosicoccus. The sequence continues at coordinate 55,612 of CBDCAW010000089.1, forward strand.
AAAGGCCTGGGCCTGGCCATAACCGAGCAGCTACTGAATGAGGGCTACTCGATTATCGTCGCCTCTAGAACGACGTCGGACGAATTATCGGATCTGGAGATACTACACAAAGGACGGCTGCGCTATGAAGCACTCGATATGAATGAAATCACCTGCATTCACGAATGGTGTAGGCTAGTCATCAGGGGAGCATGGCATACCATACGCGTTGATAAACAACTCAGCCATTGCCTATGATGGCGTACTCGGAACAATGCATGACTCGCAAATTCTGCAGATGATCAATGTCAATATTACGGCAACAATACTACTGACGAAGTATATCTCGCGCTCAATGTTGCGAAGAGGCGCCGGAAGAATAGTAAACGTATCTTCTATAATTGCCAGCACTGGATTCAACGGTCTTTCTGTCTACGCAGCAAGCAAATCTGCACTGACAGGATTCACAAGAAGCTTGGCTCGGGAATTAGGCAAGGCCAACATCACCGTCAATACCATTGCGCCAGGATACATGACAACCGCGATGACCGAAGGAATTAACACCGCACAGATGGAACAGATAAGACGTCGGTCCGCATTGCGCAGACTGGCTTCCTCGGATGAAGTCGCAGCAGCATTGATCTTTCTTCTTTCAGATTCAGCCTCAGCAATTACCGGAACAACCATAACAGTCGATGCTGGGAACACCGCTTAATTCAACCTACCAAACTGGCAAATTCCGAACCGCCGTACAACAGGACAAGCGGGCAGTTCGCGACGCTCCGCAGAAATGGATGCAGAAGAACTACTTAGACGCTCAATAAAGATCGAGCACAGTTCGACCAAGTATACTACTGGACCTACATAAGCTCTCGCCAATACTCACGTAGTGTGTGCGCATCTTAGTCCTACTTGCTCCTTGCTGATCTCCTTGAGCAATTCGCGACACTGCAAATCCACATCACAGACCCTGCGCCGATACTTAGTCGACGAGACCAGATGACATGTCAGGTTCCAACCGCCGTGGCTGCCTCATTTGTAGTTTCTCTTTCAACTCAGACGACTCCACACACCCACATCTGCGCTATCCTTCGCCTAAAGGCCTGGGTTTTCCGGATCCTCTATCAAGTATTCTAAATACGCGTACGCACGTCGCGCAAGTCTGAAAAATATCCACTCAGTGTCAAGAAGTCACTGGAAAAATATCACTACTCACTCGTGCCGAAACTCTCTCAATAACAGGGCTTGATCGACCTACCATGTGGGTCGACTAACATACAGCCCTGCGGCGCAGAAGAAAAACTTTAGCACAGCTTCTTTGCTTGAGCTACCAGATGCACATCATCCTTTACCTCACAGTGAATCTTAGAAAATCCGACTTTTGCCAGAAGAAAGCTCATGCTTTTTTGGTTGTAGCCGGACTTATGAACATCCCAATACACAGCATTGTAATCAACCTGCCTAGGATCACACTCTGACTGCCATCCCCAAAAACCCGCTGTGCTGTAGGAAGCGTCTGACCGTTTCCTGGAAAAGGCCTCATCGTTCCACTCAGCCTCAAGCCATTGTCTACAGTGAAAATCCATGTTCGGCACAATGATTCTGACACTTGCATTTACAGCTAGAGCCGAATACCAATCCTTCAGTGTCAACATAGCCTCATCGCGCGTAAGGTGCTCAAGCATGTGTCGAGAGTAAATATGTTCAACCTCAGAGAAGTGACCAGACACCTCCCACGCCTTACAAACACAATCAACGTGCGGCATAGGTCTTATATCGCAGTGAATGAATCCTTCTCTCACATCTGGCCCACAACCTACGTACAGCTTCTCACCACTCACGTTCACATTATCGCTCCCAAGGCTTTACTGCAACTGCGATCGTGAAACATCCTCCGACACCCTCGACAACCTCTCCAGCCACGCGATCGTGCTGAGCAAAAAGACGAACATCGGTGAATCCTGAGTCAGATAGCAGTCTTACCAACTCCGGGTTTGTAAAGTGCCTTACGTGATAGGAGAATACTTCTCTATCGAACGGCATAACATCTTGATTGGGCGTCGAACAAAACAATAGCCCGCCCGGCTTGAGAGCTCTAAAAAACATATCGATTAATTGTCGTGCAAAGTCCACATGCTCTACAGTTTCAAATGACACGACGGCATCAAAATAGCAGAAATCAGACTTATCTGAATCAGAACTCAACAATCTAGCGTCTTGGCATAGGTATTTTGTCTTATCGCTACAAAAATGCTTTCTAGCCTGCGCTATAGCGGATCTCTCGACATCTATTCCGGTAACACTCGCCCCGGTTCGATCTGCCAGCATCAAAGTTCCGTAGCCAACCCCACAGGCCAGATCTAGAATCTTCGAATCACCTCCCAACGTGCCAATCTGCTCACATGCGAAACTGTAGCGATTCAAATGATCAGAACGTATCTGGTCATATCGAGACGCCATTTGCCTTTCGCCGCGATCCATAGTTTTTAAAGCACTAGCTTTTACCTCTGAACCGCAACTTACAACGTCGATCTCAGTAAATCCAGCCCTCTCAAGCAGCAGTACAACCCTTTCTCTATTATAGCCAGATCTATATGTCCGCTGGAGACATTCGTCATACGTCTCACATCTTGGATTTGAATTCTCTTGAGGCCCCCAAAGACCAGAGAACGCAACACGCGCATCTGACTCCGCATCACAAAGCCTTGCGTTGTTCCATACAGCCGCTTGCCACATTGCCATAAAATGATCGGTATTCGGCACAGTAAGCCTTATCTTTCCACCAACAGATAGGGCGTCAAACCAGGTCAACATTGCTAGATCTGCCTCCATGCTGGATAGATACGGCAAGACATGATCAACCAAAAGCAAATCAACGGAGTTGTTATCAACAAACTTTTGCCAAACGTTTTCTAGTATTCTTTCCGCCGACCCATACTCCAAACAGTAATTACCTATGTTACGCGTAATTCTATATGTACTCATGTTTGCTCGACTCATCTCCACTACTGCAGCGTTCATCCTTTCTGTGAATCCGCATCAAGACAATTATCCTTAGAAATTATATCGAGATAACTAAATCTCCGAATCTTATCGTTATTGAAAACTCTGTCCGCAACAGCAAACTGCCGATAATATATAGCAGCCAGCAGCTTGTCAATCTGTTCCGAATGTTTGCCAAGCAAACAATTTCCTTCGACCTTTATTGATTTGCCTTGCAAGGCAGCCTCATAAAGTACTGATGAATTAATCCCGTGAACCAAATTTGCTCGGGCCACCAAAATACTGACGTCATCATGAGAAACTGTGCTACGTGCGAACACGTAGTTCTGACCATTTCTATCTTTTGGATGCGGCTTAAACACGATATTCTCTCCTCTATACATGTCCTCGATATAGTTAATAAACTCTTGCATACCGCGTGTAAACATGGAGTGACTTATCACGTTTGAATCTGTGGGGACCTGCAGCGGAACAAATATACTCTCGTCTTCCAGCACGCCTTTCCCGGAGAGTATTGTTCTTCGCGTGTGGCGTAGCCGGTTCATTATATAAAGCATTTCATCAGTCACCCACTCAAGACTATCTCCGTACAGCTGGCTATCGTTGTTCACGCCATGCTTGTCAAAGTAGAAGTGCTCGTGCTGTGGAAAGAACCCACACTCTGCATAGGTAACATCTACCTTCAACTTCTTAACTCGATCCAATAAAGGTAGGAACGCTGAAGTGGAGCCGTTCCAAAGAACCACGCTTCGGGCGCCAATCACGTACTCATCACTCAATATTTCCAAGGGATGATGCACTTCTACCTGGATCCCAGCAGCTTCTACAAATGTAAAGAGGTTACTCAGAAATGCAGGGACGTTTATATCTGAATACTGGTCGAAGTAGAGCATGTAGTCGCGAGAATGTATTCGTTTTCTAGCCGCTATTACTGAATTTTGGGGAGCGCAAAGCATTACATCTAAGAACGTCGAATGGCTCGAACATCTGCTCTGCAAACGTAGTATCATTTCAATCTGAAACTGCCCTGTCCCTAGAACTATGCTCTCCTCATTGATGTAATCTTGCTCATTCTCTGTATACTGCGATATTTCACTGTAATCATCGTGATACTCAGTTACCCACCAGGACGTAGGCAGAGTAACTCGCTCTCGGACGAGCCTCAGCAACATGTCTTTGGCATAGGCACCGTCTCCTACAAGGCAGTAATCCATGCCTTTCAGATCTGATAGCTTGCAGACGTTGCGCAGAGAGTTCGCTGCTATTGCCTGTGTAACTAGCATGCCTCTCTCAGCTGACTGTTGCTCAGCGTGTCGAATTTTGCGAGAGCATTCCCAACAGCATCGTCCATATCGTAATACTTGTATTCAGCTAACCTACCTGCCGTAATAATATTTGGAAACTTCTCTGCAAGAGCCTTGTACTTTTCGTAGCGCTCTTTATTCTCGACGTTGAATACCGGGTAGTAGGGTACGTTTTTCTGAGGGTCATGTCTGTCGTAGTCCTGCGGATACTCTCGGACTATAGTAGTCTGATCAGTCTTCTGACCTAGAATTTTCTTAAACTCGGTAATTCTTGTATACGCATGTTCGTTAGGAAAATTAACTGTTGTGGCTTGCTGGAATTCCGCTTGCTTCAGTGTTTCAAACTTAAACTGCAACGAGCGATACTCTAGCTCTCCATCAACATAACCAAAAAGATGGTCCAACATACCTGTAAAGATTATTTTTCCGCGAAAACTCTTCCCCTCAAAGGACGAAGTATTCTCTTTCAAATCCAGATCAATCAGATCGGTTGCATCGACGTTCAGGCGTACTTCAATATTTGGATGAGCAAGAATATTCGCCACCAAACTACTGTATCCCTCAGTTGGAATAGCTTGATACTTATCGTGAAAGTAGCGATCATCCCTGGATATTACCACTGGTACTCGCGCAGTAACGGCTGGCGAAATATCTTCAGGGGAGCAGCCCCATTGCTTTGTAGTATAATTAATGAAAAACTTCTGATAGACAAGCTCACCAAGTTTTTGAAGCAATAAAGATGAGTTTTTGCGTAGCTCTAGAATTGGAACCTTACCACCGGCGCCGTACTGCTTCAAAAGAATTCTTTCAATCTCTTGAGCTTCGTCCTTAGGATATAGAGCGTGCAGCGTATTGAGATTGAAGGGAATTGGAATTAGCTTGCCATCTATGGATCCCAGCACCTTGTGCTCGTAAAGTTTCCATTGCGTAAACCCGCTGAGATACTCCCAAACATACTCATCGTCGGTGTGAAATAGGTGGGGCCCGTAGTGATGAACGGTCACTCCATGAGCGGTTCTATAGTCATAGCAGTTTCCTGCCACATGATCACGCTGCTCCAAGACGAGTACCTTTTTGTTTTGCACGCTAGCGAAACGCTCAGCCATGACCGCCCCAGACAAGCCAGCCCCTACTACTAGGACATCAAAGCTGCCCACTTAGACTACCTCCCGAAGAATTCTCCTAACATTCTCGGGAGACGTTCTATTCTCGTAGACAACTCTGTGTTTGTCATTGAAGTACAGAATTCCATCCGAAGAACTTTCGATATGCTTGACAAATAGATCGTCAGCCTCTCTGGCCAGAAAGTAAAGACCAGCAGCAAACCGGTGATGGGAAATCCCCGCAGCGATAGTTTCATTGCTAATGCCAAATTGCTCGGCCGCTAGGCAAGCGAGTTCAATGTCTATTAGTGACTGCTCACGCCTAGCATATGATCTACTAGTCTGCTGGCCAAAGCTGCTATCATGAATACGATATCGTCCTAAGACTTCAGGTATGTAGTCAATGTTCGCTTGCAGGTATCCTGCATTCTGGATGTAGAACGAATAATCAAATATTATTTTGCAGGTATTCATTACAGTCTGCTGCAGTTTCGGGTGATTTCTGAACATCACACTACTTGCTTGCATGTATGTCCCGTACCTAACCATATGTTCTATGCTGGAACGCGGCGGAATAAAGGACCAGTTATAGTATCCTTCCGAGTAATGCTTGATAGTTTTTCCAGACAACGAGTCAAACATGTCAGATTCATGGTAGACCATCTGACAATCTTGATGCTGATCTAAGTAATCAACCTGTTTCTGTAGCTTAGTTTCCAGAGCAATGTCGTCGCCATCCACGTATGCAACGTATTCCCCTGTGGCCAGCTTAAGCAAGACCTCCATATTAGCAGCGAGACCTACATTTTTCTTATTGTATATTGGGTACAGCTTTCCTTTGAAACGCGATGCAAGAATCGCAATTCTTTCCGCGGTTTCATCGGTTGATCCATCATCACTAACGATGACTTCGTAGTCGAAATCGGTTCTTTGCTCTAAAACCGACACTAAGCACGTGATTATATATTCTTGCAGATTGTAGGCCGGTATCAATACTGATAGCTTCATATTGTATTAGCCTGGTCTATTGGAAAAAGCCCCTGCTACCTTGCCAGCACGCAAACAATGTGCCGGTAACGTGCCTATATGCTCATCGATCTTTCGTTGTTCAGATGCACTCACCAGAAGCACTAATCAACGGCCCAAGGTCAATAATAGCTTGATGAGCAATAAGACAAGTTTTGTGACCAAAATCTGCCTTTGACTGAGTAACTAAAAACCATCGATGACGATATGTATACAGATCGACATATAGATTCAAGAAGTCTCACCAAATGTTTAGTCGATAAGATCAAAGCTCATCGGCGTACCTCGATCTACATTACTTCGAAATTTTTTGCCAAGAACTTCGGTTAGATGCTTCGGCGACAATCCCGACCCGGGGCGCACTGACCTAACATTTTTTGAAGTCACCAGGTCTCCCTGACATACCTTTTCACAGACAAACAACGACCGTACAAATTTACGATTACTGAGCTTGCTCTCAGTCATTTCGTAGTCAATTGAACCGATCGCCTTTTCGGTTATGCGAATGGCATCGACCATCGACCGAAACTCATCGGGTTCTAACGAAAATGATGAATCAACACCACCTTCTCCTCGATTCAGTGTGAGATGCTTTTCAACTACTTTCGCACCTAGCGCAACTGCAGCGATCGGCACTGCAATTCCAAGCGTATGGTCAGATAGCCCCGAGACGCAATTGAACGTCTTTGCCAGATGATCGATGGTTCTTAAGTTCGAGTTTTCAGGTAGAGCGGGATAGCTTGACGTACACTTCAGCAACGCAAACCGCTCGTTGCCCACACGCTTGCATGCGGCAACTGCTTCTTCAATTTCCGCCAGGCTTGCGACGCCAGTGGAAAGAATTATTGGCTTACCTGTTGCAGCGCAGTATTCAATTAGTGGGATATCAGTTATCTCGAATGATGCAATCTTGTAAGCTGGAACATTTATCGATTCCAGGAAGTCAACTGCTGACAGATCAAATGGAGAAGAGAAGCACTCTATATCGAGACTTTCCGCTAGATCCTTTAATCGAGGCTGCCAATGCCACGGCATGGAGGCTTCTTGATATAGATCGTGCAGCGTACGACCGTCCCACTGGCTATCGTTCTGAATGCTAAACAATGATGAGTTGCAATCAAGTGTAATAGTCTCGGCGGTGTATGTCTGCAACTTAATTGCGTTAGCTCCTGCGTCTGCTGCTTCCCTCACAATCTTTTCAGCTCTAGAGAATTCGTTGTTGTGATTTCCCGACAGCTCTGCAATGACGTACGTTGGCCCCTGCTGACTAAACATGCTCAGTTTTTTCGCTTACTGATTCCGCAAGCAGATTCTCGCGTACCGCCTGTTGGAGGTTTTTGCGTTTATACATTAGACGTGCAACCCGGCTCATCCCACATTTCCTATTTCTTTTTCCACCGTACCGTTGGGCGATATCATCATTGATAGGAATTTTTTCTCAGCGATTAGCCAGTCGGCTTCTGTATCTATATCGTGCACGCTCATTTCCGAGTAGATGATTACTCCGGCGTTATCTGTCATCAAGGAATCACGTTGACAAAAGCCTGCAGTCTTGAACCAATAGAACTGCCCCGCATCATAGTAGGACTTCTGCAGGTCCTGTGTTCTCGTATGTACATGTTCGGGTAGCACCGAATACAGTCGATTTCTTTCATTCAGACGCAACGCGCGCTCAATTGCACATGGGAAGGCAAGCACTGGGAAAGTCTGATCGAAAGCTCCCTCATTCAACAGCCTATGTGCCTGCAGAAGTCGTTTGGCTGTGACGAATACAGCAGTAGGGTATATACAACAACATTCGTTATACACACGTCCGTCTTTTTCCAGAGTTTGCAGCACTTCTCTTAGCACGTCAGAGGTGGTCGAATTGTCGTCTGCATTTTCTGCACTGCGCCTGAAAGGTACAGAAGCGCCAAGCTCTTCTGCAGTGGCCGCGATCTCGTCATCATCAGTGGAAACGATAATGTCGTCAAATATATCAGCGGTTTTCGCAGCTTGTATGCCATAGGCGATGGCAGGAATACCAAAGAATTCTCGGATATTCTTTCGTGGTATCCGTTTGCTTCCCCCCCTCGCTGGAAGTATCGCAATCCGTTTTTGTGAATGGCTGCTGTGTTCGGATTTTTTACTCACTACCTTTGCCGGTCTCAGTCCAGTTGTTCAAGCCAATCAAGATCCGTTCCATTTTCAACCGTGGCACTACACATTATGCAAGTTGGAGATCCTGTGCGAGTGGCAGCCTGATGACTGTTCAAGCATACTGCATCAGAATGCACAGCATGCTCAGGCTTTCGACGCCATCGAATCTCTCCGCGACGGATATTTGACTGTATTGCATGACTAAGGCACTGTGGCGTAGGTCAAACGGGTTTTTACGTCATCAGTGTTATCGTGCCGCCTTTTCACCCGCATGGGGCTGCCCCCCCCCCTGCTACCGTATTGTGGCGGGTTCCAAGCCCATCTCGTTGAACATAAATCAGACGGTTTCCGACTAGCGCGGATGTATCGCATACCCTCTTGTAGCCAGTCACATCATTTTGCGATCCACGTGCAGGGTGGTCCGGTCTAGACCGACATCGGATCGCTGGGACACCGGAGGAAAGTGGTAGCAGCGACAGACACCGTTTATGTGGGCAATAGATTCGCAAGATCTGCCCGATTGGCGACACTGGCCGAACTACTCTTTCACACAAGGAGGTAAGTGGCCCGCCATCGATAGTCCCTGTGCGGGCCTTGACCATGGCCGGTGCGCAGGTTCATTTAGCGACGTCCTTCGCCCGCGAGCACTACGTTACTGGCAAGCTGTTGGCCATTTCTGGTGAATAACCGGCTTCCACGAAGGTTTCGAAGCCGGCCTGCACCAGCGCGGTGGTGCTGCCGCAGAGTACGACCTGTTCGCCGAACAGGTCGGTTTCGGCCTCTTCCTTGAACGTGGTCTCGATGACTTCGGCACGGCCGCCGTCGTTAGCAGATGCGTAGGACAAAGCGATCTGCGAGGCCTGGTCGTATGAATCCTACGCCACTACGATCAGCGTTGGCACACCACCGCCCTCGACGTACGTTGAACGCACAAGGTGACCCGGCCCCTTGGGCGCAATCATCAGCACGTCAACTGGTCGCCCTATTCCTCCCATGGGCCATCATCAAAGAACTGCCCGAAATCAATGGTTGGCGGGCCGCCCGGGCCTATATGGCCGAAGTGCCGGCCCACAGAGCGCCCGACGCTGAGCAATGTCTTCGCGGCGTCTTCCGTACCAGCATGCCCGTGTGCAAGTAGCCATTCGACTCGCTCAGCAGGAATGCGGTCAGCGAGAGAACCAGCAAAGTAGCAATCGTACATACACACAAGCTCACGCTCGTCCACCGCCGGCACGCGCCCGCGCAAAACACCGACGAGGCCTTCCAACCCTCCCCGAATGAAGTGCCGGCATATCTCAAGAGGAGCACCGAACAGATCAAACTCACGTGCCGTCAGCGGATAGCAGTTTGCACGAGCCGTGTTCCGACTTGTCACACCACCGTGCTCCATCTGCCAGTCAATGAACTCTTGCTGGTCGAAAGGTGATCGATTGTTTTCTTCCAAGAATCGCCCGAACAATTCAACAACTCTGTTCATTGAGAAGCCAGTTGGCACGCAGTTGCCTGGCCTTTCCAACTTGCGGCGGCGATCAGATTCAACAAGTGACGCTACAAGCGGCATTACATTCTTCGTTGGCTGCCCTTCACCAAAGGCGCGAAGATCGTAGCCGAGCATGAAGAACGCACTCTGTAAAGCGACAAGACGATCACGTATAGGTGACTGATCGCCAAAAAGCCCGGTAGAAAGAACAACAGCTTCCATGATCCAGCCCAGCCGCACCATGCACCGCGCCCAGTTCGCCCCCCTGAACGCGCTGTACAGTCTCGGCGCTGAAGGAAAATCAAGATCGCGCGAGTTCCGCAGCTGATTACCCCGCGCCTCCCCGGTTGGAAACCTCAACCATTCTGGTGTTCTTGCCAGCTTCCTCTCGCGGCAGTAAAGCGCTACAAACATTGCTGTGGCTGCACCGACGCGGCTGTCGTAAATCGGCGCACCAGAGTCGTCGAGAATAGAGTGGATCTTGGTCAACCCCGAGTCGAATCGATGGATGCGCGCAGCATCGATCATCTCGAGATGAAGTTCAGGGTCATCAAGCCGGAACACCGGCTTGGCATCGCGCAAGTAGCTAACCAGCTCGTGGCCATCCTTCTTACCGGTTAAGAACGGCTTGGATCCAGAGAGGCCACCCCATCCAAGCACCTCGTTGGCAATATTCGAAGGTCAGGTTTTCATCCTCTAGCCTCGATCGCGTTTCCAAGCCCGTGCTTCAATCGCGCGAGCGAGGCTATTGTGGTGGCCCAGTTACCGGACTCAACCACGGCCTCTTCTCCAGGAGGGGTCCATCTTGAACACCACATGTACTGTTCAAGAACGCCCTCGACGCCGACGACCTGCTCATTGATGCCGCCTGGTACAAATCGGCTATCAAGAACAACAAGCTGAAACTCCCGATATACAAGCTCGTGACTGAGCCATTTCACAAAATCGGCAACGTGTTCGTTAGCGAGGTAGATCTGCTTGTCCATTCGGTGCCTTGTCAGGGTGGGTAGATCTGACCCTATCGGCACCGCGGTGCACAGCTGAACGAGATTACAAGCGAGAACGGGCAATGTGCAAGGTTTCACCACCCCATCTGGTTAGTGCCTCAGAACGCTCAACAATCACTTGGGAGTTGGAAACCTTCCGGCACGAAGACATATGCACCGTCCATCTCCGCCGCCCCCAAACGGCCGTGCGGATAGTGACGACAAGCTGCCGCCACTACCCGGAATCCCTACGCCCCCTCAATTCACATCCCTATCAACCTTGGCCGAAGCCTTGATCCAAGGCATCATCCCACGCAGCTTCTCACCCACCGTCTCGATCGGGTGTGCATATGCCAGACGCCTTTTAGCCTTCAAGGTAGCCGTACCCGCCTGGTTCTCCTGGATAAAATCACGCGCGAACTCGCCATTCTGGATCTCTTTCAGGATCTGCTTCATCTCCTTGCGGTCTCGTCGGTAATGATGCGTGGGCCGGTCTTGATGTCGCCGTACTCGGCGGTGTTGGAGATCGAGTAGCGCATGTTGGCGATGCCGCCCTCGTACATGAGGTCGACGATCAGCTTGAGCTCGTGCAGGCATTCGAAGTAGGCCATTTCCGGTGAGTAGCCGGCTTCCACGAGGGTTTCGAAACCGGCCTGCACCAGCGCGGTGGTACCGCCGGCCAGTACGACCTGCTCACCGAACAGGTCGGTTTCGGTCTCTTCCTTGAAGGTCGTCTCGATGACGCCGGCACGGCCACCCCCGTTCGCGGATGCATAAGACAGGGCGATCTGCGAGGCCTGGCCAGAGGAATCCTGAGCCACGGCGATCAGCGTCGGCACGCCGCCGCCTTCCACATACGTGGAGCGAACGAGGTGGCCCGGGCCCTTCGGCGCGATCATCAGCACGTCGATGTCGCTGCGCGGCTCGATCTGCTCGTAGTGGATGTTGAAGCCATGAGCGAAAGCCAGGGCTGCACCCTCTTTCATGTTCTCGTGGATATGATCGCGATACAGCTTCGCCTGATGCTCGTCGGGCGCCAGTACCATGACCATGTCGGCGGCTTTCACCGCCTCCGGGATGTCACGCACTTCGAGGCCGGCCGCTTCCGCCTTCCTCGCCGAACCGGAGCCGCTGCGCAGCCCGACGACCACTTTCACACCCGAATCCTTCAGGTTGTTCGCGTGCGCGTGGCCCTGCGAGCCGTAACCGACCACAGCAACCGTGCGGCTTTGAATCAGCGAAAGGTCCGCGTCTTTGTCGTAGTAGACCTGCATGGTAGTTCTCCGTTGAATGCTAGATTTTGAGCGACTTTTCGCCCCGTGCAATACCCGAGGCACCGGAACGCACCACTTCGATGACGTTGTCCGCCCCGATGGCCTCCAGAAAGCCGTTGAGCTTGTGATCGTCGCCGGTCAGTTCGATGACGTAGCTTGAATCGGTGACGTCGAGAATGCTGCCGCGGAAGATATCG
>CBDCAW010000090.1:0-19659 GCA_965214025.1 Granulosicoccaceae bacterium
TATGGGGCATCACGCCGAACTTCATGAACTCCATCGGGCTCGGTGACTGGTTCCGCCCGTGGCTGGGCCTGGAGAGTTCGGCACTGGTGACGATCACACTGATCTCCATCTGGCAGTACATCGGCATACCGTTGATGCTGTTCTATGCCGGTCTGCTGAACGTGCCCGAGGAAACCATCGAGGCTGCACGCATCGACGGGCTCAACGGCTGGTGGATCTTCTGGAAGGTGAAACTGCCACTGATCCTGCCCACGCTGGGGTTGGTGGGCATCCTGACGTACATCGGCAATTTCACGGTAAGCTTCGACTTGATCTACTCGCTGCAGGGCGGCCTTGCCGGGCCCGATTACGCTACCGATGTGATGGGCACGTTCCTGTTCCGTACATTCTTCGGCTTCCAGTCCCAGCTGGGTAACCAGCCGATGGGCGCCACCGTCGCCTCCGCCCTGTTCTTCATCATTCTGGTGGGTGTGGGGCTGTACCTGTTCGGGGTGCAACGACGGCTCACGCGCTACGAGAGCTAGCGTCATGCATCAGGCAAGGTGGCTTTCAGGTTCATGATCGCTCAGGAACGCATTTCCAGAGCCTCGGTGCACGCCGTGCTGTTGGCCTACACCGCACTCGCACTGTTTCCGTTGATATTGATCTTCATCAACAGCCTGAAGAGTCGCAAGGCCATCTTCAGCGACCCGCTCGGTCTGCCACTCGGCGAGTCGTACACCGCAGAAGGCTATCTGAGCGTGCTGACCCACAGCGATTTCCCGCTGTACTTCGGCAACAGCTTCGTCATCACCGGGGTTGCGTTGTTCCTGATCCTGCTGTTCGGTGCCATGGCGGCGCATGCGCTATCCGAGTACCGGTTCCCCGGCGATACCTTTCTCGGGCTTTACCTGATCGTCGGCATCATGGTGCCGATCAGGCTCGGCACCGTGGCACTGCTCGACATGATCGTGAGCATGAACCTCGCCAACACGCTCACGGCCCTGATTCTCATCTACACCGCCCAGGGCCTGCCGATCGCGATCTTCATCTTCACCGAGTTCCTGCGTTCCGTCTCGCGTGAGATCAAGGACAGTGCGCGTATCGACGGCTTGTCCGAATACCGGATATTCCTGGAGGTGGTGGTGCCGCTGGTGCGCCCGGTCATTGCCACGGTTGCAGTGTTCTCGATGATCCCCATCTGGAACGATCTCTGGTTTCCGCTGATCATCTCACCGGGCGAATCCACCCGCACCGTCACGCTCGGGGTGCAGCAGTTCATCGGCCAGTACACGGTCGACTGGGGCGCGGTGCTCGCGGCCCTGTCGGTCGCGATCGTGCCGGTACTGATCATGTACGTGATCTTCTCGCGCCAGCTGATCCGCGGTATCACCGCGGGAGCGGTGAAAGGGTGATGACATTCGCCTCCCGACATTCGCGAGTGAGAACCCTTCGTGAACTCGACTGCAACAATACGAATCGCTGATGGCTGAGCTGGAACTCAAATCGATCACCAAGACTTTCGGCAAGGTCGATGTCATTCAAGACATGAACCTGACGGTTCACGATGGCGAACTGGTGGTGTTCGTCGGGCCCAGCGGTTGTGGAAAATCCACCCTGCTACGCATAATCGCCGGCCTGGAGAAGGCCAGTGCCGGCGAGGTGTGGATCGGTGGCAAGCGCATCGATCATCTGCCACCGTCGGATCGCGGCATCGCGATGGTGTTCCAGTCATATGCGCTTTATCCGCACAAGGATGTGCGCGGCAACCTCGGTTTTGCGCTGAAGCATGCCGGCGTCGAGCGCAGCGAGATAGACAGGCGTGTGAACGCGGCCTCGGCCATTCTCGGGCTCGATACGTTGATGGATCGCAAGCCGCGTGCGCTGTCAGGCGGCCAGCGTCAGCGCGTGGCTATCGGCCGCGCCATCGTGCGTGAGCCCGGTGTGTTCCTGTTCGACGAGCCGTTATCGAACCTCGATGCCGCGTTGCGGGTACACATGCGCATCGAGATCCTCCGGCTGCACCAGCGGCTCGGCAACACCTTGATCTACGTGACTCACGATCAGGTCGAAGCGATGACGCTGGCGGATCGTATCGTCGTGTTCCGCGAGGGTCGAGTGGAACAGATCGGCAGCCCACTGGAGCTGTATGAGCACCCGGCCAACACGTTTGTCGCCGGTTTCATCGGTTCGCCATCGATGAACCTGCTCGATGCCCGCATTGAGAACGGGCATGTTCAGCTGGGAGACAGCGTGATCGTGGATACTGCAGCCACGCAAGGCACCGTCACGCTCGGCTTGCGCCCTGAACACCTGACATTGCAGGACGATGGGCCGTTGGCCGGAGAAGTGCAGGTATTCGAGCACCTCGGCGGCGAGTCTTACCTGCATCTGCAGCTGGCAAACGAACAGACGCTGGTTGCCAGGCTGGATGGCAGGCATCGCTTTCGACCCGGTGAACACTGCCGGCTGGGCATTTTGCCGGAGTACTGCCATCTGTTCGACGAGTCGGGCGAACGAATCGGTTAGGACCCGTCGGGGAATGGTGAACGCGTCATTTGGAGACAACATGCAATACCACAACCCCGACAACCCCGACAACCCCGACAACCGCGCGAAGCGCGCTTCATGCCTTGCAACCGCCCGCCGAACACACGCCATACGCCCCTGGTGGCTACCGATCGCTCTCGGTTCGTCCATCGTTCTCGCTGCCTGCGGCGATTCCGGCACCGTGACCGGTGAAACCGGCGGCGCCGGTGGCGGTGGAGAAGACGGCGGGCCGTCGCCGGTGGCATCGTACGTCGGGCTATGGGACATCACCGGCAACTGGAGCGGCGACCCGAATCTGCAGCAGGATGGCGCGACCCTGGTGGTGCGCCCACTCGGCGAAGACGATAATGCCGAGGTAGTCATCTACGACCTCGATGAGCAGGGCGGGCAGAACTGTTACTTCACCGCCAACGCCACGGGTGAGGCATCGGAGTCGCCGATCGATGGCCGTGTATTTCTGGATCGACTTCCGGACTTTCTGGATGCGGTTCTGAGCCTGACGAACAATGGCAATACGCTGACGCTGCAATACGCTGATCTGAACGACATCGATGACGATGGTGATACAGGCGACACGGTCAGCTATCAGGCCACCCGTCTCCAGGGCCAGGCTGAAATCGATATCCCGATCTGCAGCCAGGAGTTCTGAACGGTACCGGGTCACTGCAAGACCGTACTGATCCTGAAAGTTTCGCTGCGTAGCCAGTCGTGCAACGTCAGATGATACGAACCCCGACCATCGACTCGTGGCACTGCTTCAGCCAGAGGCTGGCGTGTTGTCCGTCCATACGGCAAGATCATTGCCGTGCGGATCGGCGAACTCGAAACGCCGCCCTCCCGGAAAATCGAAGGTCGGCTTGACAATGGTGCCGCCGGCAGTCTCCACCGCCGTAGACGTAGCCTCGAGGTCTGTGGCATACACTATGACCAGTGCGGCCCCATTCTCGACCGATGAACGCAGGTCCGATCGATAGAAGCCGCCTTGCAACCTGCCGTCGGAGAAGGCTCGGTAGCCTTCACCGTAGTCGGTAAACTCCCAGTCGAAGACCTCTTCGTAGAACCGTTGCACGACGCCGAAGTCAGCGGCGGGCAGCTCGATGTAGTCGATCTTCAGATTGGTGCACATGTCGTTGTCTTTCCACGGTTTTTGCAAGGTGTCCTACAGGCTGACCGGCTGACCGTTTCTCACGCTTTCGTCCGCCGCCAGGCAGATCCGCAACGACTGCACCGCATCCTCGCCATGCCTTTGCAGATCTACATCGTTCACGATCGCTTCGTACAACCAGGCCTGCTCTCGCTGGCAGAGCTCCTGATGATCGGGTTCATCGGCCATGTCGATGGTCTCGTCTGCATGCGCGAAACCGCCCTCGACGGTGAGGGCGCCATGATGAATACGCAGGCGCGCCGTGCGGGTGTGCGTATCGATATCCGCAGAGCGCGCGGACTCATCCATGATGATAGACACGGCCCCCCGGGGCGACACCGATATCCTTCACGAAGAAGGCCGTTTCCGACATCATCGGCCCCCAGCCCGCTTCGTACCAACCGACCGACTCGTCATCGAAACGCACCTGAAGATGACCGTAGTTGTACATGCCGGCAGGAATCTCATCGCTCAAGCGCACACCCATACCGTTCACCTGTACAGGCCTCGCATCGGTAATCTGGCACATCACGTCGACATAGTGCACACCACAGTCGACCAGTGGCGAGGTGCTTTGCATCAGCTGCCGATGGGTGTGCCAGGCAAGCCCGGCCGACTGCTGATTGAGATTGAGACGGAACACATAGGGGCCACCCATGCGCCGGGCCTCGGCGATCAGCCGCTGCCAGGACGGATGGTGGCGCAGGATGTAGCCGACCACCAGCTTGCGCTTGCAACGAGCGGCAGTCGCCACGACTCGCTCGGCATCGGCGACCGTGGTGGCCAGCGGCTTTTCGACGAATACATGCTTGCCCGCTTCAAGCGCCGCCACTGCAAGCTCGGCGTGAGAATCCGAATAGGTATTGATCGAGATGACATCGATGCCCGGATCATCGATCGACTGCCGGATGTCGTTCGTTATCGTGTATTGCCTGAGCTCATCCGGCAGCGTACGCGGCGAGCGATTGACCAGTGCGGCAATATCGAAGCCGGCATGCCGGTGATAGGCGAGCGCATGGCTTGCGCCCATGTTGCCAAGCCCGGCCACCGCCACGCGCAGCCGGCGAGTTGCATCAGGCATCATCGGGGCCCAACGGGAAATGACAGGCAAACCGCTGTGTCGCCATGCTCGCCACCACCGCATCACCGCCGGCACCGAGCACCGGCCGTTCGGCCCGGCAGCGCTCGTTCACCTTCCAACAGCGTGGGTTGAACGCACAGCCCGACGGTGGATTCAGCGGCGAGGGCAGCTCGCCCTCCAGCCGAATGCGGCTGGACACATGCGTCGGATCGGCTACCGGCGTCGCCGACAGCAACGCCTTCGTGTAGGGGTGCTTCGGCGACTCGAACAGCGTGCGGGCGTCGCCGGATTCCACCACTCGCCCAAGGTACATCACCATCATGTCGTTGGCCATGTGACGCACCACCGACAGATCATGAGAGATGAACAGATAGGCCAGGTTCAGCCGTTCCTGCAGATCGACCAGAAGATTCAGTATCTGCGACTGGATGGAAAGATCCAGGGCGGACACCGGTTCGTCCAGCACCAGGATGCGTGGATCGAGCATCAGCGCTCGCGCTATCGCGATGCGTTGGCGCTGCCCGCCGGAGAACATGTGCGGGTAGCGCCCGTAGTGCTCCGGGCGCAGCCCGACCAGCTTGAGCATCTCGCGGGATTTCTCGGCGCGTGCCGCCGCCGACATGTCGAGCCGGTTGATCAGCAACGGCTCCTCCAGGATACTGCCGATGCGTTGGCGGGGGTTGAGCGAGCTGAACGGATCCTGAAAGACAATCTGAATCGACGTGCGAAGACTGGCCTGAGCACCTGTCGACCCTGGCGTGATGTGGTGCCCGTCGATGGTCAGTTCGCCCTCACTGGGTGATTCGATCAGCGTGACCACCCGGGCCAACGTCGACTTGCCGCAACCGGATTCGCCCACCACCGCCAGGGTGCGGCCGGCTTCGAGCGAAAAGCTGGCTTCGCTGAGCGCCCGCACGGTGGCGGCCTTGCCGAACGGGCCACCTCCGACCGAATAGAAACGGCTGATATCGACTGCTGCGATCAGCGGCTCCGTCGATGTGGCGTTCGTCGAGGCGGGCTCCTTGATCAGCGCATCAGTCGCCAGGGCGTTCGACGCAGCAGACTCCTCACCGATCATCGCTGCGGTACTCCGGCATCCGACACTTTCGCAAACCTGTAGCCGATCATCGCTGCGGTACTCCGGCATCCGACAGGGGGTAATGGCAACGTGCCTGCCCCAGTTCCACTGACGCCGGTGCGGGTCGGCGTTGGCGGCACTGCTCGTCGGCGAAATCGCAACGCGGCGAGAAAAGGCAACCGGACGGTCGATCGAACTGACCGGGTACCACCCCTGCAATACTGGGAAGGTGCCGGGCCGTGGCACGCTCCGGCAGGGCGGCCAGCAATGCTGCCGTATAGGGATGGTGCGGCGTGGCGAACAGCTCGTGCACCGGCTGCTCCTCGACCCGTTGCCCGGCGTACTGCACGCTGACGCGGCGAGCGGTTTCGGCCACCACGCCCATGTCATGTGTGATGAGAATCAACGCCATGCCCGTTTCCTCCCGCAGGCTCAGCAGCAGTTCGAGAATCTGTGCCTGGATGGTCACGTCCAGCGCAGTGGTCGGCTCATCGGCGATCAGCAACTTCGGTTTGCAAGCGATGGCCATGGCGATCATCACGCGCTGACACATGCCGCCGGACAGCTGATGTGGAAAGGCAGACAGCCGCTTGCGGGGTTCCGGCAGGCCGACCAATTCCAGCAGTTCCACCGCCCGGCTCTGCCGCGCACTGCGTGACAGCTCGGTATGTGTCTTCAGGGACTCACGAATCTGGAAGCCCACCGTGAAGCACGGGTTCAGGCTCGACATGGGCTCCTGGAAGATCATCGCCATGTCGCGACCGATGATCTGACGCCTGCGGGCAGCACTGAGACCGGTCAAGTCGGTACCGTCGAAGATCATGCGCTCGGCGGTAATGGTCGCCGTCCATGGCAACAGCCCCATGACCGCCAGCAACGAGACCGACTTGCCGGAGCCCGACTCGCCGACGATGGCAAGCACATCGCCGCTATCGACGGACAGGTCCACTTCGTCGACGGCGCGAAAGGCCCCGCTGCCGGTCTTGAAGTCCACACAAAGCTTGCTGACTTCCAGTAGCGCCATGTCGGTATCAGCTCCGCTTCAGCTTCGGGTCGAGCGCATCACGCAAACCATCACCCATCAGGTTGATCGCCAGCACATTGATCAGGATGGCGAGGCCTGGCAGGGTTACCACCCACCACGCGCGCAGGATGAATTCACGGGCATCGGCCAGCATGGTGCCCCATTCCGGTGTGGGTGGCTGTGCGCCGAGCCCGAGAAAGCCCAACGCGGCCGCATCCAATATGGCGTTCGAGAACGACAGGGCACTTTGCACGATGATCGGTGCCAGGCAATTGGGCAGCACCGTGATGAACATCAGCCGCATCCGGTTCGCACCGACGACCCTGGCCGAGGTGACGTAGTCTTTCGGCAATTCACTGAGTACGGCGGCCCGCGTCAACCTCACGAAATGCGGCTGATAGGACACCGCAATGGCGAGCATGGCATTGACCAGCGATGGTCCGAGAATGGCCACCAGAACCAGCGCCAGCAAGAGACTGGGAAACGCCAGCACGATATCCATCAGCCGCATGATCAGGGTATCGATCCAGCCGCGTGAGAAACCCGCGATCAGGCCGATCAGAATGCCCATGCTCGCCGACACGAGCACCACCACCACGCCGATGAAGAATGAATAGCGGGCGCCGTGCATCAATCGCGACAGCATGTCGCGCCCGAGTGCATCGGTGCCGAGCAGGAACTCCACACTGCCACCCGCCTGCCAGGCAGGCGCTTGCAACAGATGCTGCCGATGCTGGGCCGTGGGTGAGTACGGTGCGATCACATCGGCGAAGATCGCGATCAGCAGGAACGTGACCACCACACACAACCCGATCACCGCGCCGCGGTTTTCGCAGAAGTAGCTCCAGAATTCGCGGAAACGACCCGGCCGTGCGGGTGCATCGAGCAGCGCAGAATCGCCCTCTCCGGCACCGCCGACCCTGGCATCCACGCTGGAATCTGTCATGAATGTTTCGTCAGCGCCATGATTCCAGCCCTGGCTTGTATTGCTGAGATGGCAAGATGAAGGCACTCGCGCTCGCTCAGCATCGGCCCTAGCCCTTCCGTATCTTCGGATTGATCAGACCGTACAGCAGGTCGACCAGCAGGTTCACGAGCATCACGATCACGCAGATGATCATCAACGCGCCCTGCACGGTCGGGTAGTCGCGCCGGTAGATGGAATCTACCATCCACTTGCCTACACCGGGCCAGCCGAAGATGGTTTCCGTGAGAATGGCTCCCGCCAGCAGCGTACCGATCAGCAGACCGATCACCGTGATCACCGGAATCAACGCATTGCGCAGCGCGTGCAGGCCGTTGATGCGCAGCGTGCTCAGCCCCTTCGCCCGGGCGGTACGTACGTAATCTTCTCCGAGCACCTCGAGCATGGCCGAGCGGGTCTGCCGGGCGATCACCGCCAGCGGTATCGTGGCCAACACGATGGTGGGCAGGATCAGGTGCCGCACCGCCGATGTGAATGCACCACTCTGGCCGGAGCCGAGACTGTCGATCAGCATGAAACCGGTACCGTCCGGAAAGTAGTAGAGCAGATCGATGCGACCGGATACCGGTGTCCAACCCAGGGTGCCGGAGAAGAAGATGATCAACAGCAGGGCCCACCAGAAGATCGGCATGGAATAGCCGACCAGCGCTGTGGACATGAACAGTTGATCCGGCCACTTGCCCCGGTTCACCGCCGCGATGATACCGGCCGGCACCCCGAGAACGATGGCCAGCACGATCGCGCAGACGCCGAGTTCGAGCGTTGCGGGGAACAACGAGAAGAACTCGCCCCACACCGGTTTCTTGGTGACGAACGAGGTGCCCAGATCACCTTGCAGAATGCCGGTGAGATAGTTCCAGTATTGCACTGGCAAGGGCTGATCGTACCCGAACTGCTCGGCGAGGCGGGCATAACGCTCATCGCTCATGCCACGTTCGCCTGCCATCAGCTTGATCGGGTCGCCCGGCAGCAGGCGGATGAACAGGAACGTGGCAATCGACACACCGATGAAGGTAGGGACGAACGTGCCCAGCCTGCGAAGCATGAAACCGAACATGCGACGCTACCGGGCGCCCCCTGAATCGATTTACTCGGCGAGCTCCACACCGTAGAAGATGTGCCCACCGAACGGATCGATGCGGTAGTCCTTCACCTCTGCCCGCACTGGCTCCTGCACGACTGAGTGCGCGATCGTCGCCCATGGCGCCTGCTCCTTGAAGACCACCTGTGCCTCTTCGTAGAGCGCGGTACGCTCATCCTGGTCGACCAGCGCCTTCGCATCCTTGATCAGCTTGTCGAAAGGCTCGTGACACCATTGGGCACGGTTGCCATTGCCCACCGAATCGCAGCCGAGCAAAACGCCCAGGAAATTGTCAGGGTCGGCGATATCGGCGGTCCAGCCCAGCAGCACCGCGCCGTCACGATCGACCGCAGCGGATTTCTCGAGGTATTCGGCCCAGTCGTAGGTGACGATATCGACCTTGACACCCACCTGGGAGAAATCTTCCTGGATGAGCTCGGCCATGCGCCGGGCGTTCGGGTTGTAGGGTCGTTGCACCGGCATTGCCCACAGTTTCATCGAGAGATCCTTGACGCCTTCGTCAGCGAGCATCTGCTTGGCGGTGTCAGGGTCGTAGGTGTCATCTTCGATCGAATCGTCGTACGACCACATGGTCGGCGGAATCGGGTTCTTCGCAACCTTTCCGGAGCCCTGGAAGACCACATCGAGAATGGCCTTCTTGTTGATCGCCATGTTCAATGCCTTGCGTACGGCCGGGTTGTCGAACGGCTCCATCTGCGTGTTGTAAGCCATGTAGCCGACGTTGAAACCCTCCTGCTCCAGCAATTCGACCGTTTCGTCGGCTCGGATGGTCTCGATATCGGCCGGGTTCGGATAGGGCATCACGTGACATTCACCGGCCTTGAGCTTCTGGTAACGCACCGAAGCGTCCGGTGTGATCGCGAACACCAGCGCATCGAGCGGCGCAACGCCTGCCCAGTACTCGGGGTGGGCCTGATAGCGAATGACCGCGTCTTTCTGATAGGCCTGGAACTGGAAGGGTCCGGTACCCAACGGCTTCTGGTTCAGCAATTCCGGTGTGCCGGCCTCGACCAGCTGATCGGCGTACTCCGCCGACATGATCGAGGCGAAGTCCATTGCCATGACCGGCAGGAAGGTGGCATCTGCGCGCGCCAGCGTGAACTTGACGGTCAGATCGTCGACCGCTTCGATACTCTCGATGAGGCCCGGCATGCCGGTGCTGTTGAAATATTCGTAGGTGCCGCCGGAGGCACCGTGCATCGGGTGATCTTCCTGGCCCTGGCGCTCGAGGCTGAAGATGACATCGGCGGCAGTGAACTCCCGCGTGGGCTCGAAGAAGTCCGTGGTATGAAACGCCACGCCTTCGCGCAGCGTGAAGGTGTACGTCTTGCCGTCTTCGGAAATATCCCAGCTCTCGGCAAGCGCGGGCACCATGTCTGTCGTGCCACGTTCGAATTCGACCAGACGGTTGTAGACGTTGCGCGACGAGGCATCGAATGTGGTGCCCGACGTGTAGAGCGCCGGATCGAAACCTTCAGGTGAACTTTCCGAGCAATAGACCAGCGTGGACGCTGACACGTTCTGGATGCTGGCGCCGGCCAGTACACCTGCGGCGATGATCAGATGACTTCTGGACAGCATGTGATCCGTACTCCCTGTGAGATAAGTTCGACGTGCGAGTAGGTTCTCGTACCTTGCGCATACGATCACCCGCCTGCGTGCCTGCTTGCCGAAGTGTAACCCAGTTCACACCGGCTTAAAAATCAGATCGACCTCAAACTGATGACCTCACACTGACAAGCATCTACTCTTTCAATTTCGTCAGGCCGGATTCGGCGACTTTGCCGAATCATGCACGTGGCTGCCGTCCAAACCCGCGAGCACCCTCAAATTTGGCAGTCAATGGACGCCGATGCCAGCATGTACTGATCACATAGCCCATATACAGTAAAAGCCAAGGCCGGTAGTCGACCTGCGACCAGCGCGACCGGTCGGCTTCCGCAGCATAGCCGTGTTGAAGGATGCCCGCCCCACCGGAGTCACTACCATGCAGTCCCTGGATGCTAGCGTGCCGTCGTCATCGGACGAAGCTGTCGTGTTCGGCCGGGCCGGCGATGGCTCGCTGACCCCTGCACAGATGCGCAGCATGTTCGAGTTGCGCTACGAAGTCTTCCATCAGAAGCTGGGCTGGTCCGTCAACGTGATGAACCGGCAGGAGCGGGATGAATACGATCGGATGGACCCCTGGTACATGGTGGCCGGCCGTGGTGAGACGGCGAGCGGGTGCTGGCGATTGCTACCCACCACCGGGCCGTACATGCTCAAGGACACGTTCAGCGAACTGCTGCGTGGGGAGCATGCGCCACGCGCCGATGATATCTGGGAGCTCAGCCGTTTCGCGGCCACCTCGGCGTCACGCCGCTACAAGGGGCAGATCTTTCTCAGCTCGATGGCCTGCGACATGATCGTGGGCCTGATCGACTTTGCCGACCTGCATGGCATCCGTGACTACGTGACCGTTACCAGCGTTTCAGTCGAACGGCTCATGAAGCGCGTCGGTATCCCGATGATTCGGTTCGGTGATGCCCGCTCCACCCAGATAGGAAAGGTCGAGTCTGTGGCCTGCTGGATTCCGTTGAATCAACAGTTTCGCGATGCCGCCCATGCCGCGACCCGTGTCGAACGCACCGGGTAGCGCAGGCATCTCGACGACAGGCGGCTTCAATTGAAAGCGAGAGGAGAGAGAGATGAACTGCGTGCTGCCAAAGGTCACGAGATCGAGCTCTTGCTTGCTCGACGCCTCGACGGCTCAGAACAGCGTGATTCGAGACTGGGCCAGCGCCTTGGCCACCGCGTGCGGTCGATTGGTGACATCCATCTTCTGAATGGCGTTCTTCAGATGGAACGTCACCGTGCTTTCCGACAATGACAGGATGCGGGATATTTCCCAGGCCGTCTTGCCATTGGCCGTCCATTCCAGGCACTCCCTTTCCCGATCGGTCAGACGCTTCTGCTCGGTTTGCTGATCGATCTGTTCGGCATTGATACGCTTGACCGCCTCGTGGGCGGCCTGCGCGAGTAGCTGCAGATCGTACACCCTGTATCCGGGCTGCAATGCCGGCGCTCGCCGACACGCAAGGCTGAGCATGCCCCACTCGGCTCCGGCACCGTGCACCGGCACACTGATGCCGTACCTCAAGCCTGTCGCGGCCGCCTCGTCCATCACCAGACGTTCGGCCAGTACGCGGCGACCCTTGCGCGAAATCGGGATTCTGTCCCAATGGACGGGCGTGGTGTTCTGACTGCAATGACGTACTGTCGGATCTACATTGATGTAGTCGGAATCAACGTAGTGCTCGCGCCAATCCGCCGGGAAGCCGTTCACGACCACGATGGTATCCACCACCGGAATGTAGGCCCCGTAGATAAAATGCTCGAACTCGAACTCTTCAGCGCAGCCGGCACACGCCTGCCTGATGTCTTCGGCAGTCTGGGCTGCCAGGAAAGACTGAGTGATATCGACACGCTGCTTGGAGTGGAAGGCGCTTACTGGAGTGCTCCTGGCTGCAACTCGCTATCACGAAAGACTATCAAAGCGGTAATCCCCGGTCCACCGACAATCATCCTCGAGCTCACCTTGTGACTGGCCTGGAACAGGAGCCTCGGGTCGAGGTGCCTGCCTCGATGAAATGGACGACATCGGGCAAGATGGCCAGTAGTAGCGAAATAAGTGGCTCGGCAGCGTACACTTGTGGTTCAACGACAGACTCCCTGGAACCCGTGAGGCACGATGTCGGACACATTGGAATTATTACGTCAGGTCGACCTGTTTGCTCACCTTGCTGATGATCAGCTCGCAGCGCTTGCGTTTCAGTCGCGAGAGATACAGTTTCGAAAGAATGCCATCCTGATGACCGAGGGAGACGCCGGCGAATCGATGTACGTGATTCGCAGCGGTCTGGTGAAGGTGTTCGTCAGCGACCAGGACGGCAAGGAACTGGTGCTCTATCAGCAGGGTGCAGGCTCGGTCATCGGCGATATCGCCCTGCTCGATGACGAACCGCGATCGGCCTCGGTGTCCACCCTGGAAGACACCCAGGCCCTGATGATCGGCAAGCCCAACTTTCTCGATTGCCTCCGGGCCAATCCCGACATGGCACTGGGCATTATCCGCTCGCTCACACAGCGTTTGCGCGATGCCACCGAAGGCAGCCGCAGCCTGGCACTCGACAACGTCTATCGTCGCCTCGCCGACAAGCTGCACGATCTGAGCGAACCGCAGGGCGATGGCACCGCCGCGCTGGCGAAGAAGTACTCGCATCAGGAGCTGGGCAACATGATCGGCGCGTCGCGCGAGATGGTCGGCAAGGTTATGGCGGAACTGGTGAAAGGTGAGTACGTGGCCATTCGCGACGGGCGCATTCACATGCAGCGCAAGCTACCACGCGACTGGTAAGCCTCGTTCGAATGGCATCACTCGGGCCTCCGGGGCATTTGCAAAACCCGCGTGATTGCTCAGACGGCTGAGCTAATCAACGCTCCGGTGTTGCCGCCTCAGCGCTCGTCCGGTTTGTTGCCCGTGCGCGTATCGTCCGGCTCCTCAGCATCGAAATAGTCCAGCTCCGCACCTCCGCCTTGAAGGCGATCATGTGGCAGTTCGACTTCCCCACTGCGGGGCCGGAAGGCCGTGTACGGCAGATAGTGCCGGAACTCACTACCGTAGAGCTCCCAGATGGTGACGAACAGTGCCGCGATGATCGGGCCTATCACGAACCCCATGAAGCCGAACATCAGCAGCCCGCCAAGCGTACTGAAGAAGATCATCAGCTCGTGCAACTGTGTATCGTTGCCGACCAGCTTGGGCCGGACCAGATTGTCCACGGTGCCCACGACCACGGCGCAGAAGGTGCCGACCGCCAGGGCCGTGACGTACTCACCCTGCACCGCCAGATAGATAGCGGCAGGCACCCACACGAGTGCCGTGCCGATGCCCGGCACCACCGACAGCAGCGCCATCACCACCGTCCAGAACAACGGTGACGGAATGCCGCCCGCCCACAGTGCCGCACCCGCCAATGATCCCTGCAGAAAACCGATCACCGCCGTGCCCTTGAGCGTGGCCTTGGTCACCGACATGAACCGGCCCAGTAACTTCTGCTCGTCCTTGTCCTGCAACGGCAGGTAGTAGAGGATGTGGAACAGCAAGCGATCGCCTGTCATCAAAAAGAAGAACATCGTGTACAGGATGATCACAATGGTGAGCAACACGCTGAACGTGCCCAGCGTGGCACTCTGCAGTGCTGTCACCGTCCACTGGCTCACCGTGGTGGCAAACTCGCCCAGCCGGCTCAGCACGGTATCCCGATAGGGCTCGATGTACTCGTAGAAGGGAACTTCGGTGAGCCGCTGCGAAAGCTGCCCGCTGTTCGAGATCTGTTCCTGGATCCACGGCCTGGCGTTCTCGGCGACATCCAGCGCCTGCGCGCCCACGGCCCCGATCACGAAGATGAACGGAACGAAGACGAACGATACGGCGATCAGCAACGTCAGTGCCGAGGCGAGCGCAGCTCGATCGTTCACCCAGCCGAGAATGCGAGAGTAGATGGGCGTGAACAGCGCCGCGAACAGGGCTGCCAGGAAGATGGCCATCAGGAACGGTGCGATCATCCACAGGAACAGACCTGAAATGACCATGAGAACGATGATGAGCACCACGCGTGTCACCAACCTCTGTGTATCCATTTCCCGCTCCTGATTTATTTTCGGCACGATGATGACAGGCTCGGGCCCTTCATGGTGCCCCGACGGAATAGGCTACCGAGACGACTTGCACCTCACGCGAGGCAGTTCAGCGCCCGGCGCGTCCGGTACCATAGGGGTTTCGCTGTCGAAGCCCCGGCCATCGTCGAGCGGCCCGGGCCTGTCATCCATCTTTCCATAGACGCCTATGGATCATTGGACGACGGGCCCTGGCCACGGCAGACCCGACCAACTCACTTTCACTACTAGGCTGCCGAAGCTGATGGAGCGCACCAATGCAAGCGGATCACCCGATCACGCCGAGGCCGTCTGCGAGGTCCTGAACCGGCAGGCGGTGTCAAACTGGTTCATCGTCTGCGAGCATGCCAGCGACTACATTCCTCCTGAATTCGACGACCTGGGGCTGGAACCTGCCAATCGGCACAGCCACATCGCCTGGGATCCGGGTGCCGCCGGGGTGGCCAGGCACCTGGGCAGCCTGCTCGATGCCACTGTGGTACTACACCGCTTCTCGCGACTGCTGTTCGACTGCAACCGCGCCATCGATCATCCCGATGCGATCTGGAAAGTCAGCGAAGGCCGGCCCGTACCGGGCAATCAGACCTTGAGTGCCGCGCAGCGCCAGGCACGCATTGACCGGTTCTACCATCCGTTCAGCGCCGAGATCAGCGCACTGCTCGATGAGCGCCGGGCACGCGATCAGGTTTCCATCCTCGTCACCGTGCACAGCTTCAATCCGGTCTATCTGGGCAAGGTGCGCAAGGTCGAGCTCGGCATCATCAACGACGATACCGAACAACTGGCATCGGCGTTCTTCGAGCGCATGCGGGCAAGGTATGCGGGTGTGGCCTGGAACGAGCCCTACTCGGCCGCCGACGATGTGACTCACACGCTCGATGTTCACGCCACGCCGCGAGGCCTCGAGTCGGTCATGATCGAGATTCGCAACGACCTGATCGCGACCGACGAACAGCAACGGCTCTGGGCCGAGCGGCTTGCCGGCGGGCTCACCGAAGTGCTTGCCGAACGGCTCCCGTGAGGCAAAGGCCCGTTGGATGTGCGACAGTGAAGCGTCACCTGCCAACACCTGAAGGGAATTGACATGACCGGAAAACTGACGCTGGACGACTTGCGCACGGCCGTTGCCGATGGGCAGATAGACACGGTTCTCGCCTGCCAGGTAGACATGCAGGGTCGACTCAAGGGCAAGCGATTTCACGCCGCCTGGTTTCTCGAGCATGCGCTGGAGGAAACCCACTCCTGCAACTACCTGCTCGCTACCGATCAGGAAATGAACACGGTCGAAGGTTACAGGGCCACGAGCTGGGAAGCAGGCTACGGCGACTACGTGATGGTGCCCGACATGAACACGCTGCGGCTCACACCGTGGCTCGAAGGTACGGCCATGGTGCTGTGTGACGTTCAGGATCACGACACGCATGAAGACGTGCCGCATTCGCCACGCGCGATCCTCAAGAAGCAGATCGCGCGGGTGGAAGCGTTGGGCTATACGCCGATGATGGCCACGGAGCTGGAATTCTTCCTGTTCCACGACAGCTTCCGCGATGCGGCCGCCATGGGTTATTCGGGGCTGGAACTGATCAGCCCCTACAACGAGGATTACGACATCTTCCAGACCACCAAGGAGGAGGATGTGATGCGCACGATCCGCAACGGCCTGCATGGCGCCGGGCTACCCGTGGAATGCTCCAAGGGCGAGGCGGCAGCAGGTCAGGAAGAGATCAACATCATGTACAGCGATGCGCTGAGCACCGCCGACAACCACGTGATCACGAAGAACGCCTGCAAGGAGATCGCCTGGAGCCGCGGCAAGGCCCTGACCTTCATGGCCAAGTGGCATGTGGATTCGGCCGGTAGTTCCTCGCATGTGCATCAATCGCTGCTGAACGCCGACAGCGGTGAACCGGCGTTTTACGATGCCGATGCCGAGCACGGCATGTCCGCACTGATGCGACACTACTGTGCGGGCCTGCTGGCGCATGCCAGTGCCAACACCGTGTTTCTCGCACCGAGCATCAATTCCTACAAGCGCTTCAAGGCGGGCACCTTCGCTCCGACGCGCGCGGTATGGTCACTGGACAATCGTACGGCAGGTTATCGTCTGTGCGGCGTCGGTCAGAAATCCGTGCGCATGGAATGCCGGGTCGGCGGGTCCGACCTGAATCCCTACCTGGCCCTCGCATGCCAGCTCGCCGCCGGCCTTGCCGGTATCGAAGGCAAGCTCGAACTGCAGGAGCCGATGTCCGGCGACGCCTACGGTGACGATGCCGGCGAGGAAATTCCCACCAGCCTGCGCAATGCCGCCATCGCCCTTGACGAATCGAGCATGCTGCGCAGCGCCTTCGGCGACGATGTCGTCGATCATTACGTACACGCCGCCCGTTGGGAACAGCAGGCATTCGACCAACAGGTCACCGACTGGGAACGAGAGCGAGGATTCGAGCGCGCATGAGTACCATCCAGACAATTTCACCGATCGACGGCAACGTCTTCATCGAGCGTGAAAAGGAGAACGACGAGTCCATCACCAGGGCCGTCGAGCAGGCGCGTTCCGCCCAGCAGATCTGGCGTCAGTGGACGATCGCGGAACGCGCCACCTGGTGCAACGCGGCCATCGATGCATTGCTCGAAGACACCGAGGAAATATCGGTGGAGCTTGCCCGTCAGATGGGCCGACCCGTACGCTTCGGGCCCGGTGAGATGGCGGGCACCGAGGAACGCGCCCGCTACATGATCGAGACGGCGGAAGCCGCGCTGGCCGACATCCACGTGGGCGAGATCGTCGGCTTCAACCGCTTCATCCGTCGCGTGCCTCTGGGTACCGTGCTCACCATCGCACCGTGGAACTACCCGTTCCTGACCACCGTCAATTCGATCATTCCCGCACTGATGGCGGGCAACGCGGTGATCCTGAAGCACGCGGCGAACACCATGCTGGCGGGCGAACGTTTCGCCCAGGCGTTTCAAAAGGCGCGCTTGCCCGAGGGCATCTTCCAGCACCTGGTACTCGATCACGAGCAGACCGGCAAGCTGATCGCCCGCGATGGCGTCGACATGGTGTGTTTCACAGGCTCGGTGGAAGCCGGGCGCGTCATCGAGAGTGCAGCGGCCGGGCGCTTCCTGCAGGTAGGCCTGGAGCTCGGTGGCAAGGACCCGGCCTACGTGCGGGCGGATGCCGACCTGACCCATGCGATCGAGAGCGTGGCCGACGGTGCTTTCTTCAATTCCGGACAGAGCTGTTGCGGCATCGAGCGAATCTACGCGCATGCCGACGTCTATGATGAAGTCGTCGAAGGTGTGGCCGCCGCTGCCCGTGCCTGCAAGCTCGGCAACCCGCTCGATGTGAAGACCACACTCGGGCCGATGATCAAGCCTGGCTCCGCGGACTTCGTACGCCGGCAGATTGCCGATGCCGTCGCCGCCGGTGCCACCACGCACGTCGACAGCGATCACTTCGAGCTCGACCAGCCCGGCTCCACCTATCTGGCCCCGCAGGTACTGACCGACGTCACACACGACATGGAAGTGATGCAGGAAGAGAGCTTTGGCCCGGTAGTCGGTATCATGCGCGTCGAGAGCGATGCCGAAGCCATTGCCCTGATGAACGATTCGAGGTTCGGCCTGACCGCCTCGATATGGACGCGCGATGAGGAGGCGGCGATCAGCATCGGCGACCAGCTGCACACCGGCACGGTGTTCATGAATCGCTGTGACTACCTCGACCCCGCACTGGTCTGGACCGGCGTGAAGGATACGGGTCGCGGTTGCAGTCTTTCGTCTCTGGGCTACCAGGCGCTGACCCGACCGAAAAGTTTCAACCTGCGCATTCGCACCACCGACCTATGATCGAACTAGAGATGAAACACCGATGAGCCTGACGGCCAACTGGAGCTACCCTACCCCCATTCGCTTCGGCGAAGGCCGTATTTGCGAACTGGGCGAGGCCTGCATGGCAGCGGGCATGGCCAACCCGCTGGTGGTAACAGACCCGGGTGTTGCCGAACTGCACATCACACAGCAGGCGGTCGACAGCATCGAGGCGGCCGGCCTGCGCACCGCGGTGTTCAGCGATGTGCAGGTCAACCCGACCGGTGGCAACGTCGAGTCCGGGCTTGCAGCTTTACTCGATGGCGGTCATGACGGCGTCGTGGCCTTCGGTGGTGGCTCGGCACTCGATGCCGGCAAGGTCATCGCCTTCATGAAGGGTCAGACCCTGCCCGTCTGGGATTTCGAGGATGTGGGCGACTGGTGGACCCGTGCAGACCCGGCCGGCATCGCACCGATCGTCGCGGTGCCGACGACCGCCGGTACCGGCTCCGAGGTCGGCCGCGCCGGCGTGATCACCAACGAGGCAACCCACACGAAGAAGATCATCTTTCACCCGAAGATGCTGCCGGCCTCGGTGATCTGCGATGCCGAGCTTACCCTCGGCCTGCCGCCGATGATGACGGCCGGCACCGGCTTCGATGCGCTCGTGCACTGCCTGGAAGCCTATTGCTCACCGAATTATCACCCGATGTCGGCCGGTATCGCCGTGGAAGGCATGCGCCTCGTGAAGGAGTACCTGCCCCGCGCCTTCCATGACGGAAGCGACGTCGAGGCGCGGGCCCACATGCTGTCGGCAGCCGCGATGGGAGCTACCGCGTTTCAAAAGGGGCTGGGTGGCATTCACGCGCTGTCACACCCGGTCGGCGCCCTGTACAACACGCATCATGGTCTGACCAATGCGATGTTCACCCCCTACGTACTCGAGGCGAACCGCGAAGCCATCACCGGGCGCATCGAACGGCTGGCCGCCTGGCTGAGCATCGCTGGCGGCTTCGACGGTTTCATGGAGTATCTGATGCAACTGCGCAGCGAGCTGAAGATTCCGCCCACGTTGCACGAGCTGGGTGTCAGCGAGCCGGATACGGAGCTGCTGGCCAGCATGGCCATCGCGGACCCATCCGCCGGCGGCAATCCGATTCCGCTCACGGTCGGGCTCTGTCGGGAGCT
>CBDCAW010000091.1:0-74518 GCA_965214025.1 Granulosicoccaceae bacterium
GGCACGCGGACCGCAGGCGTGGCACGCGATGGGTTGGGCGTGGAAGCGCCGGTCGTCCGGGTCCTCGAATTCCGCGCGGCAATCGGCACACAGGGCAAAGTCGGCCATGCTCGTGTGCTCGCGATCGTAGGGCGCGCTCTCGACGATGGAGAGGCGCGGACCGCAGGCGGTGCAGTTGGTGAAGGGGTAGCGGTAGCGCCGGGCGAAGGGATCGCCGATCTCGGCCACGCAGTCGGCGCAGATGCACCGATCCGGCGTCACCACCGCCGCGCCCCGGTTTCCGCCGCCGGAGGCGGCGATGTGGAACCGGTCGGGCGCCGCCTGTTCGAGGGGGAAGCGCACGATATGCTCGATCCGCGCCGCCCCGGGCAACGCCGCGCGCAACCGCGCCTCGAAGGCGTGCTCCGCCTCGCCCCAGACCCGGACTTCGACGCCCTCGGCGGTGTTGCGGACCTCGCCGGTCAGGCTCATCTCGCGGGCGACCCGCCACACCGTCGGCCGGAAGCCGACCCCCTGCACCTGTCCCCGGACCAGCAGCCCGCGCCCCTTCACGGCGCGCACCGCCAGAGCAGCACGCGGTTGTTGCCGCTGTCGGCAATGCCGACAAGTCCGTCGCGTTCGGCGAGACCGTAGGGCCAGCACAGGCTATCGCGGCGCTCGACGCCCCAGCCATTATCGCCCTTGGACGCGAAATCCGACTGACCGGTCAGTCGCTCGGCCTCGGCAGCCATGCTCGACACGCCCCAGCCGACGAGGCGGGAGTTGGCGGTGTCGCCAACCAACAGCCGCTCGCCCGACACGGCCAGGGCGTAGGGCATGTTGAGCGCGCGGTTGGAGGGGTAGTACGCGCCCATGTTGTGATCGCACGCCGTGAAGGAGGACTGCCCGAACAGAGTGTCCGCCGCTGCCCCGTTCTCGGACGGCAGTCCGCTCGACCAGAGCATGATCCGGTTGTTGCCTGCGTCGGCAACGGCGAGACGACCTTGCCAGGAGACGACATCGTGAGGCCAGCGCATCGACAGCGCCGAGACCTCGCCGCCGGCGTTCTCGTCCCGGCTGTCGAAGGCGATCTGCCCGAGCACACGGTCCGCCGGCCGCCCGCTTCGATCGACGTCGTCCCAGACGAGCACCCGGCGGTTGCCCGTATCACAGACGACGAGGGCGTCGCCCACGGCGGCGATGCCATAGGGCCAGTGCAGCGTGCACGCCTGCGGCCGCTTGGCGCCGCGGTTGGCCAGATCGGCCTCGCCAGACGCCTGTCCGAGGACGATGTCGGCCGGTTGGTTGTTGGTGTCGGGAGGACGTCGCCAGATCAGTACGCGGTGGTTCCACGGGTCGGCGACGGCAAGACCGCCGCGCCACTCGGTCACGCCGGTCGGCACGTTCAGTGTCGCTGCCGACACTGCGCCGCGGCCGTTGCGCCCCTCGGAGGTGAAATCCGCCTGGCCGATCACGAGATCGGCCGGAGCGTTGTCTGTCGTCGGCACTTCCCGCCAGCCAAGCAGGCGGTGGTGCCCGGTGTCCGCCACCCAGAGCGAGCCGTCGGGGTGAAGGCACAGACCACGCGGGCCGAACAAATCGGACGCGGTCGCTGCGAGCGGGACCGCCAGCTCCGATGCCTTCCAGCCGAGCACCACGTCCGGTCCGGACGGCTCGAGCAGCGACGTGCCGGCCACCACGGTGCCCGGCGCCTTGATCGGCTCGAAGGAGGAAGTCGGCTGTGGCTTCGTCACGACAGCCGTACCTCGATGCGCCCACCGACCACCCGCACCCCGTGGGGCTGAAGTCGCACCTCCGGCGCGGTCAGGCATTCGCCGCTCTGCAACGAGTAGCGGAAGGCATGGTAGGGACAGGTCAGGATGCCTTCCGACAGCTCGCCGCCGTCCATCGCCATGCCCATGTGCGCGCAGGCGTTCTCGAAGCAAGTCACGCTGTCGCCGAAGCGCGAGAGGATGACCGGGCGACTGTCGACCTCGACGAAGCGCGTCTCGCCATCGGGCAGCGCGGTCAGATCGGCGGCCCTGGTCCAGCCCTCCTGCCGGGCGGTCGCGAAGGGCGAGGTGAAATGTACCACCGACTCGCCCCCGACAGTGTCCCTGCTCCCGCCTCTGCCGAGCCCCTTGGCCTGGCGAACCTCGGTGATCTGCGGTACCGCCTCCTCGATCGCCTTCTTGACCCCGGCGTAGAAGGTGAGGGCTGAGGAAGGGCAGCCGTCACAGGCACCGAGAAAGCGCACCACGGCCTCACTGCCGTCAACGGAGACGAGCTCGGCATCGCCGCCGTGGCTGGCCAGCATGGGACGCACGCTTTCCAGCGCGGCGTCCACCTGCTCGAACAGGCTCGGTCGCAGGATGCCGTGCCGGCGAAGCACGGCGTAGACCACCTCGTCGGCCACGGCCCCCTTTAGCGCCTCGCCCGTGCCGGGCGCCGCGCGCAGGTGCCTGATGAAACGTCGGAACGCCTCGGCGTTGAGTGCCTCGACCGCTTCGACGCGAGCAGCGGCGGCCCGCCGAGCGTCGGCGTCCCGGCCGTCGTCCAGCGCCTCGAGCGCGGCTATATCGCGCAGCATCTCCTCGAGTGAACGATTGCTGACCGGGGCTGGCGCTTCCACCGTCCTAGGCGTACTTGACGTTCTTGAACAGCAGCGGCTGCAGGGCACCTGCCGCGGCGCCGCCGAGCAGTGCCGCCAACCACAGCGGCAGAGCCTGCGCGAGCAGGATGATCAGCAACGCGCCACTGCCGATGGCGATCGCCATCTGCCGCAGTGCCATGCGGTGGTCCTGGAACAGTTTGCCCTGGAAGAATAGCCGCGCGGAATTGAGTGCCATCTCCATCGATTCAGCCTCCCCGTGTCATCGCGAAAAGGACCAGACCGAGAACGACGGCAGGGACGCCGGCGATGAGGCCGTACAGCGTGCCCAGGTAAGCCGCCAGGTCGTTGCCAAGATCGGCGCCGCCGGTACGTATGCCCGAGAGCGCTCCGGCACCGGCGGCGGCAGCGACGCCGGCAAGGATTGCAAAAAGGAATTCCATGGGTGTTCCTCAGTGAAGCGTAGTCGTAGTGGTTGCTCTGATGTCGGCGATTGCCTCGGCGACCAGGCCGGCCTTGTCTTTCTCGCCGAGTGACTCGAACAGCGCAAGCGCTTCCTCGTAGAGCGCGGCGGCGGCGGCGCTGTTGTCCGGATTGCCGGCCTCGGGGTCGTCCGGGTCGTCCGGCAGATTGGCCAGGCAGTTGGCCTTGTTGCCAAGGGTGTTGGCGTACTCACCCGGCGTGTCGCGCTGCGTGCGAACTTTCAAGGCCTCGTCGTAGGCGTCAAGCGCCCGGAAGCCGTTGGCCACGCGGTGGCTCGAGGAGGCGTACTGGAGCGCGTTGCCGAGATTGTTCTGCAGCATGGCGTACTCGCTCGGGTGGTCGATCAGGTTGACGACCTTCAGCCCCTCCTCGAAGGACTGGACCGCCAGCGCTTCACGCATCCGGCCGCCCTCGGTACCGACAGGAATGGTCAGAAACGCCGTTGCGAGATTGTTCTGCAGGATGGCGAACTCCGCCGGGTGACGCGTGCGGTCGAAGGTGCGGAGCGAGCGCTGGTAGGCGGCGATCGCCTCTCTGATGTCGCCGAGGCCCTTGCCGGCAAGGTTCTGGCAGATCAAACCCAGATTCATCTCCGCTTCGGCGATCTCCTCGTCCTTGCCCTGATCCGTCAGCGTTACGAGCGCGCTCTGCATCTGCTCTCGCGCCTCCTGCAGCGGCTCGGCGTCCGGAGCGGGCAGTCCCATCAACGCCGTCGACAGGCGGGCGCGAATACGTGCCATCAGCAGAGACTCTGCCGCCGGACAGCGGTCGATCGCCTGGCGATAGAGCGCCACCGCTGCTTCGAGGTCGGCCGGGCTCTTCGGCTTCTGCTGGATGCCCATGCCGATCTCCATGAGCATCTCGGCCTTCTCGGCATCGGGGGAGTCAGCCCGCGCCACAGCCTCGAGCGCCGCCTTGACTTCGTCCGTCGTCCTGTTGAGTACAGCCAATGTTTCGCGACTCCTCGCTTCGCATCTGCCACGCCAGTGGAACAGCTCGCAATCTACCTGTCTACCTTTTTTTCAATATGCAAACTTACTTTACAGGCAGCGTCGCGACCAATGCTCCCTCTTCGGCCGACCATCGAGCCGGGACAGTCTGGACGGCCAGATCCTCGAACCCGCTGGCGCGAAAGACGTCCGGGGCTGAGGCGACACGATCGCCTCGCGCGTTACGGACCTTCAGAAGGCAACCGCCAGCGGCCGCCTGCCTGACCGGCAGGATCAGGAGCCGACCGTCGCGGATGAGGACGATGACGGCATCGAGACCGCGAAACCAGGTGTCCACCAGCTCCACCGGTAAATAGACCGCACCGCGCGCGATGTCGATCGTTCCGCTCACGACACGGGCGGCTCCCGACAGAGCACGGCGATCCGTTCGGCGACGCGAGCGCAGGCTGCCTCCACCGGAGCGGACAGCTCCAGTCCCAGGGCCAGGCTGTGCGCCTCGACGAGGAACACCGTAACCTCCGTCGGGAACTGCTCGCCATAAATACGACGACCGGCGTACAGCGCGTGATCCCAACGAAAGTCGTGCAGGGTGAGACTCGGCTCATGCGCCGTCTCAAGCTCCGCACCGGGAACCTCGTAGATCGCACCAGGCAGCCCGTCGGGCGCCCGAGCGTCGACGATGACAAGCCGCGTGGCCGCCCTTGCGCTGTACATCACACCCATGCCGTCAGTGCCAGAGTCAAACAGCCGGACGTTAGCGGGCA
The DNA here is from genome assembly GCA_965214025.1 of Granulosicoccaceae bacterium. Classification (GTDB taxonomy): domain Bacteria; phylum Pseudomonadota; class Gammaproteobacteria; order Granulosicoccales; family Granulosicoccaceae; genus Granulosicoccus. The sequence continues at coordinate 4,788 of CBDCAW010000091.1, forward strand.
GGGTCCACTCACGCAGCAGTGCGATCACCCGCGGCCCGACGCCGTCATCGCTCCGGTTCGGGTTGCCGCAGCCGATGACAGCCGTTGTCAGATCCGCCACAGGCGGCAGTACCAGTCGGGTTCGGCGGGCAGGTCGAGCTCCGGCAGGTCGCACCAGCGACGGTGGACGAGGTAGTACATGCACTCCTGGCAGCGCATCTCGTCCTCACCGTATGGGGTGAGCAGCCAGCCGGAGACGATCAGCTTCTGACGCAGCTCCTCCACGGACAACGGCCGCAGCTCATCGAGAATTTTCGCAAACTCCCGATCCGTCTCCGGAAAGGGTTCCACCCGGGTCTCGAGACCGGCGGCGAAGTGATCTTCAATCATGCGAAGTAGCGTAGCGTGGTCGGCCTCGGCCACGCTCATGCCGTACTTCTCGATGTAGTCTGTTTCGTCGCGAACACGCTCCACATCTGGTTTCGACTCTTCCACTGCCTTCTTCTCCTCAGGCGCTTTCGCGAGCAGGGCGAGAGAAATGCTCTCGCCCCGCCGGGAACGCTCGGCCCGGGTCAGGCCGTGCGGAATCGTGCCAGTTCCTCGCCGGTCCGGGCGTCGTGCGCATGAACGGTGCAGACCAGGCAGGAATCGTATGAGCGACAGACGTGACCCACCTCGACCGGATCGGCCGCGTTGGCGATCGGGGTGCCGATGAGCGCCTCCTCGATCGGTCCTCGCTCGCCGTCCGCGGAGCGCGGCCCGACGTTCCAGGTAGTCGGGGCAATGATCTGGTAATTCTTGATCTTGCCATCCTGCACGTCGATCCAGTGGCACAGCGCTCCTCTTATAGCCTCGGTAGCACCCCAGCCACGCCCGTCTCGTTCCGTCGGTTTGATGTACCACTCGTCGTTCAGCCGGAACTCGCGCAGCACCCGCTCAGCCTCACGGTAGAGGATGGTGATCTCATGCATGCGCGCAAAGTGACGAAGCATGACCGAGGGGCCACCCATCTTCTTGTACATATCCAGCACCAGCCCGTTGCTGTGCTGCCACGGCTGCCCGCCCTCGACCCCGGCGACGACGCGCCGAGCCAGCGGGCCGGCCTCCAGACGCCCGCTTTCGGCGTGACGCACGGCACTGGACCACGAGTACTTCCCCTCCGTGTCGATCGTATTCTTCTGCACCGGCGTCGTGACCCGGTCAAAGGGATGAAATTCGCCCTTTTCATCGTACCAGGCATGGGTCAGGTCCTCCCGAGCGAACGACTGGTCCATCACGGAAAACGTGTCGGACGCGCCGTCGTAGGTACCCGACTTCATGATGAGAGCGTCGCTACGGGTCTCGATTGTCGGTTGCTGGTAGTGATCCTCGTGCGGCAGGTAGCCCCAGGTCACGAACTTGGCATGACCGGTACCGTACTTGTCAAGGCCAATGTCCTTGGCCATGCGCCAATACATGCCGAGGTCGGACTGGGCGTGTTCGGGCCGCTCGTCGAGCCACGCCTCGAACTCCTCGAGAGTCTGGATTTCCTCGTAGCGCTCCATCGAGCAGCCGAGCCAGAGCGGTTCGATCCACTCGCGGCGAAAGTGCTCGAGGATCGCCCAGGCGCGTGTCACGTCGGTCAGGGTCGGCGCGCACATCACGCCACCGGGTACCATGAACGAAGAGTGCGGCCACTGCCCGCCAAGGAGGGCGTAGATTTCGACCGGCCGGCCGGAGATAGTGACGCCACGCTCGTACGAAGTGCCGGTAAAGGGCGAGTAGCGTTTCACGGCCTCTTCGTAATATGGGCTGGCGGCGTAGTTCTTGTTCGTGAAGTCGATCATGAACAGGCCGTAGTGGTGGCGGGGCAGCGACTGCAGAGATTCGACAATCTGGCCGAGGTTGCGGGCGAGAATCGCGTTCCGAGGAACGGTTGTGCCCCAGGCCGTGTCGAGCGCCCAGGCGGCGCAGGTCAGGTGCGAGGCGCCGCAGATGCCGCACGCGCGGGGGGTGACGACCAGACCTGCCTGCGGGTCCTTGTCGCGCAGGATGACCTCGAACCCGCGGAACAGCTCAGCATGCGTCCAGGCGTTGGTCACGACGCCGTCCTGGATGTCGACGCGTACGTCGAGATCGCCTTCGACTCGCCCGACCGGCGAGATGTCAAGGGTCTGTACTGCGGATGCGGTCATTGAAAGATTGCTCCTTAGTATCTGTCAGACAACGAAAATGTCTTCTTCGGCCCACGCGGGCGCGGCGTCTTTGGCGGCGGCGGTAAGCTTGACGTAACCCTTCTTGTTCACCCCTTCGGGCATGTCTTTCGGCACGCCCATGACGGTCTGCGTCTTGAAGACAGTGCCGGGGGCGAGATCGTAAAAGGGGAATTCCGGCTCGGTGCAGCCGAGGCAGGGCATGCCCGCCCGTGTCTTGGACGACTGGCGGTTCCACAGGATCCGGTTGCAGGGGCTGTGGGTCATCGGGCCGCGGCAGCCAAGATCGTAAAACAGGCAGCCCTTACGCTGGCCGAACGCCGTTGTTGAAACCTTGTAGGCGAAGTGCATGTTGCGGGTGCAGCCGGTCTGCGTGAAGCTGGTGAAGAACGTCTTGGGCCGCTGGAAATCGTCGAGCTCGAGATCTTCCGCACGGCCGGTGGCCACCGCCACGAGAATCTGCGTCACCCAGTCCGGGTGCGCCGGACAGCCGGGGATATTGATCACCGGCAGGCCGGACTTTGATGTGAAGCCGGATCCCAGCGAGCCGCCCTTGTTTCGCTTCAGGAATTGCAGCCCTGTCGAGTCGGTCGGGTTCGGCGCGGTTGCCGGGATGCCGCCCCAGGTGGCGCAGTCGCCGATGGCTACCACGAAGTCGGCGGCCGCGGACAGCTCGCCCACCCATTCCTTCATCGGACGGCCACAGAAGCGGTTCCACTCGCCGGTGCCGTTCGGGGCGTCAATGACCGTGCCCTCGAAGACGAAGATGTCGAGCTTTATCTCGCCGGCAATGCACTTCTCCAGGATCGCCTTGACATCGTCACCGAGCTCCAGGCCCAGCGAGGGCTGCCAGAGCACGTTGATCCCGAAATCGGTCACCAGATCGCAAGCGCTCGGCTCCTCGGCGTTGAGAAACGACATCGTGTTGCCCGAGCATGCACCACCTTGTAACCAGAGAAGATTGGCCATGACGTGAAACCCCCTGTAGTGAAGTGTCTTCCAGAGGACCGATCATCGCGCCGCCCGGCCCTCAGACATCGATGCTACGCACAGGAGCATATCCTGACAAGCATCAATTGCGCGCTAAGTCGCTGTGTAAACTTGCTTTTCTGGTGCTTAGTTCGTTTGCTGTCAGCCGTGGCGATTGCCGCAGGCCGGGCACTCGACCTCGAGGAGAAAGCCGTACCAGATGCCTCGACAACGGCTGCACCAGTGGCCCCGAGTGTTCCTGCCGCTCGGGTCGGACCGTCTTGCGAGCTCGGTGAGACCGAGATTCCGAGCCTTCGAACGAGTACCTGACGGTCGGCGCGAGAACGGCATGTCAACGATGTTTCCAGTGCGATGTTTGCTCATGTTTGTTCCTCAAGGCCGTACCGCTTGATCTTGTTGGCCAGACCGACGCGCGAGAGCCCGAGCTGCTCAGCGCTCCGGGTCCGGTTCCACTTGTTCGCGTGTAGCGTACTGCCGACCACGCCGGCCTCAAGCGACTCGACCATCTCCTTGAGGGTGGAGCCGTCGATCTGCAGACCGCGGGGCAGGGTGGCCTTGATCTTGAGGTTGGCGAAGGAGGGCGAGAGGTGTCGCTCGGAGACGTATCCGCCTTGGTCGGCCACCGCGACCATGCGCTGCACCTCGTTCTCGAGTTCGCGGACGTTGCCGGGGTAGTCGTAGCGGCCGAGGGTATCGAGCACCTGTGAAGTGAACCCGAGAACGCGTCGACCGACAACGCCCGCGTACTTCTCGAGAAAGAACCCGGCTAGCGCTGCGATCTCCTCGGACCGCTCCCGAAGTGGGGGTATGTCGATCGCGAACCCTTTGAGACGGAAGTAGAGATCGCGCCGGAACAACCCCTGCTCGACCATCTTCTCCAGCGGTCGATTCGTCGCGACGAGAATACGCACATCAGAGGTAAACACCTCGTCCGAGCCGTCCGGCTTGACCTCCCGTTCCTGGAGAAAGCGCAGCAGGCTGGCCTGGAACGAGGGCGAGATCTCCGAGATCTCGTCGAGAAAGACCGTGCCACCGTCAGCCGCACGGAACAGCCCGAGCCGAGCCGCTGCGATACCGGGCACGGCGCCGGCGAGATGACCGAAAAGCTCTGCGCGCAGCATCGTGTCCGACAGGCCTCCGCAGTTCTGCACATGCAGCGGTGAATCGGCGCGCGACGAGTTGTAGTGGATCGCGCGCGCCAGAAGCTCCTTGCCGGTACCGGTCTCTCCGCCAATCAGTACCGAGAGCTCTGTCTTCGCCGCAGTTCTCGCCTGTGCCACAACGTCGGCCATCTTCGGACTGGCGTAGACGAGTCGTTCGAAGCGTGAGATGCCGCCGCGCACGGAAAGCGTTCGCGACTCGTCGAAGATGTCGTCGTCTATGGACAGGTTCATCTCGCGCGAGACAATCCGGTGCCGTCGCGACAGCTCGCTCAGCTCAAGCGCCCGCTTGATCGCGAGTCTGACCTGGGAGATCACCACCGGTTTGGTCAGGAACAAGTAGGCAGCGCTTTCCCGGCTGATGCGGTCGGCCGATGCGAGCGCATCGCTGGAAGAGACAATGATGCGCGGTGCCCGTGGTGCGTTCACACGCATTGCGGTGGGCACAGCGACCTCGCCGGCACCTTCGCCGTCTGCGTCGTAGATGAGCAGGTCGACGTTCAGACCGACCAATACCTTGGCCGCCTCGCGCGAGGACTCACAGCAGACGAGGCGGTAGTCGTGATTACTATCGGAGGCGTCGGTGACGGTAGAACGGAACGCGCTGTCCGTCGTCACGAGCAAGACCTTCTTCAGCTGAGCTTCCATCCTCACCTTCCAAGGTCGAAAACTTAGTATGCGAAAGGCATACCTCGCTTTTGATTCTACAGGAAGCGGTTGCGATGACAACGAGTGGTCGGCCAAAGGGAGGAAGCTGGAGGTGCCGGTCCACGGTTACCGGTGGCCGGTAACCGGGAACCCATCCGGCTCCTTCGGCCCGTGGGCTCACGACGGTTGCGCGTGATAATCTGCTGGATCCGGATTCAACCAAGGTACGCGCATGGACAACAGCACGTTGAAGAAGGACTGCGACGGCATCCTCGAACGCTGCACGCAGGGTGAGTCCCGTGTGCCAGGCGTCATCGCGATTGCGACAGACCGGGAATCGAACGTCTACGAGGGCGCCGCCGGCGTGCGGGTGCTCGGCCAGGATGCGCCGATGACACTGGACACCGTCTGCGCGGTCTTCTCGACCACCAAGGCCGTCGCCGGCACCGCCTGTCTTCAGCTCGTCGAGGACGGCCGCCTGGATCTCGACGCGCCGGCGAAGACCTACGCCCCGGAGATCGGCGAGCTGCAGGTGCTCGAAGGCTTCGATGCCGACGGCAACCCGAAGCTGCGCGCCCCAAGGTCCGAGATCACCACCCGCATGCTGCTGTCCCACACCACGGGCCTCGCCTACGACTTCTTCAACGAGGACTACAAGAGGCTTGCCGACGAGCATGGTCAGCCGAGTGTCATCACTGCCACGAAGGCGTCGATGAAGACGCCGCTACTGTTCGATCCCGGTGAGCGCTGGGAGTACGGCTCGAACATCGACTGGGCCGGGCAGGTGGTCGAGGGCATCACCGGTCAGCGTCTCGGAGAGGTCATGCGCGAGCGCATCCTCGAGCCGCTCGGCATGCACGACACCGCGTTCACGATGACCGAGGCCATGCGATCGCGGCTTGCGCGCATTCACCAGCGCGAGGACGACGGGTCTCTGACCCCGCTTCTGGACATGGAGCTGCCGCAGGAGCCCGAGGTGCACATGGGTGGGCACGGGCTCTACTCGACAGCCGAAGACTACGTGAAGTTCATTCGCATGTGGCTCAACGACGGCGCGGGCCCCGACGGACGTGTACTGAAGCCGGAGACCGTACGGATGGCGGCGCAGAACCAGCTTGGGGACAAAAAGATCAAGATGCTGCCCGGGGTGATCCCGTCGCTATCGAACGACGCGGAGTTCTTCCCCGGCATGCCGAAGTCGTGGGCGCTGACGTTCATGGTCAACGACGAGAAGGCGCCCACCGGCCGGCCGGCCGGCGAGCTCGCATGGGCGGGGCTCGGGAACCTCTTCTACTGGATCGACAGGAGCAGCGGTATCGGCGGATTCTGGGCAACGCAGATACTGCCTTTCGCCGACCCGGTGTCGGTGTCTGCGTACTACGAATTCGAGACGGCGGTGTACCGGCACCTGTCGGCGAAGCGGGCCGCCTGAGCCTTCGGCATAACGGCGTAGCCGGGCAACCAATTACCGGCGCTGTTTCGAGTTGCTGCCTTTCCTCTTCGGTGCGCTCGTGCTTCACCGATGACATCGATCGGCGGGTTGTTCGATCGGGATAAACCGTGGAGTAAGGATAGATTCGCGCCCGGGGATTCGTGGGCGAAACGAGTTGATACCCCCGTCTGACGTCCCGGACAGGCGTTCAGTGCCATCGCTCGAATCCGCACCATAAGAGAGACCTCTTGCGCTTCGATCGCAGCGCCGACATCAGCCTCCCCGCCGCCCCTCTCGCCGAGCGCCAAGCGGAAGACAGTCGCGTGCGCCCGCGACAAGCTCGAGACCGTGCGCAGAGGGCGAATTGCGTCCTGCCCGTTCCTGCGCCCCGGGTGAATCGCGCGCCGCTGCCCGACGATGCTCCCACTGAGTGATCCCGCACCATAGAAACGCCCTCTCCGTCGGTCGGTATGCCGGTTGGCGCAGGGGAATTAGTGACGAATGTTCTCGACAGACTTGCGCAACTCTGCCAATGTCCGAACCTCAGGAATATCGATATTTTCGGTAACGCCGTACCGTACCAGGCCTCAGGTCAAACGGTATCCTTTAAAAACAGGGAGATACTAAAGATCATGTCTATACATTCGAGACTCGATGTTGCACGAGGAGCGCGCCGGATTGGGCTGACGACCTCGCTGGTCGCCGCACTCCTGGCAGTGGGGCACGCCTCGGCGGACGAGCTGTCGGTTGCCACGTTCGTCCCGCCCCAGCACCACACTAACGTTCACGGGTGGGAATGGTTCGGCGAGGAGCTGGCCGAGCGCACCGATGGTGAACTGACCGTGCGCGTCTACCCGGCAGGGCAACTCGGTGCCGGGCCGGTGCAGCAGTACAAGCGTGTCATCGAGGGTGTCGCCGATGCCGTGCTGGGCGTGGCGGGCTACACACCCGAGCTATTCCCGATCGCCATGCTGACGGTGCCGCCCGGTACCGCCTCCAGCTCGGACGAACTGGCGCAAGCGTTCCTGGCTAACTGGGACGAACACTTCGCGGGCGAGTTCGACGAGGTGATCTTCCTGGGTATCGGCTTCAATGCGGGCGTCTCGATCGCGGCGAACCGCGATCTGTCGACACTCGAGAGCTGGAAGGGTGCGAAGATCGTCGCCTTCTCGGCCTCGATGGGGCCACTGCTCGAAGCCATGGGTGCGGTACCGGTGCAGATGCCCGTCACCGACATCTACACCGCGCTGTCGACCGGCACCATCGACGGCGCCGTCGCGGCGCACAACAACATGCTGGCCCCCTGGAACTGGCACGAGGCGGCCAGTCACTACATCGACAACGTGCCGCCGCAGTTCCAGACCGTCTACTTTCGTGATGAACAAGGAGCGCTACCAGGCGTTGCCCGAAGCGCACCGCGCGGCTATCGACGAGCTGCGCGGCGAGGCGTTCACGGCCTCCGCCTCGGGCGGCTTCCAGCAGGCCGACCAGGCCGCACTGGACACGTTCCGGGACGATCCCAAGCGCGGGTTCGAGTACATCGTGGTCAGCGACGAGGAGCGCGCGAAGATGGACGCCGCCGTAGAGGAGGGGCTCGAGGTGATCTTCGACGAGTACGAGCAGGCCGGCGTCTCGAATGCCCGCGAGATCTACCGCGACCTGCACGGTCTGGACTGAGGCCGGGATGCCCACACCGATGCCGATGCTGCGAGGGCTGGACCGCGTACTGACATGGCTCGCGCTCGCGGTAGGCGGTGCGACTCTCGCGTTCATGACCGTACTGTCGACCGTCAACGTGCTCGTCATGCGCAAGGCGTTGAACGACCCCATCCGCGGCGCTGAGGACCTGATGGTGCTCGCACTCGTGCTGGTGGTGGCCATATCGATCCCGTACGGGGCACGGACCGGGGCGCACATCGAGATCGAGCTGCTCGACGAGCACCTGTCGCGGCGCGCGCGCGCCGTGACGCTACCGTTCGTGAAGGTGCTGGCGATCGTGATCGTCTCGCTGTTGTCGTGGCAGCTGTGGCTCGCCGGCGGCAGCGCGTCGCGCTTCGGCGAGGCGTCGCGCGAGCTCGTCATCGCGTTCGGGCCGTTCTACCGGATCCTCGCGGCGGCCAGCGCGGTGTACGCGTTCGTGCTGGTGCTGGAGCTGCTCGCCATGCTGCGCGGACGGCCGCTCGCGCGCATCGAACTGCAGCGAGCGGACACACCCGACATCGCCGAAGGCGATACCACGGGTGGTGCGCCATGAGCGTCTTGACGATCGGGCTCATCGGCCTGGCGGTCATGTTCGCGCTCATGGCGCTGCGCCTGCCCGTGGCGCTCGCGATGCTGGCGGTCGGCTTCGTCGGCACGTCGGTGGCGAGTGCGGTCAAGTTCATGGGCTTCGGCATGCCCTCGGATCTGGCGTGGGAGAAGGGCTGGCGCATCGCCTTCTCCAACCTGTCCGGCGAGACCTTCGAGGCGGCCTCGAACTACAACCTGCTCGTCATCCCGATGTTCATTTTGATGGGCAGCGTGGCCGGCGCCAGCGGCATGTCCGCCGACCTGTTCCGCGCCGCCTACCGCTGGATGGGTCACCTGAAGGGCGGCCTGGCATCGGCCACGGTGACCGCCTGCGCAGGCTTTGCCGCGCTGTCGGGCTCGTCCCTGGCCTCGGCCGTTACGATGGGGCGCGTCGCGCTGCCGGCGATGCGAAGCTACCGCTACAGCGATTCCCTGGCCACGGGCTCGGTGGCGGCGGGCGGCACGCTCGGCTTCCTGATACCGCCCTCGGGCGGCATGATCATCTACGCGGTGCTGACCGAGCAGAGCATCGGCAGGCTGTTCATGGCGGGCGTGGTGCCCGGCATCCTGCTCACGCTGCTGTTCATCGGCGTCATCTGGCTCACCGTGCGCCGCAATCCCGAGGCCGGACCGAGGGGCGAACGGTCCACCCGCGGCGAACGGCTGGCCGCCAGCCGGGACGCGCTGCCGATCCTGCTGGTGGTGTTCCTCGTGATCGGGGGCATGTACACCGGCTTTTTCACTCCGGTGGAAGCCTCCTCGGTCGGCGCCTTCCTGACCTTCGCGGTCGCGGTGGCACGCAGGCGCCTGGACCTCTCGGCATTGCGCGACATCGTGCTGCAGACCATGAGCGCGACTTCGACCATCTTCCTGATCCTGGTCGGTGCCTTCGTGTTCATCCCGTTCATGTCGCTGACCGAGGTACCGCAACGGTTGGTGGAACTGCTGATCGCCGCACCGATTCCGGACTCGGGCGTGCTGATCATGATCATCGTCGCCTACCTGGTGCTCGGCATGTTCCTCGACACGATGGCGATGCTGGTGCTGACCATTCCGGTGGTGATCCCGATCGCCATCGGGTTGGACTGGGATCTGATCTGGTTCGGGATCATCGTGGTGATCTCGCTCGAGATGGGTATGATCTCGCCCCCGGTGGGCATCAATGTGTTCATCGTCAAGTCGATCGCGCCAGACGTGCCGATGGGTACGATCTTCCGCGGCATCTGGCCGTTCTGGTTCGCGATGCTGATCATGATCGTGCTGCTGGTACTGGTGCCGGACCTGGCGCTGTTCCTGCCCGAGCAACTCGTCGGTTGAGCGCATGTCACGCACCCCTCCGACCACTCGACGGCCAGGCGTCTGTACGAGGCGGCCGTCGCGGGCGGCCAGTCGCGATCCGGTCCTGGCACCTATCCTACGGGGGAGCCGAGGCGAACCGGAAGAGCGCCTCGGTGAATTCGCGCACTAGCACCGGGCGCTGCGTGTGCACCGGGAACACGAGAAACGCCCGGAACAGCACCGCCGGGGCGAACGGGCGTAGCACGAGTCCTCGCTCAACGAAGCCATCGACCGCCAGCGGGTTCACGAATGCGATCGTGCTTCCCGTCAGCGCCAGCGCGCAGGCCGTGCTCGCCGCCGGCGTCTCGATAACGTAGTCGGGACACACGCCCGCGGCGTCCAGCACCGCCTCGAGCCGACGGCGGGCACGGTCCTCAGGCGAGAGACCGATCAGCGGATACCGCGCGACGTCCTTCGGGCCGAGCGTGCGCCGTCTCGCCAACGGGTGGTCGGGCGCCATCGCGATCACGCCATCGCGCTCAATGAGGAGCTCGGTGTCGACCCCCGATCGGTCGATCTCGTCGGCCGCAACGCCGATGTCGAAATTGCCGTCGGCCACGTCGTTGCGGACTTCCGCGGAACTGCGAATCCGCAGCGACATTCGAACCTTCGGGTTATCGCGGTGGAACGCCGACATGGCGCGCGCCACGACGCCGTTGCCAAGAGCGAACAGCGAGCCGATGGCCAGGTTGCCGGTGCCATAGTCGCGGATCGCTGCGGCTGACGACTTCAGCCGATCGAGACCACTGAAACTTGCCGCGACCTCGCGGAAGAACCGCTGGCCCTCGGCGGTCGGGACGAGGCGAGCCCGAGTGCGGTCGAAAAGCGCGAACCCGACGGCCGATTCAAGCTCGGCGATGTTGCGGCTGATTGCCGGTTGGGTGACGTGCATGAGCTCGGCGGCGCGCACGGTCGAGCCGGAGATCATCACGTTGTGAAAAGCCTCCAGTTGTCTGAAGTTCATGCCGTGGCTCCATCGGGTATCTGTTATCAGGTTAGCGCATGGAGCTATCACTAAATATCAGTTGAAATAACTTTCTTGTATCGGGAAACTGATTCTGAAGGAAGAGCGCCGACAATGGCGCGCTTGCCTACGAGGGGTTGCGGTCCGAGCACCACCGTCAATTGCACTCGACGAACCCGCTGGCGCAGCTGACAGCTGAACTGATATCAAACAGCACACGCACAGGGAGAAAAGGAACATGATCAGGCACTTCGTTGTTGGTATCACTGCACTGCTGGTCGGTGCTGGTTTGGCAGGTACTGATGCGGTCATTGCGGAAGAAGCCCGAACGGCAATCTACCCCGCCGGAAGTGTGCCGATCGCACCCTACTCACCGGGAATCAAAACCGGCAACGGTTTTCTTTACGTGTCTGGACAGATTCCCTACACGGACGGAGAAATTCCCGAGCATGCCCGCGACGGGGACATGGATGTCGGCGACCAGACGAAGATCGTCATGGAGAACCTGCGCAGCGTCCTGACCGAGGCCGGGTACGATTTCAACGACGCGGTCCGCGCAACCGTCTACCTGACCAACATGGACAACTACGGCTCGTTCAACGAGGTTTACGGTACCTACTGGTCGGACGATGCGACGCCGCCATCACGCGTCGCCGTTGAAGTTGGTGCACTGCCGGGTAGCAAACCGGGTGCAGAAGTGCTCGTTGAAGTATCGATGATCGCTTTTCGATAGGCAGCCGGGTAGGACGAACGTATTCTTTTTGCTCCCTCATCACGACCGGTAGTGCCATTTACCCGGTGAGCGAGGGCCACACACCAATTTTCGATTGAAGGTAATTCGAAGCACGCATACATAGTCAGGAAAGTTCAGTACAACCCGCAACTACTTACAGTGGAGACAATCATGGCCTTCAGCCGTCGCGACTTTATCGGAGCCAGCGTAGCTGGCTTAGCTAGCGCTACCAGTGTAGCCAACATGGCCTTTGCTGCTGACAATACCGGATCTGCTCCGCAAATCGCCGGTAGCGAAGACGAGTACTGGGCGCGAATTGCAGCCGACTACAATCGTGAAGAGGGCGTGATTAACCTGGAGCATGGTTATTGGACCAAGCTCGCAGGTCCTGTGCAGAAAAAGTACGTTGAGCATCAGGAATACGTCAATCGACGCAATTCACTGTACGCACGCCAGGATTGGAAAGACGATCTCGCGCAGGTTCAGGAACGCCTCGCCGAGCAGCTTCAATGCAAGCCATCCGAGATCGCCCTGACACGCAACGCCTCCGAGGCTCTGCAAGCGCTGATCGGCGGCTATCGTTCCCTGTCAAAAGGTGACGCTGTGTTGGTTTCCGATCTTGACTACCCCTCTGTCATGACAGGCTTCGACACACTTGCTGCCAGGCACGATGCTTCGGTGATCAAGATCAATCTTCCTGAGCCTGCAACCTATGAGAACGTCATCGAGGCCTACGACAAGGCGATGGATGCAAATCCGAAAATTCGGTTGCTGCTGCTCACGCATGTGAGCAACCGTACCGGACTTGTGGTACCCGTACGCGAAATCGTCGAACGCGCCAAAGCACGCAACGTTGACGTGATTGTCGACACGGCGCACTCTTGGGGCCAGCTTGACTTTACAGTTGATGATCTCGGTGCCGATTTCATCGGCTTCAATCTGCACAAATGGGTTGGTGCCCCGCTCGGCGTAGGCTTTGTCTATATTCGTGAAAGTCGACTCGACACCATCGCGCCCGATATGTCCAGCTCCGAGTCGAATACGGACGAAACCGCCGGCCGTGTTTACGTCGGTACGATCAACTTCGCTGCCGTTCGCGCTGTCATCGACGCGCTGGACTACTGTAACGAAGTTGGCTGGCAGAACAAGGAGAAGCGATTTCGCGCCCTTCGTGATGTTTGGGCAACCGAAGCACGAAAGCTGCCGAAAGTTCAGGTACTGACCCCGGACGATCCGCGTCTGTATACCGGACTCACCTCGTTTCGTCTGAAAGACCAGACCAGCGACGAAGCGAACGAGGCATTGGCGAAGCGCCTGCTTGATGACCACGGCATTTTCACTGTCTATCGAAGCGGTGTCGCCAAAGGCTCTTGCATACGGGTAACCCCAGGGCTCGAGAACACGGAAGAAGACTGCGCGCGCCTGCTGGACGCCATTCGTACCATTGCGGCGTGAAATATTTTTTCTGATACGTTGGTCCCGTCAGGCACCTCGTCGTGCCTGACGGCAATGGCACCCGGAGAAGGGTGGCGATATCGGCTCGTTTCACGTTGCCAACCTTGTCGAATGCGGAGTAGGGCAGCGGTACCCCGTCGTACTTGATCGAGATCGTTCCGTCCGGGTAGTCGAACACCGTCACACGCTTGCGGCGGGATTGACCGTCGCGATATTTGCCCGGCACAGTGCCTCATCGAAGTCGAATCGAAGATCTGCTTTTGTCCTTGTCTGCTCGGCCCCCTTCTTACTCCGCCCAAGATTCAGCGGTGAGCGCAGTACAACCATCATCGCCGACACCGGCGTCGCTTTCGCCTAAGCAGGCATCGATACCGGAGCTCGTGGCGATCGCCTCGCTACTCATGGCGACGGTGGCCCTGTCCATCGACATCATGCTGCCGGCCCTCGATGATATGGCCCGAGAGCTCGGCGTGGCTGCCGGTAACGATCGGCAGCATGTCATCCTCGCGCTCTTCGCCGGTTTCACACTCGGCCAGCTCGTCTTCGGTCCGCTCTCGGACAGCATCGGTCGACGTCCGTCAATCTTCGCGGGTGCCGTCCTCTATGTGCTCGGCAGCGCTGTATGTGCCTCCGCGACAAGCTTCGAGACCTTGATCGCGGGTCGCGTACTGCAGGGGGTTGGGGCCGCGGGTCCACGGATCGTCACGGTCGCGTTGATCCGCGATCGGCTGGCGGGCGCGGAGATGGCGCGCGTAATGTCGCTTATCATGGGCTTGTTCATCATGGTGCCGGTCCTGGCGCCGGCACTTGGGCAGTTGCTGCTGTTCGTCATGCCGTGGCGAGGACTGTTCGTGGTGCTGTCGGTGCTGTGCGTGACGGGAGGGGCGTGGCTGGCGCTGCGTCAGGGAGAGACGCTCGAAGAGCCGCGCGCACTGCGCCCGGGGCTGCTCGGACAGGCCTTACTGGAGGTACTCACGAGTGCGAAGCCGATGCTATTCACCGTGGCGGGAGGTTGCTGCTACGGCGCGTTGATGGGGTACATCAACGCCTCTCAGCAGATATTCCAGGACCTCTTCGACGTTGGGGATCGCTACGTGGTCCTTTTCGGGGCGTCGGCGGCCTTCATCTCGGTGGCCACGCTGATCAACAGCCACCTCGTCAAGCGCTTTCGACCCGAGGCTGTGTGCTGGACAGCCGTCGCCGTGCAGTTGATCTGGACGATCCTGTTCGCTCTCGCCGCCTGGCTCGCCCTGGACGACGTGTCGCTCCGCGCGTGGCTTGTCTTCCTGTGGCCGACGCTCTTCCTGCTCGGGCTGACGTTCGGGAACTTCAACGCGATCGCGCTGAATGATCTCGGTCACGTGGCTGGGCTCGCCTCCGGGGTGGTCGCGTCGCTAACAACGGCATTGAGCACCGTGATCGCCGGTGCCGTGGGGCTGCGCTTCGACATGAGCGTGGTGCCGATCGTTGCCGGGTTCGGCATCTTCGGCGCACTCGCGCTCGCTTCCATGAGCGTGTCGCTCGTGCTGGAGTCTCGCAAGATGTGATGGTGGAAAGGGAAAAGGGGGGGGGGGGCTACGTTTCGCACTACAAGCGATCTGCAGCATGTGACTCGCCGTTAGTGCGCCGTGTCGAGCCATCATCGCACGGCGGGGCTTTGATTGCTTCCTCTTCAGTGACACCGGGCCGACCCCCCTTCTTCAGCGGAAGGTCTGTCTCTGCCGGCGCTTTTTTGGAATCCTGGTCATTCATCGTTTCTGACTCACCAATTGACAAACGGTCTCACTGGCAGGCAAGGATTGACATCTGCTTCGTTTCAGCTCAATGCCATGCGACCATTGCGTTTGGGCAAGGACGACAGCGAACGACCATCAACTACTGTGTGACCGCTCGATATGTATGAACACGCAACGTGGGCCCAATCTTTCGATGAAACGCCGGTTCCTATAGATTGTGGTCGCGATCAGGGGCGGTAGAAATCCATCCCTGAACAGCAGTTCCCGGCCAACTGAGCAGTTCCGACCAGTTCCGCGACACGGTTCTGCTGGCCGCGCAACGCCTACAGCCCGTGATAGCTGATCGTGAAATACAGTGGTCTGGTTGAGGTGGTCGTCATCGAAGGCGTCTGGAATAGCGTGGCTTGCGTTTTATTCGGAGCCTGGCGCATCGGCAATGATCACCAGCTTCGGACCCAGTTTCGCAATCAGACGCCAGAGCGTTTCCCAGTCCGGTACCTCGATGTCCTGCAGGTACGTCTGCATCTTTGCCCACAGATTGGTCTTGATGCGTGTTTTGGCGCGAGCCGCCTTGAACAAGGAGAACGCGCCGAAAGCGAGGCCGGCGCTCGCCGCGCTCACACCCTGATGCTCGACCAGCAGAACTGCGCTCCAGTCGTTGACTGCACCCTCGGCCAACAGGATGCAGAAGGCCAGCACACCAAGCGCAACGATCGATGCACGTGTCGGCACGGTATATTTTTCCCGCGCTTGTTCTGTGCTCTGTCCCATTGGATCTCCCTTCACGGGTCTGATCAAGAGCCAGGTTGCCAGAGAAACAATTGCGGTGATCCCGCCCATCCCGGCGAAGTGCGTTGTCACGCCGATGGCGTTACCGGCAGCCAGGGCGCCGCATCCAGCTCCGACCATGCCGCCGACACTGTGCATGCCGTGGAAAGAGGCGAAGATGGACTTTCCGGACGCACGCTCGGCCGCAGCACCCTCGAGGTTCATGGTGACATCGACCATGCCAACCATCATCCCGTAGCAGCCGAGCGCGAAAACCACTGTCAGGTATCCGACGTTCGATGCCCAGCCGAGCAGTACGAAAGCGGCGGAACTGCCGAACAACCCGACGATGAGTGGTAAACGTGATCCGAATCGATCGGCGATGCCTCCTGTGAGGTTCATCGCTGCGAGTGCACCCACGGCGATTGCGGGCAGCGCGAGGCCGAGCATTGCCTCGCTGATATCGAGAGATGCGCGCACTTGCGGGATGCGAGTAACCCAGTTGGCAAAAGATTCGGTAGAACCGCGTCTTTCGCCTCGGCGACCGTCATTCCAGGGGCGTCAGTCGGCAGGACCGGAAGCAAGGCTTCCCGCATGGCCTCGAACTTGGCTCGATTCACACGCTCTGTATGTATGACCTGTGATGACCTGATGACGTGATGCTCTCTATCTCGATCTTCTCATCGGCGTCACGCATTGATGCCTCCTGTTACCGGCATCTTCGGATTGCGAAAGCCCATGGCGACCCAGGCGCCGAACAGCTTGGCGAAAAATGCCAGGTTCTGTTTTCTGGCGTTGGGAACATCATCGGGCAGCACGGCACCTTCCGGAAGGTCCGAGGTCATCGTCCGCAGCTCCAGGCGGGGCAGGGCGCCATCAGGCCATAGGCCACCATAAAGGCTAAGCCAGTGACCGCCATCGAACTCCAGGTAGACCGGCGTGTTGCAACAGGCGGCAACAACCCGACGGGTAGCGGCCTCGGACGACAGCCGAAATGCCTTGAGCTCACTCTCGCCTTCGATGATGCTCGCTCGGTCCTTGCGGTACAGCACGAATCGTGTTGCTCCGATCTTGTTCATAATTGTTGGAGCACCCGGCAATGCCTGCAGTCTGGTTCCGGCTTCCCGGCAGCTCGTGCAACAACATTCGGCACTGATGATGGGTGCTTTCTCGACCTCGATGCGGACCTTGCCGCACGTGCATTTCAACGTCGTGACGTTCGTTCGATCAGCAGATATCGACATGCCTGGTTCCTCTGTTTTTCAGTACGGTCTCAAGGTTCACCCACGAACGCTCGAACCCGTGATCGTCGAACCCGTGAATAACGTGTGCGCTCTGCCTGACCCTGTTCAGCTCCCCTCGAGCAGCCCGACTTCATTGCCTTCGGGATCGGCGAATTGACAATACCTGAGGGTGTCGAAGCCCTTGATAGCAACCGGATCCGGAAGATTGACGCCGTCGCCTCGAAGGCGTTCGACATGCTTGTCCAGATCGGACACTTTCAGCGAGACGGTCGTCTGACCCGATTGGCGGGGATCATCCAGAACCTGAAACAGGACGCATCCGGCCAGATCCCATTCATGGCAACTGGGCATCGGTTCCCGATCCCACGTGCGCTCCAGTACATTGCTCCACCAGTCGGACAGACCGGCGAAGTCTTTCGCATGCACGCTGACAAACACATTGCTGACGTTCATTCTGATGCCCTCCTTGCTAGTGAGTACCTGTGTGTGATGGATTGAATTGACGCGTTCAACTCAGTCATTCGATCCTTCGGCAGCGGCTTCTATCGTGGCGACGTCCAGCTTCACCATCTGGACCATCGCCTCCATCACACGCTTCGCCTTTGCCCGGTCCGGGTCGGCGAGCAGGCGTGGCAGGATGTGAGGAACGACCTGCCAGTGCAGACCAAATCGATCCTTGATCCAGCCGCACTGGATCGGTTCGCCACCGTCAGACAGTGCCTCCCAATAGCGGTCGATCTCGGCCTGATCGGCGCAGTCGATCGAAAGCGAAACCGCGTCGGTGAAGGGATGCCCCGGACCGCCGTTCATCGCAGTAAAACTGCGGCCCGACAGCGAGAACGCGACCGTGATCACGTCACCCTCCTTGCCACCCGGATAGTCGATCGTGGAACGCGTCACCTCGTCGATGGCACTATCGGGAAACATCCCCGTATAGAACTCGGCCGCCTCTTCGGCCTGACCGTCAAACCACAGGAAGGTGCTGATCTTGTCCATGGCAATCACTCCTCTTTCGGTTGGGGTAGTTTGTTGACGAACGCGGCCACGCGCGATGCGATCGTCTGCGACGCAGCGTCAGAAACGATGTGGCCGAGTCCCTCCACGAGCTCGACTTGGGCGTCAGGCAGGGCAGCGGCCGTGCTCTCGGCATGCGAAACCGGGAACAACGGATCGTCACTGCCGTGGATCACCAGTGCCGGGAGCTCGACGGTGCCGAGCGGATCCCTTCGATCACCGCTTGCCGTCGCCGCCGCGCCCTGGCGGGCTGGAGCATTCGTATCGCCGGCCGCTCCGTCAGCCTCGACACGCGAGGCGATCTCGGCGTCGCTCATCTTGAACGCGTTACCTTCGAACGCCTTGTAGAGTTCGGAGTATTGCTGAACTCGCCCCTCAACCGTTGGGGCCGGAGGTTGCATCATGGCCTTCATGGCCGGGCCGAACGGTAGTTCAGGATCGCCACTGGTCGAGGCAACCGATATCAGCGATAGGGTTCGATCCGGGTGCTCGATAGCGACGGTCTGCGCGATCATGCCACCCAGGGAGGCACCCATGACATGGGCCCGCTCGATGCCGGCGGCATCAAGGACTGCCACCGTGTCCTGTGCCATGTCGGACAGTGTGTAGGCGACGGGCGGTTGCGCTCCGGTGGATAACGCCTCAATAATTTTCTCAGTCGGCGGAGGCGCACCCTGTTCGCTCAGAATCGTACTTCGGCCGGCATCGCGACTGTCGAACCGAACGACACGGAAGCCTTCGGCGACGAGCGCGTCGGTCAGTGCATCGCCACCGGGTCTGACCGCCGCGGCCAGACCTTCGATCATGATTAACGGCGGACCTTCTGTCTCACCAAAGAGTTGGTAGGACAGTTCGATGTCGCCATGGGTCGCGATCTGAACGTCCTGAGCTTCAAGCGTGCTTGCGATACACAGGCAGAGCACAAGCGCCGCAACGGCGCTTGAGACAGACATATCCTTGAACATTCCACTCATGCCACTTCCTCCTTGTGATTGGCACCTGCCGAAACGTCAGTCACAGGTTCCAACCGATCTCGCAGCGCGTTGAAGACCTCTGACGGCACACGAACGCGATCATCATTTGCGTAAAGATCGCGCAGTGCGTCGATGTGCTTGTCCGGTTCCCGACTCAGTGTTGCAAGCCGGTCGAAGAACGCCAATTGTTCCTCATTCAGCGCTTCATCGGGCGGTGGCTGTGCACCCCACACGTCCCAGGGTTGCAGTTCCATGCGGTTGAGCGCGGCGATATCGCGCACCAGATTGCCCGCCACCATCCATAGTCCGTGCAACCCGACGAAAGAGATCCCGAACTGCGAAGGTTTCGCCCGTCCGCTGCGACACAACTGCCAGGCATCGCCCGCCACCCGCATGTGATCGCGCGGTACGTCGGCAGTGTCGTGTGAGACAGACAGTTTTTTTCGCCAGATGGCATCGAACTGTGGATCAGCGAACCTCCATTTGCCATCAGTCCTGTCCTGGTATTCACAGACCCAATGATCCTCGAAGGAGCCGGGGTTGAAATACGAGCCAAACCCGCAACGAGCCCGGGCCGGGATGTCTTTTTCACGCAAGGCACCGATCAGCAACAACACGTAGTTGCGGCAGCGACCGGCGATGCGGTTTTCCGCCGCTCGCGTCTCGGTCAAGGGTTGATCGTCTAGGTCGAGGATACGATTGATGATCGCTTCCAAGGAGCGCAGATGAATATCGTCTGTGCGCTCTTCAGACAGATCGCAGTCGTAGAAGTCCTTCGCCACAGCGTCGTGGATCATCAGCCCCTGGATCGCCGCCATCAGTTCGTGGACATCGTCCGGAAGCACACGAAGGGCATCGGCGTGTTGAACTGGAGCACTGAGCGAGGAGTGCTGGACAAAGATGTTATCGGTGGTCGCGTCAGTCATGATTGATTGCCTCCTGATCGGTTCTTGTTGAACAGCAATTCGATGTAGCAACGCAGATGCCCCACGCTGTCGCGCGCCAGCTCGGCGTTGCCGGTGGCCTTGGCCAGGATGAAGGCACCTTGCAGGACAGCCTGTGTGTGTCGGGCGAGACTTTCGGCCGTCCAGTCTCCGCAGATGCCGTGTTCATCGATCGCGGCCGAGAAGTCCGCCTCGAGCGTTGCCGCGTGTCCGAGAATGCTGCTCGCACAGGCATCCCGGATGGCGGGAGTCGTTGCGTGAACCTCCTGCGTCATGGTGCCCACCAGGCAGGTGTATTCGAAGGTTTCTCCACCCATGATGGATCGGCGAAAGTCGAGATAGGCCAGAACACGATCCAGCGGATCGTCAGGGTCGTGATAGGGCGCAGCGGCGAACAGCGCGCTGGTCGTCTCTGCCCAATAGTCAGCTGCCGCCACACCAAGTGCCTCCTTCGTCTTGAAGTGATGGAAGAAGGCGCCCTTTGTGACACCCGCCGCCTGACAGAGATCGTCTACTGAGGTGGCGGCAAACCCCTTCTGCCGGATGATGTCTCGGGCAGCCTCCAGCAAGCGCGTTCGCGCATCGCCGCGCTCGGGTGATTGCTTGGTAGGTCTTGCCATGATGTAAAACATACCGTACAGTCGGTATTAAATCAAGCAACAGCTCGACGCTTCGAGTAACCAAGAGATGCGAATCATGCGGAAAATCACGATTCAAACTTTCAAGAGCCTCGACGGCGTCATGCAGGCACCCGGAGCACCGGAAGAGGACAGAGACGGCGAATTTGCCCTCGGCGGCTGGTCGCAGCCGTACTGGGACGAAAGGATGGGTGAAGTGATGGGTGAGTCGATGGCCGAGGATTACGACCTGCTGCTCGGCCGCACGACCTACGACATCTTTGCCGCTCACTGGCCGAATGCCGGCGATAATGATCCGGTCGCACAGAAATTCAATCGGGCAACGAAGTACGTCGTTACCTCAACGCCGGAAACGCTGCACTGGGAAAACAGTCAGGCGATCACCGGTGAGGTGGCCAAGGGAATCTCGGAGCTGAAAAACGGTGATGGTTTGCCGCTGAGCGTACAGGGCAGCAGCCAGCTCATTCGACTCCTGCTCGAGCACGGGCTGGCGGATGAATTTTTCGTCTGGACCTTCCCGGTCGTACTCGGTAGCGGCAAGCGATTGTTCGATTCCGGTGCGATACCGCGTGCTCTGGAGCTGCACAGTGCAAGAACATCGACAACTGGCGTCACCATGATCCGATACCGTGCTGCCGGAGACGTCAAGGTTGGTTCGTTCGCTTTGTCGGAGTGACAGTTACCCAGTTTATCGCCATCGACTGGTTGCAATGTTTGGCGCAGCGGCACCGCTCGAAGGCGGAGCTGAACAAGCGGGAGGCGTGGAATGTTCATGCCTGAGAGAGACCACAGGAAGCACTCCAATGAACCCAATCGTCACCGTATTCAAAAATTCACCCGATCGTGGCGCGGGCCTGGCGCGTGACATGCGCGTTCGCTGGGCACTTGAGGAAGTGGGCCAGCCCTATGACGTTTGTACGGTTTCATTCACTGACATGAAGGAACCGGCGCATCTCGCACTCCATCCTTTCGGACAAATCCCGACCTACGAAGAAGGTGACCTGGCCCTGTTCGAGACAGGAGCGATCATCCTTCATATTGCGGAGCGCCATGCGGGCTTGCTGCCGGATGATGCCGACGCCCGAGCACGTGCGGTCAACTGGATATTCGCCGCACTGAATACGGTTGAACCACCCATCCTCGATCGCGAAGTTGTTGCGTATCTCGAAGATGGCAAGAGCTGGCAGTGTGAGCGTTTTGCCATGGTGAATAAGCGCATTCGCGAACGATTGGAGCAGCTGACGGTAGCGCTTGGCGACGCCGAATGGATTGATGGCGCGTTCAGTGCAGCCGACATTCTGATGGTGCACGTGCTGCGCCGGTTGGAGGGGGCGGGGATACTGAATGAGTTCAAGACTCTTTGCGCGTATATCCATCGCGCGGAACTCCGGCCTGCCTACAAGCGCGCTTTCGCGGCTCAACTGGCGGTGTTTACTGCCGCTTCGACACGCTGACATCGTTCTTCCCTGTAGACAAGTGCCGGCCACTCAATCGAGCCCATGGAACGAGCGCATCCGTTCCGGATGGGTATTGCCGAAACCGCGCCCCAGCTCGGTCTCGTTCCATGGTGGGGCTTGTCTACACGGACACGTTCGATGATCCCGACCGGCAGGGCGGGATCAAGGTCTCGGTGAAATTGAAAGTCATATCTGTCGGAACGGAAATCTACACCGAACAAGAGGGCGTGCCGGACGAGATGGCTACAAGCTCGCACGGCTCATCGAGCCAGAAATCAACTTGAAACTGTCGGATACAGATGGGCGAGTTTCACTTTGGCGCTGCGCTGTCGAGTGAGTCCTACTGCTGAACGGGACGACGCGTCGTGGGCGTCGGATGGGCAGCGTCCTTCGGATCGTCCGACAGCACGTCGAGCAGTATCCGGCACAGCCTCAACGGGTGCCTGGGCATGCTGGTGTTGCAGAACACGACTATCGTCAGCGCGTGACCCTCGAAGCTCGGCACGTGCATCGCGAACGTGTTGAACCCGGGGCCGTCGCCGCCGTGGCCGCAGAACCCGCCGTGCGCCCACCTCTCGTCGAGCATCAGCCCAAGTCCGTAGGTGGGACGACGGAAGAACGCGTCCGGCGACGGCGGGCTCTCCGGCCCGCAAGGTACCCCCTCGCGCATAGCCGCGAGCGACGACGGCCGCAAGAGCTCGCCTGCGAACAGCGCCGCGTAGAAGCGCGCGACATCGGCGGTGGTCGACGCGATAAGGCCATCCAGCATTGACGAAAAGACTTGCACACTGGGGTCTCGGTAGTTGATGGTATTGGCCATGTTCTTAGCCACTTTCGCCATCGGGGCAACAGCAGTCCGGGTTCGGTGCACTGCAATATGTGGCGGTCGAGGTTTGCCATGAAGATCCTGATCATCGCGACACCGAACTTCAATCTGGCCGCGACGGCCAACTTCATCGATCCGTTCAGAGCGATCAACTATCTCGACGGCGCCTCCCACTTTCACTGGACGCTCGCCTCGGTGGGAGGCGGCATGTGCGAGGCCAGCAATGGCCTGAGCGTCGCGACGCAGGATCTGAAGAGCGCGCTCGAGGAGTCCTGGGATCTGGCCATCGTGTCCTCGAGTTGGGCGCCGGAAAGGCACAGCTCCTCGGCATTTCTCCAAGCAATGCGGCGAGTTGCGCGCTCGGGCTGCGTGGTCGGTGCGCTCGACACGGGGTCGTTCATCCTGGCCCGCGCAGGCCTCTTGAATGGCCGAATCGCAACCACGCACTACGAACACATCGATGCGCTGATGGAGCTGTATCCAGCGATCACCGTGGTCGAGGAGCTGTTCGTGTTCGACGGCAACCGAATCACCTGTTGCGGGGGTGCCGCGTCGATCGACTTCTCGTTGCACATCATCGAGGAGCAGCTCGGCGCGACGCGGGCGACCAATGCGGCCCGCTATCTCTACCATCAGAGCCTGCGACCGGTCGGTGCCCGGCAAGTGCCAGAACCCGGGGAGCCATTGGGCAGTGGTATTCCGAACGCCGTACGTCAGGCGATCGAGGTGATGGAATCGCATCTGGAGAACATCGTGACCATCCCCGACATCTGCGAGCAGATCGGCGTCTCGCAACGTCAGCTCGATCGATTGTTCGCCACCTATGTAAAGAAGACTCCCGCACGCTACTACCGCGATGTCCGGCTCGATCGAGCGCGAGGGCTGGTCACACAGACCGACATGCCTCTGTCCGGCGTTGCAGTCGCCGCAGGCTTCGCCAGTCAGGTGCACTTCAGCCGCGCCTACAAGCAACGCTTCGGGCTTCCACCGAAGCAGGATCGCATCGAGGGGCGAATTCCGTTCGAGTATCGCGCGCGCCCCATGCACAAGATGCAGCTTCCGAAGGAATCACGATTGCGGCCAGAAAGATAAAGAAACCGACGAGAAAAGTACAATCGCTATGATGACACGGTCCACTATTGGAACGTCGGATATAGCGTTGGGCAGTGACCTGCCAGACGCAAGCCGCTCCTTTATAGGCGCTACCACGCGCCGGCCGCTGCTGACTGGAGGGCATTGCAGTGAACGTTGCCACGAAGATTATCGCCACCAAGCCAAGCGCCCCGAATACGGCCGAGCTGCAGACGGTCCGCACCGGATACGATAAGGATCCGGCACGCTCGTTCAGCCTGCGCAAGGAGGCTTACACCGATGCGCGCTGGTTTGACATCGATCTGGCGGCAGTCGTGGCGAAAAGCTGGCAATGGGTCTGTCATGTCGAAAAACTTCGTGCCCGAGGAGCGTTCTTGGCCGTGTCGATCGCCGGACAGCCCATCGTCATCGTGCGCGATCGCAAGGGCGAACTACGCGCTTTCTACAACGTGTGCAAGCATCGCGGGCATCAACTGCTGACGGGCGAAGGCACGACCGGTGGGCTGGTCTGCCCGTATCATGCGTGGACTTACCGTCTCGACGGGCAATTGTCGAAGGCGCCGCATACAGCAAATCTGAAGGATTTTCGCACCGAGGACGTCTGTCTCGATCAGGTTCAGGTCGAGGAGTTCTGCGGCTTCATCTACGTGAACCTCGACCCGAAGGCCGCGTCTCTGGCGTCGCAGACCGGCGAGCTCGAAGCCGAGATTCGTCACTGGGCGCCCGATGTGGACGATCTGACCTTCGGCCATCGATTGACCTACGAGATCGAGTCCAACTGGAAGAACGTGGTCGACAACTTTCTGGAGTGCTACCACTGCCCGACCGCGCACAAGGACTTCTGTCGGCTGGTCGACATGGATACGTATGAGGTAACCACGCACGGCATCTATTCCAGCCACATGGCCGATGCCGGCAACACGCCCAACTCCGCATACGATGTCTCCGAAGCCACGGTTCGTACTCATGCCGTCTGGTGGCTATGGCCGACCACCTGCCTGATGCGCTATCCGGGTCGATCC
This sequence comes from Granulosicoccaceae bacterium, assembly GCA_965214025.1. Classification (GTDB taxonomy): domain Bacteria; phylum Pseudomonadota; class Gammaproteobacteria; order Granulosicoccales; family Granulosicoccaceae; genus Granulosicoccus. The sequence goes on from CBDCAW010000091.1 coordinate 29,683, forward strand.
TCGTTCATCGTGATGAATGTCATTCCGGTCTCCGCCACGAGAACCCTCGAGACTTACGACTTCTACCTCGAGACGCCCGAACCGAACGACATGGAACTGGAGGCGATTCGCTATATCGATGAGGTGCTGCAGGTCGAGGACATCGCCCTGGTGGAAAGTGTGCAACGTGGCATGTGTACGCCTGCATTTCAGCAAGGTCGAATCGTTCATGACCCGGACGGGTCGGGCAAGTCCGAGCATGCCGTGCATCACTTTCACGGTCTGGTGCTCGACGCCTATGCAACCAGCGCTGCCTGAGCAGTTGCTTGCCACACTGAGCGCGGCTCATGCGATTCATTGCTTGTAAGGATTTTCGGAATTTGCGGGGAGAACACGCGTGCGTCTGAACAACAAGGTCGCCCTGGTGACCGGTGGTCGGGGTGGCATCGGTCGGGCGATCTGTACACGGTTTGCGGCAGAGGGCGCGACAGTCTACGCGGCCGACCTGACCGCTGAGGGCTCTGTAGACGCAAAGGCTGACGACGGCAGCGACTTCCTGACTCTCGACGTGACGTCCGAGGACAGTGCGAAGGCTGCCCTGGCAGAGGTCGGCGAACGCTCGCAACGACTCGACGTGCTGGTCAACGCAGCGGGCATCGAGATCGAGAAGACCATCGAAGAGACCACGCTGGCCGACTGGAATCGCATCTTCGCCGTCAATGTCACCGGCACGTTTCTGACCTCGAAATACGCTCTGCCACTGATGCGCAAGGCGGCAAAGTTGGGACACTCCGCATCGATCATCAACTTTGGCTCCTACGACGGCTTCATCGCAGACCCGCAACTGGCCGCCTACTGCGCCACCAAGGGTGCCGTGCATGCACTGACCCGGGCCATGGCCTGCGATCACGGTCCCGAAGGTATCCGGGTCAATGCGATCTGTCCCGGCTACATCGATACGCCCATGTTGCAAAGCTTCTTCACCGGGGGTGATGCCGACAACGACAGCACCACGATCGAGAGCCTCGAGCAAGCCGTGCGTGACGTTCATCCGCTGCGCACCTACGGCACACCGGTGGACATCGCGAACCTGGTCTGCTGGCTGGCCTCCGACGAGGCGCGGTATGCGTCTGGGCAATTGTGGGTACTGGATGGCGGGCTTTCCGCTCAGGTCCAGCAGATGAAACTGTAGGGGAAAGGTCATGCCGAAACCCGTCATCATCACCTGTGCACCCACCGGCGGCATTCACACGCCGACGATGTCGCCGCATCTGCCGATCACGCCGAGTGACATCTGGACGGCGTCCATCGATGCGGCAGAAGCGGGTGCCTCGATCATTCACCTGCACGCACGCGATCCGGACACCGGCAAACCCGACCCGCGACCGGAAACCTTCATGCAGTTTCTGCCGGTCATCAAGCAGTCGACCGATGCGGTGATCAACGTTTCCACCGGCGGCGGGCTGGGCATGTCGATGGATGAGCGACTGCTGGCGGCGAGCCAGGCCAGCCCGGAGATGGCGTCACTGAACATGGGCTCGATGAACTTCGGTATCTTTCCGCTGCTGGAGAAATACGAGAACTGGCAGCACGAGTGGGAGCCGGCGTTTCTGGAGATGACGCGCGACTTCATCTTTCCGAACACGTTCAAGACCATCGAGTACGCACTCGAGACGCTCGGCGAAGGACACGGCACGCGCTTCGAGTTCGAGTGCTACGACCTCGGCCATCTCTACAACGTGAAGTGGTTTGTCGACAAGGGCCTGATCAAGCCGCCGTTCTTCATCCAGATGGTCTTCGGCATTCTCGGTGGAGCCGGCGCGGATCTCGACAATCTGATGCATATGCACCACATCGCCGACAAGCTGTTCGGTGCGGAGAACTACGAGTGGTCGGTGCTGGCGGCAGGTCGTCATCAGATGCCGTTTGCTACCCAGTCGGCGATGCTGGGTGGCAATCTGCGGGTCGGTCTGGAAGACAGTCTGTACATAGGGCCGGGGGAACTCGCGCAGTCCAACGCCGATCAGGTCCTGAAGATCCGTTCGATCATCGAGAACCTCGGTTATGGCGTGGCGACGCCCGCCGAGGCACGCGAGCGGCTCGCCCTGAAGGGCGGTGACCAGGTCGGTTTCTGATTACACGGCAAGGACATGAGCATGAACATTCCGAACAGGCAGTTGATCGATGGCGAGCTGGTGGCTGGTGGCGGCGACTCGCTGAGCATCGCGAATCCGGCGACGGGCGAAGAGATCGCGGCCATTGCCGAGGCCAGCGAGGAACAGCTCGACGCGGCCGTGCGCGCGGCTGACGATGCGTTTCGAACCTTCTCCCGGACGACGCCTGCCACACGATCGGCCCTGCTGCTGCAGATCGCCGATGTGCTCGAGTCGAATCAGGAGGAGCTTGCGACGCTGGAGAGTCTGGATGTCGGCAAGCCCTGGCCATCGGCACTCGATGACGAAATGCCGCTGACCATCGATACCTTCCGCTTCTTTGCCGGTGCCGCGCGCACGATGAGCGGTTCAGCTGCCGGTGAATACGTCGATGGTCACACCTCGATGATCCGTCGCGATGCGGTCGGACCCGTGGCGGCGATCGCGCCATGGAACTACCCGTTGATGATGGCCTCCTGGAAGCTCGCCGCACCGCTGGCGGCCGGCTGTACCGTGGTGCTGAAACCGTCCGAGATCACCCCGCTATCCACCTTGCGCATGGCCGAGCTGCTCAACGATGTGGTACCGACCGGCGTGCTCAATGTCGTGCACGGCCGCGGCCCGAGCATCGGCAGTCGCCTGATGAACGCACCAGAGACCGAAGCGATCACGGTCACGGGTTCTCCGGCGACGGGCATGGCCGCGATGCGAGCCGCATCCGAACAGATCAAGCACGTTCATCTTGAACTCGGTGGCAAGGCACCGGTGATCGTGTTCGCCGATGCCGACCTGGATGCGGTGGCGGAAACCATTCGCTACGGGTCCTTCTTCAATGCCGGCCAGGACTGTGCACAGCCGTGCCGTGTGCTGGTCGAAAGCCGCGCCTACGACGATCTGGTGTCGAGGATCGAGAGTCAGGTCAGCCAGATCGTTGTCGGCGCGCCAAAGGCCGACGACACAGAGATGGGTCCGATCGTGTCGCTCGAGCAACGCGACAGCGTCTCGGGATTCGTCGATCGCGCGCAGAGCGGAGCCGAGATCGTGACCGGCGGCAAGGCCGGGGAGGGCGCCGGTTACTTCTACGAGCCGACCGTCATTGCCAACGTCGACAATGATGCAGAGATTGCCTGCGCCGAGGTGTTCGGCCCGGTGGTCACCGTGTCACGATTCGACGACGAGGCCGACGCGATCGAGATCGTGAATACCGGCCGATACGGTCTGGCGTCGTCCGTCTGGACGAGCAATGTCGGTCGCGCCATGCGCGTCACCTCGGCCTTGCGCTATGGCTTCACCTGGGTCAATACCCACGGGGTCGGGACACCCGAGATGCCGTGGGCCGCGATGAAGGGCTCGGGCACCGGTTGCGACATGTCCGTGTACGCGCTGGATGCCTACACCAGCATTCGCCACGTGATGTTCGCGCATTGAATCCATGACCAGAAAGACTGCCATCGTGACGGGCGGGGGACGCGGCATCGGCCGGGCCGTTGTCGACCGCCTGCTGAGTGATGGGTACGCTATGGTGTCCTGCGGTCGCTCCAGTCGGCCGACAGATTTTCCGCAGGACGCTCACTGGGTGCAGGCCGACGTCTCGAAACCCGACGACTGCATCGAGATACTCAATGCCGCGAGTTCGCTGTCGGGACCATTGGCCATCGTCGTGAACAACGCTGGCGTCCAGGTAGAGAAGACTCTGCTGGACAGCACCGATGACGATTGGGATCTCGTGGTCGGTGTGAATTGCCGGGGCGTGTTCAACATGAGTCGCGTGTGTTTGCCAGTCATGAGCGAGCAGGGCGGTGCCATCATCAATGTCGGTTCGATTTCCGGCCAAGTGGCCGATCCGGACATGGCGCTCTACAACGCCTCGAAGGCGTTCGTGCACGGGCTGACTCGATCCATCGCCGTCGATCACGGGCCCGCGGTACGCTGCAATGCCATCCAGCCGGGGTGGATCATGACGGACATGGCAACCGACGGCTTTGCACTGGCCGATGATCCTGACGCAGCCATGCGCGACGCGCTGGCTCGGCACCCGGTCGGGCGCTTCGGACAACCACGGGACATTGCCAACATGGTGAGCTTTCTTGCCTCCGAGCAGGCGGACTACATCACCGGACAATGCTTCACCGTCGACGGCGGCATGACCGCTGCCTCGCCCCTACGACCAGGACTCTTTTGATCCGTGAACAACGAACATGCTGCCGTATTGGGTGCTGGCGTCATCGGTGCAAGCTGGACGTCCCTGTTTCTGGCGTCCGGTCGAAGCGTTGCCGTCTTCGATGCGTCGACACAAGCCGAGAAGCTCGTTCGCGAGCAGATCGAAAGATCCTGGTCGACCTTGAGCAAGCTGGGTCTGGTGGTGGACGATGCTCGCCCGGATGCTGTCACGTTTCATCGCTCGGCCACCGATGCGATAGCCGGCGCGTCTTTCGTTCAGGAAAGCGTTCCCGAGCGTTTACCGATCAAGCACGCCCTGTATGCGGATATCGAACCGGTGCTCGAGCCGAACGCGATTGTTGCAAGTTCGGCATCGGGTCTGACCTTGTCGGAGATGCAGCTCGGCTGGACCAACCCGGAGCGTTTCGTCCTCGGTCACCCCTTCAACCCGCCCCATCTGATTCCGCTGGTCGAAGTGATGGGTAACAATCTGACGGACGAAGCGGCGGTAAGCACTGCCGAACAGTTCTACGCATCGATCGGCAAGGTCACGATCCGGGTCAACAAGGAGCGGCCGGGGCACGTGGCCAACCGTCTGCAAGCCGCCGTCTGGCGTGAGGCGATCTACCTTGTAAAAGAGGGCGTAGCCAGCGTCGAGGACGTGGACAAGGCCATGTGGGCGGGCCCGGGTCTCCGTTGGGCCGCGATGGGGCCAAGCTTGCTTTTTCATCTCGGCGCGGGCGAGGGCGGTCTCGCCGAGTTCTGCGAGCGCTACACCGACAGCTTCAATCGATGGTGGGATGATCTCGGTGAGCTGCAGCTCGACAAGGAGCTTGCGGATCAGCTGGTCAATGGTGTAGCCGAGGAGGCGGGCGAGAAGACGCTCGCCGAGTTGTCCACGGAACGGGACGACATGATTACCGCAATGCAGATTGCTGCAAAGCAGGTTCGGCAGCGATAGCGACACACAAACGCTGCGGCAACGTGTCGACACAACGCATCGTCATCATCGTCCGTACAAGCGTCACCGTTGTCGAAAGCGTACCTGTACGACGGCGATGCCAGTCGCCTGATGTTCCGCCAGCCAGCGTACTACCCGGAGAAGCAGATTGAGCTGATCAGCGGCGTACACGTACAGGCGCTGGATGTAAACAAGCGGGTCGTACAACTTGACGATGGCAGTCAGCTCGACTTCGATCAACTCGTTCTTGCCACCGATGCTCGCAACCGCGAGCTGGCGATCGCCGGAGGAGAATACGCCAACGTCGCGCAGCTGCGCACGCTCCGTCACGCCGAACCGAAGGCGTTACTGGCGGAGGGTGTCGGCCGGATGCCCGTGTATCACGGACTTGACGATTGAACAACCGATGGCTGCGCCGTGGCGCAACTGGTACGCGTCTCGAGTGAAGGAGCAGACTGATTTGAAGAATCGCAAGCAAGGCAGAACGCCCGCCAACATCGTGGTCATCATGGCCGATCAGTTGGCGCCTCAGTTCTGCGGTGCGTACGATCACCCGCTGGTCCAGACACCGCACATGACAGCACTCGCGCGCGACGGCATGCGCTTCGATGCGGCCTATTGCAATTCACCGCTGTGTGCACCCTCGCGTTTTTCCTACATGTCGGGGCAGCTGGTCAGTCACATCGCCGGCTACGACAACGGCAGCGAGTTCAAGGCATCGATTCCGACCTTTGCCCACGCGCTGCGACGACTCGGCTACCGCACGTGTCTGGCCGGCAAGATGCACTTCGTCGGGCCCGACCAGTTGCATGGGTTCGAAGAGCGGCTGACGACCGACATCTATCCGGCGGACCACGCCTGGACACCGGACTGGGAAGCGCCAGACGAGCGTATCGACAAGTGGTATCACAACATGGACGCGGTGCGGGAAGCCGGTACGGCGATCACCACGTTCCAGCTCGAGTATGACGAGGAGACCGCGTTCTTCGCCAGACGCCGTCTACTGGAATACGCCACGAAGCACGTTGAACCGTTTGCCATGGTCGTCAGCTTCATTCACCCGCACGACCCCTATGTCGCGCGACCGGAATGGTGGGCGCTGTACGACCATGACGCCATCGATCTACCTGCGACAGATGCGGCGGACGACCCGCACACCCGACGCTTGCGAGCGGGTATCCAGGCCGATGGCGACACGGTGTCTGACGAACAGGTGCGCAACGCCCGGCATGCCTACTATGCGAATGTCAGCTACTTCGACAGCAAGCTGGGACAGGTGATTGCGACACTGAAGGAGGCCGGACAGTACGACAACACGATCGTGGTCGTGACCGCCGACCACGGCGACATGCTCGGTGAACGCGGGCTCTGGTACAAGATGAATTTTTTCGAGCATTCTGCTCGCATACCTCTGATCGTCCGCGGCCCAGGCGTGGCTGCGGGTGTCTGTGAGGAACCGGTCTCGCTGGTCGATCTGTATCCGACCTTTGTCGAGGCCGGCCAGGGCGTGACAGTCAGACAGGGCCACCAGGAACTGAACGATCGCCTCGAGACACCGCTCGACGGCCAGTCGCTGTGGCCGGTGTTGAACCCTGAACGAACGGCCACGACAGTCGCCGCGTTCGAGGGGCAGGTCTTCGCCGAGTATTGCGCCGAGTGTGCCAGCCACCCCATGTTGATGATTCGTCGCGATCGGTACAAGTACATCCACTGCGATGGCGATCCACCACAGCTGTTCGATGTGATCGGCGATCCGATGGAGCGTGACAATCTCGCAGCGCTACCGACTCATTCGGAGATAGCTGCTGCATTTTCAGCCGAAGTGGCGTCGAGATGGGACAGCGAGCAGATACGACAGGACGTGCTCATGACCCAGCGCCAACGTCGCGCGGTCCACCGTGCCATGGAGAAGGGAGCGCTTACCTCCTGGGACTATCAGCGGGTACGCGATGCCTCTCAGGAATTCGTTCGAAATCACATCGAATGGACCGAGCTGGCCGATGTGGCCCGCTTTCCGCGGTTCGGTGACCGCGACAAAACCTGACGTCGTCAGTGTGTCCCGACCGAGCTGGCACGCCGGATCGTATTCACGTGACTCGTGGCTGCCGCGAACATCGGCGTCAATCCGAATGCCGTCTTGTCGAACTGTCAATCCTGTGGAGCGAAAATCGTGATTGGCGCCATTGCATTCGGTACCTCACGTGCGCTTGCCAGATCCGCTCCATCGAGTGCGTTCAATATCGGACCGACCCTGACTGAAAAGCAACACCGCCAAGCCCGAGCAAGTCCTGCACGCTCATGCGAACAGGCTTGACGGCTCATGGGGCGGTTCGTTCTTCCTGAGCCTGACGGACTACTTTTTCCCAGGGAGGCGTAGAGGTCACGGGTTTGTTGGGCGATGCTTGTCCAGCTGAATTGCTCGACGGCGCGCTGCGGCCGGCCTTGGCAAAGCGCTCGCGCTTATCGGAAACTGCCATCAGACGATTGACTATCTGGCGTCAACCACCAACGGCCAGGGTTTTATGAAGAGACACAGTTCCTGGAGCAAGGAAAGCCGCCCCTGCGTTCACTGACAACTGCGCATAATACATATTATGTTAAGATAAGATGCGTAATTCCGGCGAACATGACCAGTGATTCCGGTCATCGGACTCGAACACCCCGTTCTGCAGCCTCATCGGGCAGAGAGGGGCAGAGAGAACGACCTGGATGGGCTCCGGGTGCGCGCAAAATCAGCCAGGATTTCGCTCGGTCAGCAGAGGCTCACAAGAGACTGATGCTCGCACACACGTCGTTCTGAGATTTAGCCGAGCTTCCGGAGCTCTTCCTGATGAACGACAGCTCGCAATGTGCGAAACTCTTGTCGGACTTTTTCAGGGGTTTAACGTACGCCGGTATCCGAATCCCTGCGTCCGCCCCAAGTACCGCTTCTGCCTGTTATTCGCCCCATACTGTATTGCTGTTTAAAATGCCGGATCTGGCCAGTCCGGTTGTGCCTTTGGGGTCGCGGCGGTCAGTTGGCCGGTGCTGGCAACGTCATACAGCTCGTCGCGCAGGATCAGCACGTCGTCAGGTACCTCGATGCTGAAACGCACTGGACTGCTGTTGATGGCCGTCACGGTGATGCGAATCTCGTCGCCGCATCAGGGATGTTCTCGCCAGGCTGGCCTGCCCAGTTGAGGCAGGCCATGAGCTATCTTGCATGGCCTGTGGGTCGTGATGGTCTGCTACCCTCTTGGTATCCCATAACACCTTTTATGGGATAGCAGAAAGGCGCCTCCATGAACCTCCCCGACACCCCGTCGTCCACCGCCAGATCGCTCAGCGCGAGCTGTGTTTCCTGGCAAGACCGTGGACTTTTCAGGGGCAACCGTCGGGACACGCGCGGCAAAGGTCTGAATCTGTGTCCGAATCCGTCGCAAAGGTACGTACGTGAATGAGACTGACTGACGAAACCTGTTGTACATGCCTCCGATGTCAGCGCCGAGTTCGCGGCCTCTTCTTGATGAACTCTTTAGCCGGTCAATTTAGGCTGGATTTCTATATCCGTTCGCTGTATCCGCGATCGATCGGAATGTTGAAAATGTGCTGGATGAGTTTGAGCTGACGGATGTTTCAGCCAGTGTCCTCTGACGTTGATCGCGCGTACCAACCAACGATTCATTGATCTTCCGAAACCGCATGTCGGCGAGATCATCGATGACACGATTCGTCAGTCGTCGTCACATAGGTCCGGCGTTTTCGATGACTCTCCCGGCGCTCGAGCCTAAGATCCCGCCGCCGCCGTTTCAATCACAGTCATCCAGACATATCTGGCAGTTGGTGAATCAGGTGTTGTTGCCGACGCAATACCGCGGTTATTTGCCGCGGAGCTGCGTGGGCGGATAGAACCTTTCACTCGTCGTCGCTCTGGTCGGCACCGTAGGGGAACTCGAAGCGGCACTGGTTTTCCTCCAGTTGGTCGGCATTGTCGAGCTCGCCGGTGCGCAGCGTGATGATCTCCTCGCCGTAGCTCTCCCAGATCAGATCGCGGAGCTTGTCAAGATAGTCGAGCACCATGGCCGCCTGGCCCGCGCTCCAGAACAGCGGTAGATCGATGGGATGGCGGTTCATGCCTCTATCTCCTGCGCGCTGGTTCGGGGTTTGGTTTTCTGCACGCGAGCGCGCTTCTTCTTTCCGGCACGCTCCTTTGCTTCGTGCATCCGATAGGACTCGCCCTCGATGAGCAGGATCTGCGAGTGGTGAACAAGCCGGTCGACGATCGAGACCACGCAGCCGGCATTCGGAAAGACTTCGCCCCAGTCGCTGAACGCCTTGTTGGTCGTCACGATGATGGGTTTGAGTTCGTAGCGCCGGTTGACGATGTCGAACAGCAGGTCAGCGTGCCGGTTGCCATAGGAGAGGTAGCCGAGCTCGTCGATCACCAGAACGTCCGGACGCGCGTAGTGCTTGAGCCGCCGACGCAGGGCACTGTCGCCTTCCCGGGCGGCCAGATCGCTGAGCATCTCACCGGCGTTGACGAACAACGCGCTGTAGCCCTGCAGCACGGCCTGGTGAGCGATGTTCTGCGCGATGGTCGACTTGCCCAGTCCGTTGTTGCCGACCAGGATCAGGTTGGTGGCATCACGGATGAAGCCAAGGTTCATCATGTCCGAGACGACCCCTCGATCACACTGGGTTGGCCACTGCCAGTCGAAGTCGCTCAGCGCCTTGAAGCGGCCCAGGTGCGCATGGCGCAGGCGGCGTTCCAGACCGCGGCGAGCACGCTCGGTTTCCTCCCAGCCGACGACGGTGGCCAGCCAGTGCAGCTGCCCCTCATCGAGCTCGTCCCAGTGCGTGATCAGCCCGGGCAGCTGAAGAGCGGCGACACGCTCGCGCAGTCGCTGGTGATTGATCGGCTCAGGGGTCGTTGTCATGGTCAGTCTCCAGGTTGTCGGTACTGAGTTGGTCGTAGCCGGCCAGCGAGCTCGGACGCACGACCAGCCGACGCACCTGCGCGTTGTCCGGTAGCGCCACCGGCAGCGGGGCGGGTTCATCGCGCGCCTCGCGCCGTCGTTCGAGCACCTGCTGCACGGCCGCCGGGTGCGAGACCTCGCGTGCCAACGCCTCGGCGATGGCGAGCTCCAGCTCACCGGCCGGATACCGATCGAGCAGGCGCTCGAGCTCGGCGACCGCCGAGCCCAGGCGATGGCCACGCGCGGCGGCCAGAATGAGGAAGGCCTCGCTCGAGGGCGCGGCGCGTGCCAGCCGGTGCTGACCACGGTGGTACCGGGCCTGTCGTTTCTGGCTGACCAACTCGGCAATGTGCTCCGGGTCTTCGATCTGCTCACCCTTGCCCCAGAGGCGGGCATGGCGGGCGATCTCATCAGTGCCATCGAGTACACGCACGGTGTCGAGCGTGGCCATGACAGCGACGGTGCGTCGCACGCTCGATGCGGGCAGTGAGTAGTCGTTCAGGTCGAAGCGCACGTACGGTGTCTTGCCAACGTTCGCCTCGACGCGCTCCTCGGTGGGGAACGGGTTCGCCGGCAGCTCGGTGAGCGAGGGGCGCTCCTGCTCGAAGGCCTCAGCGACGGACAGCTCCGGATTCTCCGGACAGCGTCGCGCAGCGGCGGTCGTCGCGCACCAGGTGCGTGCCTGGGCGTTCAGATCATCGACATCCGTCCACTGGCGCCCGGCGAAGAAGTTCTCGCGCACATAGCGGATGGCCCGCTCGACACGGCCCTTTTCATTGCCGCGATACGGCGCCACGGGGCGCGGCTCGAAGCGGTAGTGACCCGCCAGCTCGAGCAAGGTCGGATGGAAACGGATGGCATCGCCCTGACGCTCAAGCACCGCTGACTTCAGGTTGTCATACAGGGCGATGCGAGGCACCGCATTCCAGGCCGTGAAGGCGCCGACATGCCCGCGCAGGAAGTTGTCCATGCGGGCAGTGAGGAAGAAGCGCAGATGGATCATCCGGCTCCAGCTCAGCACCATGACGAAGGCCATCAGTGGTCGTCGAGCCCGACCGATCTGCACATGCCCGAACGAGCCCCAGTCCACCTGAGCCTGTTCGCCAGGCAACGTCTTCAAGCGCAGGTAGGCTTCGGGCGTCTTCTTCGGTCGCAGCTGTGCGACGCGCGCGCGGAACTGACTCGACCCGCCGGCATAGCCACGGGTTCGTGCCATCTCCAGCAGCCTCACCGCGGACAGTCGCGGATACTGCGCGAGCGTCTCCAGGATCAGCGGCTGGAAGGGGTCCACGATCGAGGGGCGCCGGGTCCGCTCGGCCTTGGGCAGACCGGCCTGGCACAGCACCCGATCGACCGTGGTGTGGTGCACGCCGAGCTGCACGGCAATGGTGTTGTTGCCCCAGTGCTCGACGAAGTGCAGGCGCAGTATGCGTGTCTCCAGCGCCTTGTCGATCGTCATCGATATGCTCTCCCGTGTGCATTGAGGGTACCGACCGGCTCAGGGCGCACCCATCGACGGTCGGTGTCGGGAAGAGCGCAGAAAGTCGCGGCGCAGAAACGCGGCGCACCGTCTGTCGCAGAAATGACACTGCAGCTGCGAGACGGTCCTGCGTGGTTTGTCGTGGCACGACCTGGCCTGCTGCTCTCCCGTGCCCTGCAGTAGAGCCGGAAGCGGCCCTGCAACGGAACGGTGATGCGTTACATTCTGCCGTTGGCGCTCGCGATACCGGCGCTGACGCTCGGCGTTGGCAAAGCGGCCGCGGCGGCTCGCGCCGTAGCGCCGTGCGGCGCGTTGGCAGGACTCACGGCGCGCTTGCCGGGAACACGCCGCGGAGCAGTAGCGGTGGCCGCGATCGCAGAACTGGCAGATCAGTGTCAGCTGCTGACAACGGGCGCAGTTGAACAGACGAGCGGAAGCTGTCATCGGTGCGCAAACACCGATGAGGGCTGGATTTACACCGATCCGGATGCGACACTGGAGCGGCTGAGCGAAAGCTCGGTTCGGGGCGCAGCGTCGGCTTGGACTGCGACATCTTGGGCTGGCGCTGTGCCTTTCTCTTCGGCATCTTCCTGATACCGAAAAGCGCCCGTCCTGTCACTGCTCTCTACCTGTCAGCAAGCTTCGCCGGGGGCCTCTCTAGCGTGAGATGCTCCTGCCGTCCGCTCAAGGTCCGCGGCAATTATCCGCGGGTCTATACGCACGGAGCGGAGATCGGTGATGTCATCACTTCGGTGCTGGCCACGTGCAACGAGACCAACGTCAACGCGTTCGACTACCTCAATGCGATCCAGCGTAATGCGCAGGCTGTGAAAGCATCGCCGCAAGATTGGTTACCCTGGAACTATGAGGACAATCGCTGAAAACCAGCCGTAGTTCAACCAGCACGATTATCTGCGCATGCTCGCCGTAAGCTCACGGTGTGGTGAGCGAGCCATTCACCGTTCACGATCTGAAAAGGAAGGGCGATTCGGATAGCGCGGAGATTGCAACCGTGTCGACTGGCAACAACCCGTCGATGTCACGGATCTATGATGTCAGCAAGTTGATAGCAGGTGCGACGCGCTGAAGGCGTTCGACAGGAACGACGTTGTCCGCATCAACGTGCCCTCGCACAACAGGGCGAGGATCTGAACGCGCGTCTTGATAGGAAGCTTGTTTATGGATTCGCCGTATGAACTAATATGCTTACTACTAAGCATATTAGTTCACTTCACTTCACTACACGAAGCCTTGGGCTCTCAGCTCGCTGCTGTCCCGGCTCAGCTTCAAGGTAGATCCGCCTGAATTCGTCTACGCCGAGGTACAGCGAATCGGCCAATTGATCATGCGAATAGCGAAGCACGTTCGTGTGGTACTCCAACATTTTGCTCAGAAGCCGTGGACGCTCTTCCTCTGGCTCATAGGGTTCGCTTTTTCTATACCCGCGTTTCCCCATCTCAATGAAGAAGCTTTTCTTCTGATACTCGTGAGTGGCGAGTAGTCTCAGGCTGCAATTTTCAGAGAATCACTGTATTCAGGGGCCTGGTGCTCGTCGATGAATTTGGCAATGGGATTAGTTTCAGCGCCAACAAGGAGAAATTCAGGAAGCTCGTTTTGCATCGCCATCTTGACCACCAGTTCAGTTGGTGCAACGCCCTTTCGAATGGTGCGCAACCAAGACCTGAAGCATAGCCACACCGACTCGGTGTGACAAGCCGACAGGTAGTGCATCAGTCCTTGCGTGAGCACGCCCATGAACAGGAACACATGGTAGGCGTGTAGCTTTCGCCTGATGGCCTCCCGGTACTCTTGCGTATTTCGGCGAACGTGACCAACCATTTCGGCCATCGTGACCGCTCTGTTCACTGCCTCGACACTGGAGGCTGAGTTCTACTCCGAGCGGTCATCGTCAGTCAAGTCTGCGCTCTGATCACCGTCGGCTTCTGCGGCGGCCTTGCGCATGGATCCGCCCTTGAGCGGCAGCCGGTGCGAACCGTGGATCAAGCGATCAAGAATCGCATCGGCAAGGGTCGCCTCTCCGATCCACGCGTGCCACTTGGTCACCGGCAATTGACTGGCGATCAGCGTGGATCGATTGCCGTGACGGTCCTCGATCACCTCCATCAGATCCTGGCGCTGAGGGGTGTCCAACGGGACACTTCCCCAGTCGTCGAGCAGGAGCAAGTCGGTCTTCTGCAACTGCATCAGCAGCCGGGCATACGTACCGTCGCCGCGACTGATCCGCAACGCCTCGAGCAATCGCGGTAGCCGGTAGTAGCGGCTCGAGAGCCCGACTCGACAGGCCTGGTTTCCGAACGCGCAGGCCAGCCACGTCTTGCCGCAGCCTGTGCGTCCGGTGATGCACAGGTTCATACCCGAACGGACCCAGTCAAGCTGTGCAAGACAGGCCACCTTGGGCTTGTCGAGCCCGCGCGGATGGCTGTAGTTGATGTCCTCGATACACGCGCCAACGCGCAGCTTTGCGGTGGAGAGCAACCGTGCAAGACGCCGGTTCTCCCGATGTAGTGTCTCGTGCTCAACGAGTAGAGCGAGTCGCTGCTCGAACGAGAGGTCGTGAGTTTCCGGCTGTTCAAACTGTCGCTCGAGGGCATCGAGCATGCCGGTCAGTTTCAATGTTCGCAAACGCGCGCGAGTCTGTTCGATCATCATGCTCTTGGTATCCGTAGTTGTGTTGACAGTCAGTGTCGGGTTCGTGTGGTGGGTATGCATTCTCATCAGTGGTAGTACTCCTCTCCACGCACGTTCTCGTGCAGAGGCATCTCCAACTGCTGTTCACCACAGGTCTCCGGATCGATCTGATCCAGTCCGTTCTTCAGGATCGAGCGCACACTCGAGGCGCTTGTCGTGCCGATCGACAGGGCGTGCTGACAGGCGCGCTCCAGACGCTCATGGCCGTACTGTCGATCGAGCGACAACAGGCCGAGACAGGATCGGTAACCGTGCTCGGGATGGGGCCGATCCTTGAGCTGACGGTGCACGATCTGCGCAGTGGCTTTGCCGATGTTGGTACCCCAGTCGAGAAAGCGCTTTGGTGACCACTGTGCGTGCGCCCGATGCGAGGCCGGCATGTGCTCAGGCACTGTATGGAAGCGTTTTCCCGGCTCGCGCACATGGGCGGCGACGCGCTGTAGGCGGTCACATCATTCCGCGATCCACGCGGGGGATGTCCCTGTCTTGATCGACATCGGATTGCTGGGACACCGGTAGAATGCGGTAACGGCGTCACTTTTTGCGCATCGGGTAGATGCGCAAGAGCGACCCGGTCGGCGACACTGCGCGGACCACCCTTCCACCTCAGGAGGTAAGTGGCCCGCCACGGGTAGCACCCCGTGCGGGCCGTGGCCGGTGTGCAGGTTCGTTTGGCGACGCCCTCCACCGGCGAGCACTACGTTACCGGCAAGCTGTGGACACAAGCAACGATTGCGTCGTGTCCCTGGCATCCTGGAGGCGGTTGCGGGTTCTGTCGTCATGGAACCTACGAGCGCATCACCCCAGCCGGCTGTCGAGTCGCTCGCTGGTACTGCCCCGAGACGGGGTGCACCGTCAGTGCGCTGCCGGACTGTCTGGCTGCCCGTCGTTCGGGCACGCTCGTCGAGCTGGAGACCCGGCTGCTGGCCGTGGAGCGCACCGGCTCACTGACTGGCGCCACGCACATCACACGCACCGAGATCGAACTGCCCGGTGCCCTTCGCTACCTGTCGCGGCTACGCACCGATGTCCACGGGGCGCTCGCCATCGTGCGCGGGCTCGACCCCGAGCGTTTTCTCGACGTCGTGCCGACGCTGAGCGCGTTTGCCGCTTTGCTCGGCGTCGTGAGTGTCCTCATGGCGCTGCGCGCCGAGTATCCGGCGAGCCTGCCAACGCTGCCCGCGCCGCTCGGCTTTGATCCGCCTCGGAACGCTCGGGACAGCGGCACGAGTGCTTGCCAACACCGCGCGGGGCGTGACCCGCCGTGCGCTCTGGTCGAGGCTTGGGTACTCGTTTACACCCCCAGGCTATCGTCCCCATGAGCACCTCCCCTGACTCCGAACTGTCCGAGCGCGTTGCCGTCTTCCGGCACGGGTTGATCTGCCGCCTGTTGCCGAAGGATCTGTCCGACGAGCAACGCCGAGGCGAACTCAAGCGTATCGTCGATGCAGAACACGCCATCCCTGGCACCACTCGCACACGCATCGCCGAAGGCACCGTGCGCGACTGGATGCGCGCGTACCGCGCCGGTGGCTTCGAGGCACTGCGCCCGAAGACCCGATCCGATCTGGGCTCACCCCGTGCACTCGCCTCGGCGGTGGCCGAACGGCTGCTCGAACTCAAGGAGGCAGACCCGACGCGCACGATCCGCGAGTGCATCGCACTCGTGCGCAGCGAGCCGATCGTCGATACTGCAAGCGCGCTCTCGCACTCAACGGTGCATCGCTTGTTCGTGCGCCACGGTCTGAACAAGAATAATCTTGAGCGTCCGGATCGTGGCGTCGACCGGCGCCGCTTCGCCTTCCGCGACGCCGGACAGCTGTGGATGTCGGACGTGCTTCATGGGCCGAGCGTGATCGGCGCCGGCGATGCACGTCGGCGACGCAAGACGTATCTGATCGCCTTCATCGATGATGCCACGCGCGTCGTACCGTATGCCGAGTTCGCCTTGTCCGAGAGTACGACCCATTTTCTACCGGTGATGAAGCAGGCTTTGATGCGCCGGGGTCTGCCTGAGCGCCTGTACGTCGATAATGGTAGCGCCTACCGATCCCACCATCTGGCGCTGGTGTGCGCCCAGCTCGGCATCGCGTTGATCCACGCGAAGTCGAGAAGTCCGCAAGGCAAAGGCAAGATCGAACGCTTCTTCCGTACGGTGCGCGCCCAGCTGATCGATCGACTGGAACCGAGCGACAAGACAAGTCTGGAGGCGCTGAATCGGCGCCTGGCGACCTGGATCGAAGGCGAGTATCACCACAGCCCGCATCGCGGACTTGAGAATGCCACACCCTTGGAGCGCTGGGCAGCAACGGCGTCGAACCTACGCTATCCGGATCCTGACATCGAGCTCGACGAGCTCTTTCTCTTTCAGACGCATCGCAAGGTTCAGAGCGACCGGACCGTCTCGCTGGACGGGCGTCTCTATGAGGTCGATGCCTCGCTGGTCGGCCAGAGAGTAGCGCTGCGGTATGACCCGGCACGCCCCGAGGGGCCAGTCACCGTCGTGCACGAGGGCAAGAGAATCGAACAGGCACGTCGAGTGGATCTGTACGCGAACTGCTTCGTCAAACGCGATCCGCACACAGGGATGGCCGAGACCAACGAGCCGGCGAGTGCACCGCCGGCCGGGTTGTCGATGCGAAGTCTGAACACACCCAGACGGCAACGGCAACGGCAACGGCAACGGCAACGATGATGGTGGGGAGTTGCGCTGATGTTCCTCAAACACTTCGCCATGACCCGCTTTCCGTTCGACGCCACGCTGCCAGCCGGCGAACTGTTCGCTGCGACTGCCCAGAGTGAGGCCGAGTTCCGACTGAAGCATCTGCTGGAGCTGCGTGGCATCGGTCTGCTGACCGGCGAGCCCGGCTCCGGCAAGACAACGCTGTGCCGACGCGTCGTTGACGGGCTGCACCCCGGTCTGTTCCGCGTCGTCTACGTCACGCTGAGCACCGGCAACGTGATGGACATGTACAAGTCGATCGCCTGGGGCTTCGGGCTGCCGACCGAGCGCAACCGCGCCGCCGCCTTCCGTCAGTTGCGCAGCGAGGTGACGCGTCTGGTGCACGAGAGCAAGCAGCGGCCACTGGTGATATTGGACGAGGCGCATCACCTGCGCACCGATGTGCTGGAGGATCTCAGGCTGCTCACCAACTACGAGATGGACAGCGAGAACCGGCTGTGCCTGCTGTTCGTCGGGCTGACCGATCTACGCCGACGCATCGCGATGGCGGCCCACGAGTCATTGGACCAGAGGATCGTCATGCGCTTCCACCTCGAGGGGCTGGCCGAACAGGAACTGAGCGACTATCTGACGCATCGACTCCGTGGCGCTGGCTGCGAGCTGCCGTTGTTCGAGCCGGCGGCCATCAAGGCGATCTACCAGGCCACTCGGGCACTGCCGAGAAAGATCAACCGGCTGGCGCACTACGCGCTGACGGCCGCCGCTATCGGCGAAGCACGCAGTGTCACCACCGATCATGTCGAGGTGGCGATGCGGGAGATCGGGTCGTGAAGAAGCTAGACCGGATCGAACGCGAGTGGATCGAGAGCTGGACGGTCGAGGAAGCGGTGGCCGTCTACGAGTTCTGCACGATGATGCAGGACCACCTGTGGCAACAGCATGAGATCGCTCTGAACGAGCACATTCTCGAACGCGAAGGCAGGCACGACCCGGACTACGTGCTTGATCAGGATCGCCAGCAGAACCTGACTCTGCCGTTCGACGACATCCCGTTCTGAGTCCACGGCACGGGCGCTGCAATCAGCCGCGTCGGTGCATGAAGTCACTACCTGATCCGTGTCAGCATCGCGCCGGCAGGCCCGCACGCGCCCGTCTGAAACGCCATCCCAGAACGAACCGCACGGACGTTCCAATCCGGGAAATCACGTCTCGGCTCGCAGGAAATACTGTGACAAACCGGCTGTGAAATATCTGAACCTCTATCAAACGCGAATTCGTCGAAATTGGATTAGCGATTTCTGAGCGTCGAGTGAACATCGCCTTCATCGCCGGTACGATCGGGGATCTTTCCGGCTGCGCTTTCTTCGATTGGCCCGATACCGTGATCGGAGTCGTAGACGAGGGCCGAACCGCTCACCTGACTCTCACCGATCATGCTGTTTGCCCTTGCAAGAAGGCAAACCGCCTCAAGTTGTAGGTCAGGTTCATCATGCCGACCTTGACCTTCGCGCGTGCCATACCCACGGTGCGCACGAGCATGCCGCCCATGGCCTCCTGTGCCGCGAACACATGCTCCACACGGCAGCGCACCTTCGATCGGGCGGTGTTGGCACGTTGTGCACGCTTGGACAACGGCTTGTTGCGAGTACCCTTGGTATGGATCCGGCTACGGTACCCGCTGCGCAGCAGTGACTCCTCCTGCTTCTTCGAACGGTACGCCGAGTCTGCCCAGACATCGGCGCTGGTGTTTCGCCGATCAAGTAACTCATCCAACACCTGGCTGTCGTGTACCGAGGCATTGGTGAGCTCATAGCGGCGTATCAGCTTGTGCGCGTTGTCGACGCTGACGTGATTCTTGTACCCGTAGTGATTCTCAGCGTTCTTCTTCGTCCAGCGAGCATCGACATCCTTCTGGCGGCGCATCGCATCCGGCTTGCCCTGCCAGCTCTCAGGGGTCTCGCCACGCTTGATCGCTGCATTCTCCTCGCGGCTGTTACGTTGACGAGGTGCACTGACGAAGCTGGCATCCACGATTTGGCCTTGCCGAGCGATGTAGCCTGCGGATCGGATCTGCTCCATCAGCGACTCGAACAAGGCGTCGATCAGCTCATGCTCCTTCAAGCGTTCGCGGAACAGCCATACCGTGCGGGCATCCGGCACCCGCCCCTCGGGCGTCAGGCCCAGAAATCGGCAGAACGAGTAGCGATCCCGAATCTGGTACTCGATCTGCTCGTCGGACAGGTTGTACAGGTGCTGCAGAACCAGTACCTTGAACATCAGCACGACATCGTACGGCTTGCGTCCGGCGTTGCTCTTGCGCTTCTTCTCATGCACTTTGCTCAGCAGCGGACGGAACTGCTCCCAATCGACGCTGCGCTGCAGCTTCGGCAGGGGATCGCCGAGCTTTTCGAGTAGCTCCAGGCGGTCATCGATGTCAAAAAAGCCGGTTTGCATGGTCAGATCAGCTTAAGGGTTCCAGTTGTTGCATTATAACCGAATCTTGAGGCAATTTTTAGAAGTCGTTGCAGTCGGCAGGGTCACGGAAGCACGATGCCTTCAGATTGATCTGAACCTCACTTTCCGCACCGAGCTCATGGTCAGTGACATCGGCACGCAGAGCCGTCTGCGTGCCAGCTTCATTGGGTCGATTGAAGCCGCCGGCGATGGTTTCCTGTGCCACGACGATCCACTGCCCGTCCGGTGACCACTGTGGCTGGCCAACGCGATCCTGGAAACCGCTCTGAGATCGCGCGAACTGTTGGGCATTCGTTCCATCGGCATCGATCGTCCACACCGTCGAGGTCGTCGAGTTGGTGTTGCTGTTCGTCACCAGATCAAGCGCGATGCGGGCACCATCAGGGCTGACCGACAGCTGCGTCGGTTGACCAGCTGCCGGCTCGAAGGTGGCGATCAGCGTATCCGCGCTGCTGTCCGTCAGTTGTTGGCCGCTGGCTCGGAACAGCGAATCATCACTGGTGTACAACAGGTCGCCCTCGGGGCTCCAGCCTGCCCCGCGAACAGCGCGACGACTGTTGTCGACAAGAACGCCGTCCCGGCTGGCAATGACCAGCTCACGATCAATCGTTGTCGATCATCGCAATCATGCTGCCATCCGCCGAGACCTTCGGCAGTCGAGTCTCCATCGACCAACCGAGCGGGTACACAGCGGTTTCGGTACCCTGGGTGTCACGCAGCACCAGGCAATCGAGGAACGTGCTGGAGTCAGAATCGAAGTCGCACATCTGCCGCAGCTCGACGTATTCAGTCAATGACTGATTGGCGCTCAACAACGGCGTGTCGCCATCTTCGTACTCCGGCACGATCAGTGTCACGGCGCCGGTCGCAACGTCGACCAGCTTGCCGTCCTGAATGACATGTCCGGTCAGTCCATCTACCGCTGCGCCCCGCGCCACCGTCAGCGCTTGGAGCATTCAGTCCGCCGCCATCACTGGAACTGCTGCCGCCACAGCCTGCGGTAGTGACAGCAAATGCGATACAACAACACAGAGTCAGTCTGTTCATGATGATGTCCTCACCTCGGCATACGGAGAGTACCGCGTGCGCTTCGTACGACACATGACCGTTGTGCCACGCATTCTCACCACGTTGCCTTCAGGTCATGAGCGCGAGGTGAATGCCGGACTACGGCGCGATGGTCACGGGATAAATGCCACCATGCGGTGGCGTTCTCTTGTTGAATGCCGATGCCAACCCGGCGCTGCTTGAGGACTACTGGATACTGCCCATGGGACTGAACACGCTGAGGGGCACGACGACCTGCAAGAAAAAGGGCCGCCTTGCGGCGACCCTTCTGCAATCTCTTGGTGGAGAGACAGGGTTGCTCCTGTCGAAAAGACAGGGTTGTAGACTACTGCTTTTCTGGCGGTGGACGACAAGGCTTCACCGACGGACTTGACCACCGTGGTTGCTGCTTCCTGCACCAGCTTGAACATCTGCGTCTCTGCCTGCATTTCACCCTGCAGCTCTGTCATCTGCGCAGCCTGATCTTCCTTGGATCCACCCGCGCCCTCGAGATCGCCGATCTTGTCGGATGCCTCGATCGACTTCTTCAGGTGCTGGCCGGCGACTGCGCTCAAGGCACGCATCATGGCAACCAGCCAGTTCCCGCCCTTGGCACCGGAACCATCGGCCTTCTTGCCAGCCTCTTCCACAGCGTCCTGCCCGCCCTGGAACAGGTTCTCGGCCATCACGTCATCGACTGCACTTTGCGCCTCTTCGGTGGTGCTGATGCCGGCCTCCTCCTTTCCTCCTGCGATCGCGCCGTCCACGGCGTCCATGACCGGACCCTTGATGAATTCCGGCATGAATGGTGTGGCGCCGATCGCGCCCTTGAGTCCTTCGCCGACACCGTCCATGAAGGTGTTGGTGGCAGCTCCTGCGACATCGCCTGCGCCAAACTTCTCGAGCAGACCACCGACAACGCTGCCGATCAACTGGCTCGCGATCTGTCCTGCAATCTGTCCTGCAATACCTGCTACTGCACCGCCCATGTCGTTCTCCCGAATCGTTGAGTTGAGATGGCACCAGCTGAACGTATCGAAGCGGTCTGTCTCTCCAGGGCTTCGAACTGCGTCTTCGCTGACGACGGGGCTATTGAAGCAAAGCGAATCGACGCCGCCTATGCGTGATTACACTACCTAGCACTTTTACGTACCCGCACTGTGGTGGTCTGTCAGATCGCGTTGAGCGTGCTTTGCAATGTCATCGAATACAGAGACTTGCAGCGACCCCGTGTTCAGGCAGGAGTATCCTGTCCGGCATACCGCGTGAGATCTTCCCCCGGGACCGGCCTTGATGTATCAGATTGGTAATCAGCGCCGGCAATGGAGCGTTCCTGTTCAAGCCGCTCGCTGACGCCGCGTGCCCACAGAATGATCTCGGCGACGATGTCGAACAGATCGCGGGGCACCGGTTCGCCGTCTTCCGTGTCAGAGAGCAGCTTGCGCGCCAGCATCTCGTTGCGCAGGATCGGCACGCCGGCCTCTTCGGCGACGTCGCGCATCCCGCGCGCGATGTGATCCTCCCCACGGCCGGTCACGATCGGCACCGGGGAGTCTTCCTTGTCATAGCGAATCGCGATGGCTACGTGCGTGGGATTCACCACGAGCACACTGGCAGTCTGTGCCGCCGAGTCCGCGCCCTGCTGCGACCATTCCTGCGCCAGCTGCCGACGCTCCTGCTTGAAGGTTGGATCGCCCTCCAGGTTCTTGTTCTCATCCTTGATGTCGCGCACGCTCATCTTCATCTTCTTGGCGAAGGAATGATGTTGGTAGGCAGCGTCCAGGGCCGTGATCATCATGAAGCAGACCAGCACCCAGCCGAACAGATGCAACCGCAACGTGCAACATGGCCTGAATGATGTCGGGCGGAGTTCGCGTCGGCAGCAACATCAATTGCGGCATTGCAGCCTTCACCACGAGCCATCCGATCAGGAACAGCAGCGCGGTCTTGAACAGCAGCTTCACGAGCTCGACCACGTTGTCCATGCTGAACATCTTCTTGACACCCTCGACCGGGTTCATGTTGCTCATCTTGGGCTTCATCTTCTCGGTCGTCATGATCGGACCGGTCTGCAGGAACTCGAGCAGCGTTGCACTCAAGGCAACCGGGATCAGCACGGTGGCGCTGATCAGCAGTCCCGCCTCGATCGCGGCACCGCCGAGTCGTGACAGTGCGTCGACGAAGGGTTCATCGATCAGGATGAACGTGTCGTTGATCAGCTCGACCACCCGTTCGGTGCCGGAACGAAACGCAACCCACAGGAACAGGACGGTCAGTACCAGACCGAACGTCGTGCCGATGTCCTGACTCTTCGGTACATCGCCTTTCTCTCTTGCATCGCGCAGACGCCGAGGTGTCGCCTTCTCGGTCTTGTCGCCAGTGTCCGTGTCAGCCATCTCGTCAACCTTTCATCGAGGCGTTGCAATGATTCGATAGCGTACCAGTGCCGACGGATCCAGGCAGCCGACGCGACGCGTTAACCGGACAGAGACGTGCTTGATTCGTCGGCACATGCGCTGTACCACTGTTGAAGTTGCTGAGGTGTCCGCGTCATGACGACACACAATGCAGGTGTGACTGGCAGAGGTTTGACATTTGTCAGGTGGCGGTGACGAAGCTTCGTTTTTCGTAATGAACGAAGCCGATCACGGCGCGTATGAAAATCTATACTGCAGAACGACGAACGGATTGGTACAGCAATCCCAAATTCGAACAGGAGGGTCTCGGCCATGCTTGGAGCAGTACGCCGCCTGTCCCGTTGCCACCGTTGCAGCGCGCACCCTGCAACTAGCGGAGGTGTGTCATGTCGCTGAGCAGCTACCTGGCCACTGACGATAGTCGATCGGGTGGGTGGCTGAGCAAGACCTCGGACCTGTTTCTCGCGTTGGTGGTGATCGCGACGATCGCCCTCATGATCCTGCCGTTGCCAACGCTGGTACTCGACTCCCTGGTCGCGATCAATATCGTCATTGGAGTGATGCTTGTATTGATGGGTATCTACATCAATACGTCGCTGCAGTTCTCCGCATTTCCCAGCATCCTGCTCATCTCGACACTCTTCCGTCTGGCGCTCTCGGTGGCCACCACGCGAATGATCCTGCTCGAAGGCGACGCGGGTGCGATCATCAATACCTTCGGGGAGTTGGTGGCCGGTGGCAACCTGGTGGTGGGGCTGGTGGTGTTCCTGATCATCACCCTCGTCCAGTTTCTGGTCATCGCCAAGGGCGCAGAGCGCGTTGCTGAAGTGGGTGCACGCTTCACGCTCGACGCGATGCCGGGCAAGCAGATGTCGATCGATTCCGATCTACGGTCCGGGCTGATCGACAAGACCGAGGCACGCAGCAAGCGCAGGGAGCTCGAGCTCGAGAGCAAGCTTCACGGCAGCATGGATGGGGCGATGAAGTTCGTCAAGGGGGACGCGATCGCCGGTATCGTGATCATCATCATCAACCTGCTCGGGGGGTTGGCCATCGGTGTCTTCCAGCTTGGCATGAGTGCAGGCGACGCCATGAACAAGTATTCGATACTGACCATCGGCGATGGCATGGTTGCGCAGATACCGGCATTGCTCGGTGCGATGTCGGCAGGCCTGATCGTGACTCGCGTGACAGACGGCGCAGCGGACAAGCATCTGGGTGATTCGATCCACAAGCAGTTGACGTCCATCCCTCGGGTATTGATGGTCGCCGGCGGCATGTGTTTTCTGTTCGCGATCGTGCCAGGCTTTCCCTCGAGTGTATTCGTGGGTCTTGGCCTGCTGTTGGGGTTGATCGGCGCCATGCTCGTGCCGGCACTGCGGCTGCGCATCAACAAGGTGTCACAACCGACGTTCGACACCGTGCTCAAGCGTCGCGAGCATCCGACCAGTTCCGTCAACGCGACTCAGGCGGCGACTGCGCAGGACAGCGTTCCTCTTTTGCTCGAGTTGCCCATCGACTGTGCCGCTCGCTCGCAGGATCAGGCGTTCCAGCATCGACTGGACGACATGCTGGAAGCGTTGCAGAACCGGAGCGGATTGCCGTTGCCGAGTATCCAGTTTCACTGGCACAGGCAGGACAACCGCGACTGGAAGCTCTACGTGCACGAGGTCCCGGTGGTCGAGGATGCGATACCGGACACGGACGCACCCGACAAGGTTGCTCGGCGGTGCGAACACGCGTTGCGGCGGAATGCGACGCTGTTCATCGGCATCCAGGAGGCGTCGATGCTGCTGACCCGTGCGAGCGCCGACTCGCCCGATGTTGTCAAGGAAGTCCTGCGGGCGATACCCATGCAGAGCATTGCGACTGTATTGCGCAAGCTGGTGGAGGAAGAGATTCCGATTCGCAACCTGCGGGCGATTCTGGAAGCCCTCGTCGTTGCCAGTCAGCACGAGAAGGATGTCGACAACCTTGCCGAATATGCACGCATGTCACTGGCTCGACAGATCACGCACCGCCACGCACCCGGCGGCGAGATCAAGGTGATCGGTCTGCAGGGACAGCTCGAGGAATCCCTGTTGAAGATGGTGCGTGCGAGTGCGGGCTCGCAGCAGCTGGCAGTTGATCCATCTCTTGCGCAGTCGTTGCAGGCTCGAGTCGTGGCCTCCGTGCAGACGCATCAACCGGATGCGGTCGTAGTACCGGTCGAACTGCGTCGTCACCTGCGTGCCCTGATTGTCGAGCAGTGTTTTGATGTACCCGTACTGTCGATCAATGAGCTGACCGGCAAGTTGTCGGTCCAGATTCTCGATCGTGTTCATCTCGACGAATCAACTTCACAAGGGGGCGACAAGTCATCATGACCACGAACTTCGAAATTCTCGTCACTGCAGGAAGACAGGCTGGTGCGAGGGCGGCACTTCGCGCCAGCGGTACATCGATCGGTTCGGAGCTGGATGCCGATATCGTCCTGTTCGGAACGACCGAGGCCTGCCTTCTCGAGGTGACCCTCGACGACGCCGGTCAGCTGAAGCTCACGGTGAAGAATGGTGTCGTGCGTTGCGCTGGCGTGCCGTGCAGTATCGGTGAGCCGCGCCCGCTGATGCCGGGTGAGTCGATCATCATCGGTGGCGTTAGCCTCGTCGTGCAGCGCGATGTTCAGCGTGCGCAGCCGTGCGATTCGGGCTCGATCAGCACAGCTGATGCCAGCGCGGGACATGCCTTGCGATCCGTGCTCGGCATGTCGCAAGGCTCTGTTCGAACCGCGGTGTTCGGAGCGCTCGGACTGTCTGGAATCGCGCTGGCCAGTGTCGGCTTCTCCACTGCGTCCAGCGAGGATCCACGCCAGATAGGCCCCGATGCCATGCAACAGCAAGTGCGCGCGGCGCTTGACGATGCCGGCTACGGTGCTCTGACTCTGGAGCAAGGGCCGGATCAGCGGCTGATCGTTGCCGGAGCAGTCGGTTCGCGCGATGACCACATGGCACTGGAATCGCTGCTGAGTGACCATGGAGACTCGATCAGTCTCGAGACCAGGGAGAAAGACCAGCTCGAAGAGACCGTTGCCGATCTGTATCGGGTGAACGGTATCGCGGCCAGAGTCATGGCAGCTGAAGGTTCCGGCGTGCGAGTGGCGACTCGCGAGGCAGACGTGCAGAAGCTCGAACACATCGAAGCGGCGGTGCGTGCCGACATCCCGACCTTGGGCAAGCTCGTGAGAGTCAACCGCCCCCCCAAGCAACGAAAGCTTGCCCGCGACAACGCATCGGACTACGTCGAAGAGCCTGGCAAACGTGTGATGACAGTGGTGTCGGGAGACCCTGCCTATGTCGTCACGGAGGATCGGTCTCGCTACTTCGTCGGTTCAGCATTGCCTACCGGCCATCGGATCACATCGATCAGAAAGCAGGTCGTTACCCTGGACAAGGCAGGACTCGAGACAAAATTGAAGATGTAGGAGCCCCACGGTCGCATCTTCCGGCTTGCCGGGAACATGCAGTGGTCTTTCATAGCCAGTCCGACCAACGGAGAGTCAGCATGAACAGCCAGATGACACAGATGCAGTTGATGAGTGACACGTCGATGACCAACGACAGCGCGAAGCGGCGCAGCAGTAGCTGGTTCGAGGCCATGGCGGAGGCCTGGGGCGAAGCACTGGATGAGCAGGCCAGTCGCATCCAGGAAAAGTCCGACGAGGTGGCTGCCGGGTTCGAGACGCCGGCACAGATAACTGAACTGACCGCCGAGTCGCTGCGCATGGGCTACCTGTCGAACAGTTCGCACACCTCATTGACCAGTGTCGGCAGCGCATTGGAGACCCTGGCCCGGAAGCAGTAGATGGACCCACGTCCGTTCGCGTGAGTCGTGGGCGGGCTACTTCTGTCTTTCAACCCTCAGGAGTCTTTCATGGACGCATCCTTGACAGCCATCGTTGCCAATCCTGCAACGGCACCCGGTGGTCATGCCGGCACCGAGCCACCAATGCTGCACCCGGCCACGACGCCAGTCGGTTCGGGCGATCCTGTAGAGCTCGGCTATGGCGGATCGCTGACATCCGACGTGGTCGCCTTCGAAGGCAGTCTCGAGCGGGCCGCGGACGTCGCCGATCCTTCGACCGCACAGATGGCGAAGACCGTGTTTCAGCCACTCGACTACATCAACACTGAAGCGGCATCACTGGCGGACTTTGCGCAGTCGGCAATGGAAAGCGACGATGTGCTTTCGCCGGGGGAGATCGTGAGCCTGACCGTCAAGAGTCAGGAATTCATGTTTCACAGCCAGCTGACCGCGAACATCGCCAATCGTACTTCGGATGGTGTTCAGCAGCTGTTTCGACAACAGGGGTGATGTGATGATGCGCTTGCGCAGAGAACTACAGGTCCTGTTGATCATGGTTTGCGGTCTGGTGCTGGTCGGCTGCAATGACGAGGAGCTGTATGCCAATCTCACCGAGCAGGAAGCGAACGAGATTGTCGCTCTCATGTATGCCGCTGACATGCCGGCAGAGAAGCGTGTCGACAAGGACGAAACCTTCACGGTCACCACATCGAAGAATGCCTTCCCTGAAGCGATGGCGTTGCTGCAATCCCAGGGCCTGCCGCGCGAACAGTTCGACAGTCTCGGCGAGGTATTCCAGAAGGAGGGCTTCGTCTCGTCACCGCTCGAGGAACGGGCAAGGCTGAATCACGCGCTGTCGCAGGAGATCTCCAGAACCATTGCCAGCATCGATGGTGTCGTGCAGGCGCGCGTGCATCTGGCCGTGCCGGAGAAGCAGCAGCTCGAGAAGAACACCGCACCATCGAGTGCGTCGGTCTTCGTCAAGCACCGGCCGGATGTCAATCTCGGCATGAACGTCGGCAAGATCAAGGCCATGGTGATCAACAGCGTCGAGGGGTCTGCCCTACGACAATGTCACGGTTGCATTGTTTCCACAGGAACCGTACAAGCTTCCAGACCGCCAGGCGCTGGACGTCTCCGAGGACAGCCCGTTTCTCGAAGGTGGCGTGCAGCTTGGCCTGCCGGTGCTGATGGTGCTGGCCGGTCTGACACTGGTCGGTGTGGTGCTCTGGCGTTTCTCGCTGCTCAGGAAGGTGCAACGATGAGCGAGGCGATGAAACGAGGCACGATCACGCTGCGTGACCGGAGACGGTATCGAGGTGAGGCTGCGCGTCGCTTGGCGACGTTGATTCCCGCTGATGCGCGTGCCGCGTACGACGGTCTGGACTGGCCTACCCTGGAGACGCTGCCGCATTGGTGTCTGGTCGGTGACCACGAGCGGGCTCACCTGCAGCGGGTTGCCGGTGCACTGTTTCTCGCTCCGCTATGGCATGAGTGCATCGACGGGCAGACGTTGCGTGCGATCCGGCAGCTCGTCGGAGCGGTGACCTTTGATCGTATCCGCGCCGAGAGCGTACCGACGCAACCGTGTGACGACACGCTTGAGCTTGCCGGTGACGTCGACAGGATGCTGATGCAGGCGGGTGCCGGTGTGCTGCAAGGAACATTGCCAGGGTTGCTGCAGCCGCTGTTCGCGGAGCTCGTCGGCGAGCCGAGCTGTGAGCTGCAGCAGGCGACTGCAGATCGCCTGTTTCGCCGTGCAGCGACGCTGATCCTGCAGGTGCAGGAAGAGTGCACGGAGTTGCTGCCGGAGGATGCGGCAGCATGAGCGTGTTCCTGCTGTGTCATCACGACACCGTGACCGTCGGTACCGATCAGCTCGTCTTCAGTGCAGCTCAGACTGGGGCGCTGCAGGACATCGTCGCGCAGGCTGCACGCATCCAGAGCTTGCACGATGCTGCCGAGCAGCGTCTGGGCGAGGCCGAACAGGCAGGTTTCGATGCGGGCCATGCCAGAGGGCTCGAGGCAGGGCGCGCCGAGGCCCGCGACGAGTGTCTGCGGCAGATCAACGAGCATGCCGAACAGCTGTCTGGCGAACGGGCCAGGGTGCGCGAGTCGGCTGTGCGACTGGCACTGGATATCGTGCGCGCGATCGCGAACGAGCTCGGCAGCGACGCAATGCTCGGCGCACTGGCTCGCTCGGCCGCCTTGCAGCTGCTGCCGAGCGAAAGCGCAACGCTGCGGCTGAACCCGGTGGACTGTGACGGCGTGAAGCGCCGCCTCGACACGACGGCGAAGGGCGGGATGGCGGACTCGGCGATCATCGACGTGGTTGCCGACGACAGCCTGCAACGTGGCGCATGCGTTCTGACCACGGAGACCGGTCAGGTGCTGGCCGATCTGGAGACGCAGTTGCGTATCATCGAATCGAGAGTCGAACGGCATGGACGAGTCGAGCACTGACACTCTTCGCGATGCGCCGAGCACGGCACCCGCGCCGGATGGTTCATCCGCGCCCGCCGCGAGCGAGCCGGGGCTGCCCTCCCTGGCCGATCTGCTGGGAGCCACCAGCAGCACCGTCGAGAGACTAGGGCGTGTGGTGCAGGCCTACGGAACATCGGTCCGTGCCACCGGTTTGATTGCCGAGATCGGGCAACGTTGCCTGATCAGCAGTACAGACGGGCATCGCAGTGTACAGGCCGATGTCGTGGGTCTGGCAGAGGGGCAGGTGATTCTCTACCCGCTCGGTACCTTGCGCGGTATTTCCAACGGGTCCGTGGTGCGCGTACTCGACGGTGCCCACAGCGTGGGTTTCACCGACGCGATGATCGGCCGTGTGCTCGATGGTTTCGGGCAGCCGATCGATCAGGGCCCACCCCTGGGCGCGGACAGCTGGCTGCCTCTGGACGCGCCGGCACCGAACCCGCTGGTGCGTCAGCCGGTGACGGCACTGCTCGACACAGGCATCAAGGCGATCGACACCTTGCTCACAGTCGGGGTCGGCCAGCGCATGGGCATCTTCGCGATGGCTGGTGGCGGCAAGTCGACATTGCTGTCCATGCTGGCACGCTACGCTCACGCCGACGTGATCGTGATCGGCATGATCGGCGAACGCGGCCGCGAGGTGCGCGAGTTCATCGAGAACAGTCTTGGTGCTGCCGGTCTGCAGCGCTCGGTGCTGGTCGTGGCAACCTCCGACCGTCCAGCCATGGAACGGGTGATGGCCGCACAGTGCGCCACCGCCATCGCCGAAGGCTTTCGCGCACGTGGTCAACAGGTACTGCTGCTGATGGACTCGGTCACCCGCTATGCGCGTGCGCTGCGCGAGATCGGGCTGTCGATCGGTGAACCACCGGTGCGTCGCGGTTTTCCCCCGTCGGTGTTCGCGGAGCTGCCGCGTCTGTTCGAGCGTGTCGGCAACGATCATCAGGGTTCGATCACGGCGTTCTACACCGTACTCGCCGAGGATGAGGAGGGCACCGATCCGGTTGCCGAGGAAACCCGCTCGATCCTCGATGGGCATGTCGTTCTGTCAAGACAGCTTGCCGAGCAGGGGCACTACCCGGCGATCGATGTGCTGGCCAGCGCCAGTCGGCTGTTCAACCTGCTTGCTGATGCGTCCCATCTGTCGGCGGCGCAGCATGTCCGGCGGCTGGTTGCACGTCATCGCGAGGTGGAGTTCCTGCTGCAGATGGGGGAATACAAGCCCGGTAGCGATGCGACAGTGGACGAGGCGATCGACAAGCACGATGCCATCGAACGGCTGTTGTGCCAGAGCGAGACGCACAGCGTGTCCGGCGCGGATGCCCGCGCCGACCTGGCTGCGCTGTCGTGACGCGCACGGGACATCGACAGGTCCTGAAACGGATCCGTCAGGTGCAGGAGACGCGTTGCCGCATCGCGGAGAAGCATTACCGTGAGCAACTGGCGGTCTGCGAGGCATTGCGTGAGGAAATCGCCGGACATCGTCGTGCGATCTCCGCTCACGATGCGCAGCTCGACGCACTGGCCGAATCGCGTGACACCGCGTCGCCGTGCACCGACCCCGACAGCCTGGCGCGGCCACTGGCCTACCGATACTGGTTGGTGTTCGATCTGGAGCGCGAGCAGTACTACCTCGAGGAGACGCTCGGGCGTTTCACCGAGGAGGAGCAGACGCTTGCCGATTGTCGACAACGCTGGATGCAGGTGAAAGCGCGGGCCGAGGGCATGCAGACGTCGATCGACTCGCAGCAGAGGCGGGATGCTGCGGCGCAGGAGCTGATCGACGAATCCGACTGGGAAGACTTGCCGAGCATCGCCGGAGGCTGCAATGGCTGATCTCTATCACTACCGCCCCTCTGTCGTTGCCCTGCGCAGGGCCGACAGCAACGGACCGCGTGCTGCGGCTCCGGCAAGCGAGCTGGGTCGCGAGTTCGAACAGGCACTCAGGCAGCGCAGTGATCGCGATGGCCAACCGATCGCATCGGCTGCCAGGACCGCGTCGCCTGCAATGCCGGACCTCCTGGCGGCCGAGGATACCGAGCAGTCACTGTTCAGGCTGTTCGATCAGCGTCTGCAGGAACGCAGCGATACCGATGCGCTGCAGGATCCCGACGCTGCGGAGCTGGCGTTGCAGGATGACGAGTTGACTGACACGGACGACACCGCTGAGCAGCGCTTCGAGGATCGCGCATCCGAGCAGGGGCAGAGCGATCCCGGCAGCAACGCCGCGCAGCTCGCGGGTCTCGTGGAGCGGGCCGACGGTGGGCGGGGCGACGACAGTGCGGGCGCGGTCGAGATCCCGTCGGGCACCGGTTCCGGTGCTGGCCTTGCTGACGCCTCCGTGGATCTGCTGATGGCGGAGTTCCGACGGCTGGGATTCATGAGCGACCGACGTTCCTGGCAGTTCACGCTCGATGAGAACGCGGCATTCGTGGTGGACATGGATCTTGATCGGGATGCGCCGGGTGAGTGGCGACTGCGCCTGCAGTTGCCGTCGGGACGCGGCGACAGCGACGATTCCGTTGTCGCCGATGAGCTCGACGCACTCCGTGCACGGTTGAACGAGCTCGATCTGTCGGTACACCTGCAGGTGGAGCAGATCAGCTGATGCACGCGATACCAGTGATCGACGACAACGACGACTGGCGCCTGCGTCGCTTGTCATTCAAGGACAGTGTGTCGGTCGCCGACATGCATCGTGATCCGCGGCTGTCGACCTGGCTGCTGGACGACGAGCCGCTGGCGACTCCGCGGCAGGCGGCGCGTCTGCTCGATGGGCTCAGGCACTACAGCGATCGGTATGCCGGGCTTGGCATGTGGGCGGCGGAACGGCTGCAGCCCGGCTACGGCGAGGCGGAGCTCGATGCCGCAGGGGCCCGGGACTATCTCAGCGATGCCGCGTTTGCCGCCCTGTTGCTGCCGCGCTGGCGCTTCTGCGGCTGGTTCAATCTGTCCCCGGCGCCGGAACAGGAGCACCTGATCGAACTCGGATCCCGCTTGATTCCGGAGGTGTGGGGCTCGCGACTGTCGCTGCTCGGTGGCGCGGCGGTTCTCGAACACGGATTTTCGACGCTGCAGGTACCCACGATCCACATCCACTGCGACCCCGGCAATCGGTCGGCACTGTACTGTTCCTACTTTCTCGGTTTCCAGCACCCGGAGCCCACGCACTATGTCGGCAAGCCGGCGTGCCGACTGACGATGCACGCAGATCGGTTCGCCAGCTGGCGCGCACTGCCGGCACGTAAGCGCAGACAGTCCGCCGTCGAGGCTGTTCGTCGGCACGGCCGTTCCCGGCAGACGATCGCGGAGGCGGAGGCGGTGCCATGAACGGTGCCCATCACCGCGTCGCGTGCCACGAACGCGTGGATCACGATGAGTCCGCGATGCTGCTCGACGATCTGGGGTCAGTCCTGCAGTCGTCGGGCGAGCAATGGCTGATTGCCGATGGCGAGCGCCGCATCCTGTGGTGTACCGACCGGTGTCGCGAGATTCATCAGGCACTCGTCACCGGCGGTCATCTCGGCGCGGTTCCCGAGCTGGCGGCAGCCTTTGCCCAGGCGGGTGATGATCTCGAGCCGCTGGTCATGACCACGACATTCGGTGCCGTGGCCGCCAGTGGATCGACATCGCGCTTCCGCCTCGAGCTGACATCGCTAGCAGGAGGGCGCACGGTGCTGCGCTTCGTGGTGATCACGGATGACGATGCCTATCTGCGACGTTACATGGCCGAGCGTGAACAGCTCTTCAGTACCTCGCGCACCGTGTCCGTGAGTGAAATGGCCACCACGCTCGCGCACGAGCTGAACCAGCCGGTCGGTACGGTCAGCAATATCCTCAAGGGCGTCCAGCTGCGCCTGTCGCGAACGGCAGAGACACCGGAGGAGGTCACGAGGGCGCTCGGCAAGGCCGCCGAACAAGTGTCGTTCATTGCCGACATCATCACGCGCATCCGCGATTTCACACAAGCGCGTCGGCCGAGCTTCACCGAGTGCAACGTGCATGACCTGGTGACCCGCTCGATCGATCTGCTCGACTGGGTGTTCGAGTCCGAAGGTGTGAATGTCCGGCTCGCCAGTACGGATGAGACACTGCGCGTCACCGGAGACGGCACCATGCTGCAGCAGGTCCTGACCAATCTGTGCCGCAACGCCGTGGATGCCATGCGGGACAACGACGTCGCCCGTCGCCATCTGGATGTCCGTGTGGCCCGCACCAACGATGGCGTACGGATCGAGATCCGCGACCAGGGCACCGGCCTGTCGGCGGAGGCCGAAGCCTCGGTGTTCATGCCGTTCGTGACTGACAAGATCAACGGGATGGGCGTCGGGCTGAACATCTGCCGCTCGTTCATCGAGTTGCATCAGGGGCGTCTCTGGCTGACAGGCAACGAGACGGGCGGCTGCACGGCGCATGTGTCGCTGCCGGACGTCGGCACCCATGGCTGATCGGGCGCAATGCCGGCGTGGTCCGGCAGTCACTGAACAGAGGAGCGAAGCATGAAGACCGTCTATATCGTCGATGACAGTGCCGACTTTCGCGAGTCCACTGCCTGGATGCTCGAGGCGTCCGGCTACAGCGTCCACGACAGCGGAGACCCGGCAGCGGCTCTGGACGAGCTCCAGACCATCGACGACAGAGAGGACTGCTGCCTGTTGCTGGACGTTCGCATGCCGGGCATGAACGGTCTCGAGTTTCACGATTGCCTCAATCGCAACCGTTCCCGGGTGCCGGTGGTGTACATGAGTGGTCATGCCGATGTCCCCCTGGCAGTGGAGGCCATGAAGAAGGGTGCGGTGACGTTCCTGGAAAAACCTCTGCAGTACGACGCACTGGAGTCGGCGCTGACACTGGCGTTCGCCGCCGCCAGACAATCGCTGCCAATGCGCGAGAGCGCCGAGCAGTTGCAGGCCTATCGCGACCGCATTGCCTCACTGACCCCGCGCGAACGCGAAGTGATGGAACGTGTGGTCGATGGCAAGGCCAACAAGGTCACCGCGCTGGAACTGGACATCAGTATCCGTACCGTGGAACTGCATCGCGGACGCATCATGAAGAAGCTCAAGGTGAACAGCGGCCCGGAGCTGGTCAGGGCGGTCATGCTGTGTCAGTAGCACTGACCGACGACGCGTCCGCACTGCAACCCTGCCGCAACTGGTATGGCGCCAACTGCCGATGGGGACATCTGCATCTCGCCATCGACGGAACCGCCGATGATGCACTGGAACATGCACTGAGGCTCGGCACGGTCGAACCGGAGCTGCAGTTCCTCGAGCAATGGCTGGGTGTCGAACTCGACGTGCAGCTCGGGATACCCCCGGCCGTGCCAGGCTGGCAGTGTCACCTGCACCGGGCACTCCCGGCGAGCACGGATCGCGACGAACCGATCACACCTGGACTGTGGCTCTGGCTGGACGCAGCGGTGGGTCTGGCGTTGCCGCCATTGCCCACAGGCGACTCGGGAGGGGTGCAGATCGACTGGATCGGCGAGATGGCCACGGTGCTGCTTGCCAGGATTGCACTGGACGATGCACAGATCGAGACGCTTGCAGCGGGTGCGGTGATGCTCGTGCCCGAATCGTTCGAGCGCCGCTGGGAGTGTGAACTGTCCCTGTTCGGTAGTGCCGTGACGCGCCAGTGTACGCTCGATACGACAAGCGAGCGATTGCTGGTGCACGGCAGCGTGACACCGACGACCGCCGAGCCAGGCACCGAGCAGCCTCTCAGGGAGGGAACACGGGCCGATGACACGTCAACTGCGCACGGTGATGACCGTTCCGAACTGGAACTGGTGTGCGATCGGGAAATCTGTCTGGGTCTTGATGCACTGCTCGCTGATGATGCGGGCGACGACCGCCAGACTGGTGAAGGCGTTGCACGGCACAGCGCTCCAGCATGGGGCATCGCGCTGCCGGAAGCGTTCGGCAAGCTGTCCTGCCACTGCCGGCTGCAAGGGCGGCACCTCGTCAGTGGGTACGTCGCACCGTTGGCGCAGGGTCATGCCCTGTATGTGACATCAACGGCCGAGTCGTCCGCGGTCTGATCGGCACGGTTGCCGATCAGACGGATCGCCATACTGGGCATCTGCCATGGATCTGACACAGTTTTCTCCATCGTCGGCGCTGCTGACCGTCGTTCTGCTGGCGCTGGCACCCTTCGTGATCGTGATGATCACCTCGTTCACCAAGATCATCGTGGTGTTGAGCCTGTTGCGCAACGCACTCGGTACGCAGCAGATACCACCGAACCTCGTTCTCAACGGTCTGGCGATGGTACTGACGATCTACGTCATGTATCCGGTCGGTCAGGCAATGCTGGAGCGAGTGTCCACGGTCGAGGATATCGGTACGTCGACCGAGAAGCTGCTCGAAGGCGCGGATGCCGCCAAGGAACCGCTGCGCCAGTTTCTGCTCAAGCATGCCGATGCGCCGGAGCGAGAGTTCTTTCTCGGCACCATCCGGCGCATGGTCTCCGACGATCAGGCCGACAGCATCGGTGCCGAGGATTTCGTCGTCATCGTTCCGGCGTTCACCATCAGTGAGCTCACCGCCGCCTTCGAGATCGGCTTCCTGATCTTCCTGCCGTTCATCATCATCGATCTGGTGATCTCGAACATCCTGATGGCGATGGGAATGATGATGCTCTCGCCGACCATCATCTCGCTGCCGTTCAAGCTGCTGCTGTTCGTGCTGGTCGAAGGCTGGGCCAAGCTCTCGCATGGGCTCGTGCTGTCGTATGTCTGAACGTGCTGCCGTGCTCGAAGACGCGTCAACCGGGGGACGCGCATGATCGATTCGGAAGTGCTGCAGATCACCCAGCAGGCGCTCTGGCTGGTGTTGATCCTGACGTCTCCGCCGGTGCTGGTTGCCGCTGTGGTCGGTCTGCTGATTGCCTTCGTGCAGGCGGCCACGCAATTGCAGGAGCAGACCTTGCAGTATGCCGCCAAGTTCTTCGCGATCGTGGTCACGATCTTCGTCACGGCGTCGTTGATCGGCTCGTCGCTGTACCAGTTCACTGATCGCATCTTCTCCAACTTTCCCTCGATCGTCACCGGTGGCTGAGCAAGCGTCACGGCTGTCGCCCCGGGGTGTGCGCGATACGTCAGGGGCGGTACGACCGCGCGTGCCTGGTTTCGGCAGCTTGTGAGAGACTTCGACGCCCTGTTCAGTCAGTTCGGCGATCTGGCATTCCTGATCGCCGTCTCGCTGACGCGCATCGCGGTTGCCTTCGTTGTCCTGCCCTTGTTCAGCCAGGATCTGATCCCGGCCACGGTACGCAACTCGATCTTCGTCGCGCTCGCGCTGATCGTGCTGGTGGTGCAGCCGAGCCTCGATGTGGGCAGTCTGGCAACTGCAGACATCGTCGCGATCTTCGTCAAGGAAGGGTTCATCGGCCTTGCGATCGGAGTGTTCTTCGGCATCTTTCTCTGGGCGTTCGAGTCTGCCGGCATGCTGGTGGACACGCAGGTTGGATCGTCGCAGGCGATGATCATGGACCCTCTGAGTGGCCACGAGGTGACGTTGCTGGGTGAGCTGCTTGGACGCTGGGCCAACTATCTGTTCATGGCGTCCGGCGGGTTGCTGATGCTGACCGGTGCGGTGCTCGAGAGCTATGCCGTGTGGCCGGTCGAGCGCATCCTGCCGGCACTGCAGCCCGACGGCTACGCGCTGTTCACCGGTGAGATTGCAGGATTCTTCACCTTGATGATCATGTTGTGCTCACCGGTCCTGGTGGTGATCTTCCTGATCGACATGTCACTGGGACTCGTCAATCGCTTCGCGCAGCGATTCAACGTGCTGTTTCTGTCGATGTCGCTGAAGTCACTGGCGGCGCTGTTGATCGTCGCCATCTCGCTGCCGATGTTGATGCAGGTCCTCATCCAGCAGCTCAACGACCACGCTGCCGAGGTGCAGGACTATCTCGACGCGCTGTTCGTGACGTCCTGAGTGGCCGTGACCGGGGTCTGCCTACCAGTCGCTGGAGATGCCGTTGTTTCGTTGCCAGTGGCGTGCAGCCTGCTCGTCGAGGGTGAGTTCCCCATCGTCGCTGAACGCGAAGACGGTGTGCGGTCCCTTGAAGAAGCCTTCGAACAGTGTGGCAGCCTGGGTACGCAGAGTATCGGCGTCTTCCTGACGACCGTCGCGTTCGAAGGCCTTGACCAGTGACGTGTAGGCGACTGGTGTCGCGACCAGCAGATCAAGCGCCTCGGCCCGCTCTTCGTCACTATAGCTCGCGTAGGTGGGTTCGACATCGCCGAACGCCAGAACCAGCCGCTTGCCGGCCGCCAGGGCACCCGCCACCGGTAGCTCGTCATTCGATGCCAGTTCCCAGAGCATGATGAAACAGGCGGCCACGCCGACGCCGATATCGCCGGTATCGAAACCTGCGCTGGCAAGCTCGGACTCGAACTCGTCGCGAGCCTCGTTGAACCCGGCTGCCAGACTGGCAGCTCGGGTGTCGTCCTCCCCGATCAACTGCTCAGCCATCCAGGTGGCCGTCTTGCCTCGCGCCGAATCAGATGCCGGCAGGCCTGCGGAGATCTTGCCGTCGGCATCCTGGATCGATGCGTCGACGTCATCGTCAGTGCTGTTGCCGATCATGGCGGCCAGGTTGCCCATGTCAGGCAGATCGCCGGATGCGATTTCCGCCCGTGCGACCGGGGCGGCCGCCAGCCAGGTCGCGCTCAGCGCGATCAGGATGCGACGTGTGAGGCGTGTGCTCATGGATGACGCTACCGATTCAGGATCATTCATGCGTTATACGTCGGCTCGACGCCACTTGCCAGGCAAACGATCACGCATCGGCTCGAGGTTGCTGGAGCGTCACGCCGGCCGGCTCCTGACGGTGTTTTTACGTCTTGTCCCTGATCCGTCTGCCCGCTACGGTCTGGGGTCGAGTCGAACGAGCAGTCCATCGAACGCCTGTTGCCGAGAACCACGTGCTGGTATCGTCGTCGGGCTGATCACCGGAATGGACCGTTGCCGTACAAGGATCGGCCACCTGTTGTTGATGGAGTGAATGGATGAAGTCTGATCTGAACCCCCGGCGAAGTTCGCGATTCGATGTCGCGGTGCTGCTCGCTCTGCTTGCAGGGTGTTCCACGACGTCAGATCGGCGCGACGACGAG
The DNA here is from genome assembly GCA_965214025.1 of Granulosicoccaceae bacterium. Lineage (GTDB taxonomy): Bacteria > Pseudomonadota > Gammaproteobacteria > Granulosicoccales > Granulosicoccaceae > Granulosicoccus. The sequence continues at coordinate 68,153 of CBDCAW010000091.1, forward strand.
CCGTTATCCACGGAGCATGTCGAGTCTGTCGCCGATGATCTGGTCGAGGCAGCCGGCCAGATCGCTGCGTTGAAGCCGGCGGAGACAACCTTGCAGTTCGAGCGGCAGTCCGATGGCGACAACCCGTTCAGTCAGGCGCTGAGTCGATCGCTGAGTGAGGCAGGCTACGGCATTCAACTGGTCGCCGAGCCGGTTGGCGAGTATCTGGTTGGCCATCGCGTCAGCCACAGCCTGTATTCCGATGCTGGCTCGGCCTACCGATTCGAACTGAGCATCGGTGGCATCAGCCTGCGGCGTGATTACCGACAGGGGAGCGGTGGTACCGTCGAACCTGTCACTGCGGTCTTCGTCAAGGGCGTGCCGGACCTGCCTGGTGAACCCGCGGCAGACGCCCGAGAATCATCGCTGGCTGACGCGGACGTGACGACGGCAGACACCTCGGCGGTGCCGGAGACGCGCGAGGCATCGTCCGAAACGGCAAGCGCTGTCAACGCCACCGGGTTGAACGCACTGCAGGAGGAGGGCGAGCGATCGCCACCGACGTTGCGCAGCGCCGCCCTGCAGAGCAGTGAGGTGCCGGCCGAGCTCGGCAACGTGATCGAACTCGGCCGATCCAACTACAGCGAGATCGTCGAGGGATTGATCGACGTGGAGCAGCAGACCATCGATTTTCGTCTCGGCTCGTCGTTGCTGGACAATACCGATGTCGCCATGATCGACACGGTGATCGAGCAGTTCGACGCGGCCAGCGACGTCATCTCGATCATCGGCTGTTCACTTGGTCCCGGTGGTCAGAACCAGTCGCTGGCCACGACCCGTGCCAGTCGTGTGAAGCAAGCCTTCCTGGCTGCGGGTGTGCCCGGTGAACGGCTGTTGGCCGAAGCATGCTGGGCGGACCGCATGGTCACGCGCGAGCTTCCCGATCGCGGGGTGGTGATGACGCTGAAGCGTGAAGAGATCTGAGTCGACCGGTGCAGTGCCGGGCTGTTAGGCTTCGGCCAGGCGTCAATGGACAGGCACGATGAAGCTTGCAGGATGGTTCGCGCCGTTGGTGCGCTGGAAGCGTTCGACACGCAAGCAACCGGCACGCGTCGAGCCGGCAGGCAGTGAGCCTGATCCGCCGCCGCGCCCCATACCGGCGCGCCCGGATCTGATCCTCACGCCGTTTCTGGCATCCAGCGACATGCCTGTGTCGTTTGTCGATCCAGGCGCCGCCGATCAGCCGCTGATCCATGTCAATGACGCCTTCTGCCAGTTGACCGGGTACGCTCGAGACGACTGCGTCGGGCACAACTGCCGTTTCCTGCAGGGCCGGCTGACGCGGCGCTCGGAGGCAGACACGATTCGGCAGGGTATCGACGCCGAGCGCTATTTGATCACGCGGCTGCTGAACTACCGATGCAACGGAGAGCTGTTCGACAACGTGGTGCAGATCGGCCAGTTGCGCGATACACGGGGCGCTGTTCGCTATCTGTTCGGTCTGCAGTGGGACGTGACCGAAACGCTCAAGCGGCTCGATGCCAACGCCGAGATCGATCTGGTGGATCGGACACTGTCTCCACCGCTGCGCATGCTCGAGCGCTTGGCCAATCACCTGGTGCGTCGCTCGACCGCCATCGGGGAAGGCGCTGCGGGCGTGCCGCTGGTGGAGCGGCTGGTCGCCATGAGTCGCCCCTATCAGTTCCCGACGCCCGATCTGCGTCCGGACCGAGCGGTGCTGAGCGAACTGCTCGGCTACCTGTTGCGCCCGCACGCCGCGACGACGCGCCAATCACCGCGGCTCAATGGCGCGCAGGGCTCCTTCGACTACGATGTGGTCGGTTGCCTTGCCCTGTGGTTGCACGAGCTGGCGGTTGCCGCCAGCGCTTCTGGTGGCCTGTCTGACCGTGGTGGGGGCGTGACACTCTCCTGGGGTTTTCCGCGAGAGCGCGGCCGCCCGATGATCGCCTTTCACTGGCTGGAAAACACCGTGGCCGGCCCACCGGACTCGCACAGGATCTACCCGTTCGCCGTCAGCAACCGGATCGGTGGCAACGGCGCGCAGCTGGTCCGTGAGGTCGTGCAGTTCGCTGGCGGTCGCGCCTTGATCCGGTCGCATGCGAACACACTGGAAGCAACGCTTGTGTTGCCGAATCTGTAGCGGACGTCTGCTCCGATCAGCCGATGCGCTACTTGAACGGGTCTCCGAGCGGGTTCGCGAATGGGTTGCCGCGCAGATTGGCCAGGCTGCTGCCACCCTGTTCGAGACTGGCGAGAAAGGCATCCACGACGGGTTCCGGGTCGCTGCCGGCATGCCATTGTTCTGCCAGCGTGCGCATGGCCGTGCGCGACTGACTCGACAGCGATCCGCTCAACGGATCTTCCACGTCGGCCATCAGCTTGGCGCGGTACATGGCCTGCGCCTGTGGATTGGTCGATACGAGCCGCAGCAGGCAGGTGGCGACATCGACGAACGCGCCCCGGGTCAGCGGCGGCAATCCCGACGGCTGTGCATACCAGGCACAGAGAAACTCGATGGGTCCTAGCGAGCGGGTCTGACCGAATGCAGTGTCGGTGATGGTCGAGGTCGAACCCCAGGCGCTCATCTTGCCGCTGGGCAAGCGCCCGGTGGCCAGTGCGTGGACGAACGTCTCGGTCACCAGGTGCTTGGACTGGTCATCGCCATTGCGCTCCACGTTGTAGAGAATCTGCAGGAAGGCAGGATACAGACTGCCGCCAAGTCCGTCACAAAGCCGATCCATCAGGCGGATGCGGTCTTCGAGTGATGAGAACTCGGCGAACCCATCCACCAGCAGCTGGGCCGCATCATGCCACTGCGGATGATCAGACAGCTTCATGGCCGCCCGATGGCGGCGCGCTCAGGCGCCGGGGCTACCGATCTTGTCCAGAATGGCATTGGCGAGACTGTCGATATCCGGATACCCGGTTGACCGATCGGACATCGTGATGGGCGTCGACCCGGTATCGCCTGCCGAGAACCAGCTGATACGCATGGCTGAATCCGGCCCATGATCCGCTGTTGCACGCGAATTCCAGCCCGACCCCGTCAGCGATGAGATCGCCGGCGAATACCCTGGGTTGTTACTACCGTTGGTGGACACGTCAATTCTCGTTGCCGATTCCGTTGATCGTGAAGGCCAGTGCCACAGGCAAGGACTGCCAGACCCGCCAGACCCGCCATGCCGGCCGATCGGGCTGTCGCTGAGCGGTCGGGCAGGTTGCCCTGTTTCGTACGCTCTGGACGTACAATAGCGAGGGCACGGCAGCGGTGCAATACGTAGAAACCACACTGCCCGGCCCATGCCGATCAACGGGGAAATGCGCGCGATGTCTGACGATCTGGTGTTTTATACGAACCCGATGTCCCGCGGCCGCATCGTGCGCTGGATGCTGGAGGAAACGGCGGCGCCCTATGGCACCGAGGTGGTCGACTACGGCGAGCCGATGAAGTCCGCCGGGTTCCGTACCATCAATCCAATGGGCAAGGTGCCGGCACTCGTGCATCACGGCCACATCGTCACCGAATGCGCCGCGATCTGTGCTTATCTTGCCGATACGTTTCCCGATGCCGGGCTGGCACCACCGTTGGCAGATCGGGCTGCCTATTACCGCTGGCTGTTCTTTACAGCCGGCCCGTTCGAGGCGGCCGTGACCAACGAATCGCTCGGTGTCTCGCCGCCGGAGGAGCGCCAGTCCATGATCGGCTACGGGTCCCTCCCGCAGGTGCTCGATGCGCTGGAGGCGGCGGTCGCGGGAAACGACTTTCTGGCCGGCGACCGGTTCAGTGCCGCTGACGTGTACGTGGGCTCGCAGATCGGATTCGGCTTGCAGTTCGGGTCGATCGAGAAGCGCGCCGGATTCGAGGCCTACTGGGCACGCGTGTCCGATCGTGATGCCTGGCGGCGTGCACAGGAGCTCGACAACGCGCTGTTGGGTAAATAGTGCAGTGGCAGCAGGGGTTACTTGCCGGAAAGTCCGCGTCTGCGGGCCGATGGTAGACTCGTGTCCGATGTAACCCCGCGGGCGGGGATCGCACGTTCACTTGAGGAGAATTGCAATGAGCTTGGTGAAGACACTCGGTAAGGTCGCCATGGGCGTCATGGTGGCGAAGGGCATGGGAAAGATGATGAACAACCGCCAGAGCGGATCCTCCGGCAGCGGGGGCGGTCTTGGCGGAATGCTCGGTGGTGCGCTTGGAGGCAGTGGAGGCAACCGCGGCAGCAGCGGCGGTCTGACCGACATGCTGGGCAAGATGATGGGTGGTGGCCAGTCCGGCAGCCAGTCTGGCGGCAGCGGCGGCGGTCTGGGCAGCATGCTTGGCGGCAAGAGTGGCGGCATGGGCGATCTCGGTGCACTGCTCGGCGGTCGCAGTGCGGGCGGGGCCCAGCCGTCGGGTGGCCTTGCCGGCGGTCTTGGTGGTCTGCTGGAGAGCATCGGCGGCAGCGGAAGCAAGGCTCCGGAGAACGCTCGGAACGTCGAGACCAGCCAGCCTTCCGGGGGGCAGTTTCGGCGACATGCTGAACTCGTCGTTGCGTGACGAGGTGGTGCCGGAGCCGAAGCAGGAAGACGAGGAGCATGCCCGGTTGCTGATCACGGCCATGATCAACGCGGCCAAGAGCGATGGCGAGATCGATCAGGAAGAGCAGAAGAAGATCGTGTCGAATCTCGGCGACGACATCACCGAGGAAGAGAAACGGTACGTGCTGCACGAGATGCAGTCACCGCTCGACGTCCAGGGCTTCATCGCCAAGGTGCCGAAGGGCATGGAGCAGGAGGTCTATGTGATGTCGCTGATGGCGATCGATCTCGATCACCAGGACGAGGCGAAATATCTCGATACCCTGCGCAAGGGCTTCGACATGTCGGAGAGCCAGGCGAACACTCTGCACGAGAAGCTGGGGGTACCGACGCTCTACAACTGATGCCGCGTTCCGGCCATCGGCACCGCAACGGGTCGGTGGCCGCAGCCCGGCGGGGGCGGGGCACTGCCCACCCGCGCTGCCGCGGCGCGATTGCCAGTACTGCGACAGGTACTGCGACAGGTACTGCGACAGGTTACCTGGTCGCTCGATTGGCCGCATACGATCAGCCAGCCGGGTTCGTGCGGGAATCCGACCTGCACTGACGATACGCCGGCTGCGGTACGCTTCGTGGATCAGCGGCCGCTATAGAGTCTAGGTTTGCCACACGCCCGCCGCCACCCTGGTCGGCCGGACCCTGCGTTGCCATCCATCGGTTTCACCAATACTGATACCTCCGTTCATGTGCACCCGTGTCATCTCAACCTGGCGTCGAGTCATCCGTGAGCGCTGCCACTGAGCTGGTCGCCTGCCCGGGCTGCGACTGGTTGCATGTGCAGACGGCACTGGAGCCCGGTCAGCAGGCGCGCTGCGGCCGCTGCGGTCACGCGATCCGCACGCGCAAGCTGCACACCGTCGATCGAACCCTGGCGGCGGCGCTCGCCGGTGTGGTGTTGCTGCTCGTCAGTCTGACCCTGCCGTTCCTGAGCCTGTCGCGCTCGGGGCTCGAGAGTCACATCTCGGTGCTCGATACGGTGGCGGCGTTGTGGCAGAGCGACATGCGCTGGATGGGCATGATGACGCTGGCCTTCATCGTGCTGCTGCCGCTGGTGCGCCTGCTGCTGCTGCTGTGGGTGACCTGGCGGCTGCGTTGGCGTCGGCGCGTCCTGCCGTCGATGCGCACCGCGTTTCGCTGGGCCGTTCAGCTCGAGCCCTGGGCGATGGCAGACATCTTCATGGTCGGGGTGGTGGTGTCATTGGTGAAAATCGGCACCGTCGCCACGCTCAGCATCGGCCCGGCCTTCTGGTCGCTGCTCGGGCTCATCCTGATCAGCGTGCTGATCAGCCTCGTCATGTGCCGGGATACCCTGTGGCAAGCCCTGACTCCGCCGACGGACTGACCGCCCGGGAGGCCGGCCTGGTGCGCTGCCGGGTGTGCGGCAGGCTCGACTCCCAGGCCATTGGCAGATGCAGCGGCTGTGGTGCACGCCTGCATGGGCGCAAGCCGTACAGTGTACAGCGGGCCTGGGCATTCCTGCTGGTCGGGCTGATGGCCTACGTGCCGGCCAATACCTGGCCGATCATGCTGACCAACTCCGTCGAGCGAGGTTCCACCAGCGATACTATCCTCAGCGGTGTGGTGGCCCTGATGGGCATGGGCAGCTACTTCGTGGCGGGCGTGGTGTTCTTCGCCAGCATCTGCATCCCGGTGACGAAGTTCCTGATCATTGCCGGTCTGGCATTGGCCATGCAGCGTGGCTGGCGGGTGTCGGCGCATACGGCCCATCGGCTGCACGGTCTGATCGAGTTCATCGGTCGCTGGTCGATGATCGACGTGTTCGTGGTC
>CBDCAW010000092.1:0-8701 GCA_965214025.1 Granulosicoccaceae bacterium
GGCGGCAACGGATCCCGCCGATCGTCGGTGCTGGTATCGTCCGCCGCATTGCCCTTGCCGGACACGGAATCCGCGCTTGACACGCCCGCTTCGGCTGACGATTCCCGTGCACGCTTTTCTTCGGTGTCGGATGGTACGTCAGATTCGACTGATTGCGGAAAGTCGGGCTTGAAGCGATCCATCATGAGCTGATAGGTACCGTAAAACATAATCGTGTTTCCTCGTGTAGATAGGTTGTGAAGTAGATGACTGTGGAAGACTGTTTCCTTGAACCACGTTCGGCGAAATGCCGGACCTGTCTGAGAGTTCAGTGCCTCCGAATTTGCTGCTGATTAGGCTGCGATGCGCTCGCGGGCGGCACCCTGGTCATAGGTTTCACTGATGAAACGATGCCGGCTCGGAAAATCGACGACCGATGCCTTGGCTGCCGGCGCGACCCGCCTGTTATCCGCCGCATCGCTTGAACGCCAGGGCCATGCACGCACGCCTTGTTCGAGCAGTTCTCGCGAGATACCTGCATCGGCGAGGCAGCCGATCGTTCATGTTCCGGAAGGTACGCAAGGTACGCCGCCTACCTGCTGATTCTATGACCGTGTTGCTGTTTCTGATGAGCTTGTAAAGTGAAATAAGCATGTTCTATAACCTCTGTATGACGAAATATTTCTCAGCCGCCGCGCGTACTGACTCAACGGCGTGCTGGTGGATCAGATCCTTCGCATGGCCGGAGCCTGACCTCTTCCTGCCAACTAATATAGAGATCGTGTTGCAATGCAACAAACGATGAATGCTTGCGCCATGGGTAAGCAGGGCTTACACGTGGCAGGCAATAGGCGATAGGCGTCTCGACCTACCGATTTCACGAACGCGTTCGTGCGCCGGGGTGTGCTGACGAGCCCGCCCTGCACGCTTGATCGACCGGCCCGAGGTGTCGGCCATACACCGGTTCGACCGGAGGGTTCACGGGAATGTCAGATTCGGTAACTACGCTGTCCGGGAGGAGATTCCCACCGCCACCGGAGAGCCATTGATGATATCCCGTCATGTCTGCATTGCTCTGAGCGTCGTGCTCAGTTCCCCACTTGCTGCACAGTCGGAATTTGTCGCGACTGTCGCAGGTCATGCACTGTTGCCCGCACAAACGCTGATTCCAGCGCCCGGGGATGCACCGGTCTTCTTGCAAAGCGCAGGCAAGTTTGCCGTGACGGAAGAACCGGCGCGCAGCACCGATGCGCCGACCGATGGGCAGTCCCTGCCGTTCGACGGGCAGCCGGTTCAGGGGTTTTCGGGAATCCGTCATCTGGGCGATGGGCGCTATCTGGTCCTGACCGACAACGGTTTCGGCACGCAGGCGAATTCTCCGGATGCCATGCTGATGTTTCATGAGATCGAGCCGAATTTCGACACCGGTGACGTCAAGGTGCTCAAGACTACATTTCTGCAAGACCCTGACAGCCTCGTACCCTTTCTGCTCACCACCGAAGCGAGCGAACAGCGCTACCTGACCGGTGGCGACCTTGATCTGGAGGGTATTCAGCCGATCGGCGACCTGTTCTATCTCGGTGATGAATTCGGGCCGTTCCTGCTCGCGGCGGATTCATCCGGACGCATCGTCGAGTTCCATGAATCTTTCATCGACGAAACCGAGATCCAGTCCCCTGACAACTACAAGACCGTCACGCCGGACCCGGATGGTGAACTGACGTTCAACCTCAAGCGCTCTCGTGGCTACGAGGGCCTTGCGGCGTCCACAGATGGCAACCTGCTCTTCCCGATGCTCGAAGGCGCCCTTTACGATCGGGAAACCGGCAATTTCGAGAACCTCGACGGCCGGCAGTTTGTACGAATACTGGAATTCTCAGTGACCGACAGCGACTGGACCGGCAGAAGCTTTCGCTACGTGCTGGAGAATGACGAACACGCGATCGGAGACTTCAACTTCATCGATGAGACGCGAGCTCTCGTCATAGAACGCGATGGGGGTCAGGGGGATGCGAGCCTCGCCTGCGAAGGCGATCGGACTGAAGGCTGCTTCGAGAATCCGGCTCGGTTCAAGCGTGTCTATCTGATCGATTTCGATGGTGTGGAGGACGGTGGCACCGTGAGGAAGGTAGCTTTTCTCGATCTGTTGAACATGGCCGACCCCGATGGGATCGCACGCTCAGGTCAGCGTGATGACGGCACCTTCAGCTTTCCGTTCGTCACGATCGAGAATGTCGACCGGGTAGACGAGACCCATATCGTCGTCGCCAACGACAACAACTTCCCCTTCTCCAAGGGTCGTGACGTCGTGGAGCGAGACGACAACGAGTTCGTGCTGCTGGAGGTCGAAGCCTTCCTGCAGGCGAAGTGAGGGCCCGCACACCCCGGACGCAGCGGCCACTCAGCTCCCTACCGCCACCCGGGCCAGGCCATCTCTCGCCTCATACAGCAGTTCAGTGGTCGCCGCGCTTGACTGCGGCCTGCCCAGGTGGAAGCCCTGCACCACGTCACAGCCGATCGAGCGCAGGTAGTACATCTCGTCGGCCGTCTCCACACCCTCGGCGATGACCGTCAGATCCAGGTTCTTTGCCAGCAGCATGATCGCGGAGACGATCTTCTCGTTGGGCGAATCCGGCTGGATGCCGGCGATGAAACAGCGATCGATCTTCAGCGTATCGATGGGCAGGGTGGTGATCAGGCTCAAAGAGGAATAGCCGGTACCGAAATCATCCATGGCGACATGCACGCCACGCTGGCGCAACCGATGCAAGGTGCCTATGACATCGCCCGGCGCTTCCATCATGCAGCTTTCAGTGATCTCCAGCTCCAGCGAATCGGCGTCGATGGCGTGAGTCTCGAGAACCTCGTTCACGATCGACAGGATATCGCTGATGGCGAACTGCCGCTGCGATACGTTCACAGCCAAACGCCCGGGCGAGAGATTCATCGTCTGCCAACTTCGCCACTGCCGACAGGCCTCCTTCAAAACCCATTCTCCGATCGGACCGATCAGGCCGTTATCTTCGGCAATGCCGATGAACTGATCGGGCGGAACCATACCGCGTTCCGGGTGGTTCCAGCGCAGTAGAACTTCGAGCCCTGACAAGGTGCAATCGCCGGTCTTGTACTGTGGCTGGTAGTAGAGTTCCAGTTGATCGCCGCTGTCGAAGGCCTGACGAAGATCTGCCTCGAGAATCAGCCGCGATGCGATCGTCGATCGCATGGTGTCGTTGAAGAAACGCCACGTGCCCTTGAGCTGATGTTTGATCTCATACATCGCCATGTCGGCACCCTTGATCAGGTCGTCCACGTTGTCCGCGTGTTCCGGGTACATCGCGATGCCGATGCTGCACCCGATGTACTGGTCCCGACCTTCGAATTCGAAGGGGCAGGCAAGCGCATCGAGGATGTCCTGCGCCATGTCACTACCCTCTTGCGCCGTCGAGATGCCACCCAGCAGCATGATGAACTCGTCACCGCCGAGCCGTGCGACATGGCAGGGCCGTGCCTTCTCGTTCGTGCTGATGTCTGCACATCGACGCAGGCGCTCACCCACGGCTCGCAGCAACCGGTCTCCGGCCACATGCCCTTCGGTATCGTTGAGGCGCTTGAAACCATCCAGATCCAGGAACAGCACCGCCAGTTTGGCGCGCTCGATCGCAGCTGCGGCTATCGACTCCTGTACCAGCTCCACGAATCGTCGTCGGTTCGGCAGGCCGGTCAGTTCATCCTGATAGGCCATCTGCTCCACATGCGCCTGCGACAACCGCAGCTCCTGCATGGAATCTGCAAGCTTGACGTTCATGTCACGAAATGCGCTGGCCAGTTCGCCCAGTTCGTCGTCGCGCCGGATCTCGATGTCGACGCTCAAGCCGTCACCGATGTCGTCGGCACCGCGGCGCAACTGCGTCAACGGTCGCAGCACGAACACGCTCAGCAGACCGTAGAACAACGCACTGAGCACCACGATGACCAGGACGGTACCGGCTGCCACGGCGGTTGCGAGCGCGCTGCCCGCCTCATCGAACTCGCTGTCGGGAACCACGGCAACCAGGCGGTAATCACCCAGCAGGGTACGCCCCATGACCGTGCTTCGCTGCTCCCCCAGCAGGGCGCTGACCGACTTGACTTTCGTACCGTGCCGATCGGCAGGCGCCGTGCTCGGCGCGCCTTTGGCATGCTCCAGGCGCGTGATTGCATTGGCCAGGCCCGCTTGCATCGATCGTTCGGTTCTCGGGTGCCAGCACAACGCGTGCGTCGGCGTCGACCAGCACCAGGTAGCCGGTCTTGCCTATACGCTGCCGTCGGATCTCCTGCTGCAGAAAATCAAGCGTGGCGCTGACAACGATATAGCCTTTCAGGCGAGGTGTCGGTTGCAGGGAACCGGCAGCGGGGGTGGCCAACTTCATCGACTTGGTCACGATGAGGTTCAGCTGACCGTCGTCAGGGTGCTCGATCACCGAACTATGCACGGTCAGACCCCAGTTCAGGCCTACCCCATTGAACCAGTCAGTTCCGGCCTCGGATTCGGACCGGTTGATCAGCTCCGGCTCGGCGATCCGTACCTCCTCGAAACCGTTCGCCTGCATCAGGCGAATCTCCCGATAAGCGGGAAACGATCGGTTATAACGTGTGAGCAGCTTCTTCACCGGTAACAACAGGTTGCCGCGACGCACCGATTCGTCATCTTCGAGAAACCACGATTCCAGCAGGCTCGACGAGGCAAACAGGTCGACGTTGGATTCAGTGGTGATCACGAACGCATTGCTCTGCTGACTCGCGCGCGACAACAGGGTCTGCATTTCGTGAGTCAGCTCGCTCTCGGCATTCTGACGAAGCTGCAGATAGACCAGATAACCCAGACTCAGCAAGGCAAACCGTGATCACCGGCACGATCACCAACAGAAATCTGGCTTGTAAACGCATCAAATCTCCCTTGACCGGGTTTTGCGCGACAACCCGGTCAGCGACAAGTATAACGGCCGCACCCCGGGTTTCTGCAATGCCTACTTGTCATGCCGAAGAACTTACCGCTATGCCGCTGCCCGCCCGTCGACGGACAACGTATCGAGCCAGTCCGTCAGGTCGGTCATCACACGCCGTCGTCGTTCAGGGGTTTCGTTAAGTATCTCGTGGTAACAGTCGGCGTAGTGCTCGACGCTCAGCAGGTTCGCAGGCGCCAGCTGTGCGAACGCCGTGTGCGCCTGCCGGTATCGACGACCCGATCACTCTCCGGCAACAGTAGCAGCGTATCGACATCGAGCCGTGCAGCCTCGGTGATGGATCGCTTGCCCGAGTCGATGAGCCATTTGACCAGACCCGCCGACACATAGCCGTGCAGCCGTTCGTCGTTCCTGGCGGCTTCAGCTTCCTTTTCATCGTGGGTCAGCCAGGTGGTGTCGTAGGGTCTGTTGATACGCAGATTCGGTGCGATTCGCTCCAGCAATTGAAGCTTCGCCTGCTCCCAACGACTCAGGTTCGGCTTCAAGGCGGGCGCCGAGAGCACCAGACCCGACACTTCGAGACCGTGCGTGAGCACCAGCTCGGCAGCCAGGACGCCGCCCAGGCTGTGACCCATCAGTACTGGCCTGGCGCCGGTTTCCGACGCGAAGTTCTGTACCTGTATGGCTGCCTGTGTGGCCAGGGTGCCGGGCGGGTCGATCAGCCCCTGAACACCACCGGACCGACCGTGCCCCGGATGATCGTGAGCCCCGACGCTCCAGCCATGCTCCGTCAGCCGGGTGGCCAGCCGCTCATAGCGACCGGAATGCTCACCGAGCCCGTGCAGCAGATAGACACCGCAGTGCCGTGCTGTTCTCGACGGGGGTGCATGCCAGCGCCGGGTGTGAATCAGGTCCATCGCAGTGCTTTCGGGAATGAAGGACGGTGACGCCTGGTCGGGTTAGCGTCAGGATGACGTGCCGTCTGTAGTACACGGCCCATGGCGAACGAGCAGTGTGCCTCTGAGTCGGCGAGGGCCGTCCGCGTCGTGGTGAATCTCGGTGACCACGATGTGACGGCGCGTCAATTTACCGGCATTCACTGAGTTACTAGACGGCAACATGTGAAGAGCGATAACGGCGGTTCGCCTCATCATAGCCAACAAACCTTGCCCGATGAGAGATAATGCACTCTCTCGACCTGTATTATTCACCGAATTACTGACCAACGGTTCATCAATGATTGCAAACTCGGGTACGAACCCTGGCACGATAAAAATCTTGGTGCTGCTACTGCTGACGGCGTTCGGCACGGATGCATTCTCACACGGTATCATGCAGGATCCACCCGCTCGAAACTGGTTTTGCGGAGCGGATACGCGTCCGGAGGAAGCCCTCTACGGCACCCCCCGAATACCCGGTCTGCACCGAGGCGTTCAGTGACGAAGACGAGGCGCTGAACTACGAATTCATGAGTGTGCTCAGCCATTCTCAAGGTCGTTCGGTGGAATCTCCATTACCGAAGAATGTCTGCGGGTTTGACAGCGAAATGTTCGGCTATGGCAGAACGCCATGGGACAAGCCACTCGACTGGCCGACGAACGAAATGTCTGCCGGACGCAACAAGATCACCTGGAATATCACCTGGGGAAATCACTTCAGCGACACCGAGGAATTTCGCTACTGGATTACCAAATGACCCGGGCTTTCAATTCGAAGTCGGCAAACCCCTGGCGTGGAACGACCTCGAATCCGCACCGTTCTGTGTGCTGGAATACGACGATGCCAACCCTTCCGCCAACCCGGATGTGGTGGCACGCAAGGCTACCGACCAGTTCGATACTTTCTGCAGCGTTCCACCGCGTAGTGGCAGACAGGTCATTTACGGCGAATGGGGCCGCAACTACTACACCTACGAGCGGTTCCACGGCTGCGTGGATGTGACCTTCGGCGAAGGTGCAGCGGACAGGGTGTCACAAGCGGCTCCGGAGCCTGCCCCTGCACCGGCTGTCGACAAAACCTCGGTAGCCGACGACGAGCCGGCGGCCGTCGAGGACGAAGCGCCGATGGTCGAGAACGAAGCGTCCCCGACCGGGAATGAAGAGTTGCAGTCCGATGTCGAAGCATCAGCGGTCGAGGAGGATGAGGTGCTTCTGGCCGACGCCGACATGCCGACGACCGAGAAAGTCGAGGATGAAGAAGCGTCGATCGAAGGCCCATCCGACAGCGAAGTCATCTCGGCTGATGATGAAGCACCTGTTACCGACGACGGTGCCCCGATTCCCGACGATCAGGCCTCCGTTGCTGCCGACGATCAAGCCGTAACGCCTGGCAACGAGGTACAGTCCACCACCGAAGGGGAAGCAGATACCTCGGTGTTCGATGATGAAGCTTCCGCAGCAGAGTCTTCGGACGGCAGCGTTGCACCTGCGGCGGTCGATTCGCCGGAACCTGTCACCGAGGCCGATCAGGATGCCGAAATAACACCCCCCGCGGCGCCGACGACGATCGAGGCGGACGAGGTACCGGCGGCACCCGGCACTCTGGCCGAACCGGCTGATACCCCGGCCGAGGTCGAGCAGGTCGTACCGCCTGAATCCGGCGAACGTGTCGTCGCCTTCATCGTCACGGATATCGACGGTCCCACCTTTTCTGGTGCGGGTGCGATCACGTTGAGTGCCGCTCAGTCCGGCGGCGAGAATCTCGAGTACCGGTGGAGTATCGCCTCCAGCAACGCCGGCCTGTATTCACTGAGCAACGCTTCGTCGGAAACCGCGACCCTGCTGTTGGACAGGCCGGAAACCTCAGTCACCCTGGCGGTGTCGTTGAACGTGGTGGGTGACAATGGCAGCGACAGCACGGTGCTGATGTTGAATCATGTTCCGCACAGCACGGAAACGCCGGATCGCGTCGATCTCGGCGCGGTGACGGAGGTCAGCCGCGATCTGCAGATTGGCGATGAGGTATCCATCAGGCTGGTACTCGACGATGGCACCGATGTCTATCACCCGGAACAACCACTGTCGATCACCGGCGACACTGTCGGGGCTGCTGACTGGCCGAATGCGCTGGGGGCCGCCGTCAACGACGAAACGGATTCGATCAGGATCGGCGTGGTGAATCCCAACGGGGGTATAGACCCGGCGGCCGCTGCCACGACCAACCGCATCTATGCCGTTTCCTCCGAGGCAATCACCAGCGCGTTTCTGATCGTGGGGCCGAGAGACAAGTCGGATGAGGTTGACCCGACATCGGGCGATCAGGCCGGCGACGCTGCACAATCGGATACCGACGCCGACCCGGCCAGTACGCTTGAAACGCCGCAGAGCGTGGACGATGCCTCGGAGGCTGCCCTGGAGCCCGATGGCATCGATCAGGCCCCCTTCGAGGTTGCTACGGAGACCGACGAAGTCGACCAAGCGCCCTCGGAGGTCGCCCCTCACGCCGATGCGCCTGAGAACGACGGCATCGAAGAAGCGCCGTCGGAGGGCAATGAAGCAACTGTCGATGCGCCTGCGGATCAGAGCGCAACGGTTGCCGGCGACGAACCTTCGATGGGTCAGGATACGTCGGTTACCGTCGATACGGCCACTGCCAACGCCGTTGATGAGCTTGCCAACTCACAGGCTGCTTCGCAAGCCGCTACACAGGCCACTTCGCAAGCCGCTTCCCAGGCCGCTTCCTTGGCAGCATCCGAGACAGACGATATAACGACAGCGGCGAATGATGCGCCGACGGCATCCACCGGTGGCTCCTCGGGCGGCACTACGGTGACGGGGTCG
>CBDCAW010000093.1:0-3393 GCA_965214025.1 Granulosicoccaceae bacterium
CACCGAAGGGGAAACCGACACTGATCGCGGAGGCCACGGTACGTGTACGCAATTCACCGATACGGCGGTACCACCGCAGCCAGAGAGTCAGTGCCCGATCCGCGAAATCGGCGAGCTCGCCGGACGAAATCGTGCGTGTCCGGCGGGTCTCCCGTTGCGCAAGCACATCGACGTAGAGCAGCTCGAGCTCGACGCTGCCACCGTCACTGATGCAGAACGCGTAGAGCATGGCCTGCGCCCAATGCAAGGCCTGTCGCGAGGCGGGTATGCGCTCGGCCGGCACTCGCGTGGTCTTGATCTCGACCAATGCCCGTCGATCGGTGCTACACAGGTCTATTCGGCCCGTCAACGTCACAGGCGTGCCATCGACCGTACACACGCGCACTACCTTGACTTCGCTGGCCAGGGCAGGATCCAGCGCGGTTTCCCGCGCCTGGATGAGCTGATGAGCCTGCTGACCCTGGCGTGCAGTGACTCCGGCCACACCACCGGCCTCCAGATCGCCGCTGCGGCACGCGAAATCGGCCAACACGCCGACGCTCACGGTGTCACGCATCGACGCATGCCCAACGCACCTTGACCACACGGCACGGAATGTCATGCTCGGCGAAATGGCACATCCAGCGGCGCTGATTCCTTTGCAGCGCGTCACCCGGTCCCTTTATCTCGATGAACTCGTAGCCACCACCGGTCGGGAAGAGCACCAGATCCGGCAAACCGCTGGTGTTCTGGCGCAGGTCGCTCAACATGCGTTCGAAGAGCGCCCGCCAGTGCCGGGCGGGTATGCGTTCCAGCGCCAGGATCAGCACCGGCTCCGGCAAACGTGACCAATGCACCAACGGGTTCGCCTGGCCGTATTCGGCATTGAAGGTATCGAGAACGCGCTGCCGGAACGCCCGGGAGTCGTCAAGCTCGCGGAACCGACCTGCGAAGGCGGAGGCCCGCGACGAGCGGAAGCCTGGCTCGTGAAAATCCGCCGGGGCGCTCTGGAACGGATTGAAGAACGCACCCGGCAGGCTCTGGAATATGATGTCCCAGATGAACAGGCCGAGTACTCCGCACACCAGGCTGTTCTCCACATGGTGGCAGGTACCGAACCGGGTGTAGTAGCGCATGCTGGCCCGTTCGACGCGTGGCTCGCGGTCCATCAAGGTCAATCGCGTGACCCTGGGCTTGAACCGTCTGACGCTCACCGCAGGCTCACCGCAGAGTCGCCGTAGCGCTGGCAGATGGCTCTCCGCGAACTGAGCCTCGGTGTCGTCGAGCGGTGCGGTTTGCAGCGACTCACACAGCGCAAGCGCCTCCCTGGGGCGTTGCAGAGCCGACAGAAGCCGTACCTGACGCTCCCGGGATGGCGTGCGTGCGGTACCCGCATAGATCGAAAGCGCTTCAGGCAGATGCTTCAATCGCTCCAGCTGACGCGCGAGACGGTTGCGCTCACGCTCCACACGCCGCCGCAAGTGGGCATCGGCAAGCGAGGTGGGGTTGGCGTCGACGGTAAGGACCACCTCGGGCAGCGCGGCGACCAGCGACAGGATGTCCTCAGCGCGAAGCACGGCCAGATTTTCGGATTTACGCTCGCAATGCATGAGTTGCACATGGGCATCGAGCTGGCAACGTGTGAAAAATGCGCGGCTGACACCGTCGAGCGGATAGGCCACGTACCGCGAGGTGCCCAGATCGCGCCGTACGAATTCACTCAGATCCTGGCGATGGTTACCGAAGAAGCACAGCATGAACAACTCGTGAAAGGAGCGCCCTCGCAACGTGAGCCAGCCATCAGCGCCAAGCAGTGCTTCGCGATGGCGCAGCCATGCGTCGTCATCCGGTTCCAGGATACGGGCGATGAGGTCGGTACGTGTGCCACGACGAGCGCCAGGGATCGAGCACACGCGCTGCAGCTCCGGGCGCGTGAAAGCGGCGATCAGCGCCTCGGGAGAGTCTGGCGGTCGGCGGCTGGCCAACCCCGCCGCGACCAGCGCGTCGGCCGCTGCCGCGACGTCTCCGATTTCGTCATACTGCAACTTGCTCAGCCGGAAGGTTGATCCGCGGCGACCCAGCAGCCGAACATAGAGGCACCGTGCGGGTTCGGGTTGCCGGCTGAACGTGTGCGCCCACATCGCCTCTTCTGCCGTCAGCAGATCGGCATGGGTCCGGCACACGAAATCGACGAGTGTCTGGAAATTGTGCAGATAATAGCGAGCTGACAACACGGCTTGAGGTTCAACACCGGCAAAGGTTGGTGAACTGTATCGAAACGCAGTAACAAGGCAAAGTTTACTATGAAGCAGACGCGAAGACGTTTTCTCCTCACCGCTCTGGGAAGCGGTATCGGGCTCACGGCAGGTGCGGGCCTGACGCTATCGCAGGCAATGGCGGCTACATCTGCGGCCAAGCAGGAGGTTCAGCAGGCATCAGCCGACTGCAGCCCGTTGCTCGATCATGCACTTCGTCCGCTGATGGGTGCAGAGAAGGTTCGACTGTGTGATACGTACGCCGACAAGGTACTGCTGATAGTCAACACGGCCAGCAAATGCGGTTTCGTCGATCAGTTCGAGGGCCTCGAAGCTTTGCATGAGCGCTACGAAGATCAGGGGCTGGCGGTACTGGGATTTCCTTCGTCTGATTTTCGTCAGGAGTACGCCGACGAGGCGGCCGTGGCCGAATTCTGCAAGCTCAACTACGGTGTGACCTTCCCGATGTTTCAGAAGGTGCATGTGCGCGGCAATGAAGCGCACCCGCTGTATGCCGAGCTGGCGGCTGAAGCGGGCGGAGAGCCGAGCTGGAACTTCAACAAGTATCTGGTCGATCGCAGCGGCAAGGTGCAAAAGCTCTATGGCGCGAGCGATGAACCTCTGGGCGCCGAGATCACCGGAGCCATCGAACAGCTGCTGTAGTATTCCCTCGACAGCATGAGGTAGGATCCCATGATGGTCCTTCCACTGGTTCTGCAACGTCATGTCACCGGGTCTCCAGGTCATGATGTTGAAGGGAACTATCGACTGACCATTGGCATTCCCACTCCATGAGCAACACGTCCGAGAGCATCCCCGTACCGCCCCTGGTTCTTGGCCTTGGCGGGCTGATTCCGTTCGTGTTCGCGGCCGGCGGCATGTACCTGGCGGATGCCACGATCGCCACGCTTGCGCTAACAGCACTGGGCGGCTACGGGGCGGTGATCCTGAGCTTTCTGGGCGGCGTGAAATGGGGCATGGGAATCAACGATCGCGGCGCGATGCAGCGTTGGTCTGTGCTGATTCTGAGCGTGCTGCCGAGCTTGATTGCCTGGCTTGCATTGCTACTGCCTCCGGCAGGCATGTTGAGCCTGCTCATCGCAGGTTTCGCTCTGCAGTACGTGCTGGATAGGCGCTCGGTGGTCAGCGGTGAACTACC
>CBDCAW010000094.1:0-183627 GCA_965214025.1 Granulosicoccaceae bacterium
ATCTCTCGCCCGGGGGGTTGCGTCGACCAGGTGTCGGGTGGGTTCGAGTTTCAGATCGTTGCGCCAGTTGGCGGAAAGGTTGCGCACACCATCGATCGCCTGCCGGATCTGGGGGCTGGGAAACCAGTTGAACACAGCCCCCGCAGAAGCCATAGGCGACGCATAGCGCCGCTGCCGAGAGGATGAACAACATTTTGCTGATTCGTTCCAACATGGTGACTTCATCGTTGCATCGCGATCTGGCGGCACTGTGACATGCCGATCTTTCTACCTGCAATGGGCTGAGTCGCAGGCTTGCTGTACCATGACAAGCCGTAATCAACATGCAACTGAGGTTTACACATCGATGGAAGAGCAGATTCGCAACGCCATGAAGAAGGCCATGCAGGAGATTACCGACATGCAAGCCAAGCTGGAGGGCCTGGTCGATGAACTGCCGAAGGAGGCTGAGGACATTCGAGCACGGGCGACGACGGCGATGGAAAACATCCGTGAGCAGCTCGAAACGGCCATGAAGCAAGGGGAAAGCCAGGCGAAGGAGGCCCAGCTGAAAGCGCATCTGGGTCTGATGGAGGCGCATGACAAGCTCGATGCGTCGCGGACCGTCATGAATGAATATCTCACGCAGGCCATGAGCCGCTCGAAGACGATGATCGACGAGGCCGAGCTCAAGCGGCATCTGGCGACGATGGAGGCGCAGGATTTCTGGCAAACACGTGGCAAGCACCTCAGCGAGCAGTTCCAGGAGTCTCAGGAACTCATGATGACCATGACGAACCGCGCCGCCGCTGACCTGCAATCGCAATTCAAGCAGTGGAATGCCTTTTTCCAGAAAAGCGGCCAGGCCTGGGGTCAGGCGGCAGCCCCTGCAGGCGCAACCGATGAAGGTACCGCCGCTGGTGCCACCGGCGCCAGTGCGAAGAAGACGAGCAGCAAGAAGACAAGCAGCAAGAAAACAAGTAGCAAATCGAGCTGATCGCCTGCCTCGATCAATCGCGCAGGGCGATGATCGAGGCAAAGCTGAAGCACTGGAACCACAGGCTGATACGGCCGAAACCGGCATCTTCGAGTCGTTGCCGATGCGTTTGCAAGGTATCGGGTATCAGCACCGCTTCCAGCGCCGTGCGTTTCTGGCTGATCTCCAGGTCGCTGTAGCCATTGGCTCGCTTGAACGCGTGGTACATAACGGTGTGCAGGTGAGCTTCGGCCGGGTTGTCGAAGGCCAACTTTTCCGAGATGATCAGTGCGCCGCCGGGAATCAGCGCACGCGCAATGCGTTGCATCAGGGCAGCACGATCATCCGGTGGTACGAATTGCAGCGTGAAGTTCATGGCCACCACCGAGGCGTTCGTCAACGGTACCTGCCGCAGGTCTTCGCAGTGCAGAATGATCGGCGTCGTCGGTACGTCTGGTGGATACGTTCGTGGGAGATCGAATGACTTCTCGTGAGGTTCCCGACGTGACTCACTGCGTGACTCATCGAATTGTTGCAGGATCAACCGGCAACGATCGATCATCGCCGCCGAGTTGTCGATCGCGTGAATTTCGTAGCGGCTGGTTCCATTTATGCCCTGGCTGTCGTTCGGCAAGGCATCGGCAGCCAGTTTCCCCGGGTACGATGCTTCGGTGCTTCAGAGGTGCCAGAGGTGCCAGAGTGATGATCATTCTGTCTGTCGAGCGCATCGCGCATCGCCAGGCTCGTCGCACCGAGTGAGCTACCGAGATCGTACAATCGGGTTCCCGGACGGGCATGGCGAGCGGCGAGCAGGCCACTTTGCGTGATGATGCCACGATAGCCCGGGATCGATCTGTCCAGCATGTCGGGGAACACATCGACCACAGACTGATCGAACCTGAATTCACCGATACTCGCCCGCGCCTGTGCATAGACCCGGTCCCTGGCCCGCCGGGTTGGCGCACAATCCCAGTTTTCACCCTGATCACTCACGTTTACCGCCAGCGTACGTTCCGTTCGACTCTCGACATGTATACACGAATGGTATGCAAACGTGCCCTTCGTGTCGACTTGTCAAGGTGATATTGTCGCGCCGATGGGATAGGGTGATCGTATACGGATATCGAGCGAATCATCATGAAACTATCCGCAACGATTCAGTCTGCAAGGCCGCACGTGCATGCCACCTCATTGCTGGCACACCTGCAGCCGGGATCTCTTGTGTTACTCGGCGCACGCCCCGGGCAGGGCAAGACGCTGCTGGGTCTGGCGCTGATCGCCCAGGCTATCGAAGCCGGTCGAAACGGCGTCTTCTTCACCCTCGCATGCAGTAATCGAGAGGTGTTGCAGCGGTTCGAGAAACTGGGCAAGCCCGGTGTGGGCCTCGCAGATTCCTTCAAGCTCGATAACTCCGAGGCCATCAACGCCGACTACATCATCGCGCGCCTCGGCACGGCGTGCGCGAACACCGTCGTCGTCATCGACTACCTGCAGCTGCTGGGCCGGAAGCCTGGAAATCCATCACTCATGGACCAGGTCGCTGCTCTCGGACATTTCGCTTCCGAACGAGGGTCGACCATCGTGTGCCTCTCGCAGATCGCCGATTCCTACGACCCCGCCGTCAAGCCTTGCCCCAACATGGAAGACGTGCGGTTGCCGAATCCACTGGATCTGTCGCTGTTCGAAAGTGCCTGCTTCCTGCACAAAGGCGTGGCTCGGATTCAGACCCGATGACGGATACCGGAACTCCCAGCAGCACCCGGACGCTATCAGCTCCAACTGTCGGCAGAAGCTCAGACACTATCGGCTTGGATTCTCGGCACTGGCTTTTTCCGACGCGAACCATTCGGCAAGCCATGCGACCTGAACGCAGCACGTGCCACCGGTCCGGGCAGGCCGCTCAAGGGGTGGGTGCCTGCTTGACGCCTTTGGACTTCAACAAATCCAGTAGCTCCCGAGTGATGCGAAGGCCACCGGGCAGGCAGAGCCATACACTGGCGAACACACCGGCGAACGCGAGTGCATCGAATACGATCCTGAGGGGCAGCAGGTCGGTTGCCGGTATCTGCCTGGAACTGAGGAAAAGCACCGCGGCAACCGCGCCGAGTGTCGCCAGGGCCGGGCGCCAGGTCGCGATCCAGAAATCCGAGTCGCGCAGGGGCGAGGTCTTCAAGCAGTATGATAGCGTCGGATAAGACAGCAATGCCTTGGATGCGCAGAAGCCGTACGCGATGCCCATCGCGCCCCACGGCAGGCCCGCGATCATGCAAACGATCAGGAAGGCGGTGGAATACAGTTGCCAGCGCAACCCGCGTGAGGTCTCGCCTTCACTGAGATAGATCCATTTCGACACCCGTTCGGTGCTCGAGAACAGCATGGCCAGGACAAGAATCTGAAACAGGGGTACGGCTTCTTCCCATTGCGAGCCCAATAACAGCAGGACGAACTCCTGCGCCTCGATACACAGGAAAACGAATGTGAACAACGTCAGCGTGTTCACGACGGTAAATGCTTTCCTGGCGTAGGCGCGATAGCGTTTCTCGTCATGGCGCAGCCGGCTGAAGCCGGAGACGGCGACAGTCCGTAACGGCTGCAGCAACTGCATGGCCGGTGCCGATGCCCAGCGCAGTGCATTCTGATAGAGCCCGAGTTGCTCGACCCCGACGAAACGACCGATGAGGATGCGATCCGTCTGTGCGCCCACCGAGTTGACCATGCTCGACAGGGTGGAATTTCGGCCGTACGCCACCATCGCCTGTATCAGGCTCTCCTTTTTCTTCCAGCCGCTGCCGAGCCGCACCGGCTTCCAGCCACAGACCAGCCACAACAGGGCGGCTTCGCTCACCGTGATCACGACCTGCTGGAATACCAGTGCCCAGTAGCTCTGCGTCCACAGGGCCCAGGCAATACCGAAGATCGCTCCAGCGCTCAATGTGACCAACTTGACCAGTGCAATCATGCCGAAACGCATCTGCCGCTGCAGCAGCCCGATTTGAATGTTGGAGGTACCGCGGATCAAGAAGCCGACAGTCAGTATCAGGATCATCGTCGTCAGGCTCTCCTTGTCGAAGAACCAGGCGATCACCGGGGCCAGGGCGCACATGACCAGCGACAGCAATACGTTGAGCTTGAAATTGAGCCAGAAGAGCTCGGCAAGATGTTCCTGCTCGAGTCGTGGCTGATGCACGATGGCCGAGGGTAGACCGAATAGTCGAATGGGTTCGGCCAGGTTGATCAACAAGGTGGCCATGGCTACCAAACCGAAGTCGCTAGGCGTCAGGACCCGGGCGAGCACCATCGTGGCGCCCACCATGATCAGAAGCTGCAGCATGTTGGTGCTGAGCATCGTCAGCCCACCGTATGCGGAACGTCGGCCGATATCGTTGAACTGGCGATTGAGCGGGTAGTTTCTGTTCACACCTGGATCATCGCTCGTTGCTCTATCGATGCCAGTTGTGTGCAGACCCTGCGGGTGCCATCGAAAAGCAGCATCCTTGCCTTTGTCATGTCGAAGGCGATCTCGGCTCTGAACTCAGCGGTTCTTCGGTTGCCGCGACGCGGAAAGCCCCGCAGCGACGGTCTTCGCGCTGCGGGGCAGGCAGAAGTTTGCGAGGTGACCGAGCACTTCGACGAATCCGGGCCGGCCCCCGCTGAAGGCTTCGCGAAGCAATGGAAAGAATGCGGACCAGTCGCCTTGCTTCGCTGCGCTGGCACTGACGAAGGTCATGACGAATGCACCGTAGCCACGCGCCGTCATCAGGTGGCGGCGCTCCTGAATGTAGCTCAGCGCCCAGTGCCAGTCGTCTCGGTTGCTGACGCGGGTTCGATTTTCCTCGATGTGCCAGATGACCAGCGGCTCCTTCGATGCCACGAAAACCGCCTCAGCCCCGTCGACCTGCTGCGTACGCATCAGCCAGTCGAGATCGACATAGCGCTTGAGCCCCGCCGAAAACGGCACCCGTTTCAGCAACTCGGTGGGCGTCAGTATCGTGGAATTCTGCACCATGCCCTCACCGGTCGTCGGCCAGCTGCGGCAGAAAAGGTATTCATCCAGTGACTGATCCGGCCGCGGCTGACGCCGTGGCCAGTGAAAGTCTCGCGACTCCGTCCGGGCTATCAACTGACAGCTGATGATCGGGTAGGGCTGTGGCGCGACAGCGGCCAATTCCATCTGGCGCTCGAGCTTGTCGGGCAACCACAGGTCGTCATCATCGAGCAAGGCGATCCAGTACCCGCGTGCCTCGGGTATCGCAAGATTGATGGCCGCGGCCTGCCCGACGTTGACAGGCGATACGATCACGCGCACACGTGGGTCGGAGATCGTGGCCAGGGCCTCGACAGTGGGCTCGTGAGGTCCATCTACGACGACCAGGACCTCGAGGGACTGAAAGCTTTGTGACAGTGCTGACTGGACGGATTCGAGAAGCGAGCGAGGCCGCTGATACGTGGCCATGACGACTGACACTTCAGGCGCCGCAGCAGGTTCGACCGGTTTGTTTTTCGATAGCAACGCCGATTTGTCCTATGCCGATGCCCGGAGGCCGGAAGGCTGTTCACCGTCGCCGGAGCGTGTGAGAACGTAGATCTGACGTCCGCCATCCTGCAACGAGGTGACGATGATCCGGTTTCCATCGGCACTCGGGCAAGGGTGCAGATCACACCGAAACGGCCCGCGGACCGGAACATGCCCACTGAACTGAGCGATCTGCCGTTGCTGGGAGGTCGTGGGGTCGTAAAGGCAGAGATCGACGACCTCGCGGTACGGTGTATCCAGCACGAACGACGTGGGCGTTGCAGTAGCATCCGGGGGGAGGTGCCGGATATGCACGTTGCTGTCTATCAGTTGCGGTGCGATGGCCTGCTGTCGAACCCCTCGCGGTGCATGATCCTCGAACAATGCAACCTCGCCCCGACGCCAGAAGTAGGCCTGCGTGGCGTTCAGCCAGATCACGTGAGAGGTGGCGTCGGCCAGCAGCCGCAGATCGTTGCCATCGACACCGCAGGTGAGGCTGACACCCATACGGTCCGACCATGAGCCAGCCAGCCTGCGCCAGCGCAGCTTGATCGTGAAGCGCTTGCCGTCCGGGGAAATCTTGGCATGGTTGAACCAGTAGGCATACCGGCCGGCGTCGTGACGTAACCGCTGCCACCAGGGCAGCATGCCGCGCAGGAAGCTGACCGCTTGCGCCAGGGGAAGTATCAGCTCGGGTTCGGTAGCTTCTTCCAGATCGACTCGCCAGACACCATCATCGGCCGGATGTCGTTCATCAAGCCTGGCACTCGATCCACCGGCATACCCGTAGCCCGGCCGCAGCGTGTTGAGCCGTGCCATGTTCAACGACAGGGCGAACCGACCGTCGGGGGCAACCGTGTAAACCGGAAGGGGTAGAGTATGCCGGGTACCACTGTCGGTATCGACCAATCGCGCCACGAAGCGCTCTTCGTCACGATCGTTCCACACCAGCCGCGGCCCCCCGGCGACCCATTGCGCAAGCGGCCCCTGCTGCCAGCTCCAGGCGCGGCTTTCACCCAGCGGTTGCCAGCTACCGGGTTGATCGGCATCGACGATGCCGAGTTCGATCGTGTCATCCGGAGTGGGTTGCCGTTCGGTAAAACCCACGCGGTGAGCCACGATACGGCGCCCCGGGGCGTCGACTACCGGAACATCGTAATAGCTGTGGGAATGATACCTTGCCTGATCACTGCCGAAGGTGAGCTGTGTGAGATGCCAATCGTCCATGGAGTGATGGGTAGCGGTTTGAGGTTCGAAACAGGCAGCAGGGTAATGGTTTTCCGCAAGGCTTGCACCGGTGCGCGGAAACTTACCAGGATTGGCCATACCGGTTACTGACGATCAAGTACACCGGCTCGCCGGCATTCGCGAGCCCGAGGCTCCTTGCAACCAATTCACCCGTACACGTGGAATTCTCGGAAAACGTGCTCTCGGTCATCTTACGTCCACGAAGGGGCGTCTTACGTCCACAAAGGGGCGTCGGGCATCGCACCGTTCAGAGGTTTGAAGACGCTGCCGTTCGCGGTCCGGAGTGACCAGTGCCCGTCGACACCGGCCTCCTGACAGAAGAGAAACCATCGCTGGTACAAAGTCCACAAGCGCCGCGGATCATCCATCCAGAGTTGCATGATCTGACGTCGGCGCCTCTTGGCCCGGTAGTTTTCATGGTTCGCACGCAAGCCTTGAATGCTTCGCGATCGAAGCAACGCGCGCCACAGGCGCTTGCGTCTGGCCCTGTTGCGAGCTGCCAGCAGCTCGGGTGGTTCCCAGAGCGTGATGATGGAAACACGGCGGGCCTTCTCCATCAGCGCTAGCGCGGAATCAGTCTCGAAACTCGGGAGTTGAAAGGTCAACGGTCGAAATATGTCGTAGTGCAGACAAACGAAGGGCTTTTCGACGGCAGGTAAGTTCGGCCAGTTCCAGTCGATGGCATCGTGAAACTCAAAATCGGCAGCACTGCTGACTTTCAGGTCAGCCGGCAGGCTGTTCGGTTCGGGAGAGTTTCGGAGGTTGTTGATAAAGGTCGTCTTGCCGGAACATGATGCTCCCGCTACTACCAGAAGCGATTCGATCATATTTTCGCCGACTTCTTTCAAGGCAGATCCAGTATCGAAGGTTGGTCGTGGCGTCCGTTCGTCTACTCGAGCGTAGTCATGCGGGATTCACCACTGCATGACCTACGACAGCGGCATCGGGACGAACTTCTGGAGCGCCGCACCAGGTGGTGATGCCAGTTTCGGCCGTTTCCCGAAACGAGCTGCGCGTGATCCGAGCAGGCGCCCTAACGCACCTTGATCAGAGATCGCAGGCGCTTGCCCAGGGCCTCCCATGAGGCCCGTACTCTGCCCTCGGCTCGCATCCTCGCCAGGCGTCGAGTCCAGTCGGGTAACGGCGTGTCGTCGGCGCACGCGACCTTTGCGAGCGAAATTCCCCCGTGGTCTTCGATATGCGTCAGCTGCTTCTGGCCGTATTCCCGGCCTGCCGCACTGACCCCGGGTGTGGCGAGTCGAAGGCGGAGCCGCTCCGGGAGGCTTTCCGTCCAATGGAAGTGGTGGACACGGGTAGGTACGGCGAACCGGAACGCCGAGCGCTTGATGGCGGGAAACCCCCCGAGATGATGATGGTAGAAATGTCGCACCGGCCGGTCGGGCATCGGATAGTGCCCACCACGGTTCGGCAGCACGTCACCGCGCATTGCCATCAGCTTCACGGTACCGGTGACACCATGGGCGGAGCCTTTGCCACCGAGCGACCATATGACATCGGCTTCGACCGGAAACTGCTCCATCAAGGCGGGCTCGGGGGCCACTCCGATCAGCCGCCCTTCCGGAGCCAGGCGATCGACGAATACCCCCTGGACGCAATCGACGTCGAGATGTTCGCAACGGGCGAGAAAATCATCGAGCGGCTCCGGGTACTCATGCAATTCATCGACATCCGCGCTGATCACCCAATCCATCGCTCGCGCCTCACGCGCCTGCAATTCTCGTCGGCGCGCCCACATCGTATCTGACGTATACGGCGCGATCCAGGTTTCGATGCGTGTGACGCCATGACGCGTCAGTATTTCCCGCGCGATTTCAAGCCCGGGAGCCTCCGCATCGGAAGAGTTGAGTATCGGCCGCATCCTGTCGGGCCGAATGCCCAGTTTGCGGTAATGCCTCAGGAAGTGGTCGAGTAGTGCCAGGTCGTGCTCGGCGCTGATGCAGGTAAGCAGCAGCGGCCCGTCATGTTCATTCATAACCTTGAAGAAAGTCGAAGTCGGACACGGTTCGCGCCACCGCTGCCCGCTGCCGTTCATCCCATGTGATCGAGTCCCGGCTGAGGCGCGAGCTGGCGTGGACCAGTGACGAGGCCTGTTCCAGCCAGTCCGATGGTGCCTCGAGGCCGACGAAGGCGGCGAGCGAAGTGAGCGCATCACGTGGCGCGGACACGAAATCCTCGTAGGCTATCTCGAACCAGTCCTCGGGCGGAATGCGCGACTTCATCATCGCCACGGCTGCGCAGAGTGCTCGATATTCGGCTATCAAGTCGTCCGACGCTTCAGTGGTAATCGTGCCGTTCTCCTGTGCAGTTGCCACGGCGTCGCGGAACTCGGCGCCGGAGGCGGCTTCGATACGCAATCGGTCATAAACCTTGCCTTGGCGCAACGACATCGTTGCCACGTTGTCCAGGGGGTGACGTGTGACCAGGATCCATTTGCAGGCAAATGGACTCTCCGCACGAAACCTGTCAACCAGGGCAGGGTTCTCGGCAGCCCAGCGGGCAGCCCAATCGCCTTTCTTGTCGCCGATGACGCGCGGCACCTTGTCGGCAATGTCACGTGTGTGCGGTACCTTGTAACAAAGCCCGTTCCACCAGCGGCCGTGCCGGGAGAATGCTTCGGAATTCCACGCCATGAGGCCAGGCAGGTGTTTCACGGGCAGGCCCTTGCGAAACAGGCCCATGGCGTCGAGTTCGTGAGCGATGATCGCCTCGTCGTGCGCATCGAGCAGTGCGCCGATCAGCGAATGCCCGGAGCGAGGAAAACCGACGAACTGTACCAATGTCTCGATGTTGCCCAACGCGCGCCGCCGGCGCAAACGTTCGGCCTGAGCGCGCAGCCGTGACTTCCAGGTAGCGGTACGGATATGCCAGCGCGACCGGGTACCGTCGAAGAAGGGGTGGCTATGCGTACGGACCTCAGCGCCAGGCCCCTGTGGTGCAGCACCTTGGTAGGGCGCAGCGTGCTCGACGTTCGGCTGGCTCATGCCGTTTCGCCTGATTCACAGGTGAATATCCTTGCTAGCATAGGTCGTAAGAAGAATCTGAATCCTGAACGAAGATATGAGGGCACCGTGCAGTTGCCGTGCACGAGCACCTTTCTCATGGGCACATCGTGCCCACGCGAATGAGACGCGACAGGGTACACCAGGTGAATGCTGGACGCCGCCGGTAAAAACTGCGCGCGAAACAGAGCGATTAACGAGCTGCCAGCGTCTCGTGCAACTCCAGCAGCAGAGTCTCGGTGGTCGGCCAATCGATGCAGGCATCCGTGATGGAGATGCCGTAGGCGAGCTCTGCCGGGTTGCCCAGTTTCTGGTTGCCGGCATGTATGTGAGACTCGAGCATGATACCGATGATGGATCGGTTGCCGGCGGCGATCTGCTCGGCGACGTTGCGCGCCACCAGCGGTTGCAGTTCGTGGTTCTTGTTGGCGTTGGCATGCGAGCAGTCGATCATGATGCGCGGCGCCAGGTTGGCCTGCTCGAGGGCCTGTTCAGCGATTGCGACGTTCACCGAATCGTAGTTGGGCTCGCGGCCGCCCCGCAGGATCACGTGGCCGTAGCGGTTGCCGCGAGTCTGCAGCACGGTGGCACGGCCATCCTCATTGATGCCGAGAAACGAATGGGGAGAGGCTGCCGAGCGCATGGCGTTGATGGCTACCTCCAGGCTGCCTTCGGTACCGTTCTTGAAGCCGACCGCGGTGGACAGGCCGCTGGACATCTCGCGATGCGTCTGGGATTCGGTGGTGCGCGCACCGATGGCCGACCAGGAGAACAGGTCTGACAGGTACTGCGGGCTGATCGGGTCGAGCGCTTCGGTGCCTGTGGGTAGGCCCATGTCAGCCAGTGATACCAACAGGTCGCGCGCCTGCGACAGTCCTGTTTCGATGTCGAAGGAATCGTTCAGATGGGGATCGTTGATCAAGCCCTTCCAGCCTACCGTGGTGCGTGGCTTCTCGAAATACACGCGCATCACCAGCTCGATCTGATCACCGACCCGATCGCGCAGGCCGCACAGGCGTTCGGCGTAGTCGCGGGCAGCGTGAAGGTCGTGGATGGAGCAGGGCCCGACCACCGCCAGCAGGCGCTTGTCCTGCCCGTCGAGTATGGCTTCGATGGCGCCACGGCCCCGCTCGATCGTCTGGCTGGCTTGATCGGAGCGCGGAAAGCGCTGCTTGAGCTCGCGCGGAGAAATCAGTGGCGTATCGGCGAGGATATTTGTGTTCGAGAGGCGGTTCACGGCAGTGTCTTTGTTTGCGTCAGTCATCCGCGCAAGAATTACACGGGTGCCTTCGAGGTGCAACCCTGGTCTGCCCTCGGCAGGGCCGCTCGCCCCGTCAGCGCTGTCGCTACTGCGGCGGCGATAGCGCCCGCGCCCGGGCAGGCGCTCACCGCCGCTGCTCACGAAATCACTCGTCTGCCTGGAGCCTCAGGCCATCGCGGGAGCTGCGCAGTGTGGCCCTGCCCTCATTCAGCAACGTCAGATCGTCTGCCAGCAAAGGTGCACGCCACCCTTGCATTGCAGCGGATCCGCCACCGGCCACGAATTTCTCCAGCAGGGCAGGTGGCGCGAGCATCCCGGGCGCCACGTCCAGTTCGGCGGCGCGCTGGTGAACCCAGGCGCTGAGTAACTGCACACGTGCCGCATGGCTGGCGGTCAGCTTCTGCTTGCGCACCATCGGTGGCAGGGGCTCGGGTTCCCGAGCCTTCGCGGTGGCCATGACCGCGAGCAACTCCTTGCCGTACCGTTCGCGACTCTTGCGCTCCAGCCCGCGGATATGGCCGAGTTCATCGACGCTGTCGGGTTGCTGCTGAGCCAGGGATATCAACACGTCATCCTTCAGCAACCAGTTGCGTGGCAGGTTCACTTCCCGCGCCTTGATCTCGCGCCACTCCGCCAGCGCCTGGATGATCGACAGCGCAGGGCCCTTGTAACGCTGGATATTACGTACCTTGCGCCATCGCTCGGCTGCAGGCTGGTCGTATTTCGACGGGTCGGCGATTGCCTCGAACTCCGGTGCCAGCCAGCTCAGACGACCGAGTTCGCGCAGCTTGACCGACAGGTCGAGATACAGCGTTTCCAGGTGGATGACATCGTCGAGTGCATAGGTAATCTGCTGCTGCGGCAGGGGGCGGCGCGTCCAGTCGGCACGTGTCTGGGACTTGGCCAGATCGATACCCAGGTGTTCGCGTACCAGGTTGCCGTAGCCGATCTGTTCGCTGTAGCCGAGCAAAGGCGCTGCCAGCTGCGTGTCGAAGATCGGTACCGGTACCTTGCGGGTGAGCAGGTAGAAGATCTCGAGATCCTGCGAAGCGGCATGCAGGACCTTCGTGATCGACGGGTCGAGCAGCAGCGTCATGAAAGGCTCGATGTCGCCGATGGCGATGGGATCGATGCAGGCAAGGGTATCGCGATGCTTGACCTGGATCAGACACAGCTCCGGGCGATAGGTGCGCTCGCGCAGGAATTCCGTATCGATCGCGAGGTACTTCACGTCCCGCAGTTCGGCGCACAGGGATGCAAGAGCCTCCGCCGTGTCAACGTAGAGAAAGTCGGGCAGTGAGTCGGTCATCGGCGGGGAGATCAGTGAGCTAGAACGCGAACGAATAGAACAGGTCGACCGCGTCGGCTGCGCCGCTGGCCGCTTCGATGTACAGCTTCTTGGTCAGATCGTAGCGCAGATAGACCGTCTGCTGCTGATCGAACACATTCTGGCCGAAGCGTACCAGCAGGTCGTCGTTGATCCGCCCGCTGGCCACCAGTTCGGTGTCATCACCCGAACCGGCGGCCTCGAAACCGAACTCCTGGATGCCCAGTTGATCGGCCACTTTCGAACCGACTGTCTTGCCACCTCTCACGGTCAGCGCCAGCGCCGCAGCAGCCAGCAGGCTCGCATCCTGATCCGACGCTGCACCGAGGTCCCGCCCGAGCACGATGTAGGAGAGAATCGCCTCGTCGCTCTTGTCGGCAGGCTCCGTGAAGAGCGATAGTTCCGGATTGTCCACACTGCCTTCGATCTGAAAGCCTGCCACGCGGTCTTCGTCATCGATCTCGCGTACCGCCTGGATGTCGAGGCGTGATTGGCCAACCGGTCCGACGAACAGTATCTGACCATCGGCCTTCAGGTTCTGGCCGTATTTCTTGAAGATACCGTCCACCACCTGGATTTCACCACCCAGCTGAGGCGGGTTGGGGCTGCGCACGCCCACGCTCATGTCGCCGGTGAGTGAAGCCTCCAGACCGTACGCGGACAGGTCGACATCGTCGCCGAGTATCACCTGCACGTCGACGACGGTGCGGAAGGCGCTATCCACGGTGTTCTCGGGTGCGTCTTCTTTCTCGATGTCCTCGACCACGACCACGTCGTCCGACAGGCTCTTGGCACCCTCCGGTAGCTCGGCCACATCGATGCGCGCATACGGAATCCTGACCTTGCCACCGACCCGCACGCTTTGCGGACGAAGGCTGATCTGGAGAGCGGGGTTCACATCCGACTCGGTGAGCGGGTCTGACCGGATGTTGAGCCGCTTGCCGTTGATCTGCACATCGCCACGCCAGGCGTCGGCCTGCTGCCAGTTGGCCGACCCTTCGAGCTTGATGGTGCCCTCGTCGTTGGTGTCGATGTCACCATCGAGAAACGCCCGCTTGCCGAGGATGTTGGTGGTGATGCTGCCGTCGAGTACGCTCAGCGGCAGCATCTCGGCCGCTGCGGCGAGATCGGTGATCAGAACCTTGCCGTCGAAACGTGGGTCGTCCAGAAACCCGGACAGCTTGCCATCGGCGTTGATCAGGCCTTCCAGCCTATCGAATTCCGGCACGAACGCCTTGGCCACACCGATATCGATATCGCTGATATTCAGATTGCCATCGATCGCCTTCTTCTCGCCTTCAGGATCAAGCTTGAGATCCACCCGGGCATCACCGATCTGCTGCGAGGCAAAGACGAGCCCGGCATCGACCGACGCCGCATCGAGCGTCGCGTCGACATCGAGCGCCTGATAGTCGAAACGTATCGGGTTGCCATCTTCGTCGGAAACCGTCGCTGCACCGTCGTCCACCCCGAGTGCCACCTCGGCCAGCAGGCCGCCGGGTTGAGCCTTGCCCCAGTCGAGCGTGGTGTCCAGCTTGAAATTGCCTGCCAGCGTGGTCTCGGCCGGCATGAACACGTCGAGCCGCGACAGGTCGTAGCGATCCAGTGAGATCACGGCCTGCCCCGATGGCTTCGCCTCCACCGGATTCTCCAGGCACAGGTTGCTGTCTGCGGAGGTCCAGCAGTGTGCGTCGATGCTGAACAACTGCCGCTGGTTGTCCCAGGCGATGGCCGTCGGTTTCCCCAGCTCGATGACATGGGCCGGTACCTCGAGCTCGACCTCGTCGAGCAGGCCTTTCCAACTGAAGTCGTCTGCCAGTGAGCCATTCACCGCCAGGTCGACGCTGGTGGCCTGCGGGCCATCCACGAAGAACTTCAGGCCGTGATCCGCGCGAGTGCCGGCGAGCTCCAGAGCTGTGTTCTGGATGAGGTTATCAGCCACGCGCACCCTGGCGACCTTCACGGTCAAGGTAGTTTTTGCAAGCCCGGCACGTTTCACATCACTCTGGATATCGACTCCCTGTACCAGGATATCGTTGAACTTGACGCTGTCGGAGCTGGCGTCGAGGTCGATGTCGGGTTCGGCAAGCTTGCCAGAGAGATTCAGGCTGGCGTCGAAACCGCCCGCCAGTTGTGGAAGCAGATTCTGCAGCTGCGGTAGATCGATGTCAGCGCTGAGATCCCAGATCGTGCCAACCTTGCCTTTTGCCGTGATCTGGTTCTTGCCGTTGTCCAGTGTGAAACGCTGTATGGACCAGACATCCCGCAGATTCTTGCCAAGCTTTGCATCCAGGGCAAACGGATAGTCGCGCAGAACGCCTTCCAGGCGAGTCTGGTCCAGGGCCAGCGTCCATCGGCCGTCATCGACCGTGCCGGTGGCGGCCACGACACCACCGAGCCTGCCGGTGACATCCGGGTATTTCTTCGCCGGCTGAATGTCGGCAATCTTCAGGTTGCCGCGCCAATTCAAGGTATCCTGAAAATTCACCCCGGCATTGCCGTCGATCCGCCCACCGAGGGTGTCCACCCGCACCGTCGGCAGGTCCAGGCGCTCGGGGTTGACCCGGCCCGAGATGGCAAGCGTCGTGTCCGGTACCTGCGCACCGCTGATGCGCGTACCGAAGTAGAGCGAGTAGTCATCCATGTCGCCTTTCACGATGACATTGACGTTCTCGGCCTTTGCCACCTTCTTCGTATCCAGTGGCCAGCCGAGTGCCCGGGACGTCAGAGCGACATCCACGGGCAAGGTCTTCTTCAGCGGTTGTGCCTTGCCGGCGAGCTTCGCCTGAAGGGCACCGGATACCGTCGCATCGAACGTCAGATCGGCCACCGTATCATTCAGGTTCAGAACGACGTCGACATCCTTCTTCTCGATGATGTCGGTAGCGTCGAGCCGCAGGGCGATATCGATCGGGAAATCGCCGTCGAGAGTCAGCGTGCCGTCGCCATCGACAGCGAAGTTCTGGTACTTCGCAGCCAGCTCGTCGATGGTGAGATCGCTGCCTCGGGTCGCGGCACCGAGCCTGATGTCCTCGACCACCTGTTCGGGCGCATCGCCCGGTGCCTGGAAGATGAATTTCTTCACCAGCACCTCGGTGACGGTGACATCGATCGGCAAGGCGATGGAGGGCAGGGTGATGTCACCGCCCGGTTCCACCGGTGGCGGCGGCTCGCCGGTATCGAAGGTTTCAACCCGCACTTCGTCCAGGATGATGCGATCGACGCAGAATTCGCGCTGCAACAGGCAGCCGATGCGCCAGGCGGAATCCAGGCCCCGCGCCCGCAGCGCCAGCGCATCACTCTCGAAGTTGAGTTCGTCGGTGTCGATACCGCCGAGCAAGTTGCCGCCGATCTGCCCGAGCTCGAGACCTTCGACACGCTGTTCCACCTGCGCGGCGGCGAATGCGAACCCGCGATCTGTTCCCGCCAGTGCCCAGAGGGCGGCAAGCACGAGTAACAGCAGCAGCAACACGAACAGCAACAGGTAGCCAGTACCCTTAAGCAGTTTTCTCACGAGGCCAAGGTCTTCATCGAATGTCAGGCCCTAGTGACAGATGGACGCGTGCGCCGCTATCTTCACCACTGATCGGCGCGGCCACATCCACCTTGAATGGCCCGACCGGTGACTGCCAGCGAATGCCGATGCCCGCCCCGGCACTGTAGGGCTCATCGATATCACTGAAGGCGCGCCCTGCATCGACGAACATTGCCACTGCCCAAAGCGGCAGGAAATGATATTGGTACTCCAGGCTCGCCACTTCAAGGTATCGCCCGCCGATGGCTTCGTCATTTGCATTCCGTGGTCCGACATCGCGAAACTTGAAGCCGCGGATGCTGTTGTCACCACCGGCGAAGAAGCGTTGCGAGGCGGGTACGCGCGAGAAATCGCTGGTTTCGATCGCTCCGTACTGCAGCCCCAGTATCACCGTGTTGCGGTTACTCAGCGAGCGCAGGAACTTGAGATTGATCGTCGCCTTCAGGAAATCGATGGTCGACAGCAGATGGCGATTGCCATACATGATCGTGAACGCTTCAGACTGCCCCCAGCGTGTGAACGGCCGACCCTTGGTGCGGGCGCGTGTGTAGCTCACCCCCGGCAATACCAGGTCCGTGGTGATCTCCCGCCCGGCGATGGTCGACGTTTCATGCTCCCAACGTATGAACAGGGATTCCACCCAGTCGTTGCCATAGCGCCGCACACGCTGGAAGTTCAACGTGCTCAGCAGACTCTCCGGATCGCTCTCGACGTTCTGCACGCCGTACTCGAAGCTGAAGTAGTTCGTCAGCGGCTTGTTCTTGCGCGGAATGCGATACGCCAGGCTCAGGTTCTGCCGCACCGCGGACACGCCGAGCGAGGCATCGAAGGAATGCCCGTAGCGGTTCACCAGCGGCTTGTTCCAGGTCAGCTTGCCGCGTACGCCCTCATCGTCGGTAGACACACCGATGCCCACACCCACCAGGTTGTTCGGCCGCCGCTTGAGCCGAACGATGATCGGTACCGTGGTTCCATAGCGCCGATCCTGCTGTGGCAGCACCCTCACACTGCTGAAATAATTGCTTTTCTGCAGGTTCTCGGTGAGCTCGGCAATCTGCTCCGAATCGAACGGCTCGCCTTCCTCGAACGGTATCCACCGGCGCAGGAAGTCTGCACTGAAGATGTCCTGCTCCAGTTTCACCCTGCCGAAGGTGTAGCGCGGCCCGCTGTCGGCCTGCAGGTCGATGTTCGCGCTGCGATTCTGGCGGCTTACGCGCACCGAGGTGGTGGTGAACTCGAAATCGAAATAGCCGAGATCCTGTGCCTGGTCCTGCAGGGCACTCTTGGTGCCTTCGTAGTCACTGGAAACGAAGATCTCACCGCGTTTCAGGGCGCTCTTGGCGATCACGCCCGCGAAGGCACCGGTACCGTTCGCCGGGCCGTTGACCGCGATCTCGATGTTCTGCACCCGAACCGGGGCGCCCGGGTCGATCTTCACCTCGACGGTGATGTCGGGTTCGGGCAGCTCGGCGGTATCGGCCGCGCTCTGCCGGGTTTCCCCGGCGGCCCCTTTCGTCGGCCTCCTTGCCGATTTGCCGGCGGCCTCCGAATCGGCATCGGCCGGTGCCGTTGCGCCGGTTGCGCGCCTGCGCCGCTCCTGTTCGCGCAACCGCCGCTGCTCGGTCTGACTCGCCTCGCGGCGTTGCTTGCGGGCGGCCTGCGCATTCTTCTTGCGCTGCCTGCGTGTCGCCTCGCTCTCTTCTCCATCGTTCGAGACGCGGGCTTCGATCTGAGCGCCGTAGTATCCCAGCGCCGACAGGGCACGACCTGCTGACTCGGGTATACCGTCTACATAGCGTTCGATGGAGCGCTCGGTGAAGCGACGCGGCTGGCCGACGGTCAGCCGGACATTTTCAGCCAGATCATCCTCCACACCGGTTATCTCGAGTGTTACCGCCGCGTGTACCTGACAGGCCATCAGCAACATCAGCATTGCCAGGGCCCTCGACGCGAGTGCGGCATTTCCCGGCGGCATCCGTCGTCGGACGCTCATGCAACCTGGCCGGAAGAGGGGGCAGGTCGTGTTGATTGATCGTGTATTCAGCGGTGGTCGATCCTGTGCTGCGGTCTGCGGATGTCGCTCTGTCGGCAAATCGGCCGGTGGAAGAGAGACCCCGGCCGTGAGGTCTGCGCCGGAGACCGGCACAGTAGCAAAGCGTAGCAGGAGTCCAGCGTCAGGCGCGGCGCTTAGCACCAGTTCACAATTGTTGCACGGGCCTCAAGTGGTTCTCCGACATGGTGATGACGCCTGGCCCGTCATTACCATGCAAGAGAACTACCAGTGCGCGCCGCACCAGGCACGGTCGATCAGTCCGTATCGCGACTCACCGCGTCAGGGAATTGGCTGGCCCATTCGGTGAAACCACCATCCAGACTGTACACTTCGTCGAAATCCTTCTCCGCCAGGAATGCGCCGGCAGACTGACTCATGTGGCCATGAAAACAGCAGACGATCACGGCAGCGTCCGGGTCTGCCGTTTCGATGAAACGTGCCATGCCTGCGCTGTCGAGGTGTTGCGCACCACTGATGTGGCCAGCCGCGTAGCTGTCTGGGTCTCGAATGTCCACGATGGTGACGGCTTCCTCGCCTCGTGAGAGCAGCAGTGCACGGGCGTCGGTGCAGGTCAGTCGCGAATAGCTTGGCATGGGGGTCTCGGTGGGGAAATTGCAGCAGGTCGATATCATAACGTCTCTGACCCGAAACCTTCTTCGGCAACGATGAGCGGGCGGCAACCGACATCGCAACTGCTGGCTTTGCCGCAAGCTCATGGTGGTCCCTGGTTTCGGGCGAGCCTGAAATCTGCACCGGAAGATTTCCGTGTCATCGAGGATCTCGGTTTCGAGCTCGATGGCGCCGGCGAGCATCTGTTCATCCAGGTGCGCAAGCGGGATCTGAACACGCAGGATGTGCTGGAACGGCTGCAACGCCGGCTCGACCTCAAGCCTACCGATATCGGGGTCGCGGGCCTGAAGGATCGCCGCGCGGTCGCCGATCAGTGGATCAGCCTGCGAGGTGTTACCGACGCGGCGGCAAGGCAGGCGGTGGCTGCGTTGTTCGGCGATCGCACCGGCGGAGAACGAGCACCCGAAGGGCTTGCCGCACGGATGGCCGAACTGCACGCCGAACCCGCTGTGGGTCAACCGGGCGACGGGCCGGATGAACCCGCGCCACTGACGCTACTGCGGAGCGTACGTCACGGTCGCAAGTTGCGCCGTGGTGCGCATCGAGCGAACCGCTTCGAGATCATCCTGCGCGATGTTGTCGGGCGTGCCGAAGCCGGCGCACCGGGGGCACCCCAGGCACCTGACAGGGAGCCGTTCTCGGCCAGCACCGCCTCGGCGTACTGGCGCGAAGCTCTCGACGCTCAGGTCGACCAGCTTCGGCAGTTCGGCTTTCCCAACTATTTCGGTGCCCAGCGGTTCGGTATCGGCGGCCGCAACCTCGATGCGGCGCTACGCTACTTCGCTGAAGGCGGGCGTCAGCGGATGGCAAGGCAGCGCCGTGGCCTATTGCTGTCGGCCGCGCGCAGTGCGTTGTTCAATCAGGTCTGTGCCGCCCGGGTGCGTGACGGCAGCTGGCTGACGCCGTTGCCCGGCGAACCCCTCGTGCTGGCCGGTACACAGAGCTATTTCATCGACGAACGTCTGCGTACCAGCGCAACGGTCGATGGTGAGTGCGCCTCACCGGGCCACGACTCTCATGCGGATGCGATCACGCGTGTGCTGCAGGGCGACGTTCATACCTCCGGGCCGTTATGGGGCGCGGGCGAGCCGGTGGCAGCCGCAGCCTGCCTGGCCTTCGAGCAGGCCGTCCTCGCTGATCATTCGCTCAGCTGTGACGGGCTCGTCGCCGCCGGGCTCGAGATGCACCGGCGGCCGTTGCGCTGCCTGCCCGGTTCGCTGGCGCTCGACACCCTGCGGGACGGTAGCCTGCGGCTCAGCGTCGAGTTGCCGAAGGGGGTCTTTGCCACCAGCCTGCTCGCCGAACTCATGGTGGAAACCGAGGGTGGTTCTTCCAAACGATGAACATGTCAGGGCGCACCGGCTGGCCGTCGAGAGAGAATGGCATGGAGCTGGCTGGGGGGCAGACACGCGGAAGGAGCACGCGATCGGGGCAAACACTCAATGCTCGTCGAGCCGCGGCATCAGCTGCACCAGATTGCACGGCCGGGTACGGTTGTCGAGCTGGTCGCTGATCAGCTTCTCCCAGGCCAGCCGGCAGGCACCGGATGATCCGGGCAGCACGAACAGGTAGGTGGCATTGGCCACCCCGGCCAGGGTGCGTGATTGCAGGGTGGATGTCTTGATCTCCTGATACGACAGCACCCGGAACATTTCGCCGAAGCCTTCGATCTGCTTGTCGAGCAGCGGCTTCACCGCCTCGGGCGTACTGTCCCGACCGGTGACGCCGGTACCCCCGGTGCTCAGCACCACATCGATCGACGGTTCGGCTATCCAGCGTGAGACGACGGCGCGGATCGCGTAGACATCATCGCGCACGAGGCACTTCTCACTAGCGTGATGCCCCGCGCCCTGCAGCGCTTCGACCAGCCAGTTGCCCGACACGTCCTCCGCTTCGCCACGCGTGTCGGAAACGGTGAGTACCGCGATGTTGAGAGGTTTGAAATCGGAGTCGGGCATGCGCTGGCGTCACGGGTCGAGTGATGGTGAGATGATCGCGCCCGGCCCGAGCCATTGCAAGATAGAATTCGGCGCACCCCACCCTTGTCTAAGCGACACCTTCCCATGGCCGAGCGACTGCAGAAAATTCTGGCGAATACCGGGCTCGGCTCACGGCGTGAGCTGGAGCGCTGGATCGCCGCCGGCGAGGTGCGCATCAACGGCTCGCTGGCGAAGCTGGGTGATCGGGCCACGCTGAACGATGATCTGACCGTGCGGGGCCACTTCTACCGTGTCGTCACGGACGACCGCCAGACGCGACGTGTGCTGGCCTATCACAAGCCGCTCGGCGAGGTCACCACCCGCGACGATCCTGAACACCGGCGTACGGTGTTCGGCAACCTGCCGCGCCTGCATCACGGCCGCTGGATCTCGGTAGGTCGGCTCGATCTGAACACCTTGGGCCTGCTGTTGCTGACCAATGACGGCGAGCTTGCACATGGCCTGATGCATCCATCCTCGGAGCTTGCGCGCGAATACGCGGTGCGGGTGAACGGACGGGTATCGCCCGAGACCCTGGAGCGGCTCGCCCAAGGGGTCGAACTCGATGACGGTCTGGCGAAATTCGATCGCATTCGCGAGGAAGAAGCCGGCGAGGGCAGCAACCGCTGGTTCCGCGTCACGGTCAAGGAAGGGCGTAACCGGCTCGTGCGGCGGTTGTGGGAATCGCAGGAACTGATGGTCAGCAGGCTGATTCGTACGCGTTACGGACCGGTGGCGCTGCCCAAGTGGCTGGCGCGTGGCAAGGTGCACGAGCTTGCCGAACCGGATGTGCAATTGCTGGCGAAAGCCGCCGGCCTCCCCGAGAGGGCCGAGGCCCGCCTGCGCATCGTGTCGGTGCATCCCCGGCAACGACGTCGCGCACAGCGCAGGCGCTGAAGCCTTCGGTCGTACTGATCGCTCGCGGCAGGTAAACACCTCAATCGGCTGATCGGTTCACGACTGACGGGCACGCTCGACGTCGACGCGATACAATGGTGAGACGGAGAGGTGGCCGAGTGGTTGAAGGCGCCAGCCTGGAAAGTTGGTATACGGGGTAACCCGTATCGAGGGTTCGAATCCCTCTCTCTCCGCCAGTTACCGATTCCACGGTCAACGCCCGGCCTGCCTGGCCAACGTGCTACTGCACTGCTACTGCAGTCAGATACCTCTGCACTCATCGACTCTCTGGCGGATCACCTCCGGCAGCGTCTGCAGCGCTCAACCGAACGCCTGTCACAGTTCGCTGCCACGCCCGGCGTGGCTTGAATTCGTTCTCTCTGTAACGCGCGCCGCACCTCATATGGTGCTGCCGCGATCGTGGACCCTGTGTTCAGCGCCCAAACAGGCGCTTGACGCCAACGACCCCGAGCCCGTTTGAGGGGCCGTTGGTTCCAACGATCAAAAGGGAACTCGTATCGTGACAACATCCACTTCACCCGTATCCGCTCCAACTCACAGCCGGCATTGGTGTCAATGGCCGAGCGGCCCACCGCCCGGTATCTCGCTGCCGCCCCACCCTGAGCGCTGCCGCCCTGGCTGCCACGATGATCGGCGTGCTGCTCAGCCACGGTGTGGCGCAGGCTCAGGACGATGCAACACCTCAGATAGCCAGGATCGTCGGTGGCCAACAGAGCGCCTCGGGGGATTTCCCCTCGGTGGTGGCACTGCTCACCAACCGGGCAAACCAGACGCAGTTCATCCGCCAGGGTTGCGGGGGAACCCTGATCGCACCGCGTTGGGTCCTCACCGCGGCTCATTGCGTGATGAACGACGGCCGCGTCGTTGCCAGCGACTACTGGACCGTGATGGTCGGCAACACGGTGCTTGATCACTCAGACCCGGCGAATCGCTTCGGCGAGGTCGCGGTACTCAACGTCTTCCCGCATCCCCAGTACGGGACTCCCCGGCAGCACGCCAACGACATCGCGCTGCTGGAGCTGGCGGAGGCTGTCGAACACCAACCGATAGCGCTTCATGCATCGCCGGGTTCCACAGTGTCCGGAGTGCAGGCTTACGCGGTGGGCTGGGGAGCGCTCAGCGACGATGCCAATCCCACCTTTGACGACCACCAACGCTATGTCGATGTGCCGGTGGTGGACAACGCGCTCTGCAACGAACCGATATCCTACGACGGCGAGATCGATGAGTCGCAGCTCTGCGCGGGTTTCGCAGAAGGCGGCAAGGATTCGTGTCAGGGCGATAGCGGCGGTCCGCTGATCGTGGGTATCGACGGTTTGCAGGTGCAGGTAGGTGTGGTGAGCTACGGGTTCGGCTGTGCGCGGGAGAACTACTATGGCGTCTACACGAACGTTTCCCATTATCGGGCATGGATCTCGAACTTCGTGGATGCGACGTTCCTGCCACGAGCCTTGCTAGCCGATGATCAGGCGTCAGCGCAGCAGCCCACGCTCAGCGAGCGTCGCGATGGCGGCGGCGGTGCGCTGGTCTGGTGGTTGATACCCATGGCACTGGTATGGAAATGCCGTCGCTAAGGGTAATCGGGTCGCGCATTCACCTTTGTGAAGAAATTCTTCCGGAGGTGAATACGGCACGAATACCTTCTGGAAACTGGGACGGGAGTCATGAGTTCGGACTGGGGCCTGTCACAGATTATTGAAGGATCCGGAGCCGTAGCCATGTGGTAGTACCACTTGTTCGATCGGCTGGTCCCAAACGTTGCAGGTTCGTGAGATAGTGAAGTGGTCAAGCACCATCGCTCACACAGGAACCCAGTGTCGTGTACCTCATTTCCACCGTCAGTCCAGCGCGATTCGAACCGAACCGGCCGCCTTTCTACAGTCCCTCTGGCCGCGTGTCACGAATACTCTGCGCCAGCGTCGTGGCGCTGTTGGGTCTGACCACTGCCATGGCTCACGCCTCCGCTGGCGAGGTGCCGAAGCAGGCACGCATCATCGGTGGGCAAGCCACCGCCCCCGGTGATTTTCCGTCGGTCCTGCCGATGTTGCAGACCTTCGGTGGGCGGTCGGAGTATTTACGGCAAGGCTGTGCTGCAACGCTGATCGCGTCGAACTGGGCCATCACCGCCGCTCATTGCGTGGTCGAAGACGGGGCCACGTTGCCCAACGACTACTGGTCCGTCCTGCCCGGTGCCACCACGCTGTCGACCGACGACACGTTCGATCGATCCGATGAGGTGGAAGTGGTCACCATCTACGCTCATCCGGAGTACGACCCGACCCGCTTCCTCAACGATATCGCGCTGATGGAGCTGGCCGAGGATGTCGATCAGCCGACGGTTTCACTGTACAGCGGCACCAGCGCTTCGCTCACCCAAGAGGATGCGTTCCTGGTCGGCTGGGGTGCCTCCGACGTCAGTGACCCGAACAACCCTCAATACCCTTCACGGCAACAGGTCGTCTCCGTGCCCATCGTCAGCAATGCGACCTGCAATGCTGCCACGTCCTACGCGGGCAACATCGCTGAATCACAGCTGTGTGCCGGTTTCCTGGAGGGTGGTAGCGATGCGTGTCAGGGTGATAGCGGCGGGCCGATGCTCATCGGTGTCGACGGTGCGCAGGTGCAGGTGGGCATCGTGAGCTTCGGCAACGGTTGTGCGCTGCCGAACTTCTACGGGGTGTACACGAATGTCTCATCGTACCGGGCGTGGATCTCCAATTTCGTCGATGTCGACTTCGTGCCCGCCGATCCCTTCGCAGACGATCAGGGTCAATCGGGTAAAGAGCCGGCATTGATACCGACCCTAGACAGCGAAGGCGGTGGCGGTGCGGCCCTGTGGTGGCTGATGCTCGGGACGGCAGGTGTGGCCGGTCGATGGGCCGCGCGGCGCCGTACCGCCTGATTCGCCGAGAGCCCTCGGGCAGCAGATCTGGCCGGCGTCTTGCTGTCGAAGCCTTGTTCCCAGGCAATGGCCGCGGCCGTGAAGGCCATGTCCGTGAAGCGGGCGACTACTGCTTTGGGTGGTAGCTGCCGATAGAAGGCGATGAACAACAGATTCCTTTGCGCAGGTACCTGCGCCCTGCTCGTCGTGATGACACTGATCACACCGGCATGGGCCGAGGAACGATCCGGCTCGGGTGGCAAACCGGACGCATCGGCTATCGACCTGGCGGCGCGCATCGTGGGCGGCAGCAAGACACGGCCCGGCGAATGGCCTGCCGCGTTGTCCGTCGTCAATACCTTCGCTGATCGTTCGGCCTTCACCCGACACTATTGTGGTGCCACATTGATCGCTCCCCAGTGGGCGCTCACCGCCGCCCACTGCCTGTTTGAAGGCTCCGGCAAGCGACAGTTGAGGGCTGATCAGCTGCGGGTGATCGGCGGCAGGGTCGATCTGGATACCGCAGTGCCGGAAGACGAGGTCGTCGTCGTCAATGTCTACGTCAATCCCGCCTACGACAACGGCAATGTGAGTTCGCGGGATGATATCGGTCTGATCGAACTGGCGCAGCCGATCGATCTGCCTGTGGTGTCGCTCTTCGATGGCGGCAAGGAGTCATTGGTGGACCGGTCGGCCTACATCATCGGCTGGGGAGCGACGTCCGACAGCGACGATCCTTCGGCCTACTCGCCGCGGCAACAGGCAGCGCAGCTGCCGGTGGTTTCCGAGGATCAATGCAACGCGCCGGAGTCGTACGACGGGCTGGTCGATGAAAGCCAGCTCTGCGCCGGACTTGCCGAGGGTGGTGTGGATGCCTGCATCGGCGACAGCGGCGGACCATTGATCATCGGCGTCGATGGCTTTCAGGTGCAAGTGGGTGTCGTGAGCTTCGGCAGCGGATGCGCACAGCCGAACTTCTACGGCATCTACACGAACGTCGCCTGGTTCTCAGACTGGATTCGAACCTATGTACCGGCAGCGGACTTTCGATCGCTGGCCCCTGCACCCAAGCCCGATGAGGATACCGATCGGGGCGACGACACCGACGCGAATACCGATCCCGAAGAGAGCATGACGGGCGGGATCGCGGGTAACGTCGATGCCCCCGCCGAGAATGGTGTCGGTGCCTTCGGCTCGCCGCTCATCGGGCTACTGCTCGCGCTTGTCGTTTCGCGTCGACGTGGCCGGTCAGGCCTTGCGTCCGGCAGGCGCATCGCCGGATTGTATTAAGCGGTATAGTACATGGGGCCTGTCATCCAGTAGCCCATGGCTGCCTTTGGGGTAATTGACGACAGGCCATCATACCGGCTGGCCCGGGTGGTGCCTCCGGCTCACAAGGACTACATTGGAAGGTCGCCGTGATTTTCAACTTTTGTCTCCCGCACGTGTCGCTGAACAATGCAAGACCGCAAACAAGACTGCACACCGGATCTCGTTGGGCATGCCTCGCGGCACTCTGCAGCCTGGTTGCGTGCATGAGTCCCTCTTCCGCAGGCCTGTCCCTGAACGAATCGCCGGCCCGCATGGGGGTGGATGCGATCGAGCTCGGTCACCGCTGGGCGCGGGTCATGCCTGCCGCCGAAGCTGTCTACGGGGTCGCACCCGTGTGTGATGCCCGCAAGACTGCGCGCGGCAACTCCCGGCGCGCGTGGCTGCTGGAAACGTGTACTTACCTGCCGACCACCGCGCTCTTGCTCGGCGAGCCAGTGCAGCTGGTACGTCACTACTTCATCGATCAGGAGCTGCTGCGCATCGACATAGGCCTGTCGGGCGGAGATACCGAAAAAGCGGCGGTGACAACCCTGCTGGACGAACGTTTCGGACCCGCCGAGTCCAGTTCGGAAGCCGGCGAAGCCGTGACCCGCTGGCGGCTCGCGATGGACGAAATCGCGTTACGTCTGTCCATGCCGGACATGCCCGAGGCCATCGCTTCCGAAGCGGCCTTCGGCGATGCACCGC
This sequence comes from Granulosicoccaceae bacterium, assembly GCA_965214025.1. Classification (GTDB taxonomy): domain Bacteria; phylum Pseudomonadota; class Gammaproteobacteria; order Granulosicoccales; family Granulosicoccaceae; genus Granulosicoccus. The sequence goes on from CBDCAW010000094.1 coordinate 26,340, forward strand.
TGGTAATGCTCTACCTTCGAGACGTGAAGGCTGCTGAAGAGGCCAGGGCCATTGCCGGCTGGTAGGCCCGGCTGGTGGAACCCTACCGGCATACCCCGATTGGCAGTCAGAGTGTGTCGGTGCGAATCGATTCCACATCCGTATGGCGAATGTCGCGGCCTTTCACCAGGTAGACCACGTACTCGCAGATGTTCACCGAGTGATCGCCGATGCGCTCCAGCGCACGTGCGCACCAGTTGATCTTGAACACGTTCGATACCTGCCGCGGGTCTTCCATGATGTGCGTGCTCAGCAGGCGCTGCAACGAGTTGTACTCGGCATTGATGTCGGAATCGCGCCGCGCTGTGTCGAGTGCGGCCTGTACATCGAGGCGGGCGAACGCATCGAGTGCATCGCGCAGCAATGACTTCACCAGCTGGCCCAGATGGCGAAGTTCCTTGCGGTAGGTGGGCACGTCGCTCGAATTCGCCAGCTCGACGGAGAAGCGGCCCATCTTTTCGGCCTCATCGCCGATACGTTCCAGATCGGTGATCACCTTGATCACCGCCACCAGCAGGCGCAGGTCGCTGGCGGCCGGCTGGCGTCGCGCCAGCACTCTCAGGCATTCCTCGTCGATCTCGACTTCCAGGGCGTTGATCTTGTAGTCCGATGTGGCCACCTCGGAGCCCAGGTCGCCATCCGACTCGATCAGCGCGGTAAGCCCGTTGGCAACCTGCGACTCGACCAGGCCACCCATCTGCATGACGAGGTTGCGGATATCCTCCAGCTCGAGGTTGTACTGCTGGGAGATGTGTTGATCGAGGTTCAGATTGTCCATGAGATTCGCCTGGTTCAGTTGAACGGAGCCAAGTCAGCCGAAACGGCCCGTGATGTAGTTTTCCGTAAGCTGGTGCGACGGGTTGGTGAACACATCGTTGGTATCACCGACTTCGACCAGCTTGCCAAGGTGAAAGTAGGCACAGCGCTGTGAAACGCGCGCGGCCTGCTGCATGGAGTGCGTGACGATGCAGATCGCGTAGTTCTCGCGCAGCTCGTCGATCAGTTCCTCGATACGCGCGGTGGCAATCGGGTCGAGGGCCGAGCAGGGCTCGTCCATCAAGATGACCTCCGGGCTGACCGCGATGGTGCGTGCAATGCACAGTCGTTGCTGCTGGCCGCCGGAGAGGCTCGTGCCCGGTGCGTCCAGACGATCTTTCACCTCATCGAACAGGCCGGCCTTCTTCAGGCTGCTGACCACGATATCGTCGAGCTCGGCACGGTTCGAGGCAAGCCCGTGGATGCGCGGGCCGTACGCCACGTTGTCGAAGATGCTCTTGGCGAACGGGTTCGGCTTCTGGAAGACCATGCCCACCCGGGCCCGGAGCAGTACCGGGTCGAGATCGGCACCGTACAGATCCTCACCCTCCAGCGACATGTCGCCGGTCACGCGGCAGGAGGGAATCGTGTCGTTCATTCGATTCAGGCAACGCAGGAAGGTCGACTTGCCACAACCGGACGGGCCGATCATCGAGATCACTTCGTTGCGTCCGACATCCAGGCTCACATCGTAGATCGCCTGCTTGCCTCCGTAGAAGACGTCGACGTTGCGGGTGCGCATCTTCGGATCGGGCACTGAGGTATCACCGACCGTGGCGGTTATGGATTCAAACGAGGTATCGACGCCGTCCTGCAATGTAATCTTCCTTCTTGGTCAATGAGTTGAGTATAGCGTGCGCTACCAGCGTCGCTCGAAGCGCTTACGCAGGAATACCGCAAGTGCGTTCATCACGACCAGGAAGGCGAGCAGCACCATGATGGCCGCGGACGTCTTCTCGACGAAGGCACGCTCCGGGCTGTCGGCCCACAGATAGACCTGCACAGGCAACACGGTGGCCGCATCGGTGATGCTCTCCGGCACGTCGACGATGAACGCGATCATGCCGATCATCAGCAGGGGCGCGGTCTCGCCAAGCGCCTGAGCCAGGCCGATGATCGTGCCGGTGAGAATGCCGGGCATCGCCAACGGCAACACATGGTGGGTAACCACCTGGAGATCGGAGGCTCCTACGCCGCGTGCTGCCTCGCGAATCGACGGCGGCACCGACTTCAACGCCGCCCGGCTGGAGATGATGATGGTCGGCAGCGTCATCAGGCTCAGCACGATACCGCCGACCACCGGTGCGGAGCGCGGCAGTTGAAAGAAATTGATGAAGACGGCGAGCCCCAGCAGGCCGAACACGATCGACGGCACCGCGGCGAGGTTGTTGATGTTGACCTCGACGATATCGGTCCAACGGTTCTGTGGTGCGAATTCCTCGAGATAGATCGCCGCTGCCACGGCGATCGGGAACGACAGCGTGAAGGTGATCATCAGAGTGAAGGCAGAGCCCATCAGAGCCGCCTTGATACCGGCCAGTTCCGGCTCGCGCGAATCACCGTTGGTGAAGAACGTGGTGTTGAAGCGAACGTCCAGTTCTCCTGAATCCTGCAATTGTTTCGCCAGGCCGAGCTGGAAATCGTTCAGCCGCGTCCGAATGCCGTCGGGTTGCGCCAGATCCGCTCCGGACTTGATGACCGCGCCCAGCTCGTCGTCGGCCGGCACCCATAAGTTCAACGTGGTACCCAGCAATGTCGGGTCGCCCAGCAGCGCATCGAACAGCTGGTATTCCGCGCCGGTGCTGATCAGCGCATAGAGCGCGCGCTTGTCGCTGCGATCTTCCACATCGGGGAAGCGTTCGAGGAGGGTGGCCTTGATCGCACCGGCGTAGTCGGCCCGTCTCAACTCCATGCTGGTGGCACCGTCGCCCACACCAAGCGTGCTGGGGTCGAGCGAGACCGACAGCTGAACGAACGTCTGGGTGAAGGCGGGCCAGCCCTTGACGAAGATGCTGGTGAGCAGTACGGCCAGGAAGGTGAGGCTGGCGGCGATCGCCAGGATGCCGTACCAGCGAAAGCGCCGTTCGGCCGCGTATCGGCGCTGCAACGATGCGCGTACCTTACGCGTGGTCGCGCTGATTTCCGGGTGTTCCGTCTTCGACAGGATGGGGCCGGGCAAAGTGCTCATGAGTACTGCTCCTTCGTCCTCGACAGCATCAGGCCCGGTAAGATGCTCATTCGTATTGTTCCCTGTAACGTCGCACCACCTGCAGCGCGATGATGTTGAGTATCAGCGTGACCACGAACAGCATCAGGCCCAGGGCAAAGGCAGCAAGCGTCTTGGCGCTGTCGAACTCCTGATCTCCCGTGAGCAGGGTGACGATCTGTACCGTCACGGTGGTGACCGCTTCCAGCGGATTGGCCGTCAGGTTGGCGGCCAGTCCTGCGGCCATCACCACGATCATGGTTTCACCGATGGCGCGCGAGGCGGCCAGCAGTACGCCACCGACGATGCCGGGGAGGGCGGCGGGAATGACCACCTTGCGTACCGTTTCCGACTTGGTCGATCCGAGGCCGTAGGACCCGTCGCGCATGGCCTGTGGCACGGCGGTGATCACGTCATCCGACAACGACGAGACGAACGGTATGATCATGATGCCCATGACCGTGCCGGCTGCCAGTGCGCTCTCGGACGCCACGCCCAAGCCCACCCACGAGCCGATGTCGCGTAGTAGCGGGGCGACCGTGAGAGCCGCGAAGAAGCCGTACACGACGGTGGGAATGCCCGCGAGTATCTCCAGCAATGGCTTGACGATCGCACGGGTTCGGCGGCTGGCGTACTCGGCGAGGTAGATGGCCGACATCAGGCCGAAGGGTACGGCCACGGTCAACGCGATCGCGGAAATCAGCAGCGTGCCGGTAAAGAGCGGAACCGCACCGAACGAGCCGCTGGAGCCGACCTGGTCGATGCGTATCGCCGTTTGCGGGCTCCACTGGGTGCCGGTGACGAACTCGATGAAGCCCACTTGCTGGAAGAAGCGCGAGGCTTCGAACAAGACCGACAGCACGATGCCCAGAGTGGTGAGAATGGCGATCGAGGCACAGCTCAGCAGGAAGAATCGCATGATCTTCTCCACCACGATACGGGCACGTGTTTCGAGCACGATGCGCCTGATGGCCAGATTGGCTCCGATCGCGGCGGCCACGAGTGCCAGCACACTCAGACCGATGCTGCTGAAGCTGCGCAGGCTTGCGAGCCGTTCGGCGACGGCGCGCTTGGCCGGGTCGTCCTCGGTTTCGACCCGCCCGGAGCTGACGATATTCTCGATCTGGTTGCGATAGAGCTCGACAGCCTTTTCACCGCCCTTCGTGATATCGGCCGGCATGGCAGATTCGAGCATCGCGGTGACCACCGTGGGTTCGGCGATCTTCCAGAATATGATGATCAGCAGTGCCGGCAGGGCACACCACAGAGCCACCATCATGCCGTAGTGATTGGGTAGCGAATGCAAGGCCCGTGTGCCGCCGTTGGCGGCTGCCAGCGCGTTGGCACGCAGCCGCCCGTACAGGAAGCCGACCAGGGCGAGCGCCGCGGCTACGATGACTAGCATGGTGACTGACATGGAGGTCGGATTCTACCCAGGGAAATGCAACGTTGCGCTCAGTTCGTCATCGGCCGGCCCGAGGAACTGCTTGAAGAGCCGCCCCGACAGTCGCCCCGAGAGCCACCACGGAAAAGTGACCCTGAGAACTCTGCCTGCTGAACGACCCATGGATCTGTGCCCGCTCTCGTCACGCGTCCGGATCCGGACGCGTGACGAGCATGCCGTGAGCATACAACGTTCAACGGTTCGGCTACCGCCGATCCGCTCGCCTGCTTAGTTGAAGGCGCTGGCCGTCATCGGCGTCATCTCTTCAGTGGCCGTGCGAACTTCTTCACGCATGTCTTCCGGCAACGGGATCATACCCTTGTCTGCCAGGTAGCCGTCCTCACCGAAAGCAGCCTCACTGGTGAACTCGGCGAGGTACTCTTCGATACCGGGTACCGTGCCGACGTGCTGCGCCTTCACGTAGAAGTAGAGCGGGCGTGAAATGTTGTAGTCGCCGCTGGCAATGGTCTCGAACGTGGCTTCACTGCCATCGATCACGGAGCTCTGTACCTTGTCGGAGTTCTGGTCGAGAAAGCTGAAACCGAAGATGCCCACAGCCTCCGGGTTGGCTTCGAGTTTCTGCACGATCAGGTTGTCGTTCTCCCCGGCCTCGATGTATGCGCCATCTTCACGCATCGTCTGACAGGCCGTTTCCATCGCATCCTCATCCAGTGCGGTGATGACGTCGAATTCCTCGCAACCGCCTTCCATGGCCAGCTCGACGAACGCGTCGCGGGTGCCGGAGGTGGGCGGGGGGCCGAGAACCTCGATCTTGGAGGTCGGCAGGTCGGCGTTCACCTCATTCCAGGTCTTGTACGGGTTCGGTACGAGGCTCTCACCACCGTCCGGGTCCGGTACCTCCTTGGCGAGTGCGAGGAACAGGTCGGCCGTGGTCAGGCTCAACTGATCGGAATCGACCGAGTTGGCCACTGCGATACCGTCGTAACCGATCAGTACCTCGACGACATCGCTGACACCGTTGTCCTGGCACATCTCGAATTCGCTTTGCTTGATGCGTCGCGAAGCGTTGGTGATGTCCGCGGTATCCACGCCGATGCCGTCACAGAAGAGCTTGAAGCCGCCACCGGAACCCGTGGACTCGATCTTGGGCGTGGGCATGCCGGTTACCCGGCCGAAGCGCTCGGCCACGACCGTTGCGAACGGGTAGACCGTGGACGATCCGACGACGCTGATGGCGTCGCGTGCGTGAACCTGACCTGCCACGAAGGTGGCGACCAGGGCGGAGCTGCAGATCAGCGCGTGCTTGTTCATGACTGTTTTCATCAGGGCTTTTCAAAGGACTGTTGAGTTCAGACGAAGTGTGGTGCCCCTGCATGACAACCCCGTGACACGATGTATCCGACATTGCAAAACCGTATGCGATGTTGCAGAAATTTGAACAGCTTCACAAAAAATATGACCAGTGCGTTACAGGCCCGCTACCGCAGGCTCGCGTACCGCACGACTCGACGGAAAGACGATTCGGAAAACCGAGCCTCGCCCGGTTTCGCTTTCGATTTGCAGCTGGCCGCCATGACGCTGCGCCACGTGCTTCACGATCGCAAGCCCCAGGCCGGTACCACCGCTGTCGCGAGAGCGTGCCTTGTCGACCCGGTAGAATCGCTCGCTCAGATACGGCAGATGGTGTTCATCGATACCCGGCCCATCGTCGCTGACCTCGAACACCGGCTGGTCCTCGGCATTTGCCTGCCAGGTGATAGCGATGCGTGCGTTGGCCGGCGTGTACTTCAGCGCATTGACGACGATGTTCTGGCAGGCGCTGTACAGCTCGGTCTCGGAACCGAGCAAGCTCAGGGAGTGGTCGACGCTCAGTTCCACCTGCTGTGTGACATCGCCACCGCGCTTGAACGAGCAGACCAATGCCTCGATGAGTGTGGCGACCTGTACCGCATCGCCCTCGTGATCGGCCAGCGGGTTGTCCTCCAGGCGCGACAGCTCCAGCAGGTGCTCGACGATGTCGGTCATCCGTGAGGATTGCGACGATACCTGTGACAGTGCGTTACGCAGGGGCTGTGGCAGGGTTTCGTCATCCATGATCAGTTCCAGGTAACCCTGGATCACGGTCAGCGGCGTTCGCAGCTCGTGCGACACGTTGCCGACGAATGCCCGGCGCATCTCGCGGGTCCGGACGCGCTGGGAGATATCGCGAGCGATCATCACGCTCATGCCCTTCTCCGGTGGCACGATCTGAATCGCCAGCGTTTTCGTGGTGTCTTGCGTCAGCGTAAGCTCGAGTTCGGTGGCGTGCTCGGTACCGTGCAGATAGGCAAGGAAATCCGGGTCACGAATCAGGTTGCCGATGCGCTGGCCCTTGTCGCGTATGGTACTGACACCCAGTAGCGTCCTGGCGGCTGTGTTCGACCAGCGAATCTGCTGCAGGTTGTCGAGCACCAGGATGCCGTCGGGCAGTTCGGACGCCAGACCGTGAAACTGCGCGAGAATGGCACGGTAGCGCTTGCGTTGCTTGCGGCTGTAGCGCTTCTCGGTATGCACCAGCCTGACCACCTCATCCATGAGGCCGACGGTATCAGGGGCTTGCGAGGCCTTGCCGCCGCTGGTCAGCCAGTCGATCAACTGCGACAGGCGATGCAGCATCCACAGCGCATAGATCAGCAGGAAGGCGGCGGCGGGAAGCAGCACGGAACCGAGGACGAAGCCGATGCTCGACGCACCCAGCAAGCCGAGCGCCAGCCACCACAGCTCACGACGCAACTGCGCTGACATCATGCCTCCCGCGGAGCCGCCACTCGGATACGCAGCCACCGTGCCTCGCCTCACTCAAGCCCCGCGTTGCGGGCGCTCACGTTCACCGGACGCACGATCATACCGCCTTTTCATTGAGCCGATAACCGGCTCCCCTGACCGTCTCCAGCATGCGCTCCAGACCGCCAGGTTTGAGGCTCTTGCGCAAGCGCAGGATATGCACGTCCACGGTTCGCTCCTCGATGAACGTGCCCCGACCCCAGACGTGATCGAGTAGCTGCGCACGGCTGTATACCCGGTCGGGGTTCTGCATCATGAAGCGCAGCAGCTTGAATTCGGTGTGGCCCAGTGGCACCGTCTCGCCGTTCGCGGTGACGCGATGGGCCGCCGAATCGAGCACCAGTTCACCCCGTTCCAGGCGGTTGCCATCGATGAAGTTGTGAGTTCGTCGCAGCAGCGCCTTGACCCGCGAGTTCAGCTCGCGCGGTGAAAACGGTTTGGTTATGTAGTCGTCTGCGCCGGCATCCAGACCGGTGGCGACATCGTTCTCGTCCACCCGAGCGGTGAGCATGATGATCGGCAGGCCGCGGGTCACCTCTTCTCGGCGCAGCTTGCGCACCAGTTCCAGACCGCTGCCCCCGGGCAACATCCAGTCGACCAGTACCAGATCCGGAGTATTGTCGACCAGCCACTCGCGTGCCTGGACGGCATTCTCGACCCCGTGCACGGCATGGCCTTCGCGTGTCAATGCGTACCGGATCATGTCTCTGATCGGCGCTTCGTCTTCGACCGTGAGCAGAAGGGTGTTCATCGTTACAGGTACCTGAGGTTAATCTTGACAGACTATGACGACTCTATGACGGGTATGTGACACCCTCTGAGTCGCAATTTCATGCGCGATCACTTGCAGGATGGGCACGTAGCAGGGAGAATGCGCGGTTCGAGCTATGGTGTTCCGTATCGGCACTCTCGCGACGAGAAACTGTGAACCCCGTCAGGCCCGGAAGGGAGCAGCGGCAGCAGTGGATTCGGGTGCCGGGATGCGGCTGATGCGGGATGCCGCCCTCGGCTCGATTCGTCCTCCCCCCTCTATTTCGTCCGCAGTTCCTTTCTGCCCTTGTCTTTTCCTCCTCTTGTTGGTCCACTGGCACAGATGAGCTACAAGGTACTGGCGCGCAAGTGGCGCCCTCAGCATTTCAACGACATGATCGGCCAGGAGCACGTGCTGCGTGCATTGGTCAACGCGCTCGATGACGACCGCCTGCATCACGCCTACCTGTTTACGGGCATGCGCGGCGTCGGCAAGACCACAATCGCGCGTATTTTCGCCAAGTGTCTGAATTGCCTTGCCAACGGTGTCAGTTCCAGCCCTTGCGGCGAGTGCGACATTTGTCGCGATATCGAAGCCGGGAGCTTCCTCGATCTCATCGAGGTCGATGCCGCGTCACGCACCAAGGTCGACGAGACTCGCGAGCTGCTGGAGAACGTGCCCTATCTGCCGGGTCAGGGACGTTACAAGGTGTATCTCATCGATGAGGTGCACATGTTCTCCAATCACAGCTTCAACGCCTTGCTGAAGACACTCGAAGAACCGCCGGAGCATGTGAAGTTCCTGCTCGCCACCACCGATCCGCAGAAACTGCCTGTCACCGTGCTGTCGCGTTGCCTGCAGTTCAATCTCAAGCGCATGACTGCAGCGCGCCTGGTGCCTTACCTGACGAGGATCCTCTCCGCCGAATCCATAGAGGCTGAACCGGCGGCGCTCGAGCTGATTGCCCGGGCCGCCGACGGCAGTGTGCGCGATTCCCTGAGCCTGGTCGAACAGAGCATAGCCTACGGCCGTGGCGCGGTGCGCAGGGTGGAGGTCGAAGCGATGCTCGGCCGCGTGTCCACCGATCGGCTGCTGGACCTGCTGTCCCTGCTGGCTGGCACCGACACCGAACACCTTTTCGCAGCCGTCGAATCGCTGGACGAATACGGACCGGACTACAGTCTGTTGCTGGGCGAACTGGTGTCCATGTTGCACCACGTCGCCCTGCTGCAGAACGTGCCCGGAAGCCTCGACCCGTCCACACCGGGTCACGCACAGCTTGCCGAGCTGGCCGACAGGCTGACGGTGGAGGAGGTACAGCTGAACTACCAGATCGGCGTGCATGCCCGTCGCGACATGCCGTTCTGCCCCGATCCGCGCGAAGCTTTCGACATGGCCTTGCTGCGCATGCGTCATTTCGCGCCGCAAATGGGTGCAGCGGAACCCGTGACGGCGATCACGGCGCAGGCGACACCCACCGCACCGCCCGTGACGGCCGTGACGGCCGGAGCCAACGTATCCGCGCCACCTGCACCACCACCCGCAGCTGCCGCGCCAGCAACACCCCCGGTATCGTCCAGCCCACCTGCGGCAGTCGAGCCGGTCACACCACCCGCGCCCGCTACGCCATCGACACCCGCCGCGCCACCTTCATCACCCGCACCAACCTCACCAGCATCACCGGCGCCACCCGCTCAGGCCGACAGCGACTTCACCGTCGAACAGCTCGCCACCGGGAACTGGTCTGCCGTCATCGGCAGGCTCGGCCTGGCGGGCATGCCGCTGCAGCTGGCACAGCATTGCGTGGTACGCGAAGCCAGCGGCAAGCGGGTGGTACTCTTGCTGCACGAGACGCAGGAACACCTCAAATCGCCGCGCTTCGTCGCGCGCCTGGCGACCTCACTGAGTGCGTTGACCGGTACGGATGTCGATCTTGTCATCGAGTTCATCAGTGAAGAGAGGATCACACCGGCTCGCGAAGCGCACGATCAGGCCGCCGCCGACCAGCGAGCCGCGCAGAAATCCATCGACGCCGACCCACTGGTAAGACAACTCGTCGCCGGTGTGAACGGCACCATAGACGCAGCCAGCGTGCAACCGATCAACCACAGCAACGATAAACCGGGAGAGAAAGCATGAAGGGTGGAATGGGCAACCTGATGAAGCAGGCGCAGAAGATGCAGGAAGACATGCAGCGCATGCAGGAGGAGATCGCCAACCTGCAGATCGAAGGGCAGAGCGGTGGTGGCTTGGTGAAGGTCGTTATGAACGGGCAGCATGAGCTGGCCAAGGTGTCGATCGACGACTCGCTCGTCAGCGATGACAAGGACATGCTGGAAGATCTGATCGCCGCGGCGGTCAACGACGCCACGCAGAAGCTGGCCAATGCGTCGAAGGAACGGCTCAGCGGCATCACCAGCGGCATGGATCTGCCGCCGGGCATGAAGCTGCCGTTCTAGAAGTTGAGCGTCAGCAAGCTGGACGAACTGGTAGAAGCGCTGCGCTGTCTGCCGGGTGTCGGGCCGAAATCTGCGCAGCGAATGGCGTTGCATCTGCTTCGGCGTGATCGTGCCGGTGCCGGTCATCTGGGCAAGACGCTGGTAGACGCGATGCAGCAGATTCATTCCTGCGAGCAATGCCGTAACTACACCGATCAGGTACTGTGCCGCTGGTGCCGCGATCCACTGCGAGATAGCACTCAGCTGTGTGTGGTCGAGAACCCTGCCGATGTCATCGCGATCGATCGCTCTACCGACTACAAGGGTCTGTACTTCCTGCTGCTCGGTCACCTGTCGCCGCTGGATGGCATCGGGCCGAAGGATCTGGGCATGGATGAATTGTCCACCCGGCTCGACGGCGGCATCGTGGAGGAGGTCACACTGGCGCTGAATTCCACCGTGGAAGGTCAGGCCACAGCACGCTACATCAGCGACCTCGCCTCGGCCCGAGGCATCGACGTGCTGCAGATTGCCCGCGGGTTACCGATGGGCAGTGAGCTGGAATACGCAGATGGCGGAACCCTGTCGGTGGCGTTTTCGCAGCGTACGAAGTTGTAGAGCACAGCTCAGCGCAAGCGTACCGATGTCGGATACGGAAACACATCGGCCTGCTCGCTGGCGGCGATGCGCGCCTGCTGATCCTGCCACCAGGCGGGGTCGAGCAAATCCTGATGCGCCTCACCGAAAAGCTGCTTGTCTTCGCGGTTGGCGAAAAAGTAGGTGTGAAAGCTTTCGGGAAACACATCCTCGCCGCGCACCGAGTACCAGGGTTCCGCACTGGTGTCGTCCATCCAGGGTGGACTGGGCGGAATGCGCCGAAATCGACATTCGTGCAGGTAGCAGATCTCGTCGTAGTCGTAGAAGACCACCCGGCCGTGTCGGGTGACGCCGAAGTTCTTCAGCATCATGTCGCCGGGAAAGATGTCGGCACCGGCCAGTTCGCGTATCGCATGGCCGTATTCGTTGATCACCCGCGTACGTTCGGCACCTTCGACCTGCGCCAGATAGGTGTTCAGCGGCGTCATGCGGCGCTCGATGTACACGTGTTTCACGATCAGCCTGTCGCCTTCTATCCGGATGCTCTTCGAGGCGCGGGCTTGTAGTTCCTCGAGCAGGTCCGGTGAGATACGTGACAGCGGCAGGGCCACGTGTGAGAACTCGAGGGTATCGGCGAGCCGCCCGACCCGGTCGTGATTCTTGACCAGCAGGTACTTCTCGCGAACTTCCTCGCGTGATGCGCTCTTGGGCGGGTCGAAGCGGTCGCGGATGACCTTGAACACGAACGGGAACGAGGGCAGGGTGAACACGAGCATCACCATGCCCCGAATGCCGTCGGCCACTACCAGATTGTCGCGCGAGTGGCGCAGGTGCTGATGGAATTCGCGATAGAACAGGGTCTTCGCGTGCTTCTGCAAGCCCAGTAGCGAATAGAGTTCATTGCGCGGCTTGTCGGGCATCAGTGCATGCAGGAATTCGACATAGGCGGCCGGGGTTTCCATGTCTATCATGAAGTAGGCACGCGAGAAGCTGAACAGCAGGGCGATATCCTTGTCGTCGGAAATCAGTGCATCGATGATCAGCCGCTCCTCGGCTGATTTCACCAGTGAGATCACCATCGGCACCGAGCGGTTGCCGTTGATCAGGCACCCCACGATGTAGGCGCCCTTGTTGCGGTAGAACGGCGCACGCAGGATCTGCAGCTGCTGGTTCGGGCGGCTCTGGCCCAGGGTTTCGAGGCTCGCCCGCACCGCTGTCTCGAGGCGGCGTATATCATCGCGCAGCTCCTGCCACTGCACACCGAAGTCGAACGAGACGAGCATGTCCAGCAGCATCCGCCGCAGCCCACGTTCTGCAGGGTAGTAGCTGCTGACGGCAGGCTGCCGGGTATCGAGGTATTCCGTGGCTACGGCGGGGCGCCAGAAGATGTGCGAGTTATCGTAGTAGCGCCGGTGCAGCACTCGGCAGGCCACGGAGTTGTAGAAAGTCTCGGCGCACTCCGGCTGCAGGTGCTGATGCAGAAGACCGATGTAGGCCAGCTTGATATCGGGCCATTCATCGCTGCTGCCCTGCACCGAGGGATGGTGTTCGCACAGGTGCGCCACAGTCTCGTGCACCCGCTGATCGTACATCTCGATGCGGTCCCGGTTGGCCTGCGCCACGGCCTGCCAGTCGGACTGGGCGAAACGTTCTCGGGCACCGGCCGAGGTATCGAGGAACAACCGGTAATGCCTGTCGAAACCTGCGAGAATCAGTCGCGCTACCGTGAAGGCGTCTTGCATCGGATGGGTTTCCCAGGCGTTTGCACGTTCCAGACGGCCGGGCCATCGGCGAGCCGTTGGCCTGCCGCTGCTGCCTGCTGCGACTCGCGACGCAGCAGGTAACGAGCGATCAGCTTCCCTGAATTCGCTTGATCAGGTGGTCGGCGAACTGGCTGGTGGACACCTCGGTCGCACCTTCCATCTGACGGGCGAAATCGTAGGTGACGGTTCCGTCCGCAATGACCTGCGCGTAGCAGGAATTGATCAGGTCAGCCGCTTCCTGCCAGCCGATGTGCTCCAGCATCATCACGCCGGAGAGCAGCAGGGAGGACGGGTTGACCTTGTCGAGATCGGTGTACTTCGGCGCGGTGCCGTGCGTGGCCTCGAATACCGCGTAGTCGTCGGACATGTTGGCCCCCGGCGCTATGCCCACGCCACCGACCTCGGCCGCCAGCGCATCCGACAGGTAATCACCGTTCAGGTTCATGGTGGCCAGCACGTCGAACTCCGCCGGGCGTAACTGCAACAGCTGGAACATGATGTCGGCAATGCGATCCATGATCATGATCTTGCCTTCCGGGCACTTGCCGTCGTGCTTGTCCCAGACATCGGCTTCGGAAATCACCTGTTCGCCGAATTCCTCCTTCGCGACCTCGTAGCCCCAGTTGCGGAAGGCGCCTTCGGTGAACTTCATGATGTTGCCCTTGTGCACCAGCACCACGTTGCGACGGTTGTTGTCGATCGCGTACTGGATGGCCTTGCGCACCAGACGCTTGGAGCCGTGCGGGCTGATCGGCTTCACGCCGAGCCCGGCGTCCTCGAAGAAGTCGACACCCATTTCCTCGCGCAGGAACTTGGCCAGCTTCTTGTTCTCCGGTGAGCCGCTCTGGAACTCGATACCGCAGTAGACATCTTCCGTGTTCTCGCGAAAGATCACCACGTCGACCTCATCGGGCTTCTTCATCGGTGACGGGACACCATCGTAGTAACGTACCGGGCGCACGCAGGCGTACAGGTCGAGTTCCTGGCGAAGCGATACATTCAGCGAACGGAAACCACCGCCGATCGGTGTGGTCAGCGGGCCCTTGATCGCGACCCGCAGATCCTTGATGGCCTCCAGCGTCTCGGCCGGGAAGTAATCGCCGTCGTACAGGCTGGCAGCCTTCTCGCCCAGGAACAGCTCGCACCACGCCACCTTCCTCTTGCCGGCATAGGCCTTCTCCACCGCAGCATCCCAGACGCGCATGGAAGCACGCGTGATGTCGCCGCCGATGCCATCGCCCTGCACGTAGCCGAGAACGGGGTGGTCGGAGACGTTCAGGACGCCGTCGGTGAGCGTGATCTTGTCACCCTCGGCGGGTAGGGTGATGTGTTGATAGGCCATGCGATCTCCCGGGCTGATCTCGGCAAGGTGGCGCGGCCGGAACCAACCGATGGCCGGACCGCGAATAGCCGCTGAGTATATCACCGCGCCGTCTGGCTGCCCTCCATACCCGATACCTACATCTTGCTTTCGAATTCGGCGCTTGCATCCTTGAGCAGGCCCTTGGCCGGTAGCAGGCCGGCCCGATCCTCTTCGATGGCCGCCATGTAGCCGTCGATGATCCCCTGGGCATCGTCCGGCTTGCCGACGACGACGATACCGCCCATGCGCGACCCCCAGTGCGGCGTGCACTTGTAGACGACGATGCCCGGCTTGTCGAAAGTCAGCGTGACATCCTCGCCTACCTCGGTGATCTCCTGTTCGAAGCCCTCGGGCGACATGGCCGGCAAGGTTTCGATGTTGTGCCCGGCCATGCCTTCCCAACTCACCGTATCACCCTCATCGATGTAGACGATCTCCTGATCAAACTTGACCCCCAGGGCGGTGATGGTGGTCATCTCGGCGAAAACGGGGCCAGCGGTGGCGGCGCCCAGCGTCAACAGCATGCAACAAGCGATGGCTCTCATCTCTGTACTCCTGGATCGAATGGATAATGGATTAGGTGTGAAACGACGACATGTCAGAATGTCCGCCCCTGACATGGTGCCTCACTTGTTCACCAGGGTGCGGGTCACTTCGATCCATTGACTTCCGGGAACAGATCAGGCAAATGATGCGCCCCGTGCCCGTCCCCCATCGCCCGAAGCCGGAGCATCCATGCCCAAGCATACCGATACACCCTGGACACCCGCACGCGCGGCCGAACATTACGGCATCGACGATTGGGGCAGTGGTTACTTCGGCGTCAGTGCCGAGGGCAACGTGACCCTGAATGACCCGTTCCGGGCGGGTGCCGAGCCGGTATCGCTGCCGGCCATCGTCGATGGGCTGCGCGAGCGTGGCCTCGACATGCCGGTGCTGGTGCGGGTCGAAGACATTCTCGAGCATCGCATCAGTGCGATCAACGAGGCTTTCAACCGCGCCATCGAAACCTGTGGCTACAAGAACGTGTATCGCGGCGTGTTTCCGATCAAGGTCAACCAGCAGCGTCATATCATCGAGGAGATCGCCCGCTTCGGTGCTCGCTACAGCCATGGGCTCGAAGCCGGTAGCAAGGCCGAGCTGATCATCGCCATGGCATCGCTGGAAGATCACGACAGCCCGATCATCTGCAACGGCTTCAAGGATGCGGAGTTCGTGCAGCTGGGCCTGTACGCCATGCAACTGGGCATCCGCTGCTTCTTCGTCATCGAAAACCCCAGCGAAGTCGCGGTGATCGTGGAACAAAGCCTGCGCACCGGCGTGCGGCCGCTGGTCGGCGTACGGCTGAAGCTGAGCACACGCGTGGACGGCCACTGGCAGGAAGACAGTGGCGATCGCAGCATCTTCGGGCTTTCCACCGCCGAGCTCATCGAGGTCATCGATGCGCTGAAAGCTGCCGACATGCTCGATTGCCTGCAACTTCAGCATGCCCACATCGGCTCGCAGATACCGAACATCCAGAATGTACGGGCAGGCGTGGCCGAAGCCTGTCGGTACTACACCAACCTGCTCGAGGAAGGCGCACCGATGGGCTATCTCGACATGGGCGGCGGCCTGGCGGTGGATTACGACGGCAGTGCGAGCAATTGGACGCACAGCATGAACTATCGCCTCGATGAATACTGTATCGACATGCTCGAGGCGATCATGGCAGCGTTCGATCCGGCCGGGGTCGACCACCCGGTACTGATCACCGAATCAGGCCGTGCCACAGTGGCCTACTCGTCGGTATTGCTGTTCGATGTGCTCGATGTCAGCGATTCCGATCCGGCGCCGGCCGTCATTCCCGAGGGGTTGGAACTGCCGGCGCCGCTGCTCAACCTGCACGAACTGCTGGATACGCTCGAGCCGCGCAGCCTGCAGGAACACTACAATGACGCAGCCTACTATCGCGATGCGGTCAGGGAAGGTTTCCGGCAGAACCAGGTACCCCTGCGGGTGATGGCACTGGCCGAGAACGCCTACCTGCGCATTATCCAGCGCATCATCGCCCTGTTGCCGGAGGCGCCGCGCATACCGCAGGCCCTGCAGAATCTGGCCGAGAGCATGGCCGATATCTACTACGGCAATTTCAGTGTGTTCCAGTCATTGCCCGACACCTGGGCGATCGGGCAGGTGTTTCCGGTGATGCCCATTCACCGGCTCGACGAACGCCCGGATCGCACTGCGGTCATCGCAGACCTCACCTGTGACAGCGACGGCCGTATCGATCGGTTCGCCAACCCTGACGGCGAACTCAAGACACTCGCCTTGCACCCGTGGAAACCGGCGCAGGATTACATCCTTGGCGTATTCCTGGTCGGTGCCTATCAGGAAACGCTCGGCGATCTGCACAACCTGTTCGGCGACACGAACGTGGCCTCGGTGCGGCTCGACGGGCAAGGTGGCTTTCGCATCGAGGGTGAGCTGCACGGCGACAGCATCGCCGATGTGCTGAGCTACGTCGAGTTCAGCCCGCAACTGCTGTCGACGCGCTTCCGCGACATCGCCGAGCAGGCGGTGCGTGAAGGCAAGTTGTCGGTATCGGAACGGCGCGCCATGCTCAGGGCATTCAACGACAGCCTCGGCGGTTACACTTACTTCGAAAAGTAACCGGTGGAGACATTCACCGGTTTCACGCATGCCGGTGATACGCATTCCAACGGGACGCATCCCGTCGATATGCCGACTTTCCAGATTAAATCCGGCCAGACAGAACCCGGCCAGACATGACCGGGCCGAACGCAACCAGGAGATTGCAGAACATGCCGAAAGTGATGATCGTCGGGGCCGGTGGTGTGGGTGGTGTGGTAGCGCACAAGTGCGCCACGTTGCCCGAGGTGTTCAGCGAGATCGTGTTGGCCAGCCGTACCGAGAGCAAGTGCCGGACGATCGCCGACCGGATCGCCGCGTCGCTGGGCCGCACGATAGCCACTGCCGGTGTGGATGCCGATGATGTGCCGCAGATGATCGCGCTGATCGAGAAGCAGAAGCCTGCGCTGCTGATCAACGTGGCCTTGCCCTACCAGGATCTGAACCTGATGGAGGCGTGCCTGGCAACGGGCACCCACTACATGGACACCGCCAACTACGAACCACCTGATGATGCGAAGTTCGAGTATCACTGGCAATGGGCCTACCAGGAGCGCTTTCGCGAGAAGGGCCTGATGGCGCTGCTGGGCTGTGGCTTCGACCCGGGCGTGACCGGTATCTTCACCGCGCACGCGAAGAAGCATCACTTCGATCGCATCGATACGCTCGACATCATCGATTGCAATGCCGGCGATCATGGCCTGCCGTTCGCGACGAACTTCAACCCGGAGATCAATATCCGCGAGGTGTCAGCCAGGGGGCGCTTCTGGGAGCAGGGCCGGTGGCACGAAACCGAGCCCCTGTCGGTACGCCATGTGTTCGACTTCCCCGAGGGGATCGGCGAGATGCCGATGTACCTGATGTATCACGAGGAGCTGGAATCGCTGACCACGCACCTGCCGGAGATTCAACGTGCGCGTTTCTGGATGACATTCTCCGACAATTACCTGAAGCATCTGGAAGTGCTGGAGAACGTGGGCATGACCGGGATCGAGCCAGTCGACTTCAACGGCCAACAGATCGTGCCCCTGCAGTTTCTCAAGGCGCTGCTGCCGGATCCCTCGACGCTCGGGCCGTTGACCAAGGGCCGCACCTGCATCGGCTGCGTGGTACGCGGGCAGAAGGATGGCAAGGATCGAATCTTCTACATCTACAACATCTGTGATCACGAGGCCTGCTATGCCGAGGTCCAGTCACAGGCCATTTCGTACACCACCGGTGTGCCGGCGATGATCGGTGCGAAGATGATGCTCGAAGGGCACTGGATGCAGCCGGGCGTGTGGAATGTCGAGCAGCTCGATCCGGATCCGTTCATGGCAGACCTGAACCGCTACGGTCTGCCGTGGACCGAGACCTTTCCCGAGTCGGTGAGCCTGGATTGATGCCGGCGTTGCCCGACGTGGCTCCCGTGCCCACCGGTGCAGCTGCCGGCGCCCCCGCACCCGCCTCGGCGTACCAGCCGTTCGCACGTTTCGACGCGCGGCGCGTACCATCGCCGTGTTTCGTGGTCGACGAGCTTCAGGTCGAGCGCAATCTGCAACTGCTGCACCATGTGCAGGTACACAGTGGCGCGCGGGTGCTGGCAGCACTCAAGGCGTTCTCGTTGTGGGAGCTGGCACCTTTGACGAGCCGGTACCTGTCGGGTACCTGCGCCAGCGGCCTGCACGAGGCCATGCTCGGCCGGCAGGAATACGGCGGTGAGGTGCATGCCTATTCCGCCGGCTACACCGATGCCGATCTGGCGGAGATTCTCGAGATCGCCGACCACGTCGTCTTCAATTCGCCGGGTCAGTGGCGACGTTTCCGGGCCCAGGCCCTGGCCGCTCGAGAGCGGCGCACCACGCTGAAATTCGGCCTTCGCATCAACCCCGAGCACTCCGAAGGCAGCGTGCCGCTCTACGATCCGTGCGCGCCAGGTTCCAGGCTTGGCATGACGGCGGAGCAGATCGACGCCGAGCTGCTCCACGGTATCACCGGCCTGCATTTCCACACGCTGTGCGAGCAGGATCTGCCACCGCTGGTGCGCACGCTGGCGGTGGTGGAAGAGAAGTTCGGCCACTGGTTCCGCCAGCTCGACTGGATCAACTTCGGCGGCGGGCACCACATCACGGCGGCGGGCTATCAGGTACAGGCTCTGATCGACCTCATCGTCGACTTCCGATCCCGCCACGCGCTGCAGGTCTATCTCGAGCCGGGCGAAGCCGTTGCCATCCACAGTGGCGTGCTGGTCAGCGAAGTGCTGGACATCAATGACTCGGCGTTTCGACAGACCATCCTCGATACCTCGGCCACCTGCCATATGCCCGATACGCTGGAAATGCCGTATCGTCCGGATATAACCGGAGGTGGCAAGCCGGATGAGCACGCCCACACCTATCGCCTCGGTGGCATGACCTGCCTGGCCGGTGATGTGATCGGCGACTACAGCTTCGCATCACCTCTGGCCGTCGGCGACCGGCTCGTCTTCGACGACATGGCGCATTACACCATGGTGAAGACCTCCACGTTCAATGGCATCGCACTGCCGTCCATCGCGCTGTGGAATTCCGCTACCGATGCATTGCGCGTCATTCGCAGCTTCGGTTATGAGGACTTCCGCCAGCGGCTCTCATGAAGTGCGCCTGAAGTGAACCTGGCTGCCTGTGGCGTTGCATTCGGCATGCCTCGGCCATCGACGTGCACAGGCGCTCTGCCATCAACCGGAAAAACCATCATGTCCCTGTCCGACGACAAATCCAGCGCACGAGGCGATCAGGCTTTTCGAGCGAAGGGCAACAACGAACGCTGGGAAGATGCAGCCTACGCCGGTGCGCTGAGTTTTCTCAGGCGTCGCTACAGCCGTGATCTCACAGGTGTGGATGTGGCCGTCAGCGGTGTGCCCTACGACGCCGCCGTGACGAACCGGCCAGGTTGCAGGCTGGGCCCGCGAGCGATACGCGCAGCCTCCGTGCAACTGGCCGAGCTGCTGGCGTTCCCCTACGGCTTCGACCCGTTCGACACCTTGTCGATGATCGACTACGGCGATTGCGTGGTCGACCCACACCATCCTGAAACCGTGGTCGCCACCATCGAAGCCCATGCGCGCCACATCATCGACAGCGGTGCCCGTCTGCTCACGCTCGGTGGTGACCATTTCGTGACGTACCCGTTGTTGAAGGCCCATGCCGCGCTACACGGTCCGGTAGCACTGTTGCAGTTCGATGCCCATTGCGATACCTGGGAAGACGATGGGCGCCAACTCGATCACGGCACGATGTTCACGCGGGCCGTGGCCGAGGGGTTGGTGAATCCCGAGCGCTCCACTCAGGTGGGCCTGCGCACCTACAACGATCACGATGCCGGTTTCGAGATTCTGACCGCCCCCTGGATTCACAGGCACGGTATTCACGAGGCGATAGAGGTGGCCTGCGCGCGTGCCGGTGATTCACCGGTGTACCTGTCGTTCGATATAGACGGGCTCGATCCGGCCTTCGCACCGGGCACCGGCACCCCGGTGGCCGGCGGGCTTGCCAGCTGGCAGGCACTGGAGTTCATTCGCGGGCTCGAGCCTCTGAACCTTGATCGGTATGGACATCGTGGAGGTGTCTCCTCCGTATGACCATGCCGAGATCACCGCGCTGGCCGCGGCGAGCGTCGCTCACGACTGGCTGTGTGTGCTGGCGGCACGGCGCGGTGCGAAGCGTCGACCCGTGGGGCGTCTTTGATGGCGTGAGGGAACAATCGACGCACGGGGCGCGACATCGAACACGCGCTGGCCAGTCCACGTCGATCTGACCGCATCGGTGTGGCGCCGAAACGAATTGATTTCTACCCTGAGTCTCGCCTATTCTTCCTGGCCGCAACATAAGTAATGACGAGGCACGAATGAGTGAGCAGGCGCCGGCAGCGGGTGAGTACGACAAGGACGGCACTCCGGCGGGTAACTCGTCGGGCACCGGGCGCGGAGCCCGCCTGATCTGGACCCTGCGCCTCGCAGGTCTCGCTGCCGCGTCGATCGTCTGGCTGTTGCTGGCAGGCTCCGAGAACCTGTCACCCGACGCTCGCTGGGTTGCCGCGATCGGCACCCTCATGGCCATCTGGTGGATGACCGAGGCCATACCCCTGTCGGCTACCTCGCTACTGCCCATCGTGCTGATACCGCTGTTCACCGGAATTTCGGTCAGCGATACGACCGCCCCCTATGCCAGTTCCATCGTTTTCCTGTTCCTCGGTGGTTTTCTCATCGCCATCGCGATGGAGAAATGGAACCTGCACCGCCGCATAGCCCTGTTGACGCTGGCGCGTGTCGGCGTGGAGCCTCGGCGCATCGTGCTGGGCATGATGATCTCGACCGGCTTCCTGTCCATGTGGGTATCGAATACCGCGACCACCCTGATGATGCTGCCGATCGCGCTGTCAGTGCTGTCGCTGGTGGTGGAACGCTCGAAGAACACGGATCAGGATGCCTCGGTCGGCGAGGATCTGCACGCCGGCGGTCGTATCAGCGACGTGATCGACGATGACAACATCAAGAAGTTCGGCGTCTGCCTGGTGCTGGCCATCGCCTGGTCTGCCTCGATGGGTGGTCTGGGTACGCTGCTGGGTAGTCCCCCCAACGCGATCGTGGCGGGTTACGCCGCCGATGAGCTGGGCCGGGACATCGGCTTTCTCGAGTGGATGATGGTCGGCCTGCCGCTGGCCGCGACATTCATCGTGATCGGCTGGTTCCTGATGACGCGCGTGCTCTACCGTTTCGACCTCGAAGAGGTGCCGGGTGGGCGTGAGATGATCGACGAACAGATCGATGAACTGGGGCCGCTCAGCCAGGGCGAGAAAGCCGTCATGGCCGTGTTCGGCGGTGCCGCCTTCCTGTGGGTGGTGCCGGGCTTGCTGGCCAGCCTGCCGGGCATGGCCGATGTGCTCGGCCCGCTCGGGGAGCTCGACGATACCGCGATCGCGATTGGCGCGGGCATCGCGCTGTTCCTCATCCCGGGCAAGGGCAGCGGCAAGATGCTGCTCGAGTGGAAGGATGCCGAAGATGGCCTGCCCTGGGGTGTGCTGCTGCTGTTCGGTGGTGGCCTGAGCCTGGCGGCGGCGGTTGCCACATCCGGCCTGGACAGCTGGTTCGGTGAACAGGTCAGCGGCCTCGGTGCGTTGCCGACCCTGCTGCTGGTGATGGCGATCGTCACGCTGGTGCTGTTCCTCACCGAGGTCACGTCCAACACGGCCACGGCGGCGACGTTCATACCGGTGCTCGGTGGTGTCGCGGTGGGTATCGGTGCCGACCCTCTGACCTTGCTGATTCCGGCTGCCTTTGCGGCCACCTGCGCCTTCATGTTGCCGGTGGGTACGCCACCGAACGCCATCGTCTTCGGCACCGGCACCGTCTCGATCGCCCAGATGGCACGTGGTGGTGTGGTGCTGAACGTGATCGGTATCCTGCTGGTGACCTTGTTTTGCTATCTGCTGGGTGGTTTCGCACTCGGGCTGGAGTTCTGACGCCGAAGCCATCGCTCTCGCGCATCCTCGAGCGGTCGGGCCGAGTAGTCGGCTCACGGTGCCGCCACGGAGCGACATCGGTTCGGTTGCCCGATGAGCGAACGGCAGCTCGTCAGTCGACCACGACCGGTAACGATTGGTCCGAACTACCCGAGCCGCTTTCAACGGCTGGCAGGTTGGTAGTGTCGGCATGCTCGATTGGGGTTTCCGTGTGCAATGACAGCAGGAAGTGGCGTGCGGTCTCCGCGTGCGCCAGCGCTTCGACGGCACGAGTATCGTAGGTCTCTGCCAATCGCGAGCCTCTGCTGCGAGTGTTGTCGGCCAACCGTTGCAGGGTAGCGGCCCTCTCGCTGAGCGATCGAACCGCAACCCACAGTGAGCGCTCGATCACGTCAGACTGCGCACCGAGCAACGCACGCGTGGAAAGGGCATGCCCCACGTGGCAACGAAACATGGCCGTGGGGCCACTACCGATCTGCCACAGGGGGCCACCGCAGTCCGGGCAAGCAGTCGCCACCTGTTCCCCCAGTTCATTCACCGCCGCCGGGCGGCTCGCCGTCGAACCGGAAATGCGCGCCTCGATGGCGATGTCGTCCGGGATCGGAGCCTCGGTTGCCGGTTGCCTGACCAGCCGCTCCAGCAACGCCGGCATGTCGTCGAGCGGCACGACGTGATCGATCGTCAGGGCGTCGATCGCCGCCTGTGGCATGTCGGGAAATTCCGCATCGACCGGATCTTGAACGACCAGGAGCCCCCCACAACGTTGCACGGCCAACATGCCCGCTACCCCGTCGTCGAGCATGCCGGTAAGCTGGACCGCGATCACGCGGCCACCGCATGCGGCCGCCGCCGTTCGGAACAGCGGATTGATGGCCGGGCGGGTGCGCATCTCCGTTGGCCCGCGTGTCACGGTCACCCGATCATCTTCCACCACCATGTGATGATCGGGTGGTGCCAGGTATACCTGGCCGGGTGACAACTGTTGTGACGAGTGCACGACCGACACCGGTAGCAACGCGCCGGCCGCCAACACCGAGTCAAGCCTCGACGACGCGCTCGATTGATGCACGGTGATGAGTATCGCTGCAGGAAAGCCCACCGGCACCCGCGCCAACAGCTTCCGGATGGCGACGATGCCACCGGCCGATGCACCGATGACGACGGTATCGCTGAATGTGCCCATACCGCCAGTCTAGCCTGTTGGGCAAGGAATACGCAGTTACCTGTCAAATTGACTGGTCGCTCGACTGGTCGCAAAGCACAAGAGCGTTGTGTAGATCTTGCCGACCTGATTTCGCACCCCGTGATCGCACGGCGCGACGGCGTGCAGCTTGCTTTCGGAGAGGGCGCAAGGATCTCGAGCGTATGGAATTTGCGCACTGCACCAGCGTCGCGTATCTGGGCAGTACGCCTCCGCCGACGGTGCAACGGTAACCATGATGACCGTACTTCCCGATGACCTGCAGAACGGTCGATGCCTGTGGTGCCCCGATACCGATCTATGGATTGCCAACGAGCTCTGGTACCGGATCCAGGGCCTCGACAGCGTTGACCGAGAGCCACCCACCTTGCAGAGTTGGCTGGCACGGATGCACCCGGAAGACGGTGTGTCGTTGCAGACGAGTCTTGCTGCACTGCATCGAGGTCGACGTAGTCATGATGCCCTCGACCTGCGCATCAAGCATGTCGAAGGTCACTGGATCTGGGTAGAGCTACGCATGCGTGTGGATCAGAACAGCAGGTATCGGCGCCTTGGTGTGCACGGTGTGATGCGCGATATCACCACGAGCAAGCGGCATGAGGCCACCTTGCGCGAGGATCAACTCTTCCTCGGTCAGACGGAACAGGGCCTGGGGATCGGCAGCTGGCAGGTCGATCTTGCCGATCAGGTGGTTTCATGGTCGGACGAAACCTGCCGGATCCATTGCCGCCCGCCGGGCTACCACCCTGGCTTTCACGAAACGATCAACTATTTCACGCCCTCCGCCCGTCCGGTGATTCGAGCCTGCCTGGAACGCGCACAGACCGGTGGTGAGCCGTTCGACATCGAACTACCCTTGAATCGTGCCGACGGCAGGCGCATCACGGTGCGATGCATCGGCTCGGTCGACTATCGTGATGGCAGGGCCATGCGCATCAGCGGTGCGGTGCAGGATGTGACTGACACCGCCGAGCGGCTGCTCGAGCAGATCAGCCACCGGCACGACGAACTGGAGCGGGTCAACGAACGGCTGTCGATAGCGACCAGTAATGGTGGTATCGGCATCTGGGACCTGGATCTGGCGACCGGCCAGTTCGTCTGGGACGAACACATGTTCAGGTTCTATGGGTTGTACGAGACGACTGATCGTATCGTCAGTGCCCGGCAATGGATCGATTTCGTGCACCGAGATGACCGGTCGACGCTGCGCGCTGCGTTCGGCGAGGCGCGTCAGGGCGATGAGCCGAACAGCATGCACTTCCGCATCATCACCGCCGACGGAGAGGAGCGTCGGATGCACGGGACCTCGCGTGTGATTCGCGACGCCATGGGCCATGCTGTCAGGCTGGTCGGCACCAATCAGGATGTCACCGAGCAGCATCGCATAGCCAGTGAGCTGACCTGGCGGGCCACTCATGACGAACTGACCAGCCTGGTCAACCGCTCCGAGTTCGAGTCCATTCTGCAACGCCTGCATGACGCTCTGCGCGGCACCGAAGTCGAGCATACGCTGCTGTTCATCGATCTGGACCAGTTCAAGATCGTCAACGACAGTTGTGGCCACCGGGCCGGCGACTTGCTGCTGCGAAAGGTCAGTCGGCTGCTGGAACATGCCGTGCGTTCCGACGACACCGTGGCTCGGTTGGGTGGCGATGAGTTCGCGGTGATTTTGAAGCGTTGCTCCGGTGACGGGGCTCGGCTCCTGGCCCAACAGATCTGCGATTTGATGGACGAGTTCAGATTCACCCACTTGACCCATCGCTTTCGCATCGGTGCCAGCATCGGGCTGGTCAGTTTCGATGGCCGATGGTCAGATGTATCCATGATCATCCGTGCTGCGGATACCGCCTGCTATGCCGCCAAGGATACCGGACGCAATCAGGTGCACGTCTGGAGCGAGACCGGCGAGGTAACCGCACTTCGACGCATCCAGACTACATGGGCGACACGGCTGGCGACCGCGCTGGACGGCGATGGTTTCGAGCTCTACGCACAGCGAATCGTGTCTGCCGATTCCGTGCGACCGCACGGGCGGCCGGATAGCGGGCAGGCGGAAATCCTGCTGCGCCTCAAGGATGAACCGGGCGAGCCGATTCTGCCCGGTGCGTTCCTGCGGGCGGCCGAGCGTTTCAACCTGATCAACCGAATCGACCGATGGGTTCTCGATCGAGTCATCACCTGGCTGCAACGACATACCGATGAGGCTACTGTCGGTACCCTGTGGGTCAACCTCTCCGGGCAGTCGATAGAAGACTTGCGATTCCAGCGTGAGACGCTGGCGCGGTTGCAGGAGGCCGGCAGAGCCCTGTGCGAATCGTTGTGCTTCGAAATCACCGAAACGGCTGCCGTGACCAGCCTGGGCGATGCGGCCAGCTTCATCCAGCACCTGCGTGCGCTCGGGGTACGGGTGGCGCTCGACGACTTCGGTGCCGGCGCTTCGTCCTTCGGCTATCTGAAGAATCTGCCGGTGAATTACCTGAAGATCGATGGCCAGTTCGTTCGCAACCTGACTGATGACCCACTGAACGATGCAGCGGTTCGCTGCTTCACCGACGTGGCACGCATCATGGGCATCCGATCGGTTGCCGAGTTCGTCGAAACGCCAGCCGTACTCGATCGGCTCGGTGCGATCGGCGTCGACTACGTGCAGGGATGGCTGCTGCATAAGCCGGTACCGCTGGATCAGCTGTTGACGGAAACCCGGTTCGAAACAGCCGACTCAGCCACGGTCGGCTGATCCCGAGGCACCGGTGGCTCTGCTACCGCACCATGACGGTTCCGAGCTCGCGATATCCGATGCGACGGCCCCTCTGTTCTGCATGGCTCCCGGACAGAGGCTTCAACGATGACCGGTTGTAAATTCGCGTTCGGTTAACCTGCGGGCGATCCGGTTTCGGTACACTTCCGCGCTTGACAAACTCCACGCGTGACGTTCCCGGCATGTCGTCGTGTTGACTTGCAGCGCTTCTCATATCTTGTATCCTCATGTTCTATGCGGACTTACTGCGATAGATCAACGGTTTCCGGATGAGAAATCCTTCTGAACTCGACGACGACCAGCCTGTGCTGGTAGTGGGTGTCGGGGCTTCGGCAGGGGGGCTCCAGGCATTCAAGCAGTTGCTGTCGGTTCTGCCATCGAACAGCGGCATGGCCTTCTTGCTCGTGCAGCATCTCGATCCCTCTCACGAGAGCCTGCTGTCGGAGCTGTTGGCGTCGAGCACCGGCATGCCGGTCGTCGATGCCGAGCATGGCGCGCCACTGCGCGCCAATACCGTGCATGTGATCATGCCCGGTTGTGCTCTCGCCATTCGCGATGGGCACATGGCGCTCAGCGAGCCCACACTGCACCGGGGCGTCCGCTTGCCGGTCAATCACCTGTTCGATTCGCTGGCTCGTGAATACGGCTCGAGCGCGGTGGGTATCGTGCTTTCGGGGGCGGGGAGTGATGGCAGCGCTGCGTTGCGTAACTTAAAGACCGCCGGTGGCCTCGTGATTGCCCAGGAGCCGGGTTCGAGCGGTCAAACGGGCATGCCGCAGAGTGCCATCGATACCCGACTGGTCGACCTGATTCTGGAGATCGACGAGATGCCTGCCGCCCTGCAGCGATTCGCCGATCTGCCTGAAGAGGCGAGGCTCGATCCGCCTGCCGAAGAAGACGAGCTGGCCCGTCAGGCCGACGATGACAAGCCGGATCAACCGCCGGTATTGCCCCGACAAGCCAACGGCGAAGACACTGCCATCGCATCCGGCGGCATGGGCGAGGCCGATGACGACGACGTTTCCGGCAACCGTGCAGCAGCTGGCAAGCAGGAGTTCGGTGAGCAGCAGCTGCGGCAACTGAAGTCGCTGATCTCTGCCCAGACGGACTTCGATCTCGGCATCTACAAGCCCAAGACCGTGCGTCGTCGCCTGATGAGACGCATGCTGCTCTCCGGCTTCGACGACACCGACGTCTATCTGTCGCACGTGCGCGATCACCCGGAAGAGCAACAGTCGCTGGTGCGTGATCTGTTGATCAGCGTCACCAGCTTCTTCCGTGATCCGAGCGCCTATCAGGCGCTTCGCGAGAGCGTCATCGAACCGATGATAGCGATGCTCGACTCCGATGCCGACATACGCATGTGGGTAGCGGGCTGTGCCACCGGTGAGGAAGCCTATTCGATTGCGATGACGGTGCTCGATGTCGCCGATGAGCGTGGCAAGTCGGTCGAACTGCAACTGTTCGCCACCGATGTGGATCAGGCGGCACTCAGCGTGGCCCGAGAAGGCATATACACGCCCGCGTCCGTGGAACAGGTGTCGCGACGGCGCCTCGATCGTTACTTCGAAGTCATCGAAGGGCGCGGTTACCGAGTGCGTTCCTTTCTGCGCGACAGGATCTCGTTCGCGATACACGATCTGAGCCGGGACCCGCCGTTCTCACGCATGCACCTGGTGAGTTTTCGCAACGTGATGATCTATCTGACGCCTGAGACGCAGGAACATTGTCTGGGCGTCATTCATTTTGCCCTGCGACCCGAGGGCTGTCTGTTCCTGGGTACCTCCGAGGTGCCGGGAATGCGCCGGGAACTGTTCAACACGGTGTCCAAGGCAGGCCATCTGTACCGCAAGGCCGGTACATCGCGAACGGTCGTCGCGCCGACTCGCTCCAAGCGGTTCCCGTTGCCGGGCATGCGTTCGGCGAAGCGGGGCGGCGCGCGAGCGAACGACGAGCCTGGCAAGGCGGATACCGTCACCGATCCGGCGCGCCGCTTCATGCTCGAGACGTGGGCGCCGCCGACGATTGTGGTCGGTGAGGAGGGCAATCTGCTGTTCCTGCACGGTGAACTGGGGCAATACCTGCATTTTCCCCAGGGCGATGAGCCGCGGCTGTATCTCGACAGCATGCTGCGTGATGCGTATGCCACTCGGATACTCGGTGCGCTGTACCGGTGTCGGCGACAGAAAGAGCCGGTCGAGGTGGTGTCGCGGGTGGATGGTAACGATGGTGTCGAGATCCGCATCACGGCGAAGCCCGCGCCGAAACTGGGCACCGGGGTGGTGATGTTGTCGTTCCAGAGCGTGGACAATGCGAGCAGGGCACTCGGCGCGCCCGAAGGCAACGTGGCTGCAGTCGCCTCAGGTGCGCAGTCAGCGGTGCAGCTCGAATCGCAGGACACCGAAGTGATTCAGCGGCTGGATGAGGAATTGAAGGCGACGCGCGAGGATCTGCGCAACACGGTTGAGGAACTCGAGTCATCCAACGAAGAGCTACGTTCGTCGAACGAGGAATCGATGTCGATGAACGAGGAGCTGCAGGCGACCAACGAGGAACTTGAGGCGACGACCGAGGAACTGCGCTCGCTGAACGAAGAGTTGTCGACGGTCAATGGCCAACTGCGTGGCAAGATCGAGCAGCAGGAGCAGACCAGTGACGATCTCAGCAATTTCTTCGCCAGCGCGGCCGTGCCGATCCTGTTTCTCGATGAGCAATTGCGCATCAAGCGCTTCACACCCAGCGCGCGAGAACTGCTGGGTATCGATCAGAGCGATGTGGGTCGGCACACATCCGATATCGCACGTGAGCTGCTGCAGCGCGGCCTGGAGGCCGACGCACGCTGGGTGCTCGAGCATCTGACGGTACGCTCGGCCGAACTGAGCACCCACGACGGTCGTTGGTTCACGCGTCAGGTGTTGCCGTATAGAACGTCCAACCGCCGTATCGAAGGGGTGGTGGTCACCTTGCTGGATGTTACCGAGCTGAAGCAGGCCAGCGAACGGCTGGCGGCCCGTGAGCGTCAGCAACGGGTGATCGCACGCCTTGGGTTCGCCGCGCTGAGTGAGGGCGACCTCCAGGAATTCATGGAACGAACGACCCGAGAGCTGAATCAGACGCTGGATCTGGACCATTGCAAGATCCTCGAGCTTCAACCGGGTGGTCATCGAATGTTGTTGCGTGCCGGTGTCGGCTGGAACGAAGGGCTGGTGGGTTCCGGTTGGGTTGATTCCGGCGTGGATACCCAGGCTGGTTACACGCTGAGCGTACCTGACCCGGTTATCGTCGAAGATATCGCAACCGATCAACGGTTCTCGGACTCGGCTATGTTGCTTGACCACGCGGCCACCAGTGGTCTTTCCTGTGTGATCCGGGCGGGTGACCAGGTTTACGGTGTGATGGGTGGCTATACCAGCGACAAGCGTCTGTTCACTCAGGAAGATTCAGATTTCATACTGGCGGCAGCCAACATCGTCGGCTCGACGTTCAACCGATACGAAGACCAGTTGCGTCAGTCACTGGACAGTGCGGTCGCCCGCGTACTGGCGGAGCGGCGCGATATCGATGGCACACTGACGGCTGTGCAATCGGCACTGGTCGCCGAATTCGGCTGCGATCTGAGCGAACTCTGGTGGACCGATGAGCAGGGAAGCTTCAACTGCCGTCACCTGCACATCACGTCGCCGGAGGGTTACCGTCGAATCAGGGATCACATGCAGGAGCGTGATATCACCGCTGCTAGTGATCTGGTTACCCAGGTCCAGACAAGCGAACTGGCGGTGTGGGCAACGGATATCGGCGATCCCGCACTGTTCGCCGATGATGAGCACGCCAGGAACTTCGGATTCACCTCGGCCATCGCTCTGCCGATCAAGAGCGAGGATCGGCTACTCGGTGTACTGACTCTGTATGCCCGGTGGCGGCTTTTTCCAATCGATATACTGATGCGCTCGCTGACCAACATCGGCTTGATCATCGGCGCTGCGCTGGTACGCATCCGCCAGGAAGAACGTGAGGAAAGGCTGGCTGCCATCACCGCGTCCTCTCACGATGCCATCTTCAGCCACGACATTGAAGGCCAGGTCACCGAGTGGCTGTCCGGCGCGGAGCGCTTGTACGGCTTCGACGCGGATGAGATGGTCGGGCAATCGGTCGAGCGGCTCGTACCGGCCGAGCAGAAAGAGCGGCAATGGGCGATCACGCAACGTATCCTGGCCGGCGAGATCGTCGAACCTTTCGAGACAAGACGACTCAGCAGCGACAACCGTCAGATCGAAGTCTCGGTACGCAGTGCCGCGATCAGGGGTGCAGGCGGTGCCGTGGCAGGCGTCTCCTACACGGAGCGCGATATCACCCGCTTGAAGGATACGCAGCGCCAGTTGGTGAACGCCGATCGGCAGAAGGATGAATTCATCGCCATGCTCGGGCATGAGCTGAGAAATCCCTTGTCGAGCATCCGCAGCGCCGCGGAACTACTGAAGATGAACGATTCGAATGACCCGGACATTCGCTATTCGCAGGAAGTGCTGGAACGGCAGAGCAACCACATGGCGAAGCTGCTGGATGGATTGCTCGATGTCTCACGCATCATCAGTGGCAAGATCACGTTGGATATCCAGTCGGTCGACTTCACGGATGTCTGTCGCGAAGTGCTGGCCGACACGCAGTTGCGAGTCGGCGAGGCTGGTCTCATGCTGACTCACGAAATTCCCGACAAGCCGATCATGGTCGAGGCCGATCGCCTGCGCCTGGTACAGATCGTCGACAACCTGGTATCGAATGCGATCCGGTATTCAAGGCAGACGGGCTCGATATCGCTGATTCTTTCGGTAGAAGATGAGCTGTCGGTATTGCGCATCTCTGATGATGGGGTGGGTATCGAAGCGGACCTGTTGCCTCGTGTTTTCGATGTGTTTTGGCAGTCCCACCAGAACCTCGACCGGGCTCGCGGTGGTTTGGGGCTGGGCCTGTCCCTGGTGCAGGCACTCGCCGAACTTCATGGCGGCAGCATCCAGGCATTCAGCGAGGGCACCGACAAGGGTGCTGAATTCGTCTTTCGGATGCCGCTCGGCGCTCCCGGCAAACTATCGACGAACGATGCAGGTGTGGTTCAGCAAGCGCTTCTCGATATCCTCATCATCGAAGATAACCGTGACAACGCGGATCTGATCAGTCGGGTGCTGGTGCACCTGGGTCATCGCGTGACCGCTGTCAGTGACGGTAGCAGCGGAGTCGAAAGTGCAACGCAGCAGCGCCCGGACGTCGTGCTGTGTGACCTGGGCTTGCCCGGAGAGTTGTCCGGATTCGACGTGGCCCAGAAACTGCGTGAGCAGCCGGAAACCGCGAACATCAGGCTCATTGCGTTGTCGGGGTACGGTAGTGAAGCAGTCAGGCGTCGCAGCAGCCGGGCAGGGTTCGAGCTGCATCTGACGAAGCCGGTTGGCATACAGGACCTGAAGGTCGCGATCGGAGCCGTGCGCGCAAGCGACTGAACAGTGGTACGGGCAAACGCATCGCCTTGGAACGCGAGAATCGGGCGATTCGACGTCTGCCAGGCGGTAGTCGTTGCAGACGCGTGCATTTATCTGGGGTTACATGGCAAATTTTTGACGTAAATCTGCACTAAAGTGAATCATTGCGTTCGGCTTGAACTGTCATCGACATCGCGCCTTCGAGTATCGGCCCTGCAGCAATGTCGCGTTTCAAGGGAAGCCAGATCAAGGGAAGTCTGACAGTGAACGGCCAGTGTGAACGCGTATCTCTACGAGGCTGTCTGTCATGTCATATGCGCATCTGAAGTTCGTGACTCATCCTGACGACGAAGAAGATGGTATTCCCGTAAGCCGGGCACGTTCGGCACCCGTGGCGAGCGGGGGGGCAACAGAGGGGGCAATTGAGCGATCCGAAAGCTCGCCCTTCGGCAGCGCCGATGGTTGTCAGGCGAACGATTGGGGCAGCTCCCGTGAAGGCTACGAGATGATTGCCAGGGCGGCGTACTTCAGGGCGCAGAAGCGCGGTTTCGCAGCCGGCGACGATGTGAGCAACTGGCTCGAGGCGGAAAAGGCGTTGCTGAAGCTGCTGAAAAACACCCGAACCCTCACGGTCTGACTGTCGTCGATCTGCGGTACGCTGATCAGCCGCGCAACCTGGCCGGGCAGCGTAGGCCAGGTCCGGCAGGTCCGGCAGTAGGCGAACTCAGCGGTCGATGTATTCAGACCATTCAGATTCTGAAAACCTGCTGACGGTAATACTGTAGCTCCTCGATGGATTCGCGAATGTCGTCGAGCGCCTGATGGGTGTTGCGCTTGCTGAACCCCGCCATTGATTCGGGGTTCCAGCGCCGTACGAGTTCCTTGATCGTGCTGACGTCGATGTTGCGATAATGGAACCAGTCTTCCAGGCCGGGCATGGTGCGCACCATGAAGCGTCGATCCTGGCAGATGCTGTTGCCGCACATCGGCGACTTGCCGGCGGTGGTCCAGTTTTTCAGGAACGCAAGCGTCAGCCGTTCGGCATCGGCCAGCGTGTTCTGGCTGTTGCGCACGCGTTCGATCAGCCCCGAATCACCATGGTGCTTCTGGTTCCATTCGTCCATGCCGGCCAGGCGGGCTTCGTTCTGATGGATTGCCAGCACCGGGCCCTCGGCCAGAATGGCGAGGTTGGGGTCGGTCACGATGCTGGCAATCTCGATGACCGTATCGGCGTCAGGATCGAGGCCAGTCATCTCGAGATCGATCCAGATCAGGTTTTCGTCATCGACGGGCATGCTTGATCCAAAAGGCTGGAGGTGGTGTAGTGGGCGTTCGCCACTGCATTCAACCACAAATGACGCAGCACACCTACCTTGTCCGAGCCTGACACCGTTGCGACCGGCAGCGGAAGTCTGCCTGTCGGCAGCCTGACCTCTGCGCGCCTGGCAAGCCTCGGTTGCCCGCCTTCTGCGACGATCGAGGCGCTGCCGGAAAGCGTCGTCGATCGGGTACTGTCGGGGTTGTCCGGCTGGCACCGGGACGGCCACACCATCGAACGGCGCTTTCGCTTCGCCAACTGGCTGGAAACGCTGGCGTTCGTGAATGCGAGCGGCTGGGTCGCGCACGCCGAGGATCACCATCCCGATATGCAGGTGAGCTACCGGCATTGTAGTGTTCGCTTCACCACGCACCATGTGGATGGCCTTTCCATCAACGATCTGATCTGCGCCGCGAAGCTCGATGCCCTGGCGGGTAGTGTCGCGTCGCGATGATGAGGACCCTTGGTGCCCGGTAATATCACAGCTGTTGACGGTAACACTTCGTGATGCCGGCCTCACGGGTGATCATGAACCATGGTCGCCGGGTTGCCGTCACGGGGCAGGCCGGCGATGCCGTGGAACCCGCCAGCGTGCTGAGTCGTCTGCCGTTACTGGTCACCGGTGATGAAGTGGTCTGCGAGCGCCTTGATGGCGGGCAGTTGCGCGTGACCGAATTGCTACCGAGACGCAGCCTGCTGGTGCGTCCGGATCGGCGCGGTGAACCCCGTCCGCTGGCCGCCAACCTGACCCACCTGATGATCGTCGGTGCCTGTCGTCCCGGGTTCGATACCTTGCTGACCGATCAATTCTGCGTGGCTGCCGAGGTGGCGGGTATCGATGCGATGATCGTCGTCAACAAGGCGGATATCCTGACCGAGGTCGCTCGGTGCGAAGTCGATGACTGGTTGTCGATCTATGCCGAGATCGGCTACCCCACGGCGGTGATCGACACCCGCAACGATGCAGGCATGGCCCCATTGCTCGATCAGCTGCCCGGCCGAACAGTAGTGCTGGTGGGCGCTTCGGGTGTCGGTAAGTCGTCGATCATCGGCAAGTTGCTACCAGATCGAGATGTGCGCGTCGGAGCCGTGTCGGCGGCCACCGGTCTGGGCGCACATACCACCAGCGTCACCTGCTGGTATGCGCTGGAAGGCGGCGGTGCACTCATCGACTCACCCGGGGTACGGCAGTTTCCGGTAACGCATCTGCAAGCGGTGGACCTGCGCGCCGGCTATCGCGATATTTCCAAGGCGGCCGCACGGTGCCGGTTCGGCAACTGCACCCATCTGGTGGAACCCGGGTGCGCGGTGCGCGAGGCCCTGGCGGATGGCGGCATCGCTCGCTGGCGTTACGCCAATTACCGCAAGCTTGCCGCTGCCGGTTGAGTGCCTCAAGTGCTCAGTGAGCCAGTGGGCTCACCTTCTCAGTGAGCCAGTAGGCTCGCCTCTGAGCCAGTAGGCTCGCCTCTTAGATGAGCCAGTAGGCTCGCCTCTTAGGTGAGCCAGTAGGCTCGCCTCTTAGGTGAGCCAGTAGGCTCAACGCTCCTTCGGCAAGTCTGCCCGATTGCCCCAGACCGACCAGGCGCCGTCCAGTGCGCTGACTCTTTCGAAACCGAGGTGCCGCAGCATCACCCACGTCATCGCCGATCGCTGGTGCGACTGGCAATACACGACCACCTGCTTGTCGGGAGTGACGCCCAGCGCTGCCAAACTCTGACGCAGCGCATCCGGTTCACGTAGCCGGCGCGACTCATCGAGCGTATCGACCCAATTTTGATGCACGGCCCCCGGCACATGACCGCCCATGGCGGAGCGTACGTCCTCGCCTCGATATTCGGCGAGGCTTCGTACGTCCAGCACCGCCAGGTGCGGGTCATCCAGTCGACCCAGCAGTTCGTCGGCGCTCATCAGGTGCTCACCGGTGGGTTTCAGGTTCAGCGCCCGTGAGGGCTGCACGTTGCCCACCACAGGCTGCTCGGTCGAGATCGGGGCATCGCCGGCTACCCACCCCTGGTAGCCGCCGTCGAGCCAGCTGCTGTCGGTGAGGCCGTAGGCATGTAGCAGCCAGACCATGCGTGCCGCAGTGGTTTCAGCGCCGTCATCGTAGACGACGACCTGCTGCCCGTCGCCGATGCCGGCCGCCTGCACCAGCCGCTCCACCATCCGAGGCTCCGGTAACAGGCCGGCCGCCGGCGGATCACTGCGATTGAGCAGGGCGGCATCGGCGTGTACAGCCTCTGGAATGTGGCCGGAGGCGTAGCGCTGCGTGCTGCGAACATCGATGATACGGATCCGTTCGTCGGGGAGTGCAGCAGCGAGAGCGGCGGGGTTCAGAACCAGTGGCAGCGTCATGACAGCTCCGGAAAGTATCGATGTGGCCTCAGCATGGCATCAAATCCGGTGAAAAAGCGCACGCAGCGATGAACTATCGACGCTCCAGCGGTCACACCTTGCACCACCAGGCCAGTCACCGGCCGAATGAGCAATGCTGCTATGCTTTCAATCTCGTACACCACCCCTGCCACCGCCACCGCTGAACGCGGCATTCACCGGTCGGCACCGAAGGTGGCCTCCGTCCGGAACGCAGGGCCGACCAAGCCATTGAGTGACAGAGAGATCGATTTGGCGCTCGTCCAGCGGGTGCAGAGGGGTGACAAGGCCGCCTACGACCTTCTGGTGCTCAAGTACCAGCACAAGATCGGGCACCTCGTGTCACGCTATGTACACGATTTCCACGAATCTCAAGATGTTGCTCAGGAGGCTTTCATCAAGGCCTATCGAGGCCTGAAGAACTTCCGTGGCGACAGTGCCTTCTATACCTGGCTCTACCGCATCGCCATCAATACCGCCAAGAACCACCTGGTGACGATGGGTCGCAAGATCAGCGATACGGGTATCGACGCGGCCGATGCCGAGCAGTTCGAAGGTGGCAGTGCCTTGCGCGAACATGCCACGCCGGACCGGGAGATGGTTACCGACGAGATCGCCCGGGTGGTGCGCCGGTCCATCGAGGCATTGCCGGAAGATCTGCGTGTGGCCATCACTCTGCGCGAGTTCGAAGGTCTTTCGTATGAAGAGATTGCCGTAGCCATGGATTGTCCGATTGGCACGGTTCGCTCCCGTATCTTTCGGGCGCGCGAAGCCATCGATACCAATCTCGAGCCGCTGCTCGAAGAGAAACGCAGGTAAGAGCGACATGTACGATACCGATCAAGACATGCTGTCCATGATGATGGATGGTGAATGGGATGAGCTCGATCCATCCCGATGTGCCGCGCTGGTCTGCGACGATCCGGTCGCGCGGTCGCGCTGGGCGCGCTACCACATGATTCGCGACGTGCTGAACAACGAGCCGGTACGTATCGATACGGATCTGGCCTTGCGGGTACGTGCCAGCATCGACGCAGAACCTGCATACACCAATGTAGCCAGGCTACAGGGCGCCACCGAATCCGTTACCGATGAAACCTCCCCGGTCGGCTCGCCGGCGGCCGGGCCCGAACACGGCGCGGCCGGCGTGGCCCCGGCCGGCCTGAGCCGTACCCCGGCAGAGCGTACCGCCGTGGTTCCTGCGGCCCGGTCTCGCACGGCTCCAGTGCACACGGACGAACCTTGCAAAGACGAGGCTCGAGCAGGCAGGGCTCGCGGAGCCAAGGCTCGTACAGCCGGATATCATCCGGTGCCGCCTGAAACGTCCACCCAGCCTGTACGGCGAACGGTCGCCGGTCTCGCGGTTGCTGCGAGCATGGCCTTGGTCACCGTGGTCGGGCTCGACCGGCTGATGCAGGGCGGCGACGCTGCCATCGATGGTTCCGGTGCCGGTCAGGTCGCGGCCCATGGCACGACCGGGGGCGCGGATCTGCAAGACGCCGGTGCCGGGCAACCCGCGTCGGCGAAGTCCGTTGCGCAGGCCGTGCCGCGTTCCGGTGCCGGAACCAACCTGCCCGGTACCGTCCTGCCACAGGTCGAATACGTGTCCAACCGTGGCAGTCACTGGGTCACGGGTAGTCAGAAGCGGCAGGCGACCGCCGAGTCTCGCCTGAACATGTTTCTCTCGCAGCACATCGAGAATTCACCGACGGCAGAGCATCAGGGCATGCTGCCGTACTCGCGCCTGGTCGGCTACGACGAACTGCCGGCGAAGTGAAGACGGTGGGCGTGCGCACGCTATGGCTGGTGGCCCTGATGCTGGCGGGCTCCCTGGTACCTGTGGCAAGATCGCAGACAGCCGAGCCCGCCCGGTTGATCGAGAAGATGTCGGCCGCGCTGAAAACGCTGAATTACGAAGGTACCTTCATTCATCTGCAGGGTGGCAGTGTGGAATCCCTTTACATTCTGCATTCCAGCGACGATCGGGGTGAGCTCGAACGGATGGTGTCATTGAACGGGGAGGCACGCGAGGTGATTCGCAACCACGACCGTGTCACCTGCATCTGGCCGGCCAATTCCACCGTGATGCTGAGCCACAGAATACCGCGCAACGCGTTGCCTGACGTCGATGCGGCGCTGGCTGACAATTCACGCTATAAGTTGCAACTCGGCAGGCCGGATCGGGTGGCAGGTATCGCAACCCAGGTGGTGCACGTGCTTCCACGGGACGAGCTGCGGTACGGCTATCGCTTCTGGATCGATGAATCCACCAGCATGTTGCTGCGGTTCATGGTGCTGGATTCGCAGGATCGGACCCTGGAGGAGGTGATGTTCACGGCGATCGAGTATCCCGAGGATGTGAACCCCGCGCGTTTCGATGTCGATGTCAACGAGGGCCAGGCCATCTGGGTGCAGCCCGAGACAAGTACCGTTGCACCCGACGTGGCCGTCGTCGGCGAGCGGAAGCTCCCGCTCGATCCGGCCATGCGGGTGAGCTTCGCCGACCTGCCCGCGGGTTACGCCGAGGTATCCCAGACCTACCGCTCCATGCCGATCAACGATGACGACCGACCGATCAGCCACGCTATGCTCTCCGATGGGCTCGCGTCGGTTTCCGTGTATGTGGAGCATGTGAAACATTCCGGACAGGACAAGAGCACGCTGGGGCTGTCGAGCATGGGGGGCATGAACGCCTATGGCCTGAGCCTGCCGGATGCCTTGATCACGGTGGTCGGCGAAGTGCCGGTACAAACGGTCGAACGCATCGCCCGCGCGGTGAAGTTGCCCTGAAAGCTCCGACAGGTGACTTGCCGGAGGTCTCACCGGAACTTCGAACTGGCATTTCATCCGAAATTCGATCCTGCATTCCGCCGCACCGGGCACGACATGGCTCGGCGATGGTGAGTGATCGGCTGCGTGCCACCTTGCATTCCGGGTACGTCACCGGCACTGGGGCGCCTTCAGCTCGCCTTAAGGGTGCAAGCCCACTGTGCCCGGATGTGGCAAGCCTGTTCTGTGAAGTCATCGTCGATCCGACCAGCGCCTGTGGACGTTGTTCCGGTGATGCCTTCGGCAACGAGGGGTCTGTCGGCGGCTGCGGTATCCGGCTGTTCGCATCACGTCCGCTGCAGATCCTGTGCGAAAATTCCGTTGGCGCACAACCTGGCGATCGGGTCAGGATCGACACCGGCCCCGAGCCTGCCGGCTGGTTGGCGTGGGTAGCCTTGGCCTACGGTTTGCCTGCTCTGTCGCTGCTGGTGGGTGCTGCTCTGGGTGACCTGTTGGCTACCTCGTTCATGTCAGGTGCTTCATCCGTGCGGGATCTTGCCGCTGCGACGGGCGCGTTGGCAGGCCTCTCAGGTGGGCTCTTCACGGGCCGCCGTGCGAGTCGCGTGCTAGTCTCACCGAATGAGGACAAATCAGCGGCCAGAGTCGTTGCCATTCTGCCTCTAAGCCCGGGGTCGCATCGCGTCGCTGTTCCCGCCCCCCGACAACGTCAACGGATTCGATGATTTCTCGCATGCGATCTATTCAGACAGACTCACCGCCCGCGGCCATTTGCCCTCGGCGCCAAGGCTCGGCCGGTAGTCGCCAATCGAGTCGCATTACAGCCCTGGTCGGTACGGGTCTGATCGTATGGGCGGCCGTCGGTGCCAACGCACGTGCCGACACCGGGTTGCCGGACTTCACCGAACTGGTCAAACGCAACCACCCGGCGGTAGTCAACATCAGTACCCGCCAGAGCGACGACGAGACCGGCAACGAGACAGACTCGGATCAGGAGGGTCCGCTGGCCGGCATTCCCGGGCTGGAGAACACACCGCTCGATGACCTGATCAAGCGCTATCGCGAGGATCGGGAGGAGGGGGGCGGGGCGCCGGGTCCGTTCGGTGGCAACGCTCTGGGTTCCGGCTTCATCATTTCGAAAGACGGTTACGTGCTCACCAACAACCACGTGGTGGAGGATGCCGACGAGGTGATCGTACGCCTCGACGACCGTCGGCAACTGACCGCCAAGGTAGTGGGTACCGATCCGCGCTCCGATGTGGCCGTGCTGAAGATCGACGGAGACGACTTCCCGGTGGTCAGCATCGGCAACAGCGACGAGCTTGAAGTCGGCGAGTGGGTGCTGGCCATCGGCTCGCCCTTCGGTTTCGACTTCTCGGTCACCGCCGGCATCGTCAGCGCCACCGGGCGCGCACTCCCGAACGAAAGCTACGTGCCCTTCATCCAGACCGACGTGGCGATCAACCCCGGCAACAGCGGTGGTCCCCTGTTCAATCTGGACGGCGACGTGATCGGTATCAACAGTCAGATCTACAGCCGCACCGGCAGCTTCATGGGTCTGTCGTTTGCCATTCCGATAGAGCTGGCCATCGACGTGGCCGATCAGTTGCGCCAGGAAGGGCGTGTGGCCCGTGGCTGGCTCGGCGTGATCATCCAGGAGGTGACCATGCAGCTGGCCGAATCGTTCGGCATGAAGTCGGCACACGGTGCGCTGGTCGCGCGGATTCTGCCCGGCAGCCCGGCGGCAGGATCACCATTGCAGGTCGGCGATGTCATCACGCATTTCGAAGGTCAGCGGCTGTCGCGATCCTCCGCGTTGCCGCCACTGGTCGGGCGGGTGCCGGCTAACAGCGATGCCAGGGTGCGCGTCATGCGCGACGGACGTGCGATGGAGCTGACAGTGAATATCGGTGAGCTGCCGAACGAGGGCGAGCTGCGGGCCGCTGCCGACACTGCGCCTGCGCCGGCCCGCGTGAACACCTTGCAGCTCGAGGTCGAGCCACTGGACGATGCCGAGCGCAAGCAGTTTGGTGTGGACCGAGGTGGCGTGGTCGTGGCGGATGTCAGCGACGATGGGCCGGCGGCGGAGGCTGGAATACTGGTAGGCGATGTGCTGTTGATGATCGACAACAAGGCGGTCGATACACCGGACGAGTTCAATCAGGTGCTGGCGGACCTCGTCGGTCGCCAGTCGGTGGCGGTGTTGGTGCAACGTGCCGAGGGGCCGGTGTTTCTCGCCGTCAAGCTCGATTCCTGAGCACTTGTCAGGTCGGCGTATCCTGGGCGCGGCACGCCTGCCTCCGGCGGAACCGGATCGGCGTGTCGAACATGCGAGCGAAGGAGGGGCGCTCGAAGAACAGGTCCGAAAGCCGACGCTGACCCTCTACCTGCGCGCCGGTTGCCACTTGTGCGAAGACCTGGAAACCACCCTGTACGAGCTGGTCGACCCGGTGCGCTTCGTGCTGCGGCGTGTGGATATCGACGCCGATCCCGTGCTGCGCGAACGGTTCGACCAGGACGTGCCTGTGCTCATGCATCGAGAACACGAGCTTTGCCGGCACTTTCTGGACCTCGAGGCGGTGCAGCAGGTGTTGGCAGGCTACAATAGCGAGATTTAGCGTCCCCTCCATGCAGCAGCAGAACATCCGCAACTTCTCGATCATCGCGCATATCGACCATGGCAAGTCGACACTCGCTGATCGCTTCATCCAGGTGTGCGGAGGCCTTACTGACCGTGAGATGTCGGCCCAGGTGCTTGATTCGATGGATATCGAGCAAGAGCGCGGCATCACCATCAAGGCCCAGGCGGTGTCGCTCGATTACAAGGCCCGCAACGGTGAAACCTACCACCTGAATTTCATCGATACGCCCGGCCATGTCGATTTCTCCTACGAGGTATCGCGTTCGCTGTCCGCCTGCGAAGGCGCGTTGCTGGTGGTCGATGCGTCGCAGGGTGTGGAGGCGCAGAGCGTGGCCAACTGCTACACCGCGATAGAACAGGATCTCGAAGTCATTCCCGTGCTCAACAAGATCGACTTGCCGGCATCCGACCCGGAGCGGGTGATCGACGAGATCGAGGAGATCATCGGCCTGGATGCTCACCATGCCATCCATGTGAGTGCCAAGACCGGTGTCGGTATCGAGGACGTGCTCGAGCAGCTGTGCGTCGAAGTGCCCGCACCGGGCGGCGATCCGGACGCGCCATTGAAGGCACTGATCATCGATTCCTGGTTCGATCAGTTCGTCGGCGTGGTCACGCTGGTGCGAATCGTCGAAGGTACGATCCTGAAGCGTGCCCGCATACGCATCATGTCCACCGGGCAGAACTACCAGGCCGACACGGTCGGCGTGTTCACGCCCAAGCGTACGCCACGTGATCGCCTGGCGGCCGGCGAGGTCGGCTTCATCATCGCCGGCATCAAGGAGATCGAGGCGGCCCGGGTCGGCGACACGATCACGATGGCCTCGAACCCGGCTGCCGAGCCGCTTCCGGGGTTCAAGGAAGTGCAGCCGCGCGTGTTCGCCGGCATGTACCCGATCGACAGCGACGACTACGAAACCTTCCGTGAGGCCTTGCAGAAACTGCGGTTGAACGATGCCGCCCTGCATTTCGAGCCCGAAACCTCCAGTGCGCTCGGGTTCGGGTTTCGCTGCGGGTTCCTCGGCATGCTGCACATGGAAATCGTGCAGGAGCGGCTGGAACGGGAATACAACCTTGACCTCATCTCGACAGCGCCCACGGTGATCTACGAGATAGAGGATACCCGTGGCGAGATCACCTACATCCATAACCCGTCGGAGTTACCGCCGGTGAATGTGGTAGCCGAGATTCGCGAACCCATCATTCGCGCGAACATCCTCACCCCGCAGGATTACGTCGGCGAGGTGATCAAGCTGTGCATCGAGAAACGCGGCGTGCAGGTGAACATGCAGTATCTCGGACGCCAGGTGTCGATGACGTATGAGCTTCCGCTCTCGGAAGTGGTGCTCGATTTCTTCGACCGACTGAAGTCGGTAAGCAAGGGCTACGCCTCGTTCGATTACGAGTTCAAGCGCTTCCAGGCGGCAGATCTGGTCAAGGTCGATCTACTGATCAACGGCGACAAGGTCGACGCGTTGGCGAGCATCATCCACCGTGCACGCTCACAGGCGCGCGGGCGCGATCTGGCCGATCGCATGAAAGAGATCATTCCGCGGCAGATGTTCGAGGTCGCCGTGCAGGCGGCCATCGGCTCCCACATCATCGCC
The DNA here is from genome assembly GCA_965214025.1 of Granulosicoccaceae bacterium. Taxonomy (GTDB): domain Bacteria; phylum Pseudomonadota; class Gammaproteobacteria; order Granulosicoccales; family Granulosicoccaceae; genus Granulosicoccus. Next base: position 68,800 of record CBDCAW010000094.1, read on the forward strand.
CGCTCCAGCATCAAGGCCCTGCGCAAGAACGTCACGGCCAAGTGCTATGGCGGCGATGTGTCGCGCAAGCGCAAGCTGCTGGAGAAGCAGAAGGCCGGCAAGCGGCGCATGAAGCAGGTGGGCAAGGTGGAAATTCCGCAGGAAGCCTTCCTGGCCGTTCTGCAGGTCGATCGGGGCTGATATCCCCCGTCTTTCTCTCTCGGCCGACCACCGTTCGCACACATCTGATTCGAATTCGGAGTCCCCTTGAACTTTCCCCTGATACTTGTCATCGCGACCTTCGTCACCGGTCTGATCTGGCTGATCGACGCGCTGGTTTTCGCCCCCAGGCGCCGGACGCGCGCAGACAATGTGAGTGGCGGCAAGGTGCATGTCGGAAAGGCAAGTACCGGCCACGACGACCATGACGAGCCGCTGCTGGTCGAATACGCCCGTTCGTTCTTTCCCGTCCTGTTCATCGTGCTGATACTGCGCTCGTTCCTCTTCGAACCGTTTCGCATCCCCAGCGGTTCGATGATCCCGACCCTGCTGGTCGGCGATTTCATCCTGGTGAGCAAATTCAGCTACGGCGTACGCCTGCCGGTGATCAACAAGAAGATCCTCGACATCGGTGAGCCCGAGCGCGGCGATGTGGCCGTGTTCCGCTACCCACTGGATCCGGCGCTGGATTACATCAAGCGGGTCGTGGGCCTGCCGGGCGACACGGTGGTGTATCGCGACAAGACCTTCTTCATCAATGGTGAGGAGATGCCGGTATCGGGTGATGAGACTTATGAAATGCCGGGAACGGACGCTATCCAGACTGGGGTGACGTTGCGCGAGGAGGTGCTCGGCGATGTGACCCACGACATCTTGGTCGAGTCCGGTCTAGCGTCGCTGAACGGTGAGTTCAAAGTGCCTCCAGGGCACTACCTCATGGTGGGCGACAATCGTGACAACAGCAACGATGGTCGCTCCTGGGGGTTCGTGCCCGAGGAGAACCTGGTTGGCGAGGCCAAGTACATCTGGATGCACTGGAGTGGCGGCGTTCTGTGGAGCCGGCTCGGAGACAAGATAAGATGAAACAACGCCTGAACCCCGCGCCGCGACCGATTGACCCGAAGGCACAGCGCGGCATGGGTTTCCTGTCGGTTTTCGCGATCATTGCCGCGTCGGTATTCATCGGCATGTTCGCGATCAAGGTAGGCCCGCAGTATTTCGAATACTGGACGGTGAAAAAGGTAGCCGACGATCTGGCCAAGAACAGCGAACTGCTGAAAGGGCCGCGCAGCAAGGTCAATCAGTACATTCAGCAAGCCTACCGGACAAACAACCTGTGGGACCTGAAGGCCGAAGACACCATCCACCTGAAAAGAGACAAGAAGAACGGCTACGTGGTTACGGTAAACTACGAGAAGCGTGCAAACCTCATACACAACATCGATCTGGTCACCGTGTTCGACTCGCAGGCAGGCAGCTGACGCTGCTGCAACGGCGGCATGAACGAAGTAGACCGGTTGTGTCGCCGTCTCGATCACTCGTTCAGTGACAGGGGCCTGCTGCAGGAGGCGTTGTCGCACCGCTCCAGCGGCTCGCGCAATTACGAGCGCCTCGAATTTCTCGGCGACGGCTTGCTCAATTTCGTCATCGCAGCGGAGCTGTACCGGCTCGAACCCGATCTCCATGAAGGTGATCTCAGCCGCCTCCGCGCCAGCCTGGTTCGCGGTACCACGCTGGCAACCGTCGCTCGCGATCTTGCTCTCGGCGAATGCCTGAACCTCGGCTCGGGCGAACTGAAAAGCGGTGGGTTCGATCGGGCATCGATTCTTGCGGATGTGCTCGAATCCCTGATGGGGGCGATCTTCCTTGATGCGGGTTTCGACAAGGCTCGTAGCGTGATTCTGACCCTGTTCGCCGAGCGCCTCGCGCACCTGCCGAAACCTGGCGATCTGAAAGACCCCAAGACCCGCTTGCAGGAACTGCTGCAGGGCCGGGGGTTGGAGAGGCCGCAGTACAGTGTCGTCAATACGTCCGGGCGCTCGCACGACCCGGTGTTCACCGTGGCCTGTACGTTACCGGGTTCCGGCAAGCGCGTGACAGCCGAAGCCTCCAACCGCCGCAAGGCTGAACAGGCAGCCGCGTCGTCGGCATTGGCAAGCATCGATGAGTTGTTACCGTAGGGTCTGCGCAGCGATAAGCCATGTCTCTGCAGTGCCCGTGCACCCCGCGCCCCATGCCCGATGGCATCGCGAGCCGAGTCTCAATTTCGTCCATGGCGCGTGTACTCACGAGATCGTAGAACGGTGTAAGCCGGCGGGAACCATTCCATGAGTACAGCTTTCTGAAAGCTTGCTTCGGCAACAGGAAGGCCGATCATCTGCCCCAGAGGGGAAGCGTGAACGTCTCGTAGGCTGGGATGTGACGAAAGTCTGTTGCCTCGAATTTTAGAATTCCCTGATTTGGGATCCGTTTCTCAGCGGATCGACTGCAAGAAATATCACGTACGGGATGTTATCGAGTACCCGAGTCGTTGTCTGTAAACCGCCGCCGGTACTCTGAAGGCCCCGTACCCAACGTACGTAGGAAACTGCGCCTCATGGTTTCGGTCGAGCCGAAACCGCAGCGAGTTGCCACGTTTGCCAATGGCGTGTCGCTCTCCAGTGCAGCTCGCGCCGCCTCCACACGTAGGCGCTCAACGGCAATGGCTGGAGTAATACCGACTTCGGTCGTGTAGGTTCGGGCGAAGTTTCGCTCACTCATCGCCATGCGAGCTGCCAGTGCCGGCACACGCAAGTTCGCTGATGGGTTGGCTCGCATCCAATCGTGGAGCTCGGCAAAGCGTCGCGAATTCTGCGAAAGCAATAGGGTACTGAATTGACTTTGCCCGCCCGGTCGCTTGAGATAAACGACTAGGCGTCGCGCCACCGCCAGTGCCGTGGCCGTGTTCGTATCGCGGGCTATCATGGCCAGTGTCATGTCGATACCTGCGGTAATACCTGCCGACGTCCATAAATCTTGGTCTTCGATGAATATCGACTCAGGATCGATCTGCACGCGGGGATACTCGAGCGCCAGCCGCGTCGCATAGGCCCAGTGAGTAGCCGCTTTTCGATCATCGAGCAGGCCCGCCGCCGCCAGCAGAAACGCGCCGGTACAGACCGAGGCAGTTCGCTGCGCGGTCCGTGCACGCTTCCGAATCCATTCGATCAGGAATGAACTCTTCACCGCTTCGTGCACACCATGCCCACCTGCGACGATCAGCGTATGCAGGCTGTCGTTCGCCCGGGTCAGCTTCAACGTGACGATCGGAAGCCCGGCTGAGGTCGTCACCGGGCCACCATGGCGTGAAATCACCACGGCTTCGTAGGCCGGGCCTTCTCCACGTTCCGCCAGCAGCTCGTTGCAGGAGGCCATCGTCTGCAGCGGCCCTGCCACGTCGAGTAGCTGCACATGATCGTAGGCAAGGATTGCCACCTGGAGTGGCTCAGGTGATCGCACGTATCGCGTATTTGTCTGAATATGAGGCTTTTTTGTCATTTCGGCCATATCATATCAGCGTGATCATGATCGGCAAGCCGCAACACTCGTCAAACACAGGATTCCTGGACGACGGTGTGCCGCTCACTACACTCCGCAGGATTACCTTGATGAACGATCGACGCCGCGCCACTCTCGATGTCTGGCTACTGGCTGGTTGCCAGGCCTTGTTCATGACCACCTCTATCCTGACGATCACCATCGCGAGCATTGCCGCCAGCAATCTGCTGGACAACTTGCGTCTGGCCACGCTGCCGCAGGCGACCATCCCCTTGGTCGCAATGGCAGCGACACTGCCGGCTGCCTTGCTCATCCGTCGTATCGGTCGTCGTGCCGCGTTTCTGCTGGGTGCGGCCTGTGGCGTGGTGAGTGGTGCGTTATGCGCCTTCGCACTCATGCATGAAAGCTTCGGGTTATTTCTCGCAGGGGTTGCGATGTTGGGGCTGTACCAGGCCGTTGCCACCTATTACAGATTCGCCGTCGCCGATCATGCTCCGGCAAACCTGCGGGCCCGCTCGGTGTCGTTCGTACTGGCAGGCGGTGTGGTGGCCGCCGTGCTCGGGCCCAGTCTGGGAGTGGCTACCCGCGATCTTGTCGGTACGACCCCGTATCTCGGTAGTTATCTGGTGACGATTGCGCTGAACCTTGTCGCGCTGGCATTGCTTTGTGGTCTGAAGCCTCACACACCGGTACCGCGTGCGGACGGGCATAAGGTGTCCTTGGGAAAGGTGCTCGGCCAACCGCGCTTCCTGCTGGCCGTCTGCTGTTGTGCCATCGGGCAGGGGACGATGATGCTGGTGATGACGGCCACACCGTTGGCCATGCTCGGGCACGGGCACACGCTGGGTTTTGCAAGCCTGGTCATCAGCTGGCATGTGCTCGCTATGTTCGTACCCTCATTCTTCAGCGGTCCCTTGATTGCCCGCTTCGGCTTGCGACCCATTCTTGTCGCAGGAATAGGGTTCATGGCACTATCATGTGTCGTGGCGATACTGGGTGAATCCGAGGCTCATTTCGCGACTGCCCTGATCGTCAATGGGCTTGCGTGGAACTTTCTGTTCGTTGGCGGAAGCACGCTGCTCACCGGCATCAAGGATGCAGACGAACGCGCATTGGCTCAAGGGATGAACGAACTCGCCACGTTCGCCCTGACTGCGGTGGCGGCCTTCGGTTCCGGTGCCGTCTATTTCTCAGCCGGCTGGCACATGCTCAACGTGATCGGTATCGTCGCGGTGTTGTTGGCGGGTCTGGTGCTGCTATCGTTGAGCGGGCGCGTCTTCCAGGCCCCTCCCAGCCAGTGAGCCAGCTGCATACCCTTCCACGATGAGCCCAGACTTCAATGAGCTCAGACCTCAATAAATTCGTGTTGCACCATTGTGATGCCACGGCGATCCGAAGCTCGCACTGTGTGCAACAACTATGGAGTGATTACGGTCAGATCATGCGTCTCGAACTTGTCGGCGGCGATACCCGAAGCGTGATCCTCAAGCGTGTTCAGTGGCCAGCCGTGGCCACGCACCCGCGCGGCTGGCACGGTCGAGCCGGTGAACAGCGGAAGCGCGATTCCTACGTAGTCGAGGCTTGCTGGTACGAGCGGTACGCCGCGCACGCACCGCACCGTTGCCGAGTGCCAAAACCGGTCGCGGTAGAGCAGGCCAGCGACGGCATGCTGATCCTCATGGAAGATCTTGATAATCGCTACCCAGAGCGGTACAGGCAAGATTCATTGTCTCGGGTCGCTGCTTGCCTGCGCTGGTTGGCAGCGTTCCACGCGCATCATCTGAATGACGCAGGCGACGGGCTCTGGCCTGTCGGCACTTACTGGCATCTCGGCACCCGTGCAGACGAATTTGCGGCGATGCAGGAGGGCAGACTCAAGAACGCCGCACAATGGCTGGACGGGCAATTGCGCGACGCACGCTTCCAGACGCTCGTGCATGGCGATGCGAAGCTTGCCAACTTCTGCTTTTCATCAGACGCGACCTCACCAGCGTATTCGTCAGCAGCTTCGGCAAGAAATGCAAGTGTGGCAGCGGTCGATTTTCAGTATGTCGGGCGTGGGCCTGGGGTCTGCGATGTGGCCTACTTTCTCGGTAGCTGCCTCGATGAGGTACGCCTTGAGCAGGCTGTTCCTGCGCTGCTGGATATCTATTTCAGTGAGCTTGGAGAGTGTCTCATCGATACCGTAGATGCGAGCGCGTTGGAAGCGGAATGGCGTTCGCTCTATCCCATCGCCTGGGTCGACTTCTACCGTTTCCTGCTCGGCTGGGCACCCGAGCATCGCAAGATCAACGCCTACACGCGCAGGCTGGCCAATGAAGTTCTTGGCGCATGAACGCGAGTGGGATGGATGCGCGCGTTCAGACTTCTTCGACCGATACCGCGCGCATCACTCTCGCACCTATGGAAGGTGTGATCGACGCAGCGATGCGAGCCCGTCTGACGTCGATCGGTGGCTACGACCGCTGTGTCACCGAGTTCGTCCGAGTGGGTCGCGTCGAGCTGCCGCCAAGGGTGTTCATGCGCCTGTGCCCAGAGCTTGAGCGCGGAGGCCGTACACCAAGCGGCACACCGGTGTTCGTGCAGTTGCTCGGGAGCGACCCTCATGCACTGGCACTGAATGCCTGTGTAGCGGCGGAACTTGGCGCGCCGGGAATCGATCTGAATTTCGGCTGTCCGGCAAGGACCGTGAACCGTAGCGAAGGTGGCTCGATTCTTCTCAGGGAACCATCACGCGTAGCCGATGTGGTGCGCGCGGTACGCAGCGCCGTGCCCGCGAACATTCCGGTGACTGCCAAGATACGACTTGGCTATGAGAACGCAGACCAGCTAGGCGAAATCGTCGAGGGCATCAGGTCCGCGGGTGCGGATGAGTTGGCCATTCATGCTCGGACGCGCTCCGATGGCTATCGTCCACCCGCCTGGTGGTCGGCGGTCAGGGCAGTGGTCGCCGAGTCGGATCGAAAAACTACGATAAACGGTGAAATCTGGAGCGTGGCGGACAGTCTCGCCGCGCGTAACGCCAGTGGTTGCCGCCATCTGATGCTGGGACGAGGTGCTTTGGCAGTGCCTGACCTGGCGCTACGAATCCGGGCTGGAGATGCCGAAGCGAAACCCATGGCCTGGATGGAGGTCGTATCGCTGGTCAGAGCTCAATTCATCGGCTCTGATGCCGGCAGCCCCCGTCATATCGGCAACCGCACCAAACAATGGTTGAAGTATCTGAACCGTACCTACGGGCACGCGGATGAGCTCTTTGCGAGAATTCGACGTCTCAGGGATCGCTCGTCGATCGAGGCCGCCTTCGACGCTCACCTGCTTTGGGTGGAGCAATCGGCTACAGGCCACAGAGAGTCACCGGGCAGGTAGTGAACTCGAGAGCACGATGCATGGTCGACACGTAATGTCCGAGCTAGCACCACGGGAAAGCGAATCAGCTCCACAGCAAGGTTCATCTACATCCAGCCGACGACGGAACCGAGCCTGACAGAGTGTTCGCGATGAACGTGACGTCTTGGTATCGGTAGATTGCCTGCACACCCGAGTTCGTCGCTGCTAACCCTGGCGGGTTCAGACATCGGAATTTTTCAAGCGCGTTCAAACGCCGGGGCTTTTAGGTTCGTTCAGATTTCTGGACTGTTCGAATACGTTCAGACGTCGGGACAGCGCAGGTGCGTTCAGATGTCCGGACTGTCCAGATGCGTTCAGACGTCGGGACAGCGCAGGTGCGTGTCCAGATGCGTTCAGACGTCCGGACTGTTCCAGATGCGTTCAGACGTCGGGACGGTCCAGATGCGTTCAGACGCCGGGACAGTCCAGATGCGTTCAGACGCCGGGACAGTCCAGGTGCGTTCAGACGTCGGGACTCCCGGGCTTCGCCTCAATTGATCGCCATGCAGCCCCGACCCCGGCGACCTTCTGCCCATCGGCATTCAAAAGCCGGAATTTCCGGATCCGTGCCACCTTGGCTTGCGCCTGCGCCCGGCTGCGCTCATCGGCAATGATGCCCGACGCGGCGTGGCCGAGATCGATCGCCTCGTGCGTGATGCGTTCAAGGCTGAAACCACCTTCATGCAACAACCGGTGGCAGCTCGAGCACACCGAGGCGCCGTTGGTCAGAGTCGAACGCCCGCCGTGCTCGCGATGCTTGACGTGATGACCCTGGAGGTGGCGGGTGGCCCCGCAGCCCGGCATGTAGCTGCGAGAACGACAGCTTGCCCAGCGCGAACAGCGAATCGAGGACCGGTAGATCAACCAGCGCCCGGCCCACCCGCAGCCGCTCGAAGCAAACGGTGCGCGCCAGCTTCAGGTACCGATCGACCCAGACGTACATAGTGCTGCACCCGTCCGCCTTGTAGAGCTTTGCATCTTCGAAGGCCACCAGCAGACGCAGCTGCTCGGCCAGATCACGATCGGCGGTGCGGGCCAGCGCCTTCAGGCGGGCGGCGATGGCATCGCGCGGGAGTGTTTCAGGGTGTGTGGCGCCGTCACCGCCGATGGACTCTGCGGCCCCTGCATCGAGACCGACCACGCCATCGGCAGCTTCAATACCGACTGCACGCCGAACGGCGGTGCGCAAGCGACGGATATTCGCGGTGCGATCGGTAGCCGCCTCCTGTGTGCCTTCCACCAGTGCCATGGCCACGCGCAGCAGCTTCATGTCGCTGCCATCGCGACCGACACGGTTCGAGCTGACGGAGTTGTCGGAACCAGTGGTGTCGTTCGAACTGGTCGACTTGTCGGAATCTGCCGAGTGGGGCGAATCAGCTGCATTGGCCAAGCTGTTCGAACTCGCCGAACTCTGGGGGTCTGCGTTATCGGCAGAATCACGCAGCCTATCGGACCTTGGCGGCTCGGATCTCGGAGCCTGCTGCTGCGACGATCGCGGCGCGGAAGCCGGGCCGTAATCGGGCACATCCTCGGCGACATGCCCGTCGCCACACGGCTCGGTGTTGGTGTCATCACCTGCACTGTCACTGTGACCGAAGTACGTACCGCCCATCAGACCATCCATGCCTTCCATGCCTTCCATGCCTTCCATGCCTTCCATGCCTTCCATGCCTTCCATGCCTTCCATGCCTTCCATGCCTTCCATGCCTTCCATGCCTCGCCACTGTACGTGCAAACAGCTTGAAGGAAGTGCGAACATTACACTGAGGCAGGCATCATGAATGTATATATATTTACAGCCATATTGCGATTCAGCTTCGCGTGGTGGCAACTTCTTCCGGTGCGCGGGTTCTACTCATGCGAGCCGTGTTGGCGAACTCCACTTATGCGAGGTCAGCGCGCTCCACCCACGCGAGTAACCACTGATACAAGTTGAATTTCCAAGCTTCATTCATACAAGTTACATTCATACGAACCATAGCAAAGTCAGCCAGCTGCCCGAACCGGCCGCCCCGATGCAATGGCCGTGATCGTCGCGCTGACGAACAATTCGCCATCGATGTCATTCTTGACATGCTCCGCCGCCTCGCGCAGCCTCGTGACGATATGTTCCGCCCCGGCCATCACGGCCAGATGCCGCGCGGTTTCCTGCGCCAGAGTCCGGGCGAGGTCCAGGGCAAGGTCCAGATCATTGAATCGTTGCGGCTCATCGTCGTGGAAGACTACATAGATACCGAACTCCGGCTGGGTGACGGTTACGCTGGCATGCTGGACTACCGAGCCCATGACTGCGCCGATCGCGTTGGCGGTCTGGCCGTGCGGTGGCAGGTGCAATGCAACCCCGAGCCGCTTTGCCACGGCTGGAAAGAAGATGGCTGCCGGGCCACCGACCGCGACGATCGGGTACTTCGTGTTGAAGCCGAAGTCGAATACCGAGGCGGCGGGTCCAGCGTGTTGCCGATCGCCTGACTGACTGTCTGGCCGTTTACCTTGCCAACCATCTGACTGATCGCCCGACTGATTGTCTGCCCCGTCGTTTGGTTGATCGTCCGACTCATCACCAGAGTGATTCTCGTCGGTCGCATCGAGCACGATATCCGTCAGCAATGCGGTGAGGTTGCGCGAACGCGCTTCGTCAAGCAGTGAATGCTGATTCAGGCCGGCTTCGATCAGGCACAGGCTGATCTGACGTACCACCAGGTCGAACACCTGCCGGCTCGGTGCTTCGGCGTCGCCTGCTGTCCAGGTCCCGCAGCCGTATACATGGCGCATCTGCCGCGCCCACAAGCGTGCAGCCAACGACGCTGCCTCGCAATTCCAATGGTCCGACAAGCCCAGTACATGGGTGGCGTCCGATGGGGTGAAACCGCTGTATATTACAAGACCGAGACGCTCGAGACGGGCAATGGCGCGGGCCAGGGAACGATCGGCATTGGTGATCTCATCGATATCGACCGGACCATCGGCCAGGGACTCCCAGGCTTGCAGTTCCGCTTTCGCCAATTGACGAATCAGCACCTCGTTGTTCTGCAGACGCATCGCGAAGCGGTTGTGCCGGGCATTGGGGGCGGCCTGCCATTGCTTTCTCAGGTTGGCAAGCAACTCCGGGTGCTGGTGGACCAGTAGGCTCACTGGCACCACGCGTCGTTGTGAGATGGTGATACGCCCGTCGAAGCGAACCTCGCTGTCGCCGCCGAGCCCGGTCGAGAACACACGGATCGCTCTCACCATGGGCTGCCAGTCGCCAATGCGAGCGCCGTCCTCACACAGATCGGCACTGCCACCCGTGACCACAGCGATGTCGGTGGTGGTACCGCCCATGTCCACGACCAGTGCATCGCCTTGCCCGCTTAGCGCACAGGCACCGACCACGCTGGCGGCCGGGCCGGACAGCACGGTCGCCACCGGTTGCTGCAGCGCGCTCTTCGCATTGATCAGCGAGCCGTCACCTTTCACGATCATCAGCGGTGCGTCGATGGATCGAGCTTGCAGTATGCTCTCCACCGAATCGATCAGTGTCTTGATGTAGAGAATCATGCGGGCATTCAGCGCCGCCGTCAGTGCGCGCCGCGGTGCACCGAGCGATGAGGCGAGTTCGTGGCCGCAGGCCACCGGCTTGCCGGTCAGTTCTATGATCAGCTGACGAATCGCCTGCTCGTGGGCCGTGTTGCGGGTACCGAACATCGCGGAGACAGCGAAGGCCGATACGCGATCCTGCTGTTGTCTGACGATATCGGCGATCACGTCCAGGTCCAGCGGCTCCGCTTCCTTGCCGGTCGCATCGTGGCCGCCCGCAAGCACACTGATATGCTCCGGTTCGAGGATATTGCCGAGACCACTGCGCTTGACCTGCTGATCGGTATAGCCCGGCAGCAGTATCGCCACAGGTGCACCGCGCCCTTCGACCACGGAATTGGTCGACAGGGTGGTAGACAGCGACACGAGATCTACCTGCGCCAGCAGTTCAGACGGCAGAGCGGCGACGGCATGGCCGATGCCGACCGCCAGATCGTGGGCGGTGGTCAGGCTCTTGAAGGTCGCCAGCACTTGCTGGTCTGAATCGATGATCACGGCATCCGTGAAGGTACCGCCGGTATCGATACCGAGTTGACAGGGCATGGCAGTTAATTCGGGGCAGGGCCGCCTTGGGGGCAGGGCAGGAGGGCGAATCGTGACGTAGCTGGAAGGCCGTCCGGCCGATCGCGATTCTCGGACAGCCTCCCAGCGCTTTATACCAGACGACGAACCGGTTCGCGACTGACGATGAAGGTGGTGGGAGCGTCGCGGGCCACGCGGCGGGCGGGGCGATCCCGTACACTGCACCGCATGCAAAAGACACACTACACCGCGTGACCACCCATTGCGGCATGGTCTCGATCGCCGGGCGGCCGAACGTTGGCAAATCAACCCTGCTGAATCATCTGGTGGGCCAGAAGCTCAGCATCACGGCGCACAAGCCTCAGACCACGCGCCACACGTTGCTCGGTATCAGGACCGAAGACAACCGGCAGGTCATCTACGTCGATACGCCAGGTATTCATGTGGGCGGCAAGCAAGTGCTCAATCAGTTGCTCAACCGTGCGGCATCATCCGCGCTCACCGGCGTGGACATGCTCGTGTTCATGGTGCAGGCCATGATCTGGAACGACGATGATCAGCGCGCCTTCGATATGGTCTGCCAGTCCGGCGTACCGTATTTCATGGTCGTGAACAAGATCGACAACATCAAGCACAAGAGCGAGTTGCTGCCGTACCTTGGCGAACTGCCACGCCACGAGAACCTGCTCGACGTCATGTTGATTTCGGCGCGCAAGGGCGCCGGGGTGAATGCACTGGAAACGGCGATCGCAGCGAAACTTCCCGAAGCGCCGTTCCGGTACGGCGAAGATGAACTGACCGATCGCCCGGCAAGGTTCCTGGCCGCCGAAGCCGTGCGCGAACAGCTCACGCGGCAGCTGACGGCCGAGTTGCCCTACGCGCTCACCGTGGAGATCGAGCAGTTCGAGGAAAGCCCGGAGCTGCTGCGTATCGGGGCGGTGATCTGGGTCGACAAGAACAGCCAGAAGGGTATCGTCATCGGCAAGGGAGGTGAGCGGCTGAAACTGGTGGGTCAACGTGCTCGCGGTTCGATGGAGAACCTCTTCGGCATGAAGGTGTTCCTGCAGCTCTGGGTGCGTGTGAAGGAGGGCTGGGCCGACGATGACCGGGCGCTTAGAAGCCTGGGTTTCGACTAAGCCTGTGCGTTCCCGTGGTCACTACCGTTAGCCGACATGGCGCTCGCCAGCTTGCAGGCGGCCTACGTGCTGCACTACACCCCGTTCCGCGACACCAGCTTTATCGTCGATGCGTTCACGCTGGAACATGGCCGCGTCGCCTTCGTTGCCCGTGGTGCTCGAAGCGCACGCTCGCAGACGCGGGCACTCTATCAACCCTTCCGACCGTTGTTGCTGTCATGGACCGGTCGGGGAGAGCTGCACACGCTGACGGGTATCGAGGAGAGTGGCCCGGCCCTTTCGCTGGAGGGCCATGCTCTGGCGTGCGCCTACTATTTCAACGAGCTGCTGCTGAGGCTGCTGGGCAAGGAGCAGCCGCTTCCTGAATTGTTCGGCCATTACGTTGTCAGCCTCGCCGAGCTCGCCGAGCTACCCGACACGAAGGTAGGACCAACCATGGAAATCATACTGCGTCGTTTCGAGGTACAGCTGCTCGAGTTGCTCGGGCTGCTGCCCGATCTTGCTCGTGCCGACGCCAACGGGGCCGCGCTGGAGCCGAACCGGCAGTATCGTCTCTACCCGGGCAAGGCGCTGGTCGTGGCCATGGAGCCTGCAGGTCGGGTCGCACGAAAACCCGTGAAGGGGGTGGCGAGCGCGGATGAACCTGTAGGTGTGCAAAGCGATGGCATGACCCCCGAAGAGAGCGTGGTGGTGCACGGCAGCACCTTGCACGCCATCGCTCACCTCGATTTTTCCGGCGCTCAGGTACGCGAAGAGGCGCGTCAGGTCATGCGTCGGCTGCTCAGGTTGCATCTCGGTGGTCAACCGCTGAAGAGCCGCAGTCTGTTCCAGACACTCGGAGGTAGCAGTGAACCGATACCTGATGAATGAAGCAGACGCCACCACATCGAACACCCTGACATCGGACGCCATCGGGGCGCCGGGTACGAAGGCGCCTGACATCATGGCGCTTACCGAGGCGATCCTGCTGATGAACGATGCCGATACCAAGGCATCTTCAATCATCGGTCTGCATGCGAGCTGGGAACTGCTCGGGCCCGAATGTCAGGCCCGTGCGCTTGGTAGCGAGTCCGTGTCGAGCGTGCGCGTGCTGGAATCGCCCGGCCGGCCGGGAGAGCCCGGCGCTGGTCGATCCGAGGGCTTTGAAGAAGCGCAACCTGGGTACCATCGCAGGGCGTATTGCCCTGTTGCACTCGCTGGCTCACATCGAGTTCAACGCGATCAACCTGGCGCTCGATGCCGTCTATCGATTTCGCGACATGCCGCCGCGCTACGTATCGGACTGGCTGAAGGTGGCGGCCGACGAAGGCGAGCATTACGCGTTGCTGGCGCAGCGCCTTCGCGAACTGGGCAGTACTTACGGTGAACTACCCGCGCATGACGGCCTGTGGGACATGGCGAGGCGCACAGACCACGACGTATTGGTCCGTATGGCACTGGTGCCGAGAATCCTCGAAGCGCGTGGGCTGGATGTCGCGCCGCCGATGATCGAGAAGCTGCGTCAGATCGGCGATGCCGACAGCGCAGCCATCCTGCAGCGCATCTACACCGATGAGATCACTCACGTGGAAGTGGGCAATCGATGGTTTCGGCATGTGTGCGAAGCACGTGAAGTGGACGGCACCGCTGTGTTCCGAGACCTTCTGGCCGGACCGGCGAGCGCCTACCTGCGTAGCCCGTTCAACGATGAGGCTCGCCTGGAAGCTGGTTTCACGCCTGCCGAGATGGTCGTGATTCGGGAGATGGAGGCGGAATATCGCCAGACGAAGCCGGCCTGACCCACTCCAGGCTGATGTCCCGACCGTTCCAGCGGGCGACCCGAGCCTGTTCGGGCTGCCAGTCACCGACCACGATGCGCTGGCCCGGTACCGCGTCGACCTCATGCAGGTTCGGCCTGTGGGTATGGCCGTGTATCAGCAGATCGCAACGTGCCTCGTGCATCGCAGCGATCACGGTCGGCTCACTTACATCCGTGATCGAGGCTGACTTGTCAGCGCCGGCATTGCGGCTTTCGGTGCGTAGTGAGCTCGCGATCTGCCGACGTTCCGCAAGCGGCCGGGCCAGAAAGTCGTGCTGCCATTCAGCCCCGCGCGACATCGTTCGCCAGCGCTGGTAGTCCAAATCATCGGTGCACAATGTATCGCCATGCATCAACAATACAGGCCTGGTGCCCAGCTCGATCACCAGGCTGTCCTGCCGGTGCAGCACGGCACCCATGGCCTTCGCCAGCCGCTCGCCGATCAGGAAATCCCGGTTGCCGTGCATCAGGTGAATGGCGGTGCCCGTGCGGCTCAACGCCTTCAGGTCCTGAAGGAGTGGCTGGAGCCAGGATGCATCGTCGTCGTCGCCGATCCAGTGATCGAAAAGGTCACCCAGTATCCACAGGGCCCCGACCCCCGCCGCACCAGCCACGAACTCCCGTGCAAGTGCGAAGGTGGCCGGCGCCGAGGGCTGCAGATGCAGGTCAGCGATGAACAGCTGATGGTCTGCGCGACGAACGGGCTCGGTCATCAGGCTGTCGTCGCTACCGTGGCAAGTCTCAGAGTGACTTTCAGCGGTATGTCTTTCAGAAAATGAATCTCCAATATCTCAGTGTTACGGGAAATTGAGGTTCAGTCTTCGCTGACGTCGATCTTCTCGATCGTCACCGTCTCGGTCGGTACATCCTGATGAGGGCCGTTGCTACCGGTGCGCACCGTACCGATCTTTTCCACTACGTCCATACCCTCGATGGTGTTGCCGAACACGCAATAACCGAAACCTGCCGGCGATTCGTCCTTGAAGTTCAGGAAGTCGTTGTCAGCCAGATTGATGAAGAACTGCGAGCTGGCGGAATGGGGGTCGGGAGTACGTGCCATGGCAATCGCACCACGCGCGTTCTTCAAACCATTGCTGGCTTCATTGCCGATCGTTTCCCGCGTGTCTTTCTGGTTCATCGATGCCGTGAAACCGCCGCCCTGAATCATGAAGTTGGGGATGACCCGGTGAAAGATGGTGTTGTCGTAGTGGCCTTCGTCAGCGTACTGCTTGAAATTGGCACAGGTGGCCGGCGCTTTCTCCGCGTCCAGTTCCAGCGTTATAGTGCCGTGATTGGTCGTGATGACAGCTTTCATGGTGGGAAACGTTGCTAAAGTATGAACTCAGAGAGTCTACCAGTGCGTTTGGCCGGCAAATGATCTGTGGCCGAACAGGTGCTGATCCCACCGACAGGCGTCTGGGCCTGCGTCCGAGTCTGCTGCTGAACCGTTGCGCAAGCTCGTGCCCTGGCCTTCAATGCGATGAGGAAGGTTCGACCGGGGCCAGCGTGTCCTACCAGCGTGTCCTACTCGTCGCTTCCTTCGGAGTCGGCTGCGGGCTCGGCATCATCGGGATTCGCCGGGTCGGGCAGCGACCGCTCGGAGGAAGAAGCGTCCGCCTCCAGTCGGGTGACCGATTCGATCACTACCTGCTCACGCGGGGCATCGCGGCTGAAGGAGCCTCCGGGGCCCGTGGGCACCTCGCTGATAGCATCAACGATGTCGGTGCCTTCCACCACCCGCCCGAATACGGCGTAACCCCAGCCGCGCGGTGTGGTGGCGGTATGGTCGAGGTTGACGTTGTCGGCGGTGTTGATGAAGAACTGTGAGGTAGCCGAGTGCGGGGCATTGGTGCGTGCCATGGCAACCGAGTAGTGCACGTTGCTCAAACCGTTGGTGGCCTCGTTGGAGATGGGATCTTCGGCCGGCTTGCGCCGGTAGTCCGCATCGAAGCCGCCGCCCTGGATCATGAAGCCATCGATGACCCGATGAAAGATCGTGCCGTCATAGAACTCGCTGTCGACGTAGTTCAGAAAGTTAGCCACCGTTTCCGGGGCCCGTTCGGTATCGAGATCAAGCACGATGTCACCCAGGTTCGTCGTCAGCTTCACTTGCGGCCCGGCGTGCGCCAGTGGTACGCCTGTGAGCAGCAGGCAGCACAGCCACGTGCGGATGATCGGTGCCGACCTGGAGCTCGATGACCGGACCGGCAATGAGGGTTGCGCCACGGAAGCCGCGTGAGAAGGAAGGAAACGGTATAGATCGAAAGAAGACGAACGCATCAAGACAAGCCCTGCACGAAACACGTAATATTAACGGTTCCAGCCGCTGGCAAGCTTCTCGTAACCATCGGGTAATCTATTGCGAAAACGCCGTTGCACCACGCTGTAGGCGCCGATTCGGATCTGCTACAGTTCCTGCAACTCCGGCAATGAACCTCGATGAATGATACCCGGCGGCACGTTCTATCTTCGTCGCGGGCCAGCAGGTGTTCACCGTCAGATCGGGTATTTTGCCAAGTCGCTTTTCAAGATCACTTTTTTCAGATCGCGCCGCCTGCCGGATCGTGATTCTTCTGCCTGTGGCATAGCCCGCCGGTTCGCCGATAACCCGCTCGAAATCAGTATCTTCGTTCGGTATCCTCACCCGGCGATTCCGTTTGTCATCCTCATTCCCTGAACACGTTTCCAACACGCTCTACGACACATGCTTCAACTTTACAATACATTGACCCGGCGCAAGCAGGCGTTCGAGCCGCTCGAAGCCGGCAAGGTGTCGATGTATGTGTGCGGCATGACCGTCTATGACTTTTGCCACGTCGGTCATGCTCTTTCCATGGTCACCTTCGACCTGCTCTATCGGCACCTGCTGGCGAACGGGTATGAGGTTCGCTACGTTCGTAATATTACCGATATCGACGACAAGATCATTGCCAGGGCAGCCGAGGCCGGTGAGCCCATCGATGCACTGACGGAGCGCTTTATCGATGCCCTGCACGAAGACGAAAGAGCGCTGGATATCCTTCCGCCTACCGATGAACCTCGCGCGACTCAGTTCGTGAAGCAGATGGTGGCGATGATCGTGGAGCTTGAAGCTCTCGGCCTGGCTTACGCTGCCGAGAACGGCGATGTCTACTTCAAGGTCGCGGGGATGGCAGATTACGGCAAGCTATCGGGGCGCAAGCTTGATGAATTGCGCGCCGGTGAGCGTGTCGCGGTAAGTAAATACAAGCAAGACCCTCTTGACTTCGTGTTGTGGAAGGCGGCAAAGGCGGATGAGCCGTCGTGGCCTTCCACCTGGGGCGGTGGCAGACCGGGCTGGCACATCGAATGCTCGGCGATGTCTCGCACGTTGCTTGGCGAGCAGTTCGACATCCATGGCGGAGGGTTCGACCTGATATTTCCGCATCATGAGAACGAGATCGCGCAGAGCGAAGCCTGTTCGGGCAAGGCCATGGCCAACTATTGGCTGCACAACGGCTTCGTTCGTGTAGACGATGAAAAGATGTCCAAGTCGCTCGGCAACTTCTTCACGGTGCGCGACGTGCTCGGACGCTTCACCGGCGAAGAGGTTCGTTACTTCATCGTGGCGAGTCACTACCGCAGTGCGCTGAATTACTCCGATGCCCAGCTGCTCGCTGCCCGGGCAAGCCTGAAGCGGCTCTACGGCGCGCTACGCGGGCATGCAGGCGATCTTCCCGTCGAGTCGACGAGCGACGATACCGCGGATACCGGTCTGAATTACGACCCGGTGGCGCGCTTCGATGCCGCCATGAACGACGACCTCAACACCCCCGACGCGCTGGCGGTCCTGTTCGATCTCGCCGGTGCTCTGAACCGTGAAACGCGAGCGGGCACCCCTTCCGAGCAACGCATCGCCTGGCTTGCGCACACGCTCAGGATGCTGGGCGCTCGTCTCGGTCTGTTGCAGCAGGATCCGGAAGTCGCTTTGAAGGGCGTGGCCGGCGATGGCGCAGGGCAGTTGGCGGACGCTGAAGTGGATGCGTTGATACTGGCCCGGCAAGAAGCGCGTGCAGCGCGTGACTTCGAGCGCGGCGACGCCCTGCGCGAACAGCTCACGCAGGCGGGTATCGTGCTGGAAGACGCGGGTACGTCGACCACCTGGCGGCGTGGTTGAGCGCGGATATCCATGAAGAAGGCCAACACCAGTCGCAGCAAGGCACGACGCTTCGCACGGGAGCGTGCGCTGCAGGCAATCTATCAGTGGGACATGAGCGCGGGGCAGGCATCCGATGTTCATCGTCAGTTCTTCGATCGTCAGGAAATGGGGCAGGTGGATACCGACTATTTCACACGCCTGTTCAACGGCGTGAGTCACCACGTCGACGATGCCGACGCACTGGTCACCCCGGGTCTGGATCGCTCTCTGGAAGGTCTGGATCCGATCGAGCGATCAGTGCTCAGGTTGGCGGTGTTCGAGTTGAGTGATTGTCTGGAGACGCCGGCTCGTGTAGTGATCAACGAGTGGATCGAGATCACCAAGCGTTTCGGTGCGGAACAGGGTCACAAGTACGTGAACGGTGTGCTCGACAAGCTTGCGCCGACTATCCGCCCGATGGAGATGAAGCCGCGTGAATGATGCCCCGGACAAATCGGCTACCGGCTCCGGTGCTGTCGTGCGCCCCGGCCTGAAGGACTTGCTCCAGTCGCCGGCCAACTTCCTGGCCCTGGGGTTCGGCTCGGGGCTCGCACCGGTGGCACCGGGTACTTTCGGAACGCTTGCGGCCGTGCCGCTGTGGTTCCTGATGCCGGTGTCGATGGTCCCGTATCTGCTGATCACGGTTCTGCTGTTCGTTATCGGTATCTGGTGTTGCGAGGCCTGTGCGAAGGCGCTGGGTGTGCACGATCACGGCGCCATCGTGTGGGACGAGATCGTCGGTTACTTCATCACCATGCTGGCCGTGCCTCAAGAGCTGCTCTGGGCAGTCGTCGGTTTCGTCCTGTTCCGGCTCTTCGATATCTGGAAGCCGTGGCCCATTCGGGTCATCGACGCGAAGGTGGGCGGAGGCCTCGGTATCATGCTCGACGATGTGCTGGCTGCCCTGTTCGCCGGAATCGTGATGCAGCTGCTGTTGCTGACGGCTGGCTGAGGCTCTGCCAGGGCCGGCTGCGCAAGGATGGCGCCGGTAAGGATGGTGCCGAATCGAACCCGTCCGTGTTTTCAACGTTACGCGACGGGCAGGGGGAGATGGCCATTCTCGAGAATGGCGCGGTGAAACACTTTCATCGGGTACCGTCGTCAAGTCTTGCGGCATGTGGGGCGATTGGCTATCATTCGCGGGTTATGGTGAAGCCAGCTCCCTCCCGGTTCAATCCGGACATCATGGCGCGAGACGGTACTCGGTACGAGGCGGAACTTCCCCTGCGGCAGTTTCCGCGCCTGCATGCTTTGCTTGCCGATACCAACGGTTCGGTACATGCCGGTTTCCGGTTTTCCCGCCGCAAGGATCACATCGTCGTGAGCGGGCACGTCGAAGCGCGTTTTCCGCTTGTCTGTCAACGTTGTCTCGAACCGATGGTCAGCACGATAGACGAACCTTTCGAGTTTGTTTTCGTCGCAGACGAGGCTGAGGCAAAAGGGCTACCTGATGAACTCGATCCGGTCATTCTTGACGAGACCGGGCAGATACACATGGTCGACTTGCTCGAAGATGAACTGATTCTCAATCTTCCCACCGTGCCCAAGCATGCGTCCAGCAAAGACTGCGGGCGGTTGGCGCGGGAGCTGGAGGCGGCTGAAGTCGCTGCCGAAGAGCAACGTGCGGAGAAGGTCAGCCCGTTCGGTGTGCTCAAGGATCTGAAGCTACACTAAGTTTATAATTCGTCACTTTTTCCCGGATAAATCCTTCTCATGGCAGTTCAGAAAAGTCGCAAGACCCCTTCACGGCGTGGCATGCGGCGTTCACACGACGCTCTCGGCAAGCCGACTCTCTCCACCGATCCCACTACGGGCGAAGTCCATCGTCGGCACCACATCACTGCGGACGGGTTCTATCGCGGCAAGCAGGTCGTGCAGGATGTCGAGGAAATAGAGGAAGACGACGAGGATTGATCGTCTACATCGAGTTCATGCTGTTCGTTCGTGCGGCTTGGGGCCGCATACTTGTTCGACGCGGTGGCATGACGCATGGCTGAACCTTTGACGGTTGCCATCGACGCGATGAGCGGTGATGGCGGCACCGAGGTGATCGTCGCCGCGTTGTGCCTGGTGCTGGCCCGACGCCGCGACGTGAAGTTTCTGCTGGTCGGTGATCCCGACATCTTGCGAACTCATATGGGCAATGCGAATCTGCTTGCCGATCATGTGGAGGTTGTGCCCGCGAGTCAGGTGGTCACGATGGACGACAGTGCTGCCGTGGCTCTGCGCTCGCGCAAGCAATCCTCCATGCGGCTCGCGATCGATCAGGTGAAGTCCGGAAAAGCCGGTGCCTGCGTCAGCGCGGGGAATACCGGTGCCCTGATGGCCATCAGCAAGTTCGTACTCAAGACGGTATCCGGCATCGATCGGCCCGCCATCTGCACGACCATACCTGCGATCGACGGTCATACGCACATGCTCGATCTCGGTGCGAACATCGATTGCACGGCGGAGCACCTGTTCCAGTTCGCGACCATGGGCTCGATCTTGACGGAAGCCATCGATGGTGTCTCGCGGCCGAAGATCGGTCTGCTGAACATCGGTACCGAGGTGATCAAGGGTAACGAGCAGGTCAAGGAAGCGGCGAAGCTGTTGCAGGCGAGCGATCTGAATTACCAGGGTTTCGTGGAGGGCAACGAGATCTACACCAACCGCGTCGATGTGGTGGTGTGCGATGGTTTCGTCGGTAACGTCTCGTTGAAGACCAGCGAAGGCGTGGCACGCATGGTGTCTCATTATCTCAAGCAGGAGTTCCTGCGTAGCCGGCGCAACAGGCTTGTCGGCCTGTTGGCGCGGCCGGTGCTGAAGGCATTCGGGCGCCGTATCGATCCACGGCGTTACAACGGTGCGAGCCTGCTGGGCCTGAAAGGCGTGGTCATCAAGAGCCACGGCAGTGCCGACGCATTGGCGTTCGCCAATGCCATCGATGTGGCATTGCTGGAAATAGCGAGTGATGTGCCGGCGATGATTGCGCGCCGTCTCGACGAGGCAGTCCAGATGCGTGCGGTGAGGTGAGAACCTGGTCTCGCATCGTGGGCACGGGCGGTTACCTGCCGGAACGAATCGTTACCAACGAGCAGCTGTCGCGTACCGTCGATACGTCCGACGAATGGATCGTCTCTCGCACCGGAATTCGTCAGCGGCATATAGCGGCGGAGAATGAATGCACCGTCGATCTGGCGGAAGCTGCCGCGCGGCGCGCGATCGAGGCCAGCGGGCTGACGATGGAATCCATCGACCTGATCGTCGTTGCCACCACGACCCCGGATCGTGTGTTTCCCAGCACTGCATGCCTGCTGCAGAGCCGGCTGGGCATTCACGGGTGCCCGGCGTTCGACGTACAGGCGGTCTGCACCGGCTTCGTCTACGCTCTGTCGGTCGCTGACAAGTTTATCCAGACCGGCAGTGCACGGCACGCGCTGGTTATCGGGGCCGAAACGTTCTCGCGCATCATCGATTGGACCGATCGCAACACCTGTGTGCTCTTCGGTGATGGTGCCGGTGCCGTCGTTCTCGCCGCGCAGGACTCCCCGGGCATTCATTCTACACACCTGCACGCCGACGGTGACTATGCCGAACTGCTGCATGTGCCGGTGGGTGTGTCCAGCAACCGAGCGCTGGTCGAGGAAGGGCGTGCCTTCGTGCAGATGGCCGGTAGCGAGGTGTTTCGCATGGCGGTACGCACGCTCGGTGATCTGGTGGACGAGACGCTTCAAGCCAATGGGTTCGTTCGTGGCGATGTCGATTGGCTGGTTCCGCATCAGGCCAATATCCGTATCATATCGGCGACTGCCCGCAAACTGGGTCTATCGATGGATCGTGTGGTGCAGACGGTGGGTAGTCACGGAAATACGTCGGCAGCCTCGATTCCGCTGGCACTCGATACCGCAGTACGTGATGGACGCATCGAGCCTGGTCAACTGGTGTTGATGGAAGGCTTCGGCGGCGGATTCACCTGGGGTTCGGCGCTGTTCACCTTCTGAGTACGCGGCGGTTTGAATGGTGGCCCGAATGGCGACCTCACCGAATGCGCTCAGGGTGGTGACCGGGAGGAACCGCGGCTGCCTGCCTTACCTACCGCCGGGAAGAGATCACTGACAGCAGCCATGGCCATTGAACCTGAACTCGATGTGCTGGTGGTCGACGACCATGAACTGGTGCGCAGCGGCATGCGCCGACTGCTCGAGGATCATGAAATGATCCGCTCCATCGATGAGGTCAGCAGTGGCGAGGCCGCAGTCGTCAAGGTGTCGGAACGGCATTATCATCTCGTGTTGATGGACTTCCACCTGCCCGGCATGAACGGCATGGATGCGTCCAGGGAGGTGCTGAGCGCTGATCCAACCACGCGCATCGTGATCATCACCGGCACACTGGAGGGCTCTCTGACCCGGCAGCTGCTGGAATGCGGTGTAAGTGGCTACGTCACCAAAGGCAGTAGCGCGAATGAAATGAGCGAGGCCATCCGGCACGCGATGCGCAATGAACGCTATCTGTCACGAGATGTGGCCGACCGGGTGGCACAGGATGCACTGAACGGAAGAGTTGATGATCCGTTCGACTCACTGACGGTGCGTGAGCATGAGATCATCCAGCTGCTGCTCGACGGCAAGCGTAACCGGCTCATTGCCGAAAGCCTGTTCATCAGCGAGAAAACCGTGAGCACTCACCGAATCCGCGCCTTCGAGAAGCTTGGAGTGGATACTCCGGCACAACTGGTACGGCTTGCCATGCGTCATGGGAGGTGGCGTGATGACTGACCAGGACGAGATCGATTCTGTCGAGGAGTCTACCGGGGATTCGCCTGCCGGCCCTGCGGCCAAGATCATCGATGGCAGTCATAAAGCGCACGAGGCCGAGTCTGCATTCGATCCAAAGGCCTTCCTGCGTACCGTTACCGACCGCCCGGGCGTGTACCGCATGCTTGATCGTCACGGCGAGATTCTCTACGTGGGCAAGGCAGGCAACCTGAAGAATCGCCTGTCGAGCTACTTCCAGAAAACGCTCGACAATGCCAAGACGCGCGCGATGGTAGCGCAGATCTGCGATGTGCACACGGCGATCACGGCCAGCAACGCCGAGGCGCTGTTGCTGGAGCACAACCTGATCAAGGAGCATCGGCCTCGCTACAACGTCGTGCTGCGCGACGACAAGAGCTACCCGTACGTCTTCATCTCGACGCGCGACGACTACCCACGCGTCAGCTACCAGCGCGGCGCTCGTCGGCAGAAAGGCAAGTACATCGGTCCCTACCCGAGCGCGGGTGCCGTGAAGCGATCGCTGAGCCTTGCCCAGAAACTGTTTCGGGTGCGCCAGTGCGAGGACAGTTACTTTCGCAACCGTTCTCGACCATGCTTGCAGTATCAGATCGGTCGCTGCACCGCCCCGTGCGTGAACCACATCTCGAAGGAAGATTATGCAAGCGATGTCGGTATGACGGTCAAGCTGCTGGAGGGCAAGTCGAACGAGGTGATGGCGGACCTGGCAACGCGCATGGACGAAGCTTCAGCCGCCCTGGATTTTGAACGTGCAGCGAAGCTGCGCGACCAGATCGGCAGCCTGAAGGCGGTCGGTGACATAGGTAGCAGCATGGATGATCAGGGAAACGTCGACTATGTGGCCGCAGTGACCCAGGGTGGGCAGAGTTGCGTGCAGGTTTTTCTGGTGAGAAATGGGGTCAATCTTGGCAACAAGGCATTCTATCCGGCCACTCCGGCCGGCAGTACCGATGCAGATGTGTTGAATGCCTTCGTCTCGCAATTCTATCTCGAACATGAGATGCCACGTGAGATCGTCACGGCGAAGGCCATCGAGGATGCCGAGCTGCTGCAGGAGGTATTCACCGCTCGGCACGGCGCGAAGGTATCTATCTTGCACAAGGTGCGGGGCGAGCGCGCCAGGATGCAAGCGCTGACCGTCACCAACGCCGAGATCGCGCTGGCCGCACGGCTGGCTTCGCGCTCCGGAATGGCCGCGCGGCTGGACGCGGTGCGCAAGCTTGCCGATCTGGACGACGCGCCGGGGCGCATGGAATGTTTCGATATCAGCCACACCATGGGCGAGGCCACCGTGGCCTCCTGTGTGGTCTTCAACGCCGAAGGTCCCGCGAAAGCAGAGTATCGCCGTTTCAACATCGAAGACATCACGCCGGGAGACGATTACGCCGCCATGCGGCAGGCTCTTCGGCGCCGATACACGCGAATGCTCAAGGAGCAAAGAGACTTGCCGGACATCCTGTTCATCGACGGCGGACGTGGGCAGATAGGTGTTGCGCTGGAAGTGGTGGCAGAGCTGCAGATCAGCGGCATGCAGGTCATCGGCGTCTCCAAGGGGCCTGACCGGCGGCCCGGCGATGAAACGTTGATCCTGTGCAACCAGCAACGTGAACAGCAGTTGAGCAGCGATTCGCCCGCGCTGTTGCTCATTCAGCAGATTCGCGATGAAGCGCACCGCTTCGCGATTACCGGCCACCGTGGCAGGCGGGCGAAGAAGCGCCAGAGCTCATCGCTGGAAGACATTGCCGGGCTCGGGCCGAAACGGCGCAAGCAGCTACTGACACATTTCGGTGGGCTGCAACGGCTGCGCAAGGCAGGGGTGGAGGATATTGCATCCGTACCTGGCATCAGCACGACGCTGGCAGTGGCGGTCTACGATGAGCTGCACCCCGGTGCCAGGACCACTGACAAGTCTGGTGTGTGAGTTGGTCGGCGTTGATGAAGATTGCCGTGGGCCTTGCAAGCGATGTCGATGCCGAAATGCGTCAGTGTCGCGCGGGAGGGTCGGTAGCGCATTCGCCTCATGATGTCATGGCAAGGATGCACTGCCCCATCGGGCCGACTTGCGAAGCGCTTCCGGACGCGGTGGCGGAATACTGCCAGACTAGTGCTTGGCTGGACAAACGGTCGTAGATGCGACCAGACCCACGGAAATCAATGAAGCACAATATTCCGACCCTGCTGACGCTGCTTCGCATCGTCCTGTTACCCGTCATCTGCGTGGTGTTCTATCTACCCTACGACTGGGCACGCCCGTTGTCTTGCCTGATCTTCACGGTCGCGGGAATCACCGACTGGCTCGATGGTTACCTGGCCCGCAAGTGGCAACAGGAGAGCCGCTTCGGAGCCTTCCTGGACCCCGTGGCCGACAAGTTGATGGTAGCCACGGTTCTCATTTTGATGGTCGAGTTCGACAACAGTCCCTGGTTGACCATTCCCGCCGTCGTGATCATCGGCCGCGAGATCACGATCAGTGCACTTCGCGAATGGATGGCGGAGATGGGGCAGCGCGGCAAGGTTGCCGTCGGATGGATGGGAAAGGTCAAGACCACCGCTCAGATGGTATCGCTGGGAATGCTTCTGTACCTGCACGACCTGTTCGGTATTCCGATCTACCAATTGGGAACCCTCGTGCTCCTGGTGGCCACCGTACTCACCATCTGGTCGATGGTCGAATACATGCGAGCAGCCTTCCGCGAGACAGGGGCGCCTGAAAGCTAGTTCGCCAAATGGTGCCCGGGGCCGGACTTGAACCGGCACGACCGAGGTCGAGGGATTTTAAGTCCCTTGCGTCTACCAATTTCGCCACCCGGGCCTGGATGGGCTTTGTGACGAAGATGGAGGCTGAGCCCGGAGTCGAACCGAGGTAAACGGATTTGCAATCCGGTGCATAGCCACTCTGCCACTCAGCCGATGCCTGGAAACCCGGCTCGAACACCGGGTGAGGAGGACGCCCGAAAGGGATGCACTCCAGACAAGTCAACGGTGCAGAGTTCACCGCGACAAACCCGAATGATTCGGGCAACCAAAGAAAGGAACGATATCTGGAGCGGGAAACCGGGTTCGAACCGGCGACCTCAACCTTGGCAAGGTTGCGCTCTACCAACTGAGCTATTCCCGCATCGAGCCACGTATTTTGGCGGCGAGGACGTCAGCTGTCAATGACTTCGTCGCACTTTTTCCATCAATCCACATTCGGTTCGTCTACGCTGAGCGTGCGGTTCGTCGATTCGGCTTTTTCATCAGACCGATCGAAGGGCATATCAACCTCAAACTGCGTCTACTGCGTCTACTGCGTCTACTGCGTCTACTGCGTCTACTGCGTCTTCTGCGTCTACTGCGTCTACTGCGTCTTCTGCGTCTTCTGCAGTACAAACCCTTCCAGGCGCCGAGCGATATCCGCGCTACGCGTATGATGGAGCGCATGACCTGCGCCACGGTAATCGTACCGCTCACTTTGCGGTATCTGCCTCATCAGCCGTGCACTGTGATTCCAGGCAGGAACGATCGTGTCTTCAGCGCCTGTCAACAGCAGCAAGGGCTGCGAAATCGTAGGGTAGCGCCTGGCCTGATCGATCAGAAACTCGCTGAGCCGGGTCAGGTCCAGCGCGTTGTGTCGAAAGCTGCCCGGCCTGAGAGACAGGGTCACGCCGGTTAGCTGCACGTAGTTCTTCGGCACCGGCTCCGGTGCGAATACACCGGCGATGGCCGCATCCAGCCCGAGGCGCCCGCCGGGTTCCACGTACTGCCAGACGAAAGGAAGCCCGAGTATCGGCCGGGCCGCCTGCTCGGCGTGCCAGGCGGAACCACCTTCCCAGGGGTGACTCGCACCTGCAAGCAGCACCCCGGCGACGACATGTCGTGCTTCATCGAGCAGGCCGGCAAGCACGACCGAACCGCCCCAGGAATGTCCGACCCATACCGCGCGCTTCACACCAAGCTTCGTCACTGCCCGGCGGATGAGCTGCGCCTGACGGGTAGGGGAGGCCCACTCGACATCAACCGGGCTCTCGCTGTAACCATGCCCGGGTCGGTCGACCAGTATCACGCGATGATCGCTCGACAAGGCGGGCAGCAGGCTCGCCCGCATGTCCAGCAGGCTGGTGCTGGCACCGTGGATGAGTACCAGCGGTAGGCCACTTGCGCCCGAGTTGCCATTGTCGAGCAAATGCATGCGAACACCATCGACCGACACGAACCTGCCGACCGGCGGGTGCTCACGTTCGGTGAGCCAACCGAGCACCCAGGTGTTCAGAACCAACCCGACGTTGATGACAAGCACGGCTACCAGAAGCCAACGGAAGAAGCGATGAGCCATGAGTTACCGAGCGGGAATGTTCCTCCCTCATGATAGTGACTGAACCCGCGAATATCCTATTGGATGACCACTAGCCGCTATACTGGTCGGGTTATCAAGCAAGGGCTGCCCGTCCGGAAATCTTCGGCTCGGGCGTGCCCGTTATCCATCATTCTCAAATCGAAGCCCACCTGTGGTCCGTTCACTTGACACCTTCTGGTCAAGCAGGCCGGAGCCTGTGGTGCTACCGGTCTTACCCGAGGAACTCATGAACGGTACCGATCCGAGCCTTGTCGATCCTGGTACCGTTTTCTCCGTCGCCGGGTTGCTGTACGCCTTGATGGCGATCGCCGGCGGCCTGCATGTGGTGCTGAACAAGCGCAATGAATCCTCGGCGCTGACCTGGCTCGGCATCATCGTCCTGTCGCCGTTCTTCGGTGTGGCCCTGTACTGGCTGTTCGGCATCAACCGCATTCGCCGCCGTGCCGTGGCGGAGCTGCAGATTCGTGCGCCGTGCGAATTCACCTCTCTGGAAGGCGGGCACGAGCACATCATCGATACGAACGGGGGGCCATGGGAGGAGTTCATGCGCCTGGGCATGGCGATTCACAGTGCGCCCTATCTCAAGGGCAACACCATCGAGCCGTTCGTCAACGGTGATGCCGCGTATCCCGCCATGATTCACGCGATCGATGCCGCGCGTCACAGTGTGGTGCTGTCGAGCTACATCTTCGAGTACGACGCGGCGGGAAAGCGTTTCGTCGAGGCGTTGGTATCTGCACGGCAGCGTGGGGTCGAGGTACGCGTATTGATCGACGGTGTCGGCGTCGGCTACGGCTTCAGCCTGGTCCGGGCAGACCGGGTGCTGCGCCGGCGCGGCGTCAAGACCGCGCGCTTCCTGTCGACACTATCCACCAGTGGTACGCGCTTCATCAACTTGCGCAACCATCGCAAGATTCTCGTCGTCGACGGGCAGCTGGCGTTCATGGGTGGCATGAACATTCGAGCGAACAATCTGCTTGAGACCGCGACCCGACACGCAACCCGCGACGTACATTTCCGTATCTTCGGTCCGGTCGTCAATCAGATCCAGGCCGTGTTTGTGGATGACTGGGAGTTCGCCTCGCAGGAACGCCTGCGGCTGCCGGCGTATCGCTCGGATGCCGATGGTGACGCGACGCGCCGGCGGCTTGCCGAACCCCGGCCGACAGTTGCCAACGCAGAGCAGGCTTCAGGGAGAGTCGTGGCCCGAGTGCTTCTCGATGGCCCTGACGACAACTATCTGAAGTTGCAGCTGACGATTGTCGCGGCCGTCAATCAGGCACAGGAGCGGGTGAGGGTGGTGACGCCGTACTTTCTTCCCGACCGCATCATCTACCAGGCCCTGCAGATGGCGGTATTGAGAGGGGTGAAGGTGGAGGTCCTGATTCCATCGAAGAACAACCTGCCACCGGTGGACTGGGCGATGCGTGCGAACGAGGATCGGTTGTTGAAACAGGGCGTGAAGATCTGGCGCACACCGCCACCGTTCGATCACAGCAAGCTATTTCTGGTCGATCGCGACTGGGCGTTGATCGGTTCGAGCAACTGGGATGCACGCAGTCTGGAGCTGAACTTCGAGATCAATCTCGAATGCTATGATGCCGCCTTCAATCGGCAGGTAGACGACCTGTTCACGCAGAAGCAGGCGGCGGCAGTGCCGGTATCGATCGAAAGTGGGGCGAGCACGGGCCTGCTCCTGCAGCTGCGTAACAACTTCTTTCGGCTGTTCTCACCGTACCTGTGACGTGATCAGTCCGTGATCAAACCGCTCAAGATCAAGCCGCATCTCTACACGGAAAGCGACGCCTTGCAACGTTTCGGCAGTGCACAGCAGCCGTTGCTGGGGCCGACCATTCGTTGTCTGGTGTGGAACATTCTGAAGGCCCGGCGGCGCGACTGGCATCGCGACTTCACGCATCTTATCGCCGACCGCGATCTCGTCCTGCTACAGGAGGCGGTGTCGAACGCGCCTTCGGATTCGTTGTTCCAGGAGAGTAGACGCTTCGAGTGGATCATGGCGCGCAGTTTCCGGAATGAACGTACCGATATCGAAACCGGAGTGAAGACCGGTTGTGTGGCTCACGTTCGCGACGAGCGAGTCTTCCTGTCACCGCATTCGGAACCTGTCTTCAATACCCAGAAGTTGCTGCTGGTTACCCGCTACCTGCTGGATGAAAAGGGCAAATCGCTGTTGGTGCTGAACATGCACGCGATCAACTTCGTGACAGTCCAGAAGTACCAGGAGCAGCTCGATCAGCTGACCGATGCGCTCAAGGGGCATGATGGACCAGTGATTCTGGCCGGTGATTTCAACACCTGGAACTTGCGCAGGCTGGCGCACTTTTTCGATGTGAGTGCCGAGGCGGGTCTGACCGAGGCCGTCATGGACCGCAAGACGCGCCTGACGCACATGAACCAGCATCTGGACCATGTGTTCTATCGGGGTTTGAAGCTGCAAAGCATCGCATCACTCGATCATTTCCAGTCGTCAGACCATGCACCGATCGCCGCGACCTTCGAACGGCTCGACGAGGCCAGCCCATGACCAACAACCAGCCGCTGAGTGGCAACGAGATGCCGCGCTTCGCCGGGCCCGTGACCATGATGAGACTACCGTCTGCGAGCAGCGCTGCCGGCCTCGACGCCTGCTTTGTCGGTGTGCCCATGGACATCGGCACCTCCCACCGCAGCGGTACGCGCTTCGGACCTCGTCAAATACGCGCCGAGTCGGCGATGCTGCGCCCGTACAACATGGCCACTCGCGTTTCGCCGTTTGATCACCTGCAGGTGGCAGACGTGGGCGACATCGCGATCAACACGTTCAATCTGAAGCGTAGCGTGGAATTGATCGAGGCAAGCCTCGACGGCATTCTGCAACATGACTGCATTCCACTCACAATGGGCGGGGATCACACCCTGACCCTGCCGGTGTTGCGTGCCATCGCGAAGAAGCATGGGCCGGTCGGGTTGGTGCATGTGGATGCCCATGCCGACATCAACGAGCACATGTTCGGTGAGCAGATCGCCCATGGCACGCCGTTTCGGCGCGCGGTGGAAGAGGGGCTGCTGGACTGCCGGCGGGTAGTGCAGATAGGGCTACGTGGTACCGGCTACGCCGATGATGATTTCGACTGGCCGCGGCGGCAGGGGTTTCGCGTGGTGCAGGCCGAAGAATGCTGGCACAGGTCGCTGACACCGCTGATGGCCGAGGTACGCCAGCAGCTCGAGGGCGGCCCTGTTTACCTTAGCTACGATATAGACAGCCTTGATCCGGCGTTCGCTCCCGGTACCGGTACGCTCGAGATCGGTGGCCTGACCACCATTCAGGCCCTGGAAATTATTCGTGGTATGGCCGGGCTGCCGATCGTCGGAGCCGACCTGGTGGAAGTCTCGCCGCCTTATGATCAGACCGGCGGTACCGCCTTGATCGCTGCCAACCTGCTGTATGAAATGCTGTGCGTGCTGCCCGGTGTGGGCCGCCACTCAGGTGGCTGAGTCATCAATTTCGACTCGGCAGTTCCTGATCCGTCAGTTCCTGACCAGTGCAATCAGCACGATCACGAACAAGACCACCCCGCCCAACAACATCGCCGTGGTCAGCCACTGCTTCGTAGATCCCTTGGGACCATGCTCCAGGAAATACTTCGCCGCCGGCACCATTCGCCAGATCATGAACCCGAGCAGACAGGCCATGACGATCTTCAGAAGCAGTGGCATATCCATATGAAGCCCTCAACCCCGTGTCTTATCGGAAACCCGTGCGAGAACCCGATGGACACTCATTCCGGGAACCCGCTCGGGCGAGATTCAATCTCAATCGTTGGACATGAAGCCCAGGATATGCAGCAGACTCGTGAAGATGTTGAAGATGTTGATGAACAGTGACACGGTGGCGCGCACGTAATTCGTCTCTCCCCCATTGATGATTCTGCTGGTATCGAACAGGATGAAACCACTCATCAGCAGGATGATGCCGGCAGACAGAGTAAGGCTGAGGGCAGGAATTGCCAGGAACATGTTCAGAATGAACGCGCCGAAGACCACGATGAGGCCCACGAAGAGGAAGCCGCCCATGTAGCTGAAGTCTTTCTTCGTCGTAAGCACGTAAGCGCTCAGGCTCAGAAAAATGACGCCGGTGCCACCCATCGCGGTGCCGACGACCTGTGTGCCGTTGGGTAGCGCTAGGTAAGCATTCAGCATCGGGCCCAGACCGAACCCGAGCATGCCGGTGGCCAGGAACACCAGACCGATACCCGCTGCGGATTCCTCGAACTTCGGCAGCACGAACATCAACAACACGATGGCACCGATCGTACATACCAGGGAGATCATCGGGGGTGGCGCAATGGCCATCGACAACGCAGCCATCAGGCCACTGAAGACAAGCGTCATCGACAGCAGCGCGTATGTGCTGCGAAGCACTTTGTTGGTCGAGAGCACACCCTCCCGGGTCGGGCTCACGGGAGATACATCATGCATTGCCATTATCTTCTCCAGAAAGATGTGGTTGTGGTCATGCCGAAGCTTACCATTCCGTCCAAACTTCATGATAGATGGGGTTTGGCCAGGCTTGGTTCAATATCAACGTTTAAGCAGCGAAGGTGAACCAACCGCGTGTTTCACTCGGAACGGCCATCGATGCTCGCCAAGACTCGCTGTGGGTTCCTCGTCAAACTGACCGTGGGTCAACTGCTCCTAAACCCGCTTGCGTTCGGACTCCTCATCATGTGCGATAGTTCCACATGACGCCCTGTCAGCGTGCCCCCGTGCGAAGCTGATCACAGACGGTGGCTAGCAACGCGCCGATGCAGTAGAATCCGCGACTGGAGAGGTGGCAGAGTGGTCGAATGCGGCGGTCTTGAAAACCGTTGACTGTCAAAGGTCCGGGGGTTCGAATCCCTCCCTCTCCGCCATTTTCTTCCAGGCTAAGGCGCGTTGGCAAAGAACAGCTGCTGGCCATCGATCTCGTGGGCATCGATTGCGGCTTGCCCTTCATCGGATAGCAACCAGTCGATGAAGACTTCCGCAGGCTGCTGCCTGACTGTCGGGCAGTGCTCCGGGTTCACCATGATCACACCGTACTGATTGAACAGTGCCGGGTCGCCTTCGACGAGAATCCTCAGGTTGCCCTTGTTCCGGAAGCTGATCCAGGTGGCACGGTCGGTCAGCGTGTAGGCATCCATGCCGGATGCGACGTTGAGCGTGGGCCCCATGCCGGAGCCGGTTTCCCGGTACCAATCGCCGCTGGCACCCATCGGGTCGATACCGGCTTCCTGCCAGAGCATGAGCTCCGCCTGGTGAGTGCCGCTGTCGTCTCCGCGGGATGCGAAGGGTGTTTCGCTCGATGCCAGTTTCCTCAACGCCGACGTCGTCTTGGCCATGCCAGCGATACCGGCAGGATCGGACGTCGGCCCGACGATGATGAAATCGTTGTACATCAAATTGGTGCGGGCCTTGCCGAACCCCTTCTCCACGAAAGTCTCTTCAGACGACCGGGCGTGCACCAGCAGGACGTCACCGTCGCAGTTCTCGGCGTTCGTCATGGCCTGGCCGGTGCCGACGGCCACCACCCGGACTTCCACTCCGCTTGCTGCCCGGAATTTCGGCAGCAATGTTTCGTACAGGCCCGAAGCCTGTGTGGAGGTGGTGGACTGGACGATGATGAATTCGTCTTCCGTCGCCTGACCGGCGCTGGTCAGGCTCGGCAGGGTGGCGACGAGCAAAAGGCGAAAAAAGAAATTACAGGTAGTGAGCGCAGGCACGATAACCTTCCGTGAAGTGATACGACCCGAAACCGGATGTGGTCCGGAGGCATGGTTTTTCCACACGGATGTTAGCAGTGAGCGAACCCTCGGCCAACGCTTGCAATCGCGCCATTCGGGAGCCTCCGAGTGGCGCCATCGCTGACGTCGTCGTTCTGTCAGGCACCCTGCGTAGCAAGCTCCGCTACAGAAGCCGGCTTGACGAATACTGGCTGTGAACTGCTACCACCGCTCAGCAGATCTGCCATCCGGTCGAATCGTGCGGCCAGCTCGAGGTGGCCGGACTGTGTGGCCAGTGCCGCTGCCGAACGCGCTGCGGCGGGGAAGTTCTCGCCACGCACACCGTCTCTGAGGTTCAGGCTTGTCTCGAGCATGGTCAGCGTGCCTTCGTCGAGCGGCAGGCCGGATTCCTCGGCTATCGATCTCAAGGCGGTTGCATAGTTGCCCGAGCGTAGCGTGACGCGTAGCTCGCCCGCGGTTTCCAGCCCTTGGGCCACCTGCAGGATGTTCTTGCGACTGGCGTCATCGAGGCCGAGCTGGTCGCCATACTGAGTGATGAAGCCTGCGGCCGCTACGGTGTAGTTGCCGTCCTTGACCGTACTCACCAGCCCGTCGATGAGCTGCACATGATTGGTGATGTCGCCGATCAGCGCCCCCGTCTGCTGGCCAGCGCCAAGTGAGTTTGCCAGTGCGCTTCCCTGTGCCAGTGCAGAAACGTAGTCACCCGAGCGCACGGCATCCCTGACACTCGATGCCTGCTGTGCGGTGCTCAAAACGGTACCTGTGGAGGTACCCTGGAACAGTTCCGCACCGATGGCGAGTGCAGAGCTGAAGTCCTTCGCCGATGCGGCGCGGTAGGCTTGGCTGGCCTTGCCGGCGATATCACTGACGCGTGCGGCACCGTCGACGAAACCTTGCGAGGCACCGAACGCACCACCGAGATTTGCCGCACCGCCGGCTACGCCTGCCACTGCGCCGAGCACCATGCTCATGCTGCCATTCTTGATGCCCTGGGCCACCTGGTACGCGGCCCGGACCGTGTTGTACACGGTGGCCACGGCGGCGGTGAACGGGATGTACTGGGCGACCGACATGATGGCAGCGACGTACGGGTTCTCGAGAATTTTCTTCGCCGCCTTCTCGAGGCTGCGCCCGACATCCTTGACGGCATCCTGGACCTTGTCGAACAAGTCGGCTGCTTTGCTGCCGCCGACGGTCTCTACCACGTCCCTGACTGCGCCCTTGACGCTCTTACCGATTTTCTTGACGAACGAGCCGAAGCCGTACTCCACCTCGACTTCCTTGCCATCCACGATGATGGTGCCGCTGTCGTTCTCGGCCTTCAGTGCGGTGAGCTCGGTGGCCGAAATCTCCTCACCGCCGACGATGCGCGCGAAGATATCGCCCTCGTCGCCGGCGGCGTCTGTTGTATTGAGCATGGCATCGAGCGAATGGCCCGCCTCTTCCGTCAATATCGAAATCGCTTCTGCCGGATCGGACGTGAGCAGGTCGGCACTGATATAGATTGTGTTGGTCGCCGCGCTGTACGCACCCAGGCCGGTCCCACCGCCTTGCCTGCCTGACTGATCCGTCAGGCTCGAAGCGTCGACGACTTTTATGTCCGGCATCCAGCTGAAATCGCCCGCCAGCGTCTGCTGACGAATGTTCTCGGCCGTGCCCTTGTCGTAGTTATCGCCGAAACTCTTTGTCAATGCGGCATGAAAGGCTTCCGGGTCGTCAGCCAGGGATTGCAGGTTCTGCTGCATGCCCTTGATGGCCTTGTCGAGAGCCGGGTTGCTGGCTGCTATCTTGTCGGCGCTTGTAACGTCCGATGTGTCAGCGGCTCGTGAATCGGCGGTATCGGTATCTTCGGATACTGTGCCATCTTCTGAGAGTAGGGCAGAGGAGCCCTGTCGTCCCAGCAGGTTCTCTCGGTTCGACGCGTCCATCGACACCAGTAAGGAACCACCGGTATTTTTCAATGCAGCACTGACATCAACTGTAGGGTTTCCGCCGCTGGTACCGGATGAAGCGGCGCGTGCGAGCGTCGAAGAGGTGAGGGTGCTGCGTGTGGCTGAGGTGGATCGATGAGCAGGTAGCATGAGAGTCAGTCCTTGAATGATGGCGGGCAGGCGCTGTTGCCCGGCCTGCCCGGTTCCCGATAGAGGATTACTGCTTGCGGGCAATAGAGGTGAGACCTTCGCCGACCGTCTTCAGGACGTTCGAGGTGGTTTCCGATGCCATGGAAAA
The DNA here is from genome assembly GCA_965214025.1 of Granulosicoccaceae bacterium. GTDB lineage: Bacteria > Pseudomonadota > Gammaproteobacteria > Granulosicoccales > Granulosicoccaceae > Granulosicoccus. Next base: position 104,020 of record CBDCAW010000094.1, read on the forward strand.
GAGTCTTGAATAGGCAGTGACCTGCGCATTGGCCTTGATGTATTCGCCACCCTCGGTACCCTTTGCTTCAGACGTGTTCCCTCCGTTACTGGCAGGTTCCGAATTCGTGGAGGATGCCTGGGTCTCGGTGCTGCCGGCAGCATCTGAATTCGTGACGGTACCCGCTTCCCCGCCCGAGTCGGAAGTTGCCGAAGTCTCATTGGCTGCCGGCATATCCTCTGCAGCTGCTGCAGCCCGGTCAGCAGCCGACATCAGGTTATCCAGATGGCTTGACTGAACCTTGGCCAATGCTTCGGCCAACTTGATGAGCCAGTTACCGCCGCCCGCACCCGCAGAGAACGAACCCGGAGCTGCATTGCCGGCTTCCGCCGGCTGGCCTGATTCAGGTCGACCCGTCGCGCCACCGCCTTGCGCTCCAGCACCGCCGGTCATGCCATTTTCACCAGGATTGCAATATCCATTGCCACTGTTCAACGCATCTTCCGCCTGTTCCAGCAGTTGTTGCTCCTGCATTTGATGGAAGAGATCGGCGAAGTAGTCCTTGACGACGGTTTCGGCGGTATTGCCTAAGACATCCTGTACCGCACACTGTATGTCCGGATCCACGCCGGGTTTCAGCGCCGCATCGATCATCATGTCGACCTTGGCGATGGCATCGTTCTTCACGGATTGCGGCAGGTCAGAGCACTGGATGATTTCTGTCATCTCGCCGCGAAACGCATTGAGCATGATGTTCGTGGCAGCAGCGGCGGTTTTCGGGTTGTGGTAATCGATCTTCGGCGGTTCGCTGATGAAATCGACGGTTGTCTGTTCCCAGGTACTGGCGACCCCGACATTGAAGTTGGCGAGAGAGGCGTCCATAGTCATTCCCTTGTGTGAGATTAGCGTGTGTGAGAGCGTGTATCAGTTAGCGCCGCCATGACGAACCGCGCTGCCGTGACAGAGTAGATCAGGGTAGCCAGGGCACGGTAAATTGGGGCAAACCCTGGTTTCGCCCCTCGGCTCGCGGTGTCCGGGAACTGGCCCGCAGAATGTTCGGCAGAATCAGGCTTTGCTACGGACGCCGCCTGCTGCGACCCCGCCGGATTTCACCGGTACGCTGCTACGGACGCCGCCTGCTGCGACCCCGCCGGATTTCACCGGTACTCTCGTCGGTACGCGAAGAGCTTGCCTGATCTCTCGCTGGAGGTTCACACCGCTGGCTGCATGCCGTGCGTGCGCATCGGGTCATCGCCCGGATCGATCACCTCGACACGGATCAGCAGCCGCACCCGGCGGTTACGGATAAGGCGTACGCCCAGGGTGAACTCGGAGCTGGCATTGCCGTTGCCGATCTCTTCGAACAGGCGAGGGATCAGGCTGGCGATGCGTAGCAGAAAATCCCGTTGTAAGGCGGTCACATCCTGAACTCACATGGTTAACTGTAATTTCATACAGTCTAGCATGTGGAGTGAACCACGCGGTCAGGCAAGAACTCGTTCGTTGAACAAGTTCGAAACCCACCTCCTCGAAGCGATCACCGACCGTAGCCTGAACGGTACTATTCGGAGGTGGTAGGGCAGGGTTGCAAGGCTCTCAAGTTTTCGGAAGGACAGAGTAGCGGCAGGGCTCAGGTTCCTGATCCGTCAGTGGCCCGCCAGTGTTCGCGCAGCAGTCCGCTGGTGATGGCCAGCTGCGAGACGAATACCAGTGCCGTAACCACCAGACGGCGGCGTGTGGCCCACTTCGTACGCCTGCTCCACGGGTGGAACAGCAGGCGGGCATAGAAGCTGACGGGCATTCGGCTAGTCGAATCGCTGGGCGATGCATGGAACCTGGCTGCGCCCCGACCGTAGTTCTGGTGCTGGCGCCAGAACGAGACGAAGGTCAGCTCGTGAAAATGGCGAATTCGGGCCGCCGCGGCGCGTTGCAGAGGCAAACCGAGTTGCAGCCAGCGCCGGCACAGGTCTCGATCCTCGCCCGCGGCCAGCGGGAAGGTAGTGTCGAAGCCACCGAGATCCAGGAAGCGATCGCGTGACAGGGCCAGGTTGTTCGATGCCAGAAACTCGACGTGGCCCGAAAGCCGTAGCGATTCGTTGTCGAAGAAGTGCATGAGACTTTCGGACGTCGTGCTGAACGGGTTGCACGGCAGGCCGTTCTCGGTAAGGCCACCGAGCAAGGCGGCCGGAGCCTGTCGATGAGCCTCGATCAGCGCGTTCAGCCAGTCGACATCGGGTATGCAGTCATCATCGATGAATACCAGCAATTGACCGGATGCCTTCGCAGCGCCTGCATTGCGCGCTGCTGCAGGGCCAGTGTTGTCCTGCCGGTACAGGTACTGGTTGGCGCCCGCCATCCGATCAGGCGGCCTGGTTTCCGGCGGGCTACCGTCATCGATCACGATGACTTCGAACCGCTCGGCCGGGACACTCTGCAATGTCAGTGCCTTCAGCAGCCGGCTCAGGCGTTCGGGGCGGCTGTAGGTCGGTACCACGACCGACACCTCGACGACATCACCCACCGGCTGGTACGACTTTCCGGAGCGTTCCGCGTTTTCAGGCGCTGCGCAAGAACGCTGACGGTGCCAGCCAGGAACCTGCCTGCACGACCACGAAGGTGATGCTGGAATAGACGAAATACACCCAATGCAACGCTAGTGTCGATACGGCGAACAGGAACCCGTGCCGGCGGTTGAAGAAGGTGAGAATCGGCCATTGCAGCGCGACGAACCCCGCCAGGCTCGACGCACACACCAGTAGACCTATCTGGCCCGCGACCGCACCGATTCCGGCAACGGACAGCAGCATCATCAGCATGCCCAGGGGAAACAGCAGCGCAAAAAGGGCACTCACCCGCTCGCGATACCCCAGATTGAGGTTGTTCGGTACGCCATTGTCGCGTTGTATGAGGAGCTGAGTCCACGGTACGGCCCGCGAGAAGATATCAGTCTTGAGCCAGCCCTTGAGACTCCAGTGCTTCAGGTGCTTGCACAAGATCTCCGGGCGAAGTTCCACGGGATGGCCGGCGTCCGTCATGCGTAGGCCCAGATCGATGTCTTCGATCGAAGCCTTGCGGTAGCGCGCATCAAACCCGCCCATGTTCAGGAACGCCTGGCGCCGCACCGCGCCGCATCCTGACCAGAAAGTGGTTGCTTCGCGTGATCCGGTCTGATGCATGTAATGGTGCAGTAGATTCTTGTACTGGCTGATGATGCCAGGGGAATCAGGGTGGTTGTCGTAACTGCCGAAAACCGCCTGAACCCTGGGGTTTTCATCGAATGCTGCCACGAATTGGTTCACGGTCGCGGGTTCCACGATGACGTCGGCATCGACGAACAGCAGCAGACTCGCATCGGTGGCAACCGAGGCTCCGTGGTTACGCGCCAATGCCGGCCCTACGGGGCCGTCGGCCATCAGCTCGTAGCGAGTCGAGCAAGAACGGGCCACCTCCAGGGCAACGCCGTCGGTGGAGGCATCGTCCACAATGATGAGGTTCTTCGCCGGAACGCCGGCGCCCAGCAGCGCATCTATGCAGCGCGGCAGTTCAGTGCCGCCGTTGTAAACGGGAACTATGACAGTAATCACGTTGACTATTCCTGTGTCTCGCGCTTCGATGCCGTGCTATCGACGGCTCCATGGGTACCGGTTGCCTTGCGTGGGATCGCAGCCTCGTTGGCAGCCCTGTCGCTCGCACCCCCTTCGACGACTGCTCCTGCGTTGGCTGAGGTATTGCCGTCAGGCAAGTTCTGCTGTGGCGTGGGCAGGGCCTGAATCTTACGGCGCGGAGGCTGCCCCGCCGGCTCCTGTACAGCTGTACCCAGCTTGTCAACTGCACCTTCATCGGCCGCGGTTGCCTTGCCGGATTTATCAGCCGTGACGAAATTCTCGTGATACGAACGCTCAACGTTGACGTTCCAGATGTCGTGTGTCTCGCCCATCAGGTTCTTCGCCGCTAGAATGGCGGTGAGCATCGAGTGATCCTGGTTATTGTAGCGGTGCATGCCGTTTCTGCCAACGCTTTGCAGGTTGTCGAAAGTGCCCAGGTACGTTGCCAGCACATCGACAGCGTCGCGGTACTCCTCGTCGTAGACCGGATAGGCCTTGGGTTGGCGAATGACCGTGCCATCGACCACACCAGCCGGATCGACCAGCCCGAGCACCCCGAGTTCTTCCTTGGCCAGTGCCACCAGCTCGTCAGTGCTCATGTTCCAGACGCCATCACCCTCGTGGCAGAAATATTCCAGCCCGATGCTGGCGCGATTCGGATCAGGCACCATTTCGGCACTCCAGCTGCGAAAATTCTGGATACGCCCCACCTTCACTTCCGGGCTGTGAATGTAGATCCAGTTGTCTGGAAACGGATCGGCCTGGTCGACGATGAGCACCACGATCAGAAAATCCCGGTACTTCAGTTTCTGAGCAGCGGCTAGCACATGATCAGGTGCCGGCGGGTCCAGAGCCTCGATCAGGCGGGCCAGGGGCATGCTGTTGATCACCGCCGATACTGGCGTCTCCTGCTCGAGCCCATCGCCATCGGTAAGCGTGACGCTGTGTACATGCCCGTCGCGGTGATGCAGGCGGTCAGCCCGGGTCTGCATGTCCACCGTGCTGTCCATGTCGATCAGAATGTCCCGAAAGCGCTCCCACATCATGCCGGGGCCAAGCCGCGGATAGTCGAAGCGATCGATCAGGCTGGTGGTGTCGGTACGACCGGTAATGGCATTCGTCACAGCCTTGATCAAGGACAGATCCTTGATGCGCTGCGCGGCCCAGTCGGCCTGGATGCTCGAGCAGGGCAGGCCCCATACCTTTTCCGTGTACGTCTTGAAGAAGCGGTTGAACAGGCGCTGACCGAAGCGGTTTGTGACCCACTGCTCCAGGTTGTCCTCCCGACGGTGCGGGAACACTCGCCAGCGCACGTAGCTCAGGCCGATCCGGATGCTCTCGACCGGGCCGAGATTACGTAGCGTGTTGGTGATGCTCAACGGATAATCGTAGTACTTGCCATCGTAGTAGATGCGCGACAAGCGCGGTACGCGAATGAAGTCGTCGCCCATGATTCGCTTCCATAGGTCCCGCACTTCACCGACCTTGGTAAAGAACCGGTGGCCGCCGATATCGAAGCGGTAACCCTTGTAGCTTTCGGTGCGAGCGATGCCGCCCACCAGGGTGCCCGCTTCGACCACCCGCACGCGATGGCCAGCCTCGGCAAGCGTAAGGGCCGCGGTGAGTCCTGCCGGCCCGCCACCGATGATGAGCGGCGCAGCCATTGACTGAGAGTCGTCCATGTTCGACATTCCATTATTCATGAATATTGATCAACACCTGGTTCTGTAGTGGGTGGGCTTGCAGCGCTGCCTGCAGGGGAACGAAGCGTGATTCCGAAAGCCCCGTCTCTGGCTACATCCGGCATAGTCTACGTACATACCCATCGCGAGAACGGAACTGCGTCTGGTCGTTGGGAGCACAAATTATCGAAATTGCAGTTTGCCCACGAAGCACTTGCAATGGTGTAACCGAAATTTGTGAAGCACGGCGCATTGGCAGCACGACTGTCAGGCACTTGCCTCGTACCTTTCGGACCCTTACCGAGATTGAGGATTCTACGCAGTGAATTCAGCGATGAAGAAGGATCGGAACCTTATTGAAGCACCCAGGCAGAGGTAATAAGACCTGGCGACCGGAAAACCGCGGCAGAGTAGGGTTCCGGGATAGTACAGAGCTTTTCCGCACAGCCTTTCAAAGTGTCCATGAAACGAATTGTTGCGAACGGTAAATGTAAAATTCTCCACAGATAAGTTGCCGCAAACTCACCAATGGCTTGTTTGAACTGGTTCACGTTAAGGTCAGTATTCAAGCCTAACGGGTTTACGTGAGCCCATGGTGCTGGAGCGCACTTCCACATGGTAATCATTGCCACTTTGCAAGCCGCGAAAAGTCAGTGAGGTGTTCTTGAAATGATCGCCGGGCGAGAGGATCACGACTTCGGTATCGATCTCCACGTCGAGGCCGGCAATACGGGCCCTGCTGGTTAAAGAAACCGGTTCAGGCATGATGATCGGGCGCTGGTAGCCGGTGCGCAGATGCAGACGAACGGGACCGCTGCCGTATTGCATGATGGTGAATTCCGACCAGTCTTCCATCGGCAGCACGTCAACTGCAACTTCGTCCTTTGCGACAGCAGGGCTTGCCATGATTACGATCACGTAAAAAACTGCAAGGAAGAAAGGTTTCATGAGCGGAGTGATTTTCGCGTATCCGACGGCATCGACGCATCAGCAGGTTTTGCCTGTTGGTCGATCGTCGATATCCCACCGCCGCTGACGCCTAGCAGGTACTCCTTGTCAGCGAAGTGCACCACCAGCAGTCGCTCCCGATTGCCCACACTGACACTCTGCACGATACGAACGCGGCCATTGCCCAGCTGACTCGTGCTGAACCGCGACAATCCCTTGAGCGCGAACCAGGCCAGAGCCAGCACGGCCACGAGCGCCACCACCGTGATCAGCAGGCTGACCGGGAAGAGCGATGTCGTTTCAGGTTCCATGGGTATCTCCAGCCGTTGATTGTTCCGGTGAGTCGCCGGCAGGTCCGGTACCGAACAGCGATACGGGACTTCCCAGAGGGTAGTCTGTCAGGTCTTCGCCGGGGGTGTGGCGGGCCGGCGGGTCGAGAGTTTCCTGAAACCCGCCCTGACCCTGCTGTGCCAACACTTCCTGGCGTATGCGAGTTGCCCAGGTGATGACCTCGGCGATGATATCGAACAGACTGCGCGGCACGAAATCTCCTTCGTCGACCTGCGCCAACAGGGTACGCGCGAGGCGTACATTGCGCAGCACCGGCACATGATGTCGAGCGGCGGCATCGCGCATCGCGCGAGCTACCCCATCCTCGCCCTTTGCCATGACCTTCGGTACCGGCAGGTTTTCCTTGTCATAGTGAATGGCGATGGCGACATGCGTCGGGTTGACGATCAGCACCGAAGCATTGGCTGCCGCTTCCGTCGCTCCCTGCTGTGCGAATTCCTGATGCATCTGCCGGCGCTGCCCCTTGATCATCGGGTCGCCTTCGCTGTCCTTGTGCTCCTGGCGAATGTCGCGAATGCTCATCTTCATCTTCTTGGCGAAGGCGTGCTGTTGATAACCCGCATCCAGCGCCATGATCACCAGGAATATACCGAGCGTCCAGCCGAACAGTTTGATCGCAAGACTCGTGGTCGCCTCGACCAGCAACAGTGGCGAGCCGGTGGGCAGCCACAGGATCCGTTCGATCGTCGAACTGATGACCAGATAACCGATCGTGAACAGGATGAGTGTCTTGCCGATGCTCTTGAAGACCTCCACCACATTGTCGAGGCTTGCCATCTTGCCCACGCCTGCCACTGGGTCGAGATGTGACATCTTTGGCAGGACCTTCTCCATCGCGAACACCGGGCCAGCCTGAAGGAACTCGACCAGTAGCCCGAACAGGGCGATCGGCAACAGGACGAGTGCGGAGAGTCTCAACAGAAGATGGATGGCCTCCGGGCCGAGCTGTTGCAAATGCACATCGAACGTCTGCTGATGAAACATCAGGGCGTCGAGGGTCAGGTTCGCCACTCGCCGCGTGCTGTCCTCGCAGGCCAGCCCGATCAGGACCATGGTGAACGCCAGGCCCATAGTATTGGTGATGTCACGGCTCTTGGGTACGTCGCCCTTCCTGCGTGCGTCGCGCAGACGCTTCGGTGTGCCGGGTTCTGTTTTGTCACCACTGTCGTCCTGCGACATTGCCTGCGTACTCCTCGGATCCCTGGCAACGGCACGCACCGTAGCACCGGCGTGACGGCCCTGGCCGGTTAGGGAGAGAACCGCACCACAACCGTGCCATTTCCATGCGCGTTTCGGCACTGCTTGTGAACCAGTGGTCCTTCGGCCGTCCTGCGTCTTGGATTGTGGGCACGACGCTGACGAGTCTCTTGCAATCTGGATGTCAAACCGTCATCGGGCATTTCCAATATCGGTGGAACGTGGATCTCATCAACATCATCAGTTCCAGGCCGCCGATCAGTCGACGTTCGGCTCGGTAGCGCACGTCTAGACTTCTCGCCGTTGTCTGACCCGCCCCATGGAAGGGGCACGTCACCATTCACGGTAACGAGTAAAGAGACCGCTTGCATGTACCTAGCCCCTGAGCCGACGCCCGATACGATCCAATCGCATTGCCTGATTCCGGTCGGCGATCCATTGTCATGAATATCGGCGCCTATCTTCGCGACCGACCGAGCCATGACCTCAGCTTGCTGTCACGCTCCAGCGATCTTTTCCTGGCACTACTGATCGTCGCGATCATCGCGCTCATGATCATGCCGCTGCCCTCGATCATGATCGACTCGCTGGTGGCTGTGAATATCGTGGTCGGTGTAATGCTGGTACTCATGGGCATCTATATTGGTACCGCCTTGCAATTTTCAGCATTTCCAAGCGTGCTGCTGATCACTACGCTCTTTCGGCTCGCATTGTCGGTGGCCACCACGCGAATGATTCTGCTGCACGGTGATGCCGGAGACATCATCGATACCTTCGGCAACATGGTCGCTGGCGGCAATCTGGTCGTCGGGCTTGTCGTTTTCCTGATCATCACGCTGGTGCAGTTTCTGGTGATCGCGAAGGGGGCGGAGCGGGTAGCGGAAGTCGGTGCCCGTTTTACCCTCGACGCCATGCCCGGCAAGCAGATGTCGATCGATTCGGATCTGCGCTCGGGACTGATCGACAAGCATGAAGCGCGTTCCAAGCGTCGCGAGCTGGAGCTGGAGAGCAAGCTGCACGGCAGCATGGACGGCGCGATGAAATTCGTCAAAGGTGATGCGATCGCAGGCATCGTGATCATCTGTGTAAACCTGCTCGGTGGTCTGGCGATCGGGGTGTTCCAGCTCGGTATGGACGCCGGTTCCGCGATGGCAAAGTATTCGATCCTGACCATTGGTGATGGTCTGGTAGCACAGATTCCCGCATTGCTCGGCGCCATGTCGGCGGGTCTGATCGTGACCCGTGCAACCGACAACGAGGCGGACCAGAACCTCGGCGATTCCATTCAGAAGCAGTTCTCCGCCATTCCGCGAGTTATGCTCGTTGCCGGGGGCATGTGCTTTCTGCTGGCCTTGGTGCCAGGCTTTCCGACGATGATCTTCCTGCTGGTCGGCTTCAGCCTACTTGGCTTTGCAGGTTTTCTCGGGCCGGCACTGAAATCGCGCATCGGTCTGAGCCCGGAACGCGCTTTCAACGATGCGCTCGCCACTCAGGGAGATCGAGCCAGCGGAAGCCGCGTCGAGGCCACCGCAGCGGGAGTCCGGCAAGCCGTGCCCTTGATGCTCGAACTGCCGCGGTCCGCCGTGCCGGAGAGCGATATGGAGCGCTTCGAGCAATTGATCACACGATGTGTGGATACGGTTCAACTGCGTGCCGGTGTCGCCTTGCCGGAGCCCCGCTTTCACTGGCGCACGGACGATACAGGGCGCTGGATGCTGCACGCCTTCGAGGTGCCGATAGCCCGCGGTGAAGTGGGTCATGAGCTTTCCGCCGATACCGTGGTCAAGGATATCGATCTGGCGTTACGCCGTAGCTGCACCCTGTTTCTCGGCATTCAGGAAAGTGGTCAGCTGCTGCATGCGGCAAGTACCGACTACCCGGATATCGTCAAGGAGGTTCTACGCAGCATTCCGGCGCAGAACATCGCTGCGATCCTGCGTAATCTCGTTGACGAAGAGGTCTCTATACGCAACCTGCGAGGCATTCTGGAAGCTCTGGTCCAGGCGGCCCAGCATGAGAAGGACATCGGCAACCTGACTGAATTCGCGCGCATGGCCCTGGCTCGGCAAACCTGCTACCGGTACGCCCCGGAGGGCAGCATGCGGGCGATCGCTCTCGCTGCTCCCATCGAGGATCACCTGCTCAAGTCGATCAGAACGGGGAATGGCGTGCAACAGCTGTCGCTGGATCCACGGCTGGCGGATCGTCTGCGCCATGCCTTGCTGTCAGCCATCGAGGAACACGGGCCGGTTGCACTGCTGACCAACGTGCAGCTGCGTCGCCATGTCCGGGCCATGATCGTACGCGATCGGTTCGATGTACCCGTGTTGTCTTATAACGAACTTGTTGCCACGCTCGATCTCGATGTCGTGCACCAGGTCGTCGTGGAAACCGGCGCCAGGCTCGCCACCGCATGATCACCCGTTATCGTACTTCCCACCATTGGAGCATCGATGCCATGAAGGCTCTCTCGGCACGCGTGTCGTGCGCATGCACACCGTTGTTGTTACTGACGATGGCGCTGTCTTTCGGTACCTCGCCAACTCGCGCAGCCACCGTGCCCGGGCTCGAGGCCGAGGTCGAATTGCGTGCCCGCGAGCAACCGGTAGAGCATTTTCTGCAGGAACTGTTCGGTCAGATAGGCAAGCCGGTCCGCGTCTCGGACGAGGTGCGCGGCCTGGTGAACGGTGATTTCGTCAAGAGCGCTGCATCGGTCAGTCACGACATCATGAAATCCTTTCAGCTGTCGATGTATTACGACGGCGCCGTCGTTCATGTCTACCCGTCGAACGAGGTGTCGCGTTCGATACTGCCGGTATCGTCACGTGCCACTGCACGCATCATGAATGCAGCCCGGGATCTGGGGCTGACCGATCCGCAGAATGTGCTGAGCAAGGCGAGCAACGGTGGTCTCATGGTTACCGGTGCAAAGCGCTTCGTCGAGCAGATCGAGGAGCTGTCCTACGCTGTGCAGCAGGGTATGCCTGCCGAAAAGGCGCCGGGCTCGACGTATCGGGTGTTTCGGCTCAAGTACGCTTGGGCCGACGATGTATCGCTGGCCGTCGGAGGGCAGACGATCGTTGTGCCAGGCGTGGCGAGCCTCATACGCAGCTTGATCGAGCCGGGTGGTATCAGTGCGCCGGCGCGCACTCGCCAGCAGATACGCCCTTCGGTGTCGGGCCTCCGTGGCCAGGGCCTGAACGCCGTCGGCGATGCTGTCGAAGAGCCGGCTCCCGTCTTCGAGTCCAGTGGCTCTTCCGCCGCGCATCCGAACAATGCACGCATCGTCGCGGATTCCAGACTCAATGCCCTGATCGTTCGCGATACCGCCAACCGCATGCCGATGTACGAGAGCCTGATCGCCTCACTCGACGTGGAGCCGACGATGCTGGAAATCGAGGCAACGATCATCGACATGGATACCGACCGGCTACGTGAACTGGGTATCAACTGGCGTCTGCAGGATGGCGATAGCGAAGCCTTGCTCGGTCCTGGCTCGGCACGTGCCGGTCGGGTAGCACCCGGCACTGTGCCTGTCGGCCAGGCCGGGCAGGGGGGAGTGGTGTCGCTGGTGGTCGGTGACCGCACGCGCTTCATCTCGCGCATCCGCGCACTGGAGACACAGGGCGCTGCCCGCATCGTCTCCAAGCCGCACATCATCACGTTATCGGATGTGGAGGCGGTGCTGGATACCACGTCGACCTTCTTCGTCCGCGTGGCCGGGCAGGAAGAGGTGGATCTTTTCAACGTCTCCGTCGGTACCACCCTGCGTGTAACACCGCATGTATTCGACGAAGGTGCCCGCTCTCGCATCAAGTTGCTGGTGAACATAGAAGATGGTTCGGCCTCTGACCGGCAGGTGGATTCGATTCCGGTCATCGAACGCTCCACGATCAATACGCAGGCATTGATCGATGCCGGCGAAAGTCTGCTCATCGGTGGCCTGGTGCGTGAGTTCACCGGCAATGCGGTTTCCAAGGTGCCAGTGCTGGGCGACATTCCAGGGCTCGGAGCGCTGTTCCGCAACAACTCGCGAACCAGCAGCCGGGTCGAACGGCTGTTCCTGATCACCCCACGTCTGTCGCGTCAGCCCGGCGAGGTCCGTCGCTTCTCGGCACCCGTGCTGCACGGCAGCGAGGCCGATATTCTGAGCTCCGCTCCCGCCAGGCTGGCAGGCGTATCGGAGGCCCTAGCACGACGCGATGCGCAGTATCCGGTGTCCAACGATCTGCCCGCTGCTGGCAGCTCCGTGTCGTTGACATCACCAGCCGCACGGGCGGCAGCCGATCGTGCCGATGCAGCCGTGCGTCCGGAGCCGCGGAGCCGGGAGCTGACCGTACGCGAACGCCTGCTGGGACTGTCGCCGTCGTCTCTTGCCAGCGCGCCCGTGCCTCGGCCGCAGGCCGTGCGCAGACGCGTCCCTGCGGTTCAGAGCCTGCAAGCCGGGCGTAGCCAGAGCGCTTCGCCTGAAGAGTGGACGGCCGTGCACTCGTCGAACACTGGCGCTGGCTTCAGTCGGACCGCGATCGGTCGGGCTCCCGTCGGCGGCGCCGCGACCGGACGGGCCGTGGTGAGTCAATCGGTAACTGCACTCGACAACGACGGCTGGCAGGAGGTTCGGTGATGCTTGGCGTTCAGCTCAGACTGGTGGCCGGACCTCAATCCGGTGCAAGCATGACCCTCTCGCCAGGTGCCGAGGTCAGGATCGGTGGCGAACACGAGCATGATGTATTGCTGCGCGACTCCACCCTCGACGGACGCGCACTGTCTCTACGGGTTGAAGACGACACGGTCGTGGTCCATGAGGTATCGGGCAGCGTGATCGTAGGTGATGCCACTCTGATACCCGGGCAATCAGTGCGGCTCGCTGGTGATGTCGTGATCAAGTTGGGTGACACGCACCTGCATCTGTCGCGCTTGTCGGCAACTGTGGCAGCGTCGATCGACGAGGTGCTGCCGGCTCAGGATGCTCCCGTGTATTCCCAGGCGTCACTTGCCGACGGACCCGATACGGACGGGGTCGAGCACTTGTCCGCTGCCTCACCGGTAGCAACGTCTGCCATCGAGGCAGGCGGATTCTGCGAGAAGTCGCCGGCATACCCTTCGCGATTCCTGCTGAAAGGCGCGTTGTGCACGTTCGGGCTGCTGCTGATGGGTTTGGCTCTGGGGGGGGGCGATACGTTCCGTTTCACCAGCGCCCGGGCTGTTCAGGGGCAGACTCTTTCAGAGGCTTTGCAGGCGGAAGGCTTCGACACGTTGAACGTCGACAGGCAGACGACGCCTGCGGTGGTGCTCGGGTTTCTCGCGACGCGCGACGAGTCGATGCGGCTGGATGGTCTGTTGCGTCGGCAACCGGGCAGGGCACGCAATCGCGTTCAGGTGGGCGAAGAGCTCGCCACACGGGTTGAAGACGTTTTCCGACTGAACGGTGTAGAGGCGGTGGTTACCGTGGTTGCAGCCGGTGAGGCGCAGGTATCCACCGGCGAGGCTGACGAGGTGATGCTGCAGCGTGTAGTCGAGCAGGCACGACGCGACCTTCCCCGGCTGACCCGGCTGGAGCTTGAGAACACTGTGCCGAACGTCGTGGCGGTAGCACCACCTCCAGGGCCCAGGATTCCCGGCAAGCGTGTGTCGATGGTCATATCGGCCGCACCGGCGCATGTGGTCACCGAAGACAGATCGCGCTACTTCGTCGGCTCGTTGTTGCCCAGTGGGCATCGCATCATGGCCATCGACGCCGGAACCGTATCGCTTTTCAAGTCCGGACAGCGTACCGAACTTGTATTTTGAGAGTAATTCCGGACGCAGTTCAACCATTATCCCCTCAATTCAGGAAACAATGACATGAGTGATATCGCACAGCTACAGGCCCAGATGGGCATGAACAATCTGACGCACAAGAGCAAGGAGCAGCAGACCAGCTGGTTCGAGGCGATGGCCGAAGCCTGGGGCGAAGCCCTCGACAATCAAGCGTCGCGTCTGACCGATCAGGCGACAGATCTCAACAACGGTAACGACAGCCCCTCGTCCATCTCGATGCTGACTGCCGAGTCGCTGCGCATGCAGTTTCTATCCAACAGTTCGCACACCGCGCTGACGGCAATGGGTTCCGCGTTGGAGACGATGGCACGCAAGCAGTAACGGTTCACGACAGGCCTGTACTGATCAGAAGATCAGACAGGCTCCGAAAGATTCACCAGTGAAGGTAACTAGCACATGGAAAGCGCAGGAATGACCTTGGCCGTCGAAACGATGGCGCAGGAAGGTGGCAATACGGTACAGGCGGGCTACGGGGCCGAATTGGGTTCGGACACCGCACTGTTCTCGGAAAGCCTGATGCGAGTGGATGGGGCGGAGTCGCAGACCTCGGCGGTGACACAGGCCATGTTCGAACCGCTTGATTTCCTGAACAGCGAGGCTCGCGAGCTGGTCGAGTACGCACAGTCAGCAGTGGAGTCGGGGAACGAGCTTACCCCCAGCGAGATCGTGTCGCTGACGGCACGTAGTCAGGAGTTCATGTTTCATGCCCAGCTCACGGCAAATGTGGCCAATCGAACTGCCGATGGCATGCAGCAGCTGTTCCGACAGCAGAGCTGATCATGAATACACATCGAAAAGGTTCACGCGCATTGCTCATGTGTGTGCTGTCGAGCGTGCTGCTCGCGGCTTGCGGCGACGAGACTCTGTACTCGAAATTGAACGAGCAGGAAGCAAACGACATGGTCGCCCTGCTGTACGCCTCGGGCATGCCTGCCAGCAAGGTTGCGGGTAGCAACGATCTGTACACAGTGACCACGGCACAGAAGAGCTTCGCCGGTGCGGTGTCGCTGCTGCATGCCAACGGCTTTCCACGTGAGCGTTTCGATACGCTCGGCGACGTCTTTGCCAAGGAAGGTTTCGTCTCCTCCCCGCTGGAGGAACGCGCCCGGCTGAACCATGCGCTGTCGCAGGAGATCGCTCATACGCTGTCGAGCATCGACGGTGTCGTGATGGCGCGGGTCCACCTCGCAGTGCCTGAACAGGACCGCCTCAGCGATTCGATCCGGCCCGCGTCGGCTTCGGTATTCGTCAAGCACCGGGCGGATCGCGATCTTGCCGACAGCATCTCGCAGATCAAGGCGTTGGTCGTCAATGGCGTGGAGAACCTGCCGTATGAGAATGTCACGGTGGCGCTGTTCCAAGCCGCTGAAAATCGTGACCGGATCAGACCGGTCCGCATCGATGCTCCTTCATCCGATGTGTCTGTGCAGGCAATGAGCCTTTGGCCGGATCTGCCGGCCTACCTGCCTGCACCCCTGGCAAGCGCTCTGGCACTGCTGCTGGTCTTCGGCCTCGGTGTATCGAGTGCGATGCTGCTGCGGCGACGGCCGACGGGGTCCTCTTCATGAACACTGTGGAGACACGTTCGAGACGCGCCAGCGCCGCTCATCTGCTGCTGGCGGTTTATACCGAGAGTGGTCGGGCTGTGCCTGAAATCTGGACCTGGCAGCGGCTCGATGCGTTACCCGACTGGTCTCTGCTGGATCGTCGTGACAGGGAAGTGTTGCAACGCGTCTGTGGTGCTGTGCTGATGGCTCCCTTGCTCAGACTCTGTATCGACGGTGAGCGTATCGGTAGCGCCCGCATGGCATTGGGGTCGATACCGTACGAAAGTGTCATCGATTCTGCACCGCCAACCTTCGACGTCGACCGTGTACCTGCCGCCTTGGCGGATCTGGATCGCTGGCTGGTCGGTGCGTGCCGAAACGACATCGATGCCGCTCTGCTGAGTGCCGGGGCAAGTGTGCTGATTGCCGGCATCGTCGATCCGTTGCTTCGTGATGAGCTGAGCCGAACACTGATGGTCGACCTGGACGAACAGGCGGCTTCTGCGCCTGTCTCATGGAAGTCCTTGCCCCCGAGCGCGGCAGTGGAAGTACTGAGGCTGGCAACGCTCTGCATGTATCCGTCGAACGACGTTGCGCTTGGCGATCGCACGGCGGAGGTGTCGACGCCTGAGCCGGTAGCGCCTGGCGATCGCATGCCACAGGAATCGACGCTCGATCATACGGCGGCCTCATGAGCCTGGTCACACTGCTCGACCGTGAGGGGGGCTGGCTGGCAACGGATCAGCGTGTCTTCGCCAGCGATACCGTCGAAGGTACCCTTGGCTGTCTGAAGCTAGGCGATAGGCTATCCACGCTGATAGAAAGACGGCAGGCAGTCATCGAAGAAGCGAGGGAAGAGGCAAGGCGCGAAGGCTTCGAGGCCGGGTTCGCGCAGGGTGCCGAAGAGGCACGTGTGATGGGTAGCCAGGCCACGGCTGAGACTTTGAGCACGCTGG
The DNA here is from genome assembly GCA_965214025.1 of Granulosicoccaceae bacterium. Taxonomy (GTDB): domain Bacteria; phylum Pseudomonadota; class Gammaproteobacteria; order Granulosicoccales; family Granulosicoccaceae; genus Granulosicoccus. The sequence goes on from CBDCAW010000094.1 coordinate 120,105, forward strand.
AACGAGACTATGCCGTGACAGAGGAGCGGTTTCGACGTCAGGTGAGCCAGCTTGCGCTGGATGTAGTGCGTAAGGTGGCGGGCGCCATCGCCCCGGCTGACTGGTTGCATGCACAGGCAAGCACCGCCGCCGCCGACCTGCTGGATACGTCGCGCCTTGTGTTGCGCGTACACACGTCACAGGTGGATGCGGTTCGAGCCGTCTGGCGCGCCGCGCCAGACTCGCTGATCAGTGACGTGCAGGGTGACGACACAGTGCACGACGATGCATGCATCGTGGAAACGCCGCGCGGCAGCATCGATGTGGATCTGGCGACGCAGCTGCAACGGATCGGACAACTGTTGGACGACAGGCCATGACCATGCCGAATGCCCTCGTAGGTGCCACGACCACTGCTGCAGCGGCCGATGCCGGACCGTGCGCAGGCACGTTCCTCGACGACTACACGGATAGCCTGCGGGCCCGGCTACGGGGCCAGACGAGCGTTCGTCATGTCGGCCGCGTGGTTCGTGCGGTCGGTACCGGCCTACGGGTCAGTGGCCTGCCGGCTCGCATCGGCCAACGCTGCGAGATCATCGATCAAGTCTCGGGCACTCGCGTGCTGGCGGATGTCATCGGTGTGGATGCGGGTGATGCCCTGTTGGTGCCATTGGGTGGTCTCACCGGCGTTGCCGTGAATTCCACCGTGCATGTGATCGCCGAGGCTGCCACCGTGCCCGTCGGTGATGCCTTGCTCGGTCGTGTGGTCGATGGGTTCGGCGCGGCACTGGACGGTAAAGACCTGCCGGCGGGAATGACACGGCGGCCGCTCATTGCCGCGGCTCCGCACCCGCTGTCCAGGGCCCGTATCGATCGTGTGATGCGTACCGGTGTACGTGCCATCGACACCCTGCTCAGCGTAGGGGTCGGTCAGCGCATCGGTATCTTTGCACCGGCAGGGGCTGGCAAGTCCACGTTACTCGGCATGCTTGCGGCCAATGCCGATACCGATGTGATCGTCATCGCACTGGTTGGCGAGCGAGGTCGGGAAGTACGCGAATTCCTGGAGGATTGCCTGGACGACGACACTCGCTCGCGAGCTATCGTGGTGGCGTCGACTTCTGATCGACCCGCCGCCGAGCGGGTCGCCGCGGCGAATACTGCCACCGCCATCGCTGAGAGCTTTCGGGATCAGGGCAAGCGGGTGTTGCTGCTGATCGACTCGGTTACGCGGTACGCGCGTGCCATCCGCGAGATCGGTTTGGCCATCGGTGAACCACCGGTGCGGCAAGGTTTCACGCCGTCGGTCTTTGCCGAGCTGCCGCGACTGTTCGAGCGCACCGGTAACGATGCAGTCGGTTCGATCACCGCCTTCTACACTGTCCTGACGGATGATGACATGGGCACAGACCCGGTGGCAGAAGAAACCCGCTCGATACTGGATGGCCATATCGTGTTGTCGAGGAAGTTGGGTGAGAAGGGCCACTATCCCGCCATCGACATATTGGCGAGCATCAGCCGTCTTGCCAAGACGCTGAACGACGATCGTCAGTCGGCTACCGCCGTTCGCACGCGTGCATTGATCGCGCGCTATCGTGAGCTGGAGTTTCTGCTGCAGGTCGGTGAATACAAGCCGGGCGCCGACGCCGAAGCGGATGAGGCGGTGCGTCTGGCGCCGGCCATCGATCTGTTTCTGTGCCAGGGGCACGCAGAGGGCGTTACCGTGGATGCGGCATGGCAGCGGCTTCACACACTGATCGGCGGGCCGATAGTGGGGCAAGATCGATGAGCCCTGCCGATGAAGCCAGCCGTCTGCAGAGCTTGCAACGATTGGCGCGGCATCGTGAATCCATCGCTCTCGAGGCGCTGGGCACGGCACGCGAGGCTGTGGCCGTCGCGCAACAAGGGCTTGATACCCAGCGGAGGATCATCGACGAGCTTAGCGGACTATTGCGGGAGCTGGCCGAGTGGCGCGCAAGCACAGAGGCGCCGGATACCGATGATCTGCTGCGCACGAGCGACCGGCGTCGCTGGCTCACCGCTGATCTCGAGAAGGAACAGTACTACCTGGGTGTCGCGCAAAGCGACTGGCAGGATGCGTGGCGCCAGATGAACATCGCACGACGTGCCTGGCTTGCACTGCGCATTCGCATCGATGCACTGGAGGCGCGTCTTGTCACCCTGGCAAAAAACGCCGCCAATCGAGCGGAGCAGGTCGACAGTTTGCTCATGGACGATCGGTTCAATAGGGAGTTCGTGTGCCATGGATAGCACTACCCTGCACCCCGACCCGATCGCACGACGGGACTCCCGACCTGCCGGGCAGTCCGAAGCGCTGAGCGGTCAGGGGGCCTCGGCCAGTTCGGCAGCTGATCGACAAGGCTTCCTGTCAGCGCTCGACAAGGCCGCCCGAGGCCGTGAGCAGGCCTCATCTGCCGATTCCGCAGACGATGGTGCCACGCAGGTTCGCGAGCGGCTCGGATCAGCAGTACCCGAAAGCGACAGGCCGTTCTCCAGCAACGATGGCCTGCAGGCGTACGCATCGGATGCCGATGAGTATTCGGAGATTGATCGAAGCGGAGTTCGTCAGGACGGCGACGGAGTCGATGAGTCCCGCACAGCACCAGACGCTGATGTTCAGCGCGGATCTGCACCGCCGGTGCCATCCGGATCCGCTGGCATCGTCGGGCACCTGGCCGTCGAGGGGCAGTCAGCAGTTCATGTGCCGGAAATACAGCTGACCATGGCGAGTAGCTCGGCACTCGCCGGACCTGCCGGCTCCGAGTCGTTGTCGACCCTGTTGCGCCAGCGCGTCGGCGGGTCGCTTGCAGGTCAGGCGATGGCTTTCGAAGTCGTCGGAGGCGAGCACGGCATCAATGCCATGCAGCTTACCCCGGGCGCGAACGGCTGGCGCCTGACGCTTGCTGTCGAGCGCAACGGTAGCGACGTGTTGCGGCACCACGCGGGTACGCTGCAGGCTTCGCTGGCCGGGTCTGGTCAGACGGTATCGGACGTGCAGTTCGTCGAAGGCATGTTCGATGAATGATCTGCCGCCTGGTAGGGAGTACTGATTCACAGGGTTAGCCCTGGGTTCCTCCAACGTCTTGCCTGCTGGCAGTGCTTTGCGAGCGATGCACGGATTGCAGGACGTGTTCACGCAATAGTGCGCTCCGGCAGCAGTAACTCACAGGGAGCCAGCTCGTGAACGCCTCAGGCGAGGCCACGACGACATGCAGTGGATAAAATTCAAACGACAGACCGGACGCTGAGTCCGGCAGAACTCGGGCAGTGTCTCGGTACCGCGTTGGCAACCGCTGCAGATGCCATGGCGTTGCTGGATCGACGATCCGGCCGCCTGCTCTGGTGTTCGGATGTGTTCGCTCGAGAGTTCGCCGATGCACGTATCGGCGATGAATGGAGTCCCTGGTCTGCGGCCTTGGCCGGGCAGTGTCAGTCAAAGGACGCTCCACATCTCGTTCAAACGCACACGCGTTGGCTGGACAGTCAGGAAACGCTTTCAGAGGCAGGTTCGGCAAGCATGGCTGAACCACTGATCCAGGCCATCGGCTCTACCGGTCAACAGCTCACGCTCAGTTCGCAGAAAGTGAGTGAGCGCTGCAGCCTGGTGCGCAGTTGGCCACCGGGCACTCCGGCCCGGCAACTTCACCAGTATCTGCAGGCGCGCAATGATCTGCTGGTCACCGCCAGTACGCTATCGGTCGATGAGATGGCGACAACGCTCGCGCACGAGATCAATCAGCCCGTCGGCACGATCGTCAATCTGCTGCAGGGCGTCAAAGCGCGGCTGCGTCGCCATAAGCAGGCGCCGGGTGCGCTCGACAAGTCGCAGCTGCGGCGGGAGCCGCAGGTTGGCGGTGATATCGATGGGGCACTGGACAAGGCTCTCGACCAGGCACGGTTCATGGCCAGTATCGTCAGTCGGATTCGTGACTTCACGCAGGAACGTCGCCCCAGCATGCAGCAACACGACGTATCGACGTTGATTCAAGAGGCACTGGGGCTTCTGGACTGGCTCCTATCGACCCAGGCCTGCCGGTTGAAGTTCATGCGACCAAGCCAGCCCGCTCGGGTCGTCTGCGATGCCACGCTTTTCCAGCAAGTGATCATCAATCTGGTGCGCAACGCGATCGAGGCGATGCACGACACGCCCGTCGCGGAACGGATTCTGACTGTCGGCATCGAGTCGGTGGCCGGAGAGGTGCGTATCGCGATCAGTGACCGAGGTCATGGCCTTGCGGATGGGCCTGAAAACCTGTTCGTGCCGTTCGCGACGCGCAAGCCCAAAGGCATGGGTGTGGGGCTCAACATCTGCCGCTCGTTCATCGAGCTGCATCAGGGACGGCTGTGGCTGACGCCGAATTCGAATGCAGGTTGCACGGCTCGGGTGAGCCTGCCAGTCGCGCAATACAACTCGGAGGTGCATGAAGCATGAGCAATCCATTGTTAGTGGTTCTCGATGACCACGCAGAGTTTCGTGAATCCACCGCCTGGCTGCTCGAAGGCATGGGACACGAAGTGCACCACTCGGACGATCACGAACAGATCATCGAGCTTCTGGCCAACGTGCCAGTGGAGCGACCCAGTGCACTGTTGCTGGATATACGTATGCCACGCATCAGTGGTCTGGAGGTGCACGATCAGTTGTTGAAACGCGCCATCACCGTACCCGTCGTGTACATGACCGCTCACGGAGATGTGTCATTGGCCGTGAGTGCGATGCGCAAGGGTGCGCTGACATTCCTGGAAAAGCCCCTGGACTTGACGCTTCTCGAGAGTGCCCTGGCGCAGGCGTTGGGACGTCACGCGCAGCGCCGCCGTATAGCCGGTCACGAGCGCCCACTGTTCACCGGCGCACGAGAGAAACTGAAGAGCCTGACACCACGCGAGGAGCAGGTTCTGGATTGCATTATCGATGACAAGCCGAACAAGTTGATAGCGCGGCAATTGAATATCAGTCTAAAGACCGTGGAGATGCATCGCTCACGGCTGATGCACAAGCTCGGTGCCCGCTCGGCGGCTCAGGTCATGAAGCTGGTGATGAGCCATGAACCAGGCTGATTCCAGGCGTCGCTTCGAGGCGGATGGCCACGTCTTGTACATACCTGGCCCATCGCTGTCGAACCCGCAGTTGCAGTGTCTGGAAGATGCCGTTCTGCTCGATGCGGTATCGCCACTGTTGCAGTGTATCGACTACTGGGCAGGCTTGTCTCTGGACTGGTCGCCCGCTTCTGCACCTGAGGATTCGAAGGCGAGCTCGAGCCGGGAGATCATCGTGACGCTCCGTGCACGCAGGTACGCTGACGGATGTGCACTTGAACCCGGGGCTGGGCCCTCGGAGCGGGAAGTGCACGCTCTCGCTGCACTATCGGACGATCGAACCTCGCAAGGAGTTCAGTTTGCCATTGATGCCTCTCGGCTGGGTGCGATGCGGGAATGGCCGATCGAACTGGATGAGTTCGTCTCTACCCGATGGGCCGAGCGTTCCATGCAGGCATCGCTGTGTGACGTGGACCTCGGTTCAGGTGATACCGCCAGGCTGGGGCGGGGCGCCTTGCTGGTTCTGCCGGCAAGTTTCGACGAAACGATGCCCGTGAGGCTGAGTGGTATCGGGTTTGCCGGGCAATCCACGTGGGTGCAAGTCGATTGGCGCAGCGCTGAGCTCAATGCGGCGGCAGCCTGCATGGCCGAGCAGCCGGCGTCGTCTACCGAGACGCGGGCTTCCGTGACGCTCTGCTCGCCGGTGCGGATGCCGGTTCATGCCTGGATCGGCGGACTCCATCGAGCCGGTCCCTGGCGGCAACCGTTCGACCTCCTCTCGACCCCACTCGCTGTAACGCTGGGCAGCCGCTCTTGGCATGCCGAGATCGTTCGGCTCGGCGATGGCCTGGGTGCATTGATCGGTGATCGGATGGTCAGCGCTCCTCCTACCTGACAAGGACAATAAAACCGTCTTTGTCATGTGGTGTGGCTCTTGTATCGCGACGAACGATGCATAGCCGAGCGCCGCAGCTTCAGCTGTCGCGGTAACTGGTCGTCAGTAGAACATGGTCAATCGCACAGCCATGGATCCGGCAAGGAAGGTCGGCATTCTGTCAATCAGTGAACCACGGTCGAACACCTCACATGGACTTGACTCAATTTTCACCGTCATCGGCACTGTTGACCGTGATCTTTCTCGCCCTGGCGCCCTTCGTGGCCGTCATGGTGACCTCGTTCACGAAGATGGTGGTCGTGCTGAGCCTGCTGCGCAACGCACTGGGCGTGCAGAACGTGCCGCCCAACCTGGTGCTCAATGGCCTTGCGCTCATACTGACCCTCTACGTCATGTACCCGGTGGGTTCGCAGATGATGGAGCGCATCGCGGATCGTGGCGATATCGGCAGCAGCACCGCCAGTCTCATGGGAGCGGCGGACGCCAGCAAAGAGCCACTTCGTGAATTCCTCGTCAAGCACTCGGCGAAACGCGAGCGCGCCTTCTTCCACGCAACGATAAAACGCATGGTGGGCCCCGAGCGCGCCGACTCCATCAGCGCCGGTGATTTCATCGTCATCGTTCCAGCCTTCACGATCAGTGAACTGACGTCAGCCTTCCAGATCGGCTTTCTGATCTTCCTGCCGTTCATCGTGGTCGATCTGGTGATCTCGAACATCCTCATGGCCATGGGCATGATGATGCTTTCACCGACGATCGTCTCGTTGCCCTTCAAGCTGTTGCTGTTCGTGCTGATCGATGGCTGGACGAAGCTGGCGCACGGCCTCGTGATTTCCTACCTCTGAGGAGTAGCTGACATGGACGATTCGACTGTCATGCAGATCACACAGGAAGCCTTGTGGCTGGTACTGCTACTTGCGGGCCCGCCGGTAATCGTGGCTTCCGTGGTCGGCATACTGATCGCCTTCCTGCAAGCCGCCACTCAGATTCAGGAACAGACGTTCCAGTATGCGGCCAAGTTCTTCGCCATCGTGATGAGTATCTTCGCTACCGCATCGTTGATGGGTAGCACGCTGTTCCGTTTCTCCGAGCGAATCTTTATCGATTTTCCGATGCTGGCCGGTCTATGAGCGCGTAGTCGTGAATCCGGAGCTACTCGGGGAGATCAGCGATTACCTGATCGTGGTGGCGCTGTCGGCCACGCGCGTCTCGGTGGTGTTCCTGTTGCTGCCGATCTTCGCCAACGAGACAGTGCCTGCGCTGGTGCGTAACGCGCTGTACATGGCTCTCGGGCTGGTCGCGGTGTTCGTGCAGCCCGTTTTGCCCGAAGCTGATCTGGTCACTGCACAGTGGTTGAACCTGTTCGGCAAGGAGGTGCTGATCGGCGTCGTCATCGGTGTGTTCTTCGGCATGCTCCTATGGGCGTTCGAAGCAGCAGGTATCGTCATCGACACACAGATCGGCACCTCGTTCGCGATGATCTTCGACCCGATCGCCGGCAACGAAGTCACTCTGTTCGGGGAATTGCTCAGCCGCTGGGCGATCTACATGTTCATGGCGGCCGGTGGTTTGATGTTGATCGTCGGCGGCATTCTGGAGAGCTTCGTCATCTGGCCACTGTTGCTGCCGGTGGAAAGCCTGCGCCTGCCGTCTGTCACCCTCTTCGAAGGCATATTGACCCGCTTCATGACGCTGACCCTGATGATCGCGGGTCCGGTACTGGTGGTCACGTTCCTGATCGACATCTCCATGGGGCTGATCAATCGCTATGCACAGCAGTTCAACGTGTTTTTCCTGTCCACGGCGCTGAAGTCACTGGCGTCACTGGCCCTGGTAGCGTTGTTGCTGCCGTTCCTGCTGGAGCTTCTGCTCGATCAGGTCGGTGCACAGGCGAGCCATATCGAGCGCTACCTGAAAGGCATCCTGGTGGCAGTTGCGTGAAGCCGCTACCGCTTCTCAAATTGGACAGGGCAATACCCGGCGTGCTGCCGAAACAGTCAGAACAAAGGGGGATTCTTCATGCGCAGTGGAATCGCGGCGGTGCTTGTCGGCACGCTGGTGCTGATGTCTGGATGTTCGAGCTGGTCGACGAAAGCAGCGGGCGACGAGCCAGGTACGTCAGGGGTTTTGCCGGATGAGCTGATCGCCCGAGACTTCGCCCGCGCCATCGTCCAGATACCCGTGTTGGCGCCCGCGACGACCACCGTACGTTTCGACCCACAGGCCGGCATGGACAATCGCTTTCTCCATGCCTTGCAGGATTCCCTCCGTCAGGCAGGCTTCGCCATCCGAATCTCCGGCGATCCCGGTCTGGCCAATCGGGTCAGTCACACCGAGAATCGCGAGGTCGAGCCCGGCAACTCCACGTTCAGCACGCATGAGGTAGCTGTAGGCACCGTGCGTTTCCGACGTCAGTACCGCATCGATGACGCTGCGCGGGTGTCGCCTGCCAGTGCGCTGTTCGTCAAAGGTGCCGATGCGTCGGCACTGGTTATGGACGATAGCCTGTTCTATGCGTCGCAAGCCCCCATCGAAGGCTCTATGAGAGACGATGAGCCAGCTTCGCGTAGCGATCGTGGCAGGCGTGACAGCGGCGCGACAAGGGGCTCACGCAGAGTCGATCCGTCGAGGTCACGGGCTGTCGTCAGCGCCATACCGCCGAAGCAGGCTTTGCCGCGCCTACCGCTGGCGGCATCCGTGAGTGCGCCGTTGATTTCACAGGCGCAGGCGGGCTCGCGGGCAAACGTCAGCCCCCGTATGGCCAATGGATTTCCTGCCTTGGGGTCGTCCGGTACAGAGCGTACTGACCGGAGACTCTTGCCCTATACACGTAATGTGTTCGATACCGGTCGATCCAACTTCGGAGATCTTTTGGGCGGCTACCGCAATATCGACGAGCGCATTCTCGTCTTTGGTAACGATTCGATGCGGTTGGGCAATGAGAACAAGGTGATCATCGAGTCGATGATGAAAGAATTCGATGCGCGCACCGATGTGATGTCCCTGGTGGGCTGCTCACTGGGGCCGACCAAGATAAGGAATGGCAACCAGACGCTGGCTCTCGGCCGCGCGAATCGCGTGAAGGAGACACTGGTGCTGGCAGGCGTCCCGCAGGACCGCATTCTTGACGAAGGGTGCTGGGCGGGTGAGTCCGATCGCAAGATGCCCAGCCGCGGCGTTGTGATCACACATCGCCGCGAGCGGGGTTGAAGGTTCTGTCGGTGAACGCAGAGGTACCTACTGTTCGGCGTTGGCGGCACCATCGGCAAGCGCTGCCAATGCCGTGCTCACCTGATCCAGCACCTCATCCTGCCCGGTAAAGCCATGGCGCGCTGCCAGATAGACGGGGTCGTTGTAGGCGATCGTCACCTCGCCAGCTGCGTTCTCGAACACCAGCATCTTCTGCGGCAGGTCGATTGCCAGGGTCTGACTGGCCTGCATGAGCGGTGTACCGAGCACGGGATTGCCGAAGATCACAAGCCGGGTAGGCAGCAGGGCTGGAGTCAGACCGGCCTCTTCCGCGTTGGCGGAATGGTCCACCTGAGCGACCAGCATGAGTGGTTCCGCGTTTTCTATGGAGCTGACCAGGCTGGTGTAGGTGGTATCCATGTCCTGGGTACTGTTCACGGTGATGATGCCTTCGCCTTCCTTCACGCCGCTGTCGGCTGAGCTGTCGACGTCGGAACCCGCGCCTGTGGAGGTGGCGCCTGCAGCATTGCCGGCAAGCATGGCCAGGGCATTGTCGATACCGGTGAGCGCTTCGTCGGCGCCGACGATCGCGTGACGATCGCGCAGGTAGCTGGCCGAGTTGTAACCGATACGCACGGTTTGGTTCTCATTTTCCCAAGCCAGGATCTTCTGTGGCAGGTCGAGCCCGGCGAGCTGGTTCACCTGCATGAGCGGGGTGCCGAGTTCCGGATTGCCGAAAAGCTTCACGGTGGTCGGGCGCAGCGTTTCGCCGATAGCATCGGCGTTGGCCTGATGATCGATGGCGGGGAGTTGCTTGATGGCGGTGTTGCCATCGAGCGAGATTTCCAGCTCGCCGATGGCTTCGGGTACGCTGCGTACGCTGTCGACGGTAGTCAGGCCAAGGGTAAATTCGCCCGAGGTTGCCGGATCCGTCTCTCCGTCCGCGTTGGACGCTTCATCCGTGGTCGTCGTGAACAGCGGGTTCGCGTCATCATCGTCACTGCTGCAACCTGCGAGGATGCCCGCGCTTAAGGCCGAGGCGATGAGTACACTCTTGAGCAAGGTATTGTCCATGTAAAGGGGGTTCCTGATGATGAGGGACCGTCGCGGCGATCGATGATGCGCCGTTGACCGGTCGATGACTGTCGAGCCCGTAGGGTGCGTGGCTGACGAGCGTCGGGTTGGTCACCGCAAAAGTATAGCGTATAGCGCGTCTTACGGTATCGCTCACGGTTTCCGACCGAGACCTCCGCAGCTCCAATGTGACAACTTCCGAAAGTCCCCTGGTCGCCCCTGCGCGGCTCCTTCGCTAACCCTCGATGACTTTCTGCACCGCACCGTAGGCTGCGCGGTAACGCGCGTGCTCGACGTCGAAGGCTTCGCGCAGATCAACCTTCGGCTCCACCACGGATGCCACCGCCGGTGGATCGCATACCTCATCGGCTGCTGCGCCGCTACAGGCCATCATGGCCAGGCGGGCCGCTCCGAGGCCGGCACCGAAGTCGCCGTCTACACCCAGCTTCAATGGCATGTCGAGGATGCTGGCCAGCAGCTGCACCCAATACGCGGAGCGTGAGCCGCCGCCGACCACATAGGCGTCCTGTACGGTGGTGCCGGCCCTGGCCAGGGCGTGCTGATTGTCGCGAAATGCAAAGCTGACGCCCTGTAGAACTGCCCGAGTCATCCTGCGGATATCCGTGGAATGGCCCAGGTTCAGGAACGCACCGCGCGCATCGGCGTTGTTGTGCGGGGTTCGTTCGCCGCCCAGGTAGGGCAGGAAGATCACATCCACCGGTTCTGCATCCGCCGGGTCCAGGTCCTGCACCAGATCTGAAGGCTTGCAATTGACGATATCGCCGAGCCAGTTGAGTGCATCGGTGGCCGCGAGGATCACGCCCATCTGGTGCCAGGTATCCGGAATGGCATGGCAGAAGGTGTGCACGGCACTCTCCGCATGGGGCTTGTAGCCCTCGTTGGCGGCGAACAGCACTCCCGAGGTGCCCAGCGAAACGAACGCCGAGCCAGGCGCCACGATACCCATGCCACAGGCCGAGGCCGCGTTGTCGCCCGCGCCCCCTGCCACCACCACCGACGCCGAGAACCCGAAACGCTCGGCCAGGTCGGTGCGCAGCTGGCCTGCCGCTGCAGACCCTTCCACCAGGCGTGGCATGTGTGCAAGCGTCAACCCCGACAACCCGAGCAATTCGTCGGACCAGTCACGCTCCTTCACATTCAGCCATCCGGTGCCGGACGCGTCAGACATCTCTGCCACGTGCTCGCCGGTGAGCCAGAAATTGACGTAGTCTTTCGGCAGCAGCACCTTGGCGATGCGCGAGAAATTATCCGGTTCCTCCTCGGCCACCCAGCGGATCTTCGGTGACGTGAAACCTGGGAACACGATGTTGCCGTACAGCTCTCGGCTACGGTCGGTATCGAGTTCCGCCGCCTGCCGCCATGCGCGCGTATCGTTCCACAGAATGCAGGGGCGGATCACCTCGTCGCGCTCATCCAGCAACACCGCGCCATGCTGCTGGCCCGACAGCCCGATACCCTTGACCGCGGCGAACTGTTTGCCGAAGCGCTCGCGCAGGTCGGCGAACGTCTTCTCGACACCCTCTATCCAGCCGGCCGGGTCCTGTTCCGACCACCGTTCGTACGGACGGCTGACCGTCTGTTCGCAGCTGCTGCTGCCGATGACGTTCTGGTCTTCGTCGAGCAGCACGCTCTTGACGCTGGAGGTGCCGAGGTCTATGCCGAGGTACATGTACGGGTATCCAATTTACCAGGAGCGGGTAACCGCTAATGAGGATACCAGTAGCGAACGTGGTCCTCGCCGCGGGTCAGTATGGCAAAGTTGTCGGCGAATAGTCGATACGGCGCGCTCCATTCGCCATCGGGCCATTGCACCCGCACAGTGGCCCGTTCGGCGACCCCCAGGCCGATGTGGGTGAAGCCGTTGTCGCCGGACGCATGCCCGCCACCGGATTGCAGGCGGCGCGTCTGGGTCTTGTCGCCGGTGAGGATGGAAAGCCTGGCGCCTATCGCATCACGGTTCGCGCCGAGTTGCTGCAGCTCTATCTGCAGCCAGTTGCCGCCCGGCGCGCTGGTTGGCCGATCGGGTGGATCGGCTTCTGCAGCTTGCTTGGCGCGCCCGGCCTTCGCCGCCTGCCCGGCGTGCACAGCCTTCGTCGCCTGACCCGCTTGCCCGGAAGGGCCATGATTGCGGAAAAGGCTCACCGGCTCGGCGCGATTGACGACGACGAGATCCAGCAGCCCGTCGGCATTGAGGTCGGTGACGGCCGCGCCGCGGCCACGCCTGGGCAATGCCAGCCCGGCCCTCGCCCCCTGCTCGCTGAAGGTTCCATCCTCGCGACGTAGCAGCAAGTTGTCCGGATCGTAGGCGGCGAAGTCGGACATGTTCTCCACGTTGCCCTTGCTGATGTACAGATCCAGTCGGCTGTCGTTGTTGAAATCGGCGAAGCCTGCATGCCAGCCGGTGGACGGCTTGAGGTCATCGCCGGTATAAGGACGGTGGGCGGTGACGCCAAGGCTCCAGGCGATGTCTTCGTAAGCAGGACGACCTTCCTCCATCGCCTGAACGATGTCGAGGCTCTGCAGGCGCGTGTCGCCCATCGAGGTCAGTGCGTATTCGGGAAAGCCGTCGGCGTCGAGGTCGCCCTCGGCGATACCCATGCCCCAGATGACCACCGAAGCCCAACCATCACTGCGGCTGAACAGCCGTGGGTAGCGACCGTTGTCGAGCTGCCACATCTGTTCTTCACCGCCGCGGTGATACTGACGATCGTTGGTGATACGCAACGCATCGCTACCGCTGCGGTTCCAGTCAGTGAACAGCATCGATAACGCGCAATGACCCGGCATGAGCGGCAACGCGTCGTCGTACTGCGGTGTCTTGTCAGTGTTCGTATCGGTATTCGAAGGCTTCGACAGGCTCGAAGGCTCACCACGCTGGCGTGGTTGCCGGTCGTCGGCGGCACGATGAAGGACGTTGTCATGACATGTGCCCCAGGGGGAGCCGGGTGCGGTTCGATCGACATAGTTGCCGAAGGCCAGCGTGGGCCAACGGGCACCGGATTCGAAAGTTGCCGAGAATGCCGTGGTCCAGGCGCTGCCGCCATCGAATTCGAAGCGTGCGTTCGCCGCGGAGAATGCGCAATCGGGGCCGCCCTTGAGTAACCGATTCTCGCCCACCCGCAACACCACCAGATCGCGATGGCCATCGTTGTCGATATCCAGCGGATAGGCACCGGTGACAGCGTCGAGATCGGCATCCGCCACCGGCTGTCGACGAAACTGCAGCTTGCCGCCCGGGACGCTCTCGTTGACGTAGAGGGCGGCCGGACGCTTGCCACCGGCCAGGTACAGGTCCGGCAGGCGATCGCCGTTGCAGTCGAAGCTCGCCACCCCTCCACCGACGAAGTGCTCCCAAGGCCCGTCGTACACATGATCGATGCCGGCGGAGGTCGCTTGTTCACTGAAACGCGGAACGTCGGCAGTGTAGGGCGCGGCACCGCTTTCGTCGTTCGCCTCATCGCTGTTGTCAGGACCTGTCGTCCAGGCCTCGCCACTGCGCTGCTGTGGTATCTCGGCACCGATGGCATCGTCGGTCTGCGCCATCGGCTCGCCGCCTGTGCAGACGCAGATGACGACGACAACAGCTGCGAAGACCCGGTGCGACCGGTGAGTCGTTCGAACAGTCATGTTTACAGGGCAACCGGTTGGTTATGACGCGATCAACGCGAGTTCACGGCGCGATCACGAGCGTCTTTAGGAACGCCTCGACGTCGCTGCGTGCCTGCGGGTCGAGGGCCATCCAGTCGTCGCGTGATTGGCGCGCTTCACCGCCGTGCGCGCTGATCACCTCGGCCAGTGTGCCCAGATCGCCGCGATGGCCGTAGGGCCCGGTCGAGGCCACGCCCCAGAGTTCGCTCGTCATGAACACATTACGTTCGACGAATCGCTGCGACAGCAGCTCGTTACCCAGGGTAGCCACCCGGTTGTCCGCGATCACGTGGCGCTTCAGGTCACCGAACAGCGGTACCAGTATCCGCTCGGCATCGTCCCTCGGCAAGGTATCGGCCCAGGCCAGCAGTGCCAGGTCGTAAGTAAGGTCTCCGGTACCGCCGTGCTCCCCGCGGCGCAGTGTTCCGGCGGCATCCACCGGCCCCGGATCATCGAACTTCAGTGTATCCAGCGGCAATGCCCGTCGGTGACATTCATTGCATTCGATCGCATCGAACAGGGCGCTGCCACGCCGCGCGGCAGCCTGCCATCGTGGGGACACTTCTGTAGTGGCCAGCGGTGGGGCCAGGCTGGCCTGCCAGGCCACCAGTGCCGAGATGTCACCTCCGGTGATCTCGTCGGCCATGCCATCGGCATCGTGATCGGCCGTGTCGGTCCAACGCGCACCGAATCGCTCAGGGGCCTGGATACCGTGGTGATGGTTCAGTGCGTTCACGGTGAACTGGCGCAGAGAGGTCATGACCCCCTTGTGGCTGAACGGCCTGACCACCAGGTCAGCATCGACGCCTTCGATATCCCGCGTATCGACGATTCCGTCGGGTGTGGCGTGAATCTGCCCGAAGCTTACGCCCTTGGTGCTCAGGGCACGCGTCGCGTTCTTGCCGGTCTGCCTGGCACGAGCCATCGCGCTACCGCGTATGATCTGCAGCTCCGCCGTCATCTCGCGAGCCAGTAATTCCACAAGGCCGGCACCGAACAGATGGTTTGTATTGCGCTCGTTGGAGAATTGCGGGTCGGTGGTATCGAACTCCGTATGCTGAAACCCTTCCGAAACGAAAACGTTTGCCGAAAAGTCACCGGCACCGCCGATGATGGGCACATGATGGCAACTGCTGCAGGCGTTGGCGTCGAGCCCGGCGGTGCGGGAGAATTCGTTGCGCGGTTCGCGCTTGCGCAGTGTCGGAATGATGGCCTGTGTCGCCATTGGCCGCCCGGCGCCGTCGAGCCGGGTGAAGCGAGCGGTGAAGAGCTCCTCACCTTGACGCTTCAGTGCATCGAGCTGCCGACGATCGAGCACGCCGGTGAACTCGCCATCGGCGATGTGCCGTTTGATCGCATGATCGCTCCAGGGCAGGTCGGCGGCTTCCTGTCTGGCAGGCGTTATCGGTTCAGCCGCATCGGCCGGGGCAAGGCCGGGAGCGAGCGTTGTCAGGATCAAGCCCAGAAGCCGGGTTGCCCTGGTCATGGCCGACCGGTGCGAAGTCCGATTGGCAGCTGGAGGCCGGTCGGCGTTGGTAGGGAGCCGTGAGGCAGGCACGTTCACGAGAGAGTATTCATGAGAACAAGTTCATAACAGTGGATCGCGGAAACAATACTGCAGTAAGACAAGTGGGTGTACGAACAGCGAACAGGGCTGGGTTGCACAGGCTAACGCCAACTCATGCAGGAGCCAGGCCTGGGGATAATTCGCTGGTGGCCAGTCTGCGATCGATGCTGCTCAGCGCATCCAGTGCGAGCCCCGCCTGTAGCAGCTCCTCTTCCTGATCGAAGCGGTGGGCCAGCGCATCAAGGGAGCAACCGTTTTCGAAGTTGGTATCGAGCGAGTGTTGCATGGCTGCCTGCATCAGATCGAAGCCGGTGGTGACGTGGCCCACCAGTGCCACCGGCATCGGATCGAGCAATCGAAACACCATCGCCAACCCTTGGCCGACCGCGGTTCCGGCACGTGCGAACGCACCCGCAGCCGGCGCATGTCCCGCCCGGGCATCGTCCGCGAGGGCCTGGAGGCGACCGGGCGGCACTCGCCCTGCCGGCGCGGATGACTCATCACGCGCTTCGGCGTGGCGCACGATACCGTAGTCGGCTGCGTAGGCCTCGATGCAGCCACGCTGCCCGCAGCGACACAGGGCACCGCCGCGTTCATGTTGCAGATGGCCGATTTCCATGGCGGATGAGTAGACGCCTGCAAAAGCCTGATCATCGATGATCAACGCCATCCCGATGCCGTGCGAAAACAGCAGAGTGACGAAGTTGCTGCCAAGCTCTCTGTAACGCCTCACATGCAAGGCTTGAGAGATCAGCCGGCAATCGTTGTTCACATTCACCGGTACTCCGAAGCGGCGGCTCAGGGCTTCTCGGATGGGCACGTTGCGTGCGGCCAGGATCGGCGACCACACCAGCATGCCCGATTCGTGTGAGGTGGTGCCCTGGAAGCCGATGCTGATCTGGTGCAGCTGTGTTGCCTTTCGCTTCGAGAGCAACGCGTCGATACGCTGTACGAGCAAGCTCACGAGCGCGTCGGCATTGCAGCCATGGGTGTCGACGCTCGTGTCGGATCGATGCAGCAGTGACCCGTCGTAACGCAAGAGGCGCAGGCTGAGCCTGTCGATGGTCAGCTCGAGGGTGAGAGCCAGGGCCGCACTCGGCGCCAGTTCGACCACATTCTCCGGCCGACCGCGACGTTGGGCCCTGAGCGGTTGCCGGCGTGTGGATTCGACGATGCCATCGGCTGCCAGCCCGCTGGTCAGCGTGGAGACGGCCGCGGCGCTCAGCCCTGTGAGGTTGCCCAGGCTCGCTCTCGTACAGGCGCCATGCTGACGCAGACCCGCGATCAGCCGAAAACGATTCTCCGTTCGCAGGTCGACACTTCGCATCGCCGGCTCGCCCCGGAGTGACTTTTCCGCTGTTCTGGGAGGTCGGTTGGACACCGGGTTCACGGTTGTTGTGCTAAAAAGGCAAAAACAGATTGACACACTTTACCCATGCCGTCACACTTTTTTCCAGCCGTGAATTAAATCGGGCAACGGGCGTCGTAGAGCGGCGACACGGTTGTCAGCTCATCGCAGCTCGTCATCGCAGCTCGTGAGTGCGGAAAACAGGTGTGAGGGTCAGCTTCGAGTGAAACAGCTTCGGTTGTCATTCGCATCGGCCGTTACCCCGTGTTCGCGGCGCACGCTGGTATGCGAAGGTCGGTGCCGTCAGATGCCCGGTTTGTTCGCGACGAGTATCTTTATCCTTTAGGGAGTGAACATGAAAAAGACGAATACCTTGCTGGTCAGCGCGATCGCTGCCACCCTGGCCTCGGGCCTCTACACCGGCACCGCGCTGGCGGAAGGCAAGACCATCGGTGTCTCTTGGTCCAATTTTCAGGAAGAGCGCTGGAAAACCGACGAAGCCGCCATGAAGGAGGCCATCGAAGCCGCTGGCGACAAGTACATTTCAGCCGACGCGCAGTCGTCGGCCTCCAAGCAGCTCACCGACGTGGAAAGCTTGCTTTCCCAGGGCGCCGATGCGCTGATCATCCTGGCCCAGGATTCCGCAGCCATCGGCCCGGCGGTGCAGCAAGCCGCTGACGAAGGTGTTCCGGTGGTCGGATACGATCGCCTGATCGAGAATCCGGAAGCGTTCTACATCACGTTCGACAACAAGGAAGTCGGTCGTCTGCAGGCTCAAGCCGTCTTCGATCTGATGCCGGAAGGCAACTACGCGTTCATCAAGGGGTCGTCCGCCGATCCGAATGCCGATTTTCTGTTCTCCGGTCAGATGGAAGTGCTGAAGGATGCCATCGATTCCGGTGATGTCGTGAATGTCGGAGAGGCCTATACCGATGACTGGTTGCCCGAGAACGCGCAGCAGAACATGGAGCAGATCCTCACGGCCAACGACAACGAGGTAGACGCCGTGGTTGCCTCGAACGACGGTACGGCTGGCGGAGCGGTTGCGGCGCTGGCGGGCCAGGGCCTCGACGGATCGGTGCCGGTCAGCGGGCAGGATGCCGACAAGGCCGCGCTGAACCGGATCGCCCGCGGAACGCAGACCGTCTCGGTCTGGAAGGATTCCAGGGAGCTGGGCAAGCAGGCTGCTGCGATTGCCTCGATGCTGGCCGATGGTACCGACATGAGTGAAGTGCCGGATTCCGAAAGCTGGTCGGATGGCCCTAACGGCGTCGAGATGACCGCGGTGTTCCTCAAGCCTGTCGCGATCACGAAAGATAATCTGGATGTCGTGATCGACGCCGGCTGGATCAAGAAGGATGCGGCCTGCCAGGGTGCCGCCGAAGGCGTTGCAGCCTGCGAGTAACCGGACGGCTCGCCGCAGGAGCGCAGGCAGTCGCCGGCCGGGGTATTTCGCACCCCGGTCGGCGACGTCATGGCATCGTTTCGAGACTAATTCATGAGTGAAACCAAATCGCCAGCGCCCGGTTCGGGTGCTCGGCAAAGCCAGTCCAGCGCAGTCCAGCGCTTCTTTCGGGCCACGGAAATAGACACCCGAATGCTCGGCATGGTGGGTGCTCTCCTGCTGGTCTGGATCATCTTCCACATATTCTCCGACGGCCGGTTCCTGACCGCACGCAACCTGTGGAACCTGTCGGTACAAACCGCCTCGGTAGCGATCATGGCCACCGGAATGGTGCTTGTCATCGTCACCCGCAACATCGACCTCTCGGTCGGATCGATCCTCGGCTTCATCGCCATGATCATGGGCGTGGTGCAGGTCAGCTGGTTACCGGGCCTGATCGACTACGGCAATCCGATGACCTGGGTCATCGCCATGCTGGTCGGCATCATCATCGGTGCCGTTGTCGGCGGGGTCCAGGGCTACATCATCGCCTATCTGGGGGTGCCGGCCTTCATCGTCACGCTAGGGGGGCTGCTGGTGTGGCGTGGCGCCGCCTGGTGGGTCACGTCCGGGCGAACCGTCTCGCCGATGGACAACACGTTCCGGCTGATCGGCGGCGGGCCGCAGGGCTCCATCGGAGCCTTCTGGAGCTGGGTGGTCGGCATCGTGGCCTGTGGAGCGATCGCTGCGCTCGTCGTGATGGGCCGACGCCAGCGGCAACGCTTCGACTTCCCGCTGCGCCCCGTCTGGGCTGAAGCTACCCTGATCGGCATCGGCTGCACGCTGGTGCTCGGTGCAGTGGCCGTGGCCAATGCCTACCCTTGGCCGAAAGGCGTGGTTCGGCGTTACGCCGAAGCCGAAGGCATCACGGTTCCGGAGAGTGGCCTCTTCATTGCTCACGGTATCGCGATTCCCGTGCTGATCGCGATCGGTGTCGGCATCGTGATGACGTTCATCGCGACGCGCACCCGGTTCGGGCGCTACGTGTTCGCGCTCGGAGGCAACCCCGAAGCGGCGGAGCTTGCCGGCATCAACACGCGTTGGGTCACCATGAAGATCTTCATGCTCATGGGCGTGTTGTGCGCCATATCGGCGACGATTTCCTCGGCTCGCCTGAACGCCTCGACCAACGCTCTCGGTACGCTTGACGAACTGCTCGTCATCGCCGCCGCGGTCATCGGTGGCACCTCGCTCGGTGGCGGTGTCGGCACCATCGTCGGGGCCATGCTCGGTGCGCTCGTCATGCAGTCGCTGCAGTCCGGCATGGTTCTCACAGGCATCGATACCCCGTTGCAGAACATCGTGGTGGGTCTGGTGTTGGTGGTCGCTGTCTGGCTCGACAGCATCTACCGACGGCGCAAGGCCTGACGCATCACTCGATCGCGGATTCCAGATCATGACTGAACAAGAAAGTACGGCGGTAGCGCATGCCACGTCAGACAAGGTTGTCGAGATGTCCGACGTCTCGATTTCCTTCGGTGGCATCCACGCGGTCGACAGTGCGTCGCTGGACCTGCACAAGGGCGAGGTGGTCGCATTGCTCGGTCACAACGGAGCGGGCAAGTCCACCTTCATCAAGATTCTCTCGGGCGCCTACAAGCGTGACGAAGGCGAGATCAAGGTACGTGGCGAGGTGGCCAAGATCGAGAATCCTCGCGACGCCAAAGCGCTGGGTATCGAAACCATCTACCAGACGCTGGCACTGGCAGACAACGTCGATTGCGCCGGTAATCTGTACCTCGGGCGCGAGCTGCTCACCGCCTGGGGCACCCTCGACGATGTCGCCATGGAAGACAGCGCGCGCAAGGTGATGGGACGACTCAACCCCCGATTCGAACGTTTCAAGGAACCGGTCAAGGCGCTCTCGGGCGGGCAGCGCCAGTCGGTCGCCATCGCTCGGGCCATCCTGTTCAACGCCCGGATCCTCATTATGGATGAGCCGACGGCCGCGCTCGGCCCGCAGGAAACTGCACAGGTGGCCGATCTGATCAAGCAGCTCAAGGCCGACGGCATCAGTATCTTTCTGATCAGTCATGACATCAACGACGTGTTCGAACTCGCCGATCGGGTCGCGGTGATGAAGAATGGACAAATGGTGGGTACAGTGGCCACTACTGATGTCACACGGGACGAAGTTCTGGGTATGATCATTCTCGGCAAGTGCCCGCCGAGTGCCGTTCGCGGGCCGGGCGCTGCATCGGAGGAGGAACTGAGCAAGGCAGGAGCTCTCTAACTTCCAGTGGCATGCATCGTGCGGCACCTCATTGCCCAGAGGCCGACCGGCAGCCTTGATCAACTGCAAAACAGGAGCCTCCCAGAGCCTTGTATTCCATCAGGACCTACAATCTCAAACGGCCGTGCTCCTGGCGAAGTGCGTTGCGCGTCCTCGAGCCACCGGGCCGCTCGTCATGTCGCTCACTGATCCGTTTACTGGGCAGCCTTGTGGGAAATCCTCCGAGTCTTGCTTCGGTCCGGTCGTCAGCGTCGCGGTTTTTCCGGCAAGGGCAGTGGCGGGCAGGGCAGTCCATGGCGGTCGTAGCAACCTGTTGCATGGCAGCCGCTACGATGCCCGTGCAGGCCGAGCTCGCTATCTGCACGACACCGCAACGCCCGGATTGCCCGTCGGCACTGACCGGAACAAGTAATCAGGAATTCACGTTCTCCAGGTTGATCTTCGCCGACAACCAGCAGGCCATCGACGATCTGGGCGACCGTATCGGCTATCCCCACTGGCAGGCGGATTGTTCTGAATCGGAGCCGCACTTCATATCGGCATTGCAGCGGCTGACGCGGCTCGATACCAATACCGACAGCCAGTCGATATCACTGCTTGACGAGCGTGTGTTCGATTTCCCGATGCTCTACATTGTCGAGGCGGGCTTCGCCTCCTTCAGCCCCCCTGAATCCGAGAATCTGCGCGAGTATCTGTTGCGCGGAGGCTTTCTGCTGGTCGATGATTTTCACGGCGACTACCAATGGCAGCAGTTCGAGCGCTGGATGGGCCAGGTGTTTCCGAATCGCCGGATCGTCGACATCCCGCCGGATCACGAAATCTTCAGTACCCATTTTCCGATCGAGGAATTCATCCAGATACCGGGTTTGCGAGCGTTGTGCCTGAATCCGGGAGAAACCTGGGAGCTACCGATCTCCAAATCGGCGGCCGTGAGAGAGAGCAATGCCTCGCGTCAGCGACCACGGTGGCGCGGTGTGCTCGATGACGAAGGCCGAGTCATGGCCATCATCAACTGGAACATGGACCTCGGCGATGCGTGGGAGCACGCTGACATGGAAGAGTACAGCGCCCACTACACCGCCACCGCCTATCGATTGGGAGTGAACTACGTAATGTATGGCATGACTCACTGATCGTCGCGGTTTTTTCGGCGTTCTCGTGGTGCTTGGCTGTGGCACTCTGCCCGCTTCGGGTGCCGAGATCGGACGCCGTGCGGCTAGGTTGCGAGTAAATCGCAGCTTCCTTATGTCTAACAGTTGGATAAGTGCTGTTGGTGACGGATACTGTTAACTGGCTGAGCATGTACACCTAGCCTTTCATTGTCGTGTGAAAATTGGGTCAAAAATCCCGAATTTAATGCCCTACAGACGAGGGAGTCGGTAGTCTTTTTGCTACCATGGATCCCACCAACCGCCAGCCGATCCCACCAGTGATGGAAACCACCGACCGGTACCGCTTGCTTCAGCAGGGTGAGATGCTGAACTGGTACCGCATCGAGCGGATACTGGGCCGCGGTGGCTTCGGCATCATCTACCTGGCCACTGATACCAATCTCGATCACCAGGTCGCCATCAAGGAATACGTGCCGGGTGCACTGGTCACCCAGACCACTGAAGGTACGTCGGCGCAGTTGGCCATGCAAGCTGACGATCTGCACCGCTGGGGCCTGGAGCGATTCCTTCGTGAAGCGCGTAACCTGGTCAAGTTCAAGCACCCGAACATCGTGCGCATCATCTCGGTGTTCGAGCAGAACGACAGCGCCTACATGGTCATGGAGTTCGAGCGGGGGGAGGAGTTGGGCACCTACCTGTCGCAGCCTGACGTAGCGTCCGAACAACAGCTGAAGGCACTGATACTACCGGTTGCCCGTGGCCTGGCGGAGGTTCACAGGCGCGGCTTCGTACATCGGGATGTGAAGCCTTCCAATATTCTGGTGCGCCAGGATGGATCACCGGTGCTTCTCGATTTCGGATCCGCTCGAGAAACTGCGCAGCTGGCAGATCATGCATTCACTGCACTGGTGTCGGCCGGATATTCACCTCTGGAGCAGTACAGCTCAGACTCCGACCAGCAGCAAGGCCCCTGGACCGACATCTATGCCCTCGGTGGCGTGCTCTATTTCGCCATCGGCGGCAGCGATCCGGTAGACAGTACCCGTCGCGGTGCCGCGCTTTTCAATGGCGGGCGCGATCCACTCATTTCCGCACGGCTTCTCGGCGAGGGTCGTTACAGCGAGCCGTTTCTCGCCGCAATCGACTGGGCGCTATCCTTCCGTATCGCGGAGCGGCCCCAGACGCTCTCTGACTGGATGCCGGCATTGCTCGCCGAGGCTCCCGTTCAGCCTCACTTTACCCAGCGACTCCGTTCGGCTGACCCAGCGATCACATGGCCCGCTTCGGACCGGCGCAGGCGTGCAGGCGACTCGATGCGAATCGAGGATTTCGATGACGACATCTTCGATGACGAGCCGCTGGATGAGACGTACAGTCAACGGGTGAACAGTCGGTCGGGCGACAGGGCACGTGCTGCTGCCCGCGCAGGTCGAAACACTTATCATGGCGACTCCAGGGGCACGTCATCGGTGTTCCGCCACACGTCGAACCGGGTGGCGCACGTGGCCCGTGAGCGTGACAGCATGCACGTCATCGGCGAATCGCGGCACGCCCAGGCACCCTTACCGTCGAGCAGCCGGGTGCCCACCGGTCACGCCGACGTCGATAGGCGGCCACCGGGTTTCTGGCGTGCAATCGATCACTGGCTGCTGCACAGGATGCGACGCATACGTTCCCGCGTGCGTCGCGTGTTGCGATACCCGGTAGTGGTACTGGCATTGGTCGGTGGTATCGCTGCGATCATATGGATCGCCGACGAGCGCAAGGATGCACGTCGCGAGGCGCGCGAAGAGGGCCGTCAGAACTCCAGTGAGGTCGCTGATTCGGGCTCATCCCGGGACGCAGCGGCAAAGCGTGAGACCGATACGATCGATGCGCCACCGGTAGCCGATAAGCAAGCTTCCGACCCTGCGACATCTGATGCAGACTCCGAAGCAGACCCCGAGTCAGACAACAAGGCGCAGACCAGGGTGGAACGGGACGGAGAGGGGCAGAACGAAAGGGCACAGGACGCGACGACCACGCCGGCGGTGGATTTGAACTCCGCGGAGCCGGAGCCCGGGGCCTTATCCGCTTCGGAGGCCGTGCGGCCGACGTCAGCCGAACGCAGGGCAGCGGAGAGAGCGGCAGCTGCGAGGCGTGCCGAGGTCAAGGAACTGGCTAGTGGGCAGCTACAACAGACCGAACGACAGCCGTCTGACGAGGAACCGGCAGAGAGGGATCCGGCTGTACGGCGGCCCGCCGAGGAACAGGCCGAACCACGACAGGAGGAACGGGAAAAGGCGGAACAGGAACGGGCCGACCGGGAACGGGCGGAGAAGGAACAAGCGGAAGAAGATCTGGCTGTACAGCGGCAGGCCGCCGAGGAACAGGCAGAGCGGCAGCAGGTGCGACAGGACCGGGCCGACCGGCAACGCGCCGAGAAGGAACAGGCCGATCGGCAGCAAGCCGAGCAACGCCGGGCTGATCAGCGGCAGGCGGAGCAGCGGCGAGTCGAGCAGCTGCAGGGTGAACGTGATGAAAAGCGTTTGCTCGGCCAATCCGTGGCGGCCTTCGAAAGTGCCCTCGATCGTGGAGATCTTGTCGTGGCGCGTGAAAAGCTGGCAACGATAAGAACGCTCAATGTCGATGAGGCGCGTATAGCGGCAATGCAGAAGGCGCTGGGTAGTGCAATCGCCAAGGGCGAGCAATCACTGACCGACGAAGACATGGATACGGTGCTGACATCGTTCAACTCGCTTGCCCGGGCGATCGAGTCCGGTGATCAGTCGGCAATGGACAAGTTAACCGTGACATCGAACCAGAACACGTTGTTCTCGCAACTGCTCAGCAGCTTCGAGGCAATCGATATAGACATTGTCGGCGTGCGCGTGCGTAACGCCAGCAAGACCGTCAGTGCCACTCTTCGCATTCGCGACATGGAGCGGACCAACGGTGCGATCGCCACGCCGTCGGAGAGTTATCGCGATCGCGTCATCACCAGCCGGCGCAATGATGGTGAGTGGTCGCTCATCGAGTGGTAGTCAATCCGTACGCGGCAGGCGCAAGGCTTTGATGTCTGCCTGAAGCGTCTGGTATTGCTGCAGATCATCCCGATAGGCGCATGCCGCTTCATCGCCCTCGGCACAGCGCTCGTCATCGTCCAAACCCAGCGCTCGTCCGACGGCCAGCCGGTTGCGTAGCGCACGCAGCACCTCGTCGGTATCGCGTTTCAGCACGACTTGCGCGATCATGATCTCGCAGGCGGCTCGTGCCAATCGTACGACCTGTAAAGCGGGATCAGGTGCGACACCTTCAGTGTCAACCGGCCGCTTGATGGCGGAGCCGTCCATCAGACGCTCATAGCGATGCCAATTACCGTCGATGTACAACGCCTGCCCCACCATCTGTAGCTTGTCGGCGATGAGCGGATAGGATTGAGCATTGCATTCGCAAACCTGCTCGCTGCAGCTCGCCTGCCCAGTTGCCGCAACCGGACGCATGAACCAACTCGGATGCATGCCGCCGGGAATATCTTCCTTCGATGGCTGCGTGTCCTGTTTCACAGTTCGGGAAATGCGACAGGGACGATCCTGAAACAGGATTCGCCCTACGTCGTCCGGGCACCGATAAACCGCAGCCGCCACCGGGCTGATCGGCGCTGCAGGGAGGGCGATCGCACCCGGCAGCCCTAGAACCAGAAGTACCACTGAGCGTAACGAGGTTCGTCTCCGCACCGCATTGGGTCTGTCGGTAAAGGTGAAAAAAGCGTGCATGGTCCGCTATCGGCGCGAGAGCGAAAGGGTGTAGGGCGGTAAGTTCATGACAAAAGGGTATACTTCCGATGCGTTGACCCAAAGCTTCGATGTGGGCATTCGGCAGGACTCCAATGACTACCCAAGGTATCGTGAACTGATGACCAAGACTCTTACTGCACTGGCATTGGCCGGTGTTCTCTTTGGCTGCTCCAGTGGTGGCAGCGACAACAACAACGACAACGCCCAGCCGGCTAATGATGCGGCGGCACCGACTACTGAAGGCGCCACGCCCGATGCACCCGCACCGGCTGCGGGCGGCGTTCCCACCGCCGACAGCAAGGCGGGCGTCTGGCTCGGCGATTTCGGCACGGGTAGCCAGGGCGTTTATGTTATCGACAACGACAACAGCATTACAGGCCTGGCCATCGCGGCCGATGGCAGTGCGAGTTCGGTATTCGGCTCACTCGGGGAAGGCGACACCTTCACCGGCGTGCTCGATATCCACGCCCATCCGGCCAGCGATGCCACCGTTCCCGGTGTATTCGCACCGCGAGGCGAACTGGTCGTCCCGTCGACCGAATACTCCCTGAACATAGTCAATGGTCAGACCATCGAAAGCACTGACGGTGGCGGCGTGTCATTGGTGTTCGGTGCACCCGGTAGCCTCACGCCCGCCACGGTCGAATCGTTGGCCGGTAGCTGGCAGGGTTCACATTCGTTCTGCAATGCCGGAGGTGTGGATTGCCAGGTGGTTTCGGTGAACCTGACTTTCAATGGTACCGACGTGACCGGCAACACCTCGATACTGGCTGTCGAAACAGGGGAGGTCAGTGACTTTTCGCCGGCGATCTCAGGTTCCATAACCCCTTTTGGTGATGTCATGGCGACCACCCTGAGCTGGAACGATCTGTCATTCGCCGGCGTGATCTATTTCGATGTCGGTGGCAACCTGATCCTCAATACGGACGACACCGCAGGCGGGCCCGAGGACCAGACGTTGTCCTCGTCCCTGACGCCTCAATAGCGCTTCCGGCAGCAGTGTTTCCGTGCCGTGGCCAGTGGCCACGGCGTTTCCAGCTGAGTGCCTCTCTACGCAATCGGACTGAACGATGGCAAACCCCGGGCGAGGGAGTCAGTCCATCACCGACAGGATAGCCTCTGCCAGGTCTTCCATGCGTTCCTGCGGCAAGCCTGCCACGTTGATCCGGCCGTCGCCTACGA
The DNA here is from genome assembly GCA_965214025.1 of Granulosicoccaceae bacterium. Taxonomy (GTDB): domain Bacteria; phylum Pseudomonadota; class Gammaproteobacteria; order Granulosicoccales; family Granulosicoccaceae; genus Granulosicoccus. Next base: position 146,631 of record CBDCAW010000094.1, read on the forward strand.
TGTAGATGGCGTGCTCCTCGCGCAAGCGGTCGATTTGCTCCTTGCTTAGCGGCAGGCGGCTGAACATGCCCTTCTGCGATGCGATGTAGTCGAAGCGTTCCGAATTGCTACGCTGCCTCAGTGCCGCGGCGAACGCTTCGCGCAGTTCCTGCATGCGCGTGCGCATGCCATCGAGTTCATTGCGCCAGCTGGTGTTCAGCTCGTCCTCCGACAGAACCAGGGCCGACACACTGGCCCCGTGGTCGGGTGGCATCGAGTAGTTGGAACGTATGACCGAGCTCATCTTCGCCTGGGCACGGCTCGCCTCTTCTTCGGTATTCGCCTTCAGCAGGGCTGCACCCACACGCTCGCGATAGAGCCCGAGATTCTTGGAGCAGCTTGCCGCGACCACAAGCTCCGGCAGGCGTGCCGCCAGCATGCGCACGCCCTTGGCGTCTTCATCGAGCCCTTCTCCGAACCCCTGGTAGGCCAGATCGATGAACGGGAACAGCTCACGCTCGGCGAACAGATGCGCAAGCGTTTCCCACTGCGCCAGGGACAGGTCGGCACCGGTGGGGTTGTGGCAACACCCGTGCAGCACGATGATATCGCCGGCGGGTGCCTGCTTCAGCGCATCGAGCATGGCTTCGAAGTCCACCATGCCGGTGGCGGGGTCGTAGTAGGGGTAGTGATGCATCGTGAGGCCCGCTGCTTCGAGCAGCGGGCCATGATTCGGCCAAGTCGGATCCGAAACCCACACGTCGGCCTCCGGACGAGCTTCGCGCAGCAGGTCCGCGAGCACGCGCAAGGCACCACTGCCGCCCACTGACTGAACGGCGCGCAGCATGCGCTTGTCGGCATCCACACCGAACACCTGGTCGAGCATGGCAGTGGTAAAGTCCGGGTTGCCGGCAGGTCCGATGTAGGCCTTGGTTGTCTGGTTTTCCAGTACACGTTTCTCGGCTGCCGTGATCGCCTGCATCACCGGCGTCTTGCCGGCGTCGTTCTTGTAGACGCCCACGCCGAGGTCAAGCTTGTGTTGGCGGGTGTCTTCGCGGAAAGCCACCATGAGGCCCAGGATGGCGTCGGGTTTCGAGGCTTGTATATGTTCGAACATGCTCAATTGCTCAGTTGCCATTGGTTGGCGAGCTCGTCGAAGAAACCGCCTTCGCGCTTCAGCTCGATCCAGGTAGCGAGGTGGGTCAGCCAGGTCTTATCAGGCTGCGTCAACAGTATCGCGATCGGGGTGCGTGCCGTAAGGTCTCGTGCAACGACAACCTATCACCTTAAACCGTCCCTGTAGTTCGCCCCGCTGTGTTGTTCGTCGGTTGAATAGCCGGCTATTCGCTCTTCTCCCGCCTTGCCGGTCGAGCGCAGGTTCGGCAGTCACGGGCAGGGGCCTCGATGATCTTGGTATTGGCTTTCGGCAGGTACTGATCGCGGACCAGTGGCGTTGCGGACGGCGGAACGAGGGAAGACATGGGTCAGGAAGGTGAGCTAGGCGGCCAGGCGCGAGTATACACGGTGCTCGGGACTACCCGGGGGTCGAGAGCGGAGACCACTCTTGTCTGAAACAGGGCCGGGAATCCGTACCCGGCCATTTCAGAGCACCACCTGGATGTTGGTGGCGGGCCACGATACGCTCCGTGTATCAGCGGCATTGCGCCATTCTTTCGATGACTTGCCAAAAAGTAACGACCGTCCACCGATCAACTGGATGAATGCCCTATCGCTTTGCGCGGTGAGTCAATGTTCAACCGAGTCATTGCCTCATCGCCTGGCGCACCGACTCGGTGCTCACCGTTGTCAGCGTCCCGTTTCCTTGCAGGGTGATTCAGTGTTCAAGACCTTGCATACGCTCAACGGCAGCTTTCGCAGTGCGGGCGTTCAGCTGCCGTAAGCCGGAAAAGCCGCGCCGCTCCAGCTTACGCGCATGCCAACCGTTGGCATGTCGAAAAGGCACATAGAGCAGACCGATCACACTTAACAGGACAAACCCGGCGAACAGAACCTTCGTCGCCAGAGGCACGACGGTACCTGCATCCAGCCAGGCAAGGCCAGACACCAGCAAGCCGGCCATCAGTAACAGCCACAGCACACTGTACACGAGCGCTGTTCCCAGCAGCATTCTGCTCAGCAGCCACGGTAGCGTGGCGATCAAGGCCGGCCACGAGACACCCTTCTTCACGGCACGCAGTTCATCCGGCCCGCGCCGGTAGATCAGCCAGGCACGACCTGGGCCTTCGCTTTCTTCCTCTGCCCGCACCGAATCGGCAATTGCCTGTGCCGTGCGTCCGTCTGCCTGCTGGGCGGAGGCCTCTCGGTCCGCCTGCTCGTGCACCCGCTGGTCCGTCTGTTCGAGCGTCTCCCGGTGCGCTTTTCCAGGTACCTGCCGGTCTGCCTGTCCGCGTGCCTCCCGGTCTGAATGTTCGTGCACCTCCCGGTCTGATCGTCCGTGCACCTCCCGGTCTGATCGTTCGTGCACCTCCCGGTCTGATCGTTCGTGCACCTCCCGGTCTGAACGTTCGTGCACCTCCCGGTCTGAACGTTCGTGCACCTCCCGGTGCAACAGCGTCCCGTTGATCCCGTCGGTGGCGTCGTATTGTGTCGTCGTCCGGTGATCGTCGGCCGGCGGTGCCGCCTGCTTATGGTTGGTCGATGCGAGATCAGTTACTGTGACGGACGGCGTAGATGCGAGACGGTCTACGACACGCGCGGCACTCGATAGGCCAGATTCGGTTCCGTCGGAATCGCGCCGGTTGAACTCGGCCTGATCAGGGGTAACTTCGTGACCATGAGCGTTTCCGGTGTCGGTTTGGTCCAGGACAACTGAATCGGGATGGCGTTCGTCGGAATCGTCGTCATCGACTATCGAGTCGCCCCTGAACGCTGCGAGATCATTTTCGCTCAAGCGTGTGGTGGTGTCGGTATCGATACCGGCTGCTTCGAGGCGTGTGGTAGCGTCGGCATCAATACCGGGTGCTTCGAGGCGTGTGGTGGCGTCGGTATCGATGCCGGATGCTTCCGGACTCGTGGTGGTGTTGGCATCGATGCCGGATGCTTCCGCCGGTGAGTCGAGCGGTGCCAGCTCGAAGGTGAAATCATCGTCATCCCAATAGGAAGGCGCTGCTGATTGCCTGCTTCCGGTGACCGCATCGATGTCGGCCCCGGGCTCGGGTAGCGAATTGCCCGCTTCCCGTCGCGGAAGTTCCTGGTCACGTGGAACGGGCGCGTCGCCGGAATCGATAATAGCGGTATCGTCCATCGATACCATGTCGATGGTGGCTGCCGCGAAGTCGTCAGGTGTCAGATCATCGCTTTGGAAATCGTGTGTGGTGATGTCCTCTGGCGATACATCTCTTGCAATAACAGGACTTGCAGTATCCGGCAAGGGCGAGCGGTGCGGTGTGTCGGGGTCGAATTCGGGGAACTCGATGGTCGGCGAGACGTCAGTATCGCCACCTGCTTCGTCGATGGTCAGCGTCTCGTCGTGCGAGTTCCGAGTGTGCTCGAAGGCGGCCGCTGGTTCCGCGTCGGCCGGTGCCATGCGTGGCTTACGCGGCCTGTTGCGATCAACCAGCATTTGCTCGACGCGCAGGTTGGTGTAGAGGTAACGGGCTTCATCGTGATCATCGCTTGCCAGGGCGCAGGCTCTGGCCCAGACGTCAGGCCGACGCTGATCGCTGTTCAGCTCATCGGATGCCAGTTGGTAGAGTTCTTCGTCGATCATAGGCTAGCCTGCAATGCATGTCGCTGGTCTCCGGCGGCCGCGATCGGCTTGAGGATCAGAGCTTGAAGAATACCACTCCATTGCCTTCGAACGGCACCTCGCGTTGGTGATACTCGGAGTACCGCCGACAGCCCCCTACTGAACCCGTCGTCATCCTGTGGGAGGGCCACCAGAGCGGTCAGACTATGCCGGTTACCTGCAGCTGCGGCCCTGGAGGTGAGTGCCTTGGTCTCACTCGGCATCTGACGATGGCGCTTGAACCGCTTCTGCAGATATGTTCCATTACCTCCGCAGACGTCCATTCCATGGGGCCGTGCGGTGAAAACGATCGACCTGACGATGTCACAGGCGCTGGTGCGTCACCTCAGTGCGCAACACACCGAAATCGACGGCAAGCGCGTGCCGCTGTTCGCAGGCGTCTGGGCCATTTTCGGTCACGGCAACGTGCCGGCACTCGGCGAGGCACTTGCAGAGGTGCGCGAACAGCTGCCGACGTACCGTGGCCAGAACGAGCAGGGAATGGTGCACGCCGCAAGCGCCTACGCGAAGCAGATGCGGCGTCGGCGCATGATGATCTGCACCAGCTCCATCGGCCCGGGCGCCAGTAACATGCTGACAGGTGCCGCCACCGCTCTCGTGAACCGTCTGCCCGTGCTGCTGCTGCCGGGCGACGTCTTCATGCATCGCGCGGGCGCTCCGGTGCTGCAGGAGGTCGAATCGGGCAGCGATGGAACGCTGAGCGTCAATGATTGTTTCCGCCCCGTGTCCGCGTGGTTTGATCGGCTGGTCAAGCCCGAACAGATCCTGACGTCGCTGCCACGCGCGCTGGCCGTGCTGACCGATCCGGAAACCTGCGGTCCGGTCACCTTGTGCCTGCCACAGGATGTGCAGGCCGAGGTCTTCGCGTATCCGGAGAGCTTCTTTGCCGACACCCTGCACAGGTTGCCGCGGATCGGCGCGGATGAAGCGGTGCTGGCCGAAGCGGTGCGCCGCATCGTCAGCGCACGGCGGCCCGTCGTGGTGGCCGGTGGCGGCGTGCACTACGCAGGCGCCGTGGAATCGTTGCGCGAATGGGTGACCCGGCATGGTCTGCCGGTAGTGGAAACCAGCGCCGGCAAGGGTGCTGTGCGCTTCGACGATCCATTGAATGCCGGTGGCATCGGTGTGGTCGGTGCGAGCAGCGCCAATACGCTGGTCCAGGAGGCGGATCTGGTGATCGCCATCGGCACTCGGCTGGCCGATTTCACGACCGGGTCGCGTAGCGTGATCAGCAATGGCAGGCTTGCGCAGATCAATATCAACGTGGCGCACATCGATGCGCACAAACATGGCGCCCTGGCGGTTCGCGGGGATGCGAAGCGGGTGTTGGCCGAGCTGGGTAGCGCGATGGGTTCGTACCGTAGCGACGCACGCTGGCCGGCGCGGCTCACCGAGCTGCACAGGCTGTGGCAACGGCAGGTAGCCGAGGCGACGCGCCCGGCGGCCGAGGGTAGCAACCTGAAACCCAGCGATGCACAGGTTACCGCCGTGATCGACGCATCCGCCGACCCTGACACCGACGTGCTGGTGGTCGCCGCAGGCTCGATGCCTGCCGAAGGTATGAAGCTGTGGCGGGCAGGGCACCCGACAGCCTATCACTCGGAGTATGGCTACAGCTGCATGGGCTACGAGATCGCCGGTGGCGTGGGTGTCAGGCTTGCGCATACCGGTGGCGAGGTATACGTAGTGGTCGGCGACGGCTCCTATCTGATGATGAACTCTGACATCCTCACGGCCGCCAGCCTGGGCCTGAAACTGATTATCGTGGTGCTCGACAATCGCGGTTTCGGTTGCATCAACCGGCTGCAGCTAGCCTGTGGCGGTGAACGCTTCAACAACTTGCTCGACGACGGAACGGCCATTGTCACTGATGCACCGAAGGTGGATTTTGCCGCACACGCCGCCTCGCTTGGCGCACAGGCCGAACACGTCGCCAACCTGTCGGAGCTGGAAGCCGCGCTGGGCAGGGCGCGCACCAGTGATCGAACCTGGTGCATCGTCATCGATACGAATCCGCACGATTCCACCGGGGGCGGCAGCTGGTGGCAGGTGGGCATTCCTGACGTATCGCAGCGCACAAGCGTCAGTGACGCGCGCGCAAGCTGGCAGGAGCCCGGCCGAGCCGACCAACCATGGTGAGTGCGGGGCTGCAGGCCGTCTGCATCGGTCGCGCCGGGCTGGATCTCTATGCCAACGAGACGGATACCGACTTTGCGGATGTCACCGGGTTCCGCAAGCATGTGGGCGGGTCGCCTGCAAACATCGCCCTCGGGCTGGCCACCCTGGGTGTCAAGGTCGGGTTCCTGGGTCGGTTGTCGGATGACATGGTCGGCCGCTACGTCAACACGGCGCTGCAACGGGCCGGGGTGAACACGGCCGGTGTCGTGTTCGACAGCAGCGGTACACGTACCAGTCTCGCATTGACGGAGATGCGAGCCGAGCACTGTGGCGTCGTCCTCTACCGCAACCAGGCAGCAGATCTTGCCCTGTGCACGGACGATATCGATGCCGGCATGATCCAGGCGGCTTCGCTGCTGTTGGTCTCGGGTACGGCGCTGAGCAGCGAGCCATCACGCAGTGCGGCCCGGTACGCGATGGCCATTGCGCGCGCCTCGGGTACGTGCATCGTGCTCGATCTGGACTATCGCGCCTATACCTGGAGCGCCTTCGAAGAAGCCTGCGAAGTCTGCTGCGAGGCGGCGGTACTGGCAGAGGTAGTCATCGGCAATGGGGAGGAAATCGGCTTGCTGCAGAGCGGATTCGACGTATCGGGAGACGCCGTGATCCGCGCCCTTCATGATGCAGGGGTGGCACTGGTCTGCGTCAAGGACGGGGATGCCGGGTCCAGCGTCTACCCTGCCGGGGGCGAGCCTGTCGTGCAAGCGGCCTTTCGCGTACCCGTGGTGAAACCCTTCGGGGCCGGTGATGCGTACGCGGCCGCATTGTGCGCCGGGTTGCTCGACAGTACTCCGCTGGCACTGAGCCTGCGCCGGGCTGCGGCGGCGGCGGCCATGGTCGTCGGTAGCCGCAGTTGCGGTGATGCCACACCTACGCTGTCCGCGATCGATCGTTTCATCGAGACATACCATGCCTGAGCATATTCCCGCGTACGAGAACGCCAACGAACCGATGGTCGCGATCGGCAACCCGGTGACGCCGCTCATCTACTTCAATCGGGTGAAGTTGGTGCACGGTGAGCGGTACCGGTACACGCTGGAGGGGTTCGAGTCGGTCATCGTGCCGGTCACCGGGCACTGCACGGTCACCACCGCGGGTCACGAGCTTACCGATATCGGTGGACGCGAGCATCTGTGGGAAGGCATGCCGAATGGCACCTACGTACCCGTAGGCAGCGAGTGCACCATCGAATGCACCAGCGAGAGCATCGAACTGTTCATCGCCGGTGGGCGTTACGACAAGGTGCTGGATCCTTTCGCGATTCGTGACGCCGATATCGACATCGTGCAGTACGGTTCCGACGAGACCAAGACGCATCGCAAGATCAAGCACATCCTCGGGCAGGCGAACGCCGAGCGCCGCGGGCGATTGCTGGTCAGCGAACTGTTTACCGTGGGAGAGGGCGGCTGGTCCGGCTTTCCGCCGCACAAGCATGATACCGAGCGGCCGCCCGAGGAAACGCGCTTCGAAGAGGTCTATCAGTTTCGATTCAATCCGGCGCAAGGTTTCGCCTGCCAGTTCGACTATCTGGAAGACGGTGGCTGCGGCTCACCGCGCCATGTGCGCCACGGTGATACCTATCAGATCGATCGCGGATATCATCCCTCGGTGGTCGCGCCAGGGTACGAGATGTATTATTTCACGATCATCGTCGGCGCGACGTCCAAATCCCTCATTCAATACTTCGAGCCCACGCACGCTCATCAGATAGAGACGATACCGGGTATCAAGGACATGGTGGCAAGATTCAAGTAGCCACCACAGGAAGCCGTGCGTGAAAGTCTCGCTGAACGATCTGTTGCCGGCGGCCGTGGCGGAAGGCTACGCCGTACCGTGTTTCAACGTGTTCGGTTACGAAGACGCGTCAGCGATCGTGAAAGTCGCTGAAGTGCATCGATCGCCGGTCATCCTCGCCACCAACCGGGAGATGGTCGAGTACATGGGCCTGCGGCTGCTGGCCACGATGCTGGGGCAGCTGGCCGATGCGGCAAGCGTTCCGGTGTGTGTGCACCTGGACCATTGTCATGACGTCGATACGGTCGTCGAGGCAGTGAATCACGGCTACTCCTCGGTGATGTTCGACGGTTCCCAGCTGCCATTGGCCGAGAACGTTCGGCTCAGCCGCCAGGTGGTCGAGCATGCCCGACCGCTGGGTGTCAGCGTGGAAGGCGAGATCGGTTCGGTGCCCTATAACGAGGGCCGCGATCATATACTCGCGCTTCCAACCGACCCGTTCGAGGCTTGCGCGTTCGCCACCGAGAGCGGTGTGGATGCGGTGGCCGTTTCGGTGGGAAACGTGCACCGCCTGACGAGCGCCGGGGTCACGATCGACCACGACAGGCTGGCGGCGATCCGCCGGGGTATCGCCCAACCACTGGTCATCCATGGCACCAGCGGTATCACCGATGCCGATCAGCGACAGCTGGCTGCCGCCGGTGTGGCCAAGTTCAATATCGGCACCAGCCTGCGCATGAGCCTGGTGCGCGGGCTGCGGGCCGCCCTGGACGATGACCCCGCACTGATCGACCGCCTCACCCTGTTCGAAAGGGCCATGCCTGCCTTGAATACGACGATCGAGCATCATCTGCGAGTGCTCGGGTGCGAGGGTCAGGCCTGATTTTATCTCCTATTGGGAATAGAGAATGACTTATCGAGTCGGCAATGCGCCGTGTTCGTGGGGTGTCGAGTTCGGCGACGATCCACGTAACCCGAGCTGGCAAAGCGTGCTGGATGACGCACGCGTGGCCGGGTACGTGGGAATGGAGCTGGGGCCACTGGGGTTCTTGCCCGAAGATCCGGAGGCACTCGCAGAGGCCATGGGGGAGCGCGGCCTGACATTGACGGCTGCCGTGATGTTCCGCCCACTGCATGATCCGGCGGCCTGGGACGATATTCTCGACGTGGCACGCCGTACCTGTAGCAACCTGCAGCGCATGGGCGCCGAGCAGTTCGTGCTGATTGACAGCATCAGCCCGCGTCGGGTAGCCACCGCCGGCCGGCCCGCCGAGGCCGAGCGGCTGGCGGGTAGTGAACTGCAGGGCTTGCATGAACGGATTCGTACGGTCTGCTCGATGGCCAGCGGAGAATTCGGTCTGCGGGTATCGATGCACGCGCACGCGGCAGGCTTCGTCGAGTTCGCGGACGAGGTCCACCGGCTGATGGATGCGATTCCGGAGGAGTTGCTCGGGCTGTGCGTGGATACCGGGCACTGCGAATACGCTGCGACCGATCCGGTGGCTCTGTACCGTCAATACTACAACCGTGTTCCATACGTGCACTACAAGGACGTTGACCCGGCAGTGCGGCGGCATGTCGTGGATCAGCGTATCGGTTTCTACGATGCCTGTGCGCTGGGTCTGTTCTGCAATCTCGGCAAGGGTGTCGTGGACTTCGCAGGTTTCCGGCAGGCGCTGGTCGATCACGGTTTCAGCGGCTGGGGTACCGTGGAGCAGGATTGCGATCCGGAAGCCGGGCGTGCGGTAGTCGATGACGCCCGCGCGAACTATGAACATCTGCGTATCGTCGGGCTGGCGGCATGAGTACGCGACGGCACTCCAAGGGGCGGCCCGGGGGGCAGCCCGGGGGGCAGCCCGGGGGGCGGCCCGGGGGGCAGCCCGGGGGGCAGCCCGGGGGGCAGCTCCAGGGGCAACCGGGTAAGCGATCTCCAGAGCGAAGAGGGCCGCGACCGTGGGGCATGATCGGTGGCGGCAGGGGCAGCCAGATCGGCGAGGCCCACAGGATCGCCGCCGCCTTGGATCGGCGTTTCACACTCTGTGCGGCGGCCATGGATATCGACCCTGCCAGGGGGCGGAAATTCGCAATCGCCGCTGGTGTGTCGGAAGAGCGTGCCTACGGTAGCTGGCAGGAATTCGTCGCTGGCGAATCAGCGCGCGATGATGGCTGCATACTGGTCACGGTGGCCACGCCGAACGCCACTCACTTCGAGATCAGCAAGGCCTGCCTGGAAGCCGGCATGCACGTTCTGTGCGAGAAACCCATGACCATGACGCTTGTCGAGGCGCGCAAGCTTGCACGGATTGCCGAACGCTGTGGACGAGTGCTGGCAGTAAATTTCGGTTACAGCGGCTACCCGATGGTTCGCCAGGCGCGTGCCATGGTAGCGAAGGGCGAGCTCGGTGACATTCGCCTGGTGGTTGCCCAGTTCGCCCACGGTCATCACAGCAACGCCGCCGACATGGACAATCCGCGCGTGCGCTGGCGCTACGACCCGGCTCAGGCCGGTATCTCCTCGGTCGTGGCCGATTGCGGTATACACGCTCAGCAGATGGCAAGCTACGTCACCGGGCAGCGAGTGGTGCGATTGTCGGCGCACTTCCTGTCGGCGGTGGCCGGACGCGAGCTTGAGGACGACGCAAGCGTGCACGGCATGATGAACGGTGGTGCCACCTGCCGGCTGTGGGCCAGCGCTGTCGCACTGGGGCACATGCACGGGCTGTGCATCGAGGTATTCGGTAGCCGGGCCGCCGTGCGCTGGGAGCAGGAACAACCGAACCAGTTACGGCACACCCGCCTGGGCAAACCGGTAGCCATTCTCGAGCGCGGGCAATCCGGCCTGCACCCCGATGCGCGTCAGGGATCGAGGATCGCGATCGGGCATCCGGAGGGCATGTTGTCGGCCTTCGCCAACATCTACAGCGATCTGCATGCGGCCATCGGTGGAGACACGGCCGCCCTGGCGCGTCTGCCGTTGGCACGCGACGGTATCGATATGGTGCAGTTCGTCGAGCAGGCAACTCGTTCGGCGAAAGGTAACGGGAAGTGGGTGAAGTGCTGACGCGGTGTAGTACCCGAAGTTGATCGAATGCCTCGGACGCTACGGTGCACTCGGGTTGCAGTACCGTGAAGGTGCGATTCTACCGGGCTGGTGTTACGCCGATTATTGATACAGAATGCCGGGCAGTGCACGGTAACGTTCAAGCAGGTCGTTCGAACCTGCAGAATTCGCGGATTCAACCGCGCACGGCGGCAGGTGCGTCCTGTACCGCCCATTACAATATCGAGGAGAGTCGGAGCATGAGAAGTCTTGTCAAGACAGCAGTAGCCGCGGCCGTTCTGGTCATCGCGCCGGCGGTGATGGCCGCCGATATCATCGTCGTCAGCCACGGGCAGGCCAGCGACCCGTTCTGGTCCGTCGTCAAGAACGGTGTGGAGCGGGCAGCGAAGGATACCGGTGCCAACGTGGAGTATCGTGCACCGGAAACCTTCGACATGATCGCCATGGCTCAGCTGATAGATGCCGCCGTCAATCAGGAGCCGGATGGTCTGGTGGTATCCGTCCCGGATGCCGACGCGCTCGGGCCGTCCATCGAGAACGCCGTGGGTGCGGGTATCGCCGTGATATCCATGAATTCCGGAGGGGAAGCCGCCAAGGAGCTCGGAGCCCTGCTGCATGTGGGCCAATCGGAATACGATGCGGGCAAGGCGGCCGGTGAAAAGATGGCCGAACTGGGCGGTACCCAGGCGCTGTGCATCAATCATGAGGTGGGTAACATCTCGCTCGATGACCGCTGCTCCGGTTTCGAGGAAGGGTTCGGCAACGGCGTCGAGGTCATGCCGACCACCAACGATCCGGGCGAAATCCAGGCGAAGGTCAAGGCCTCGTTGGAATCGAATCCGGATATCGACACAGTGATCGCACTGGGCGCCTCACTGGCTGGCGAGCCTGCAGTGGCGGCGGTCGAAGCCGTTGGCCGTACCGGTGAGGTCATCGTCGGTTCCTTTGATCTGTCCGGTAATTTTCTGAAGTCGGTCGTCGATGGCGACGCCGCCTTCGCCATCGACCAGCAGCAATACCTGCAGGGCTACCTGCCGGTGTCCTTTCTCGCCCTGTACGCCGAATACGGCCTGATGCCCGGTGGTGATGTGCCGTCCGGCCCCAATCTGATCACGCAGGAGAAGGCCGAGCAGGTCATCGATCTTTCATCCAAGGGCATTCGCTGACCCGTGAGGGCGTGCGAGCATTCGCCTGTGTTTGTCACTGCGTGAAAGTGCTCGATGTTGTTCGCTTGAGCTTGTCGCTTGCAGCGTGTGCTTACGTAAGCTGTCGATCGGTTGATCTTTCGAGGGTTTTGCCACCGGCAGGCCCTTAGCGCGGGGGAATCGAAATGTCCGATGTAACGAGCGTGAAAGATCCGGACGCAAACGTCAGAGCGAACGCCAGCTGTGGCACCAGCGGTGACAGTGCCGACACCGACGAGCGGCTGAAGGCGGAATCGGCGATGGCGGGCTTCATGAAAAGGCCGGAGCTCGGTGCCATCGCCGGTGTGATACTGGTCACCGTGTTCTTCCTGTTCACCGCCGACAGCGCGATGTTCACGCTGTCCGGCCTGATGAATTTCATGTCGCCCGCCGCACAGCTGGGAATCCTGGCTATCGGCGCCGCGCTGCTCATGATCGGTGGCGAGTTCGATCTTTCGCTGGGCTCCATGATCGCGTTCATCGGGCTGTTCTTCGGTGTCTGCGTCGTGAATTTCGACTTGCCGTTGATCGCGGCCATTCCATTGACCTTGTGCTTTGCAGCGTTGGTCGGCACGATCAACGGTCAGATCGTGATTCGCACCGGCCTGCCATCGTTCATCGTCACACTGGCCTTTCTGTTCATCTATCGTGGGTTGTCACTGGTAGGGCTGAAAGAGGCTACCAACGGCTCCACGCAACTGCGTGGCATTCGACCGGCCATCGAGGATGACTTCCTGACGCCCTTCTTCAGCGGCGATGCGTTTCCGTGGCTGTTCACGCTGCTGGCCGATATCGGCCTGGTCGATACTTTCAAGAACGGCACACCCAAGGTCAAGGGAATGCCGGTGGAGATCGTCTGGTTCGTATTGATCGCGTTGGTTGCCACCTATGTACTGTTGCGCACACCGGTGGGCAACTGGATATTCGCCTCCGGCGGGGATGCCAATGCCGCATCGAACTCCGGGGTACCGGTACGCAAGGTCAAGATCGGGCTGTTCGTAGTGACCGCGTGCTGTGCGGCTCTGGTGGCCATCATCACCGTGCTCGACAGCGGCTCCACCGATGCGCGGCGCGGTTTTCAGAAGGAGTTCGAGGCGATCATCGCCGCGGTCATCGGGGGCTGCCTGTTGACGGGTGGCTATGGATCGGCGATCGGTGCCTTCTTCGGCGCCATCATCTTCGGCATGGTCCTGATCGGGCTCAGCTACACCCAGATCGATCAGGACTGGTACCTGGTGTTTCTGGGCGGCATGCTGCTGATTGCAGTGCTGTTCAACAATATGATCCGCAAGCGTGTCACCGGGGAGCGTTGAGATGCCTGATCAGGCCGACGATTCCGGACAGATCAAGACGGCGTCAGTGACGAAAGCCGCAACACTGGCCACGACGACGTCCGCGACCTCAGATGCATTGCCCAAGCCTGCAGCGAGCTACGATGAACCGATCATTCGCATGGAAGGGATCGAGAAGCACTTCGGTAACGTGATCGCGTTGGCCGGGGTGTCGTTCGACGTCACCCCGGGTGAGTGCCATTGCCTGCTGGGCGACAACGGCGCGGGCAAGTCCACGTTCATCAAGACGATGTCCGGTGTGCACAAGCCGACCACCGGGTCGATCTACTTCGAAGGCAAGCCGATGAACTTCAGCAGCCCGCGAGATTCCATGGAAGCGGGTATCGCCACCGTCTTTCAGGACCTGGCCATGATTCCGCTGATGTCGGTCACACGGAACTTTTTCATGGGCCGTGAGCCGACGCAGGGCAGATGGCTGTTCAAGCGCTTCGATACGAAAACCGCCAACCGGGCAGCGGTCGAGGAGATGCGCAAGATGGGTATCAGTTTGCGCGCCCCGGACCAGGCCGTCGGCACCTTGTCCGGTGGTGAACGCCAGACCGTAGCGATCGCACGAGCCGTCTATTTCGGGGCCAAGGTATTGATTCTCGATGAACCGACATCCGCACTGGGCGTACGTCAGACCTCGAACGTACTGGCAACGATCGACCGTGTGCGCCGGCAGGGGGTGGGGGTGGTCTTCATTACTCACAACGTTCGGCATGCGATGGCGGTCGGGGACCGCTTCACGGTGCTGAATCGGGGCAAGACGCTCGGCACGGCGTATCGCGGCGAGATCACGGCTGAGGCGTTGCAGGATTTGATGGCAGGTGGCCAGGAGATGGCTCAGCTGGAAGGTTCCCTCGGCGGCACGGTATAGCCGAACCACGGGGCTCGTCCTCGGTCCATGCCTCGAATGCATGAGACCCTCGGCGACCGCGAGGTAGGCTGCATTCGGGATGGTCCGGGCAGTGGTGCGTAGCAGATCACAGACCCGGCATCGGCGCGATGAGCAGGCTGGACCACAGAGGGTTTGTGTCGGTAAAGTCCGGTCAGGAGTTTCAACGGCAGGAAGCCGACATGGTTCGTCTCGTCATCAAGGTGGCACCCATGGTGTTTGCCTGCCTTTCCAACGCGTGTGCCACACCCGAGGCTGCCTGGCCCGGCAGTGCGCCCGGCTCCTCCGGGGCGATCTCCGAAGCGTCGTCAAGAGCATTGTTGCCCTTTGGGCAAGCGGTCGGTGAATCCCTTGGCAATCCCCTTCGGCAACGAACCGATGCGTTGTCGGTCGATCCATCGGAACTGGCTTTGAAGCGTTCGCGTCTGATCAGCTACGATTTCGTGCAGACGATGATTCAGCTCGACGCACTGCATCCGCGTCGAGTGCGGCTGGTGCTTCCTCCGTCAGGTTCGCGGTTCGACCAGATCCTGCTGTATTCGCTGACGCTGGCTGGTTACGACGCGGGCACGGACAGGTACAGGGCCACGGATACGCACCGGAGCACGGGCGCTGGCTCCACGGTCGATGGTGGCACCCGTTCGCAGACTTTCACTGACGGGATTAAGGTTGCGGGAGACGTGGGTGGGGTAGCGGGGAATACGGACGGGTTACCACTGGATGTGGATGAAGTACTACCGATGGACCCTATATCAGATCTGCCTCGGGTGATCGACCCACTGTTCAGTCGGCCCGAACGCCTACCGGTTCAAAACGGTTCTACCTCAGAGCCAGGGCACTCGATTGGCTCCGCGAGTCACGGTGGCGCCGGCACCGATAGCTCACAGATCTTGCGACAGATGACGCTCATCACACGCACCGTGGCGGAGCCGCCGTTGACTGCGAACGGTGAATCGGAAGCCGGCATCTACTCGTTTTTCGTGCTGGCCACCAGCCCATCGACTCCGGATATTCGTATGGTGCGCATCTACCGTGTAAACGGTGAGGCAGTGCTGCCCGTCAGCGTGATGCGGGTGGAGGGTGCGGATGCGCGCCATCTGCAGGCGGACGACGAGGTGTTCTGAGGCCCGTCGCCGTACTGCGATGAGAAGCCATCGGCCAGGCGATATCAGGCGCCGACAGAATTGAGGGGCGTTGAATCAGTGCGCGTGGTTCTCGCGTGGACGATACCGGCCGCCCGGGTCGAGAATGTAGTCGGAGGCAACTCGCGGGTGGCGCAGGGGATCGCCGGTTTCATCGATCAGCAGGTTCTGCTCGGATACGTAGGCTTCGTAGACGGTGCGTTCATTCTCCGCGTACAGATGGTAGAACGGCTGATCCTTGTGTGGGCGGATCTTGCTGGGTATGGCTTCGTACCACTCATCGGTGTTGTCGAATTCGGGATCCACATCGTAGATGAGCCCGCGAAATGCGAAGATGCGGTGACGGACCACTTGCCCGAGATGGAATTTGGCAGCTTTGATCATCGTTGCAGTGTAGCGTGACCATAGGTGTCAGTCACCGTCTCGTGCAATTTCGGTAGCAGCTGAGGCGTCAGGTTACCTGGAGGAGGATTGCCCGGCAGCCGTAAGTCTGCCGGGCAATCCACCGCATCACATTCGACCTTGGTTCGTGAACCGAATGCAGTGCTGGCAGCTCGTGATCAGTCGGTACTCGCTGTCGCAGGCGTACCGGCTTCCGGCTCGATCACCTGTGATCTGAACTGTGAGCTGGGGTGGCAGCTGTGATCATCGGCGTAGAAGCCTGACGGCATCGGGCGGTAGAGATGAGCAAAGGGCCTGACTACCGGTTCGTTCTGCTGGGTGCCGAAGTCGATATGATCACCACCCAGCGCCACGGTGGCTGAACCGTTCAGTGTGTCGATACCGGTGCCACCCGACAGGTGATCTCGTCCCTTGCCCCCGTCGAGCCGATCATTGCCTCGGCCGCCGACGAGAATGTCATGGCCCTTGTGGCCTTCGAGGAAATCGTTGCCGGACCCGCCGTAGATGGTGTCGTTACCGCTACCACCGCGCAGGTGGTCATCACCGGCACCGCCATAGATCGTATCGTTGCCGCGATTGGCCGAGACCGTGTCGTTGCCTGCACCCCCGTAGACAACGTCGTTATATCTACCTCTGCCGCCATGGAGTTCGTCGTTACCGTCACCACCGATGACCGTATCGCAACCTTTTCCGCCATCTACCTTGTCGTTGCCAGCGCCACCATCGACATGGTCGTTGCCCGAACCACCGTGGATGTTGTCGTCACCGCCGCCACCGAATACCCGATCATTGCCGCTGCCGGTGTAGATATTCTCGGCGCCATTGCCACCACGCACGATGTCATCACCCTTGCCGGTGTCAATGGATAGCTTCGCGTTGATGTCCGGATTGCCAGTGACGGATACCTTGTCGTTGCCGTTACCGGTCTTGATGACCAGGTTCTGCATCTGGGAATCGGTGAGTTCGTGCTTCTCACCATTAGCCCAGAGTGTGCCGGAGCCGTCCGCGTTGTAGTGAACGTGGACCTTGTCGTCGCCATTGCCGGTCGCAACCGTGGTCTTGCCACAGGGGCTATGCGCGACCTGTGTCTGCTGGGCACCCTGGTGCGGACGCTGGATGTGACATGGCAGCGGTTTGGGCCTGGTCGTGAGTGCGGTACACATCTTGTTGATCATGGTCACCTTCCTGGTTGATCGTGAGGATCTGGTCTAGCGCGCATCCTAGGCAAGCCAGGCGGGCTTGAACATTGGGTTGAACCCCAGATAGGGTTTGCCCCAGCGCGGCTGGCCAGGTTCCGGCATTACCTCGAAGGTGCCCGTTGAATCATTTCGAGCGCTCGGAAGACACTTCGAGCGTTCGGAAAACCCTGCGATGAAGCTTGTCTGAAAACCGTTCAGGGTGCCTTCCGGAGACCCTGGGCGGACTCCGAGCGATTCCCGAGGATCTCGAAGCGGCCCTTCGAGTGGCCTTTCGGTGTCGAAGTGTCGTATCAGACAGGTGAAGCAGGTTCCAAAGTGTCCTGCCGAGCCTGGCAGCTTGTAGGCTTGCCAGCAGTATGAGATAACCGACTCTCATCTTTGCCAAACCATGAGGATGATCATGAAAACAGCACTACTGGTAGCAACCGCAACGTTCGCCCTGGTATCGGGCAGCGCCATGGCTGGAGGGTGTTCGTACGGGCATTCCGCCAAGATGGCCAAGAGTGCGGTGGATTCGAAGGAGCAGGTAACGGCCAAGTCGGCAGCCACCGATCCGAAAGTGCTCGCGATGCTCAAGCGGAAGGAAGCGGCCAAGGAGTCAGCGCCAGTCATCCACAATTGATGTCGATCGTTGTGATGGCGGTACCAGTTCCGCGCCAACCGTACTGTCAGCAAGGGTCTGGCCGGTAACTGGGCAAGACGGGTCGAGCAGGGTGCAATGCCGTGCTCGGCCTCGGGTGTTCATCAACGTCTTGAGCTCGGGTTTCGTGCGGCCGCGTACGCGACAGGGCAGCAGTCGTTCAGGTCTGGTGGTCTTGGATCAACGTACCTCAGCGCCGGCGCAGATGTCGGAAGGTGTATTCCCCGGGAGTCCATCACCGGCAGCTCCAGGTCACTCACGATACGGGTGATCTCGGCAATATCGGGGGCGATCATCCTGTCGGCCCTGTGCTTCCCTGGTAAGCCACTACAGTACCTGTCATGTTTACCATCCTGCCGGACTACCATTCCTACCTAAGCCTTGCGCTGCTGATGTGCATGCTGGTCGCGTTCGCCAGAGAGAGCCTGCCGGCCTCCGGCGTCGCCGTGATCGGTGCCTCGACCTTCCTGTTGCTGGGTTTCGTATCCAGTGATGACGTGTTCGTCGTGTTTTCCAACCCGGCTGCGATCACGATCGGTGCAATGCTGGTGCTCTCGGCAGCGCTGGTTCGCACGGGTACGCTCGAGGCGCTCGCAAGCCGAGTGCTGGAGCTTGCGAAAGTGCAGCCTCTGCTGGCCCTGAGCACCGTTCTTCTGGTGGCTCTGGTGGCCTCCGCCTTCATCAACAGCACCCCGGTCGTCGTGATCCTGATACCGCTGATCGTCACGTTGGCAGGCGCGATCGGTATCAATTCGAAGCAGCTGCTCATTCCCCTGTCGTACTTTGCCATCCTGGGCGGTACCTGCACCCTGATCGGAACCTCGACCAACCTGCTGGTCAACAGCATCGCCCGGCAGAACGGTCATGCCGGCTTCGGCATCTTCGATATCACGACGGTCGGCTTGTGCGCAGCCGCTGCGGGCATACTGTTCATCGTGACGGCCGGGCGCTTCTTGCTACCACGTGATCAAGCCACGGAAGGGGCGGGGGCTGGCCGCGAGCAACGGGCCGACATCATCACCGAGTGCCGGATCGGCGAAGGTTTCGTGGATATCGACGAGACGTACGAAGAGGCCAAGATCCTCCAGCCGCGTGGGGTCACACTGATCGCGGTCTACCGCAATGGCCGTCGCCTGAACGAGAATCCGCAGAAGGTTATCGTTCAGGAGAAGGATCGTCTGGTGTTGCGGGTCAGTTCCGTGGAATTGGCCACGCTGCAGACAATGCCGAGATTGAACATCGGCATACGCGTGCGCCGCCCACCGATCGAGGGTGAGGATCCGGAACAGATCGCGCGCGTCACGGTTGTCAGCGAGAACCGCATGATAGGCCATCGGTTGAGCAATGCCTACTTCGTCTCACGGCACCCGGTATCCGTGATCGGTGTACGCCGCCGGCGCAACCTGGCAGGGCCTGATCTTGCCAGGCTACTGGTCAAACCCGGTGATCAGCTCTGGCTGACCGGTACCGAAGCCGCTCTGCGGGGCGTGGCCGAGGATGACTACCTCGTGTTCTCGACGTTGCCGCACGCCAAGGCGTTCAAGCGTAACCGGGCAATGCTGGCCGTGATCACGTTGGTTCTCGTCATCGCTGCGGCCGCCTTCAATCTGCTACCGCTGGCCGCCTCCGCCATCGTCGGTATCGGCTTCCTGCTGTTGATCAAGGGTCTGGACACCACCGATGCCTGGGCAGCGCTGAACGCGGACGTGTTGATTCTGATCTATGCCATGCTGGTGGTAGGGACGGGCTTGCAAAATACCGGTGCGATCGATCTGGTGATTCAGCTTGTCGAACCGGTGATGCAGACGGTATCGCCTCTGGTACTCATCATGGTCGTCTACCTGCTAACCTCCATACTAACGGAGATGATCACCAACAATGCAGTTGCCGTGATCATGACACCGCTCGTGATGTCGCTGGCAGCGCGGTTGCAGATGGAGCCGACGCCCCTGATCGTCGCGGTAATGTTCGGTGCCAGTGCCAGTTTCGCCACCCCGGTGGGGTACCAGACGAACACGCTGGTGCATATCGCCGGTAACTATCGATTCACTGAATTTCTGTGGATCGGCCTGCCGATGAACGTGATGGTCGGCGTGGTCTGCTGCCTGGCGATCAATTTCTTCTTCGGCTGAATTGCCGGCTCACGCAATGGCGTCGCTGGTCGCTTTCATTTTCGGCTGAACCGCCTGCTCGGGCAACAGGGTCCTCGTCCGCTGAACCGGCCATCGATGACGGCCCGGCATCTCTCGTGCCTTCTTCCGAGAGCTTCAGTTCTGTTCGCGCGGTGGCAGGCCGGAATGCTGCGTCAGCAGCCGACCCTTGGTCGGCGCTCGCGCCGGCCGGCCGGTGGTGCTGTTCTTGCGCCGTGCACTCTTGTAACTGCCATCGGTCTTCGGCTGAAAGCGTGGCACCAGGTGCTGCTTGCCATTGCCGATCAGGTCGCTGCGACCCATCGCGTTCAGGGCCTCGCGCAACATCGGCCAGTTGTTGGCATCGTGATAACGCAGGAAGGCCTTGTGCAGGCGTCGCTGCTTGACTGACTTGGCGGTGCTCACATCGCCTTCCTCACGTCGGATCCGTTTAAGCGGGTTCTTGCCGGTGTGGTACATCGTGGTGGCGGTGGCCATGGGCGAGGGGTAGAAGTTCTGCACCTGGTCGGCCTGGAAACCGTAGCGCTTGAGCCACAGCGCCAGGTTCATCATGTCCTCATCCGTGGTGCCCGGGTGAGCGGCGATGAAGTAGGGAATCAGGAACTGCTTCTTGCCGGCCTTCTTCGTGAATTTCTCGAACAGTCGCTTGAATTCATCGTAGGAGCCGATGCCCGGCTTCATCATCTTGTCGAGCGGCCCGCGTTCGGTATGCTCGGGGGCAATCTTCAAGTAACCGCCGACATGGTGGGTGACCAGTTCCTCCACGTACTCGGGAGACTTCACGGCCAGATCGTAACGCAAGCCTGACGCTATCAGCACCTTCTTCACTCCCGGTAGCTCGCGGGCGCGGCGGTACAGCTTGATCAGCGAAGAATGATCGGTGTCCAGGTTCTGGCAGATATCGGGGTAGACGCAGGAAGGCAGGCGGCAGTTCTTCTCGATCTCACGTGACTTGCAGGCCAGGCGATACATGTTCGCGGTGGGCCCACCGAGGTCCGAGATCACACCGGTGAACCCCGGCACCTTGTCGCGGATGAGCTCGATCTCGCGAATGATCGAATCTTCCGAACGGTTCTGTATGACCCGGCCTTCGTGCTCGGTGATCGAGCAGAAGGTGCAGCCACCGAAACAACCGCGCATGATGTTCACGGAGAAGCGAATCATCTCGTAGGCAGGAATCTTCGCATTGCCGTAGCTCGGGTGCGGTACCCGTGCGTAGGGCTGGGCGAATACGTAGTCCATCTCTTCGGTGCTGAGCGGAATCGGCGGTGGGTTCAGCCACACCTTCTGCCCGCCCTGGTTCTGCACCAGCGCACGGGCGTTGCCCGGATTGGTTTCGAGGTGCAGCACCCGATTGGCATGGGCATAGAGCACCGGGTCGTGACTGACCACCTCGTAGGAGGGCAGGCGCAACACCGTACGTGCCCGATCTTCCTGCCGCAGGTTCTGGCGCTCTGCCCGGCTCATGAACGTCAGCGGGCTGGTCTGGATGGCGGGTGCCGCGCTCTGCGCCAGTTCGTCGGGTGCGAATTCGTCGGTAGCCGTCTGTGATTCCACCACCGGTGCCCAGACGCCGGTAGCGGGTTCGACGCTGACTCCTGCCGAAGCCGTCTCGCTGCCGTCCTCTCGTGCCGACTCGCCGGGCGATCGCCCGCCGATGGCCCCCGCGGCGGTGCGGGTCGCGGCCGGCGCATCCGCCTTCGCGATCCCGTCGTTGCCGGCATCCGGCCCGGCGTTGCACGGTGCACCGGCTGCAGCCGGAGTGTCCTGAATCACCGCATAGGGATTGCCGTGCTGCTCCACGCGCCCGGGCTTGTCGACGTTGGTCGAATCGATGACGATCCAGTCGTCGGGGATGTCCTTGACGACGAAGGCGGTACCGCGCACGTCGCGAATGTCGTCGATCGCCCTGCCGGCGGCCAGGCGATGGGCGATCTCGACGATGGCCCGCTCGCCATTGCCGTAGACCAGCATATCGGCCTTGGAATCCACCAGCAGGGACCTTCGCACCTTGTCTTGCCAGTAGTCGTAGTGGGCGATGCGCCGCAGCGAGGCCTCTATGCCGCCGAGCACGACGGGCACGTCGCTGAATGCCTCGCGACAGCGCTGTGCGTAAACGATGGAGCTACGGTCGGGTCGCTGACCGCCGATGTCCCCGGGGGAATAGGCGTCGTCGGAACGAAGCTTGCGATCGGCCGTGTAGCGGTTGATCATGGAATCCATGTTGCCGGCGGTAACGCCGAAGAACAGGTTGGGTCGGCCGAGTTCACCGAACGGAGCGGCACTTTGCCAGTCCGGCTGTGAAATGATGCCCACGCGAAAACCGTGAGCCTCCAGCAGCCGACCGACGATGGCCATGCCGAAACTGGGATGATCGACGTAGGCATCGCCGGTGACGACGATGATGTCGCAGCTGTCCCAGCCGAGCGCATCCATTTCCGCCCGGTTCATGGGCATGAATTCGCAGCGCCCGTAGCACTCGGCCCAATAAAGCGGGTACGAATCGAGTGGGCGTGCTTTGGCGACGGGCCGGAAAGACATGGATCTGATCTGCGGGAAAATGGCGTATGTTAACGGGTTTCGAGAGTAAATCGGTGAAATGACTACAGCTACCGCCACTGAGCAGGGACGGATCACATGGCTATCGGTGGTATTGCCATTGTTGATCCTGATCGGCTGCGTGGTGGGTGCCCGATTCATCCTGGCCACCGGCCCGAGCCCCGAGATTCGCCCTGAAGGTTCGAACCTGCCGGCCATCGAGGCTACCCGGTTGCGATCGAGCGATTATCCGGTGTTCATCAACAGTCAGGGTACGGTGCAGCCCACCACCGCGACCAGCCTGATCTCACAGGTCGATGGCAAGGTCACGCGTCTGGCACCGGCATTCGTGGTCGGAGGGCGCTTCGAGCGCGGTGACGTACTGGTGGAGCTTGAACGCAGTGACTACCGGATCGCCTTGCGCGGCGTGCGCGCCAGCCTCGCACAGAGCCAGGCACAGCTGGCCGAGGAGCAGGCGCTGTCGGTGCGGGCACGTGAAGACTGGGATAGCCTTGGCCGCGGTGGCGAGCCTTCTCCTCTCACTCTGCGCCAGCCGCAGCTGGCCGCGGCCGAGGCCAACCTGGATGCGGCACGTGCGGAAGTGGAGCGGGCAGAGCTCGATCTGGCACGAACCCGGATCATCGCCCCCTATGACGGGCGGGTGCTGGAGAAAAGCATCGATGCGGGGCAGTTCGTCGGTCGCGGGGCAAGCATAGGGCGTATTCACACGCTGGCTTCGGTAGATGTACGACTCCCGCTCGGGAATCGGCAGCTGACCTGGTTGAGACTGCCGAAAGACGACGCCTCGATGACGGAAAGCAAGTCTGCAGACGACAAAACGGCAGAAGGCAGGCCTTCGAGGGGCGAGACGTCGCGAGAGAGTGCCGATGCACCTGCCGACGATGGGTCTGCCGTTACCCTGAGTGCGCGAATCGGTGGGCAGGATCGCAGCTGGCAAGGCTCGCTGGTGCGTATCGAAGGGGTAGACGCCGCCACTCAGCAGCTCAATGTGATGGTACGCGTGCCCGACCCTTCGACCCAATCCGGTGTGCCGCTTCGCGTCGGGCAATTCGTTCAGGCGCGTGTCGCCGGTGACGTCTTGGAAGATGTGTTCGTGATCGCCCGCTCGGCGTTGCGGGAAAGACGTGACGTGCTGGTACTCGATGATCAGGATCGGGTGTTCCGCCGCGAGGTCACAGTGGCCTGGCTCGACGAAGAGATGGCAGCGATCAGCGACGGGCTTGCCACGGGCGACGTACTGGTGCTGACACCGATGGATGCGATCACCGACGGTACACCCGTCAGTCCGACGATCGATGGCAAGCCGCCGCCACCGCTGGAGCCAGAACCTGCCGATGATCGCCAGCCGTTGAAGGGTAGCTAGTGGTTCTTCACCGGTACAGCCTTCACCGGTACAACTAGGGACCACTCATGCATACGCTGATCGGCTGGTTTGCACGTAACCCGGTAGCTGCCAATCTGATGATGGTGTTCATCGTCGTCTGGGGGCTGGCGACCCTGTTCACCCGTCTGCCGTTGGAAGTCTTTCCCAGCTTCGAGCTCGACACCGTCAGCATACAAGTACCGTTTCGCGGTGCCACCCCTGTAGAAGTGGAGCAGGGTGTGACGATCAAGATCGAGGAGGCCATCCAGGACATCAACGGCATCAAGGAGCTGACCTCCAGCGCGACCGAAGGCCTGGGTAACGTCACGGTCGAAATCGACAGCGGCTACGACACCGCCAAGGTACAGCGCGAGATCGAGCAGCGCATCGATCAGATCAGCGACTTTCCGGCGGATACGGACGTGCCGTCGGTGTATGTGCCGCAGGTCAACCGAGAGGTGCTGAGCGTGGTCGTGGCCGGTGCGCTTTCCGAGAAAGGTCTGCGTTCGGTGGCGGCCCGCGTGCGTGATGAACTCGATGCATTGCCGGATGTGTCCTCCGTACAGCTGACCGGGGCACGCGAGTATGAACTGGCGATAGAAATCTCCGAACAGACATTGCGCAGTTACGGCCTGACGCTGTCGCAGGTGGCGGACACGGTGCGCAGCAGCTCGCTCGACCTGGCGGCCGGCTCCATCCGCACCCCCGGTGGAGAGGTGTTGCTGCGTACCAAGGGCCAGGCGTATGACCGGCAGGGGTTCAGCGATGTCGTGGTGGTCTCGCGAAACGACGGAACGCGGGTCACGCTGGGTGATATCGCCGACATCCGCGATGGCTTCGAGGAGGACGCTCTGGAGCAACAGTTCAATGGCCAGCGCAGTATCGAGATCGAGGTGTATCGCACTGGCTTGCAGAGTGCCATCACCGTGTCGGATGCGGTCAAGGACTATCTGGAGAAGGCTCAGTCGAGCATGCCGCACGGGGTCACGCTCGGCTACTGGCGGGATTCCTCGCGTGCCGTGAAGGCTCGCCTGAATACCTTGCTGACCAGCGCAGTGCAGGGTGGCTTCCTGATCATGCTGCTGTTGACTCTGTTCCTGCGATTCTGGGTGGCCGTGTGGGTGTTCGTCGGCGTGCCGGTATCGATTCTCGGCGGCATCGCGTTGATGCCGGTGTTCGGGGTGTCGATCAACCTGCTCAGCTTGTTCGCCTTCATTCTCGTGCTGGGCATCGTCGTGGACGATGCGATCGTCACCGGCGAGAACATCTACAGCCACATGCGGCGTGACCCGGACGGCCTGCAGGCAGCCATTGCCGGTACCCGAGAAGTGGCGGTGCCGGTGACGTTCGGCGTGATGACGACTGTGGCGGCCTTTACGCCGCTGCTGATGATCGAAGGGGTGCGCGGAGAGATCTTCGCGCAGATTCCGTTGATCATCATTCCGGTGCTGCTGTTCTCCATCATCGAATCCAAGTTCATCCTGCCGGCACACATGCGCCACCTGAACTTTCACAGCGAGCGCAAGCCGAACCCCCTGGCACGCGTGCAGCTGAGGATTGCCGATGGTTTCGAGAACTTCGTGGCGAACCGCTATCAGCCGATGCTGCGCCGGGCGCTGGACTACCGTTATGCTGTCGTGGCCCTGTTCGTCGGCGGCGCGATCGTGGTGTTCAGCATCGTCTCCGCCGGCCATGTGCGGTTCGTGTTCTTTCCACGGGTACAGAGCGAGGTGGCGGTGGCGACGCTGGAGATGCCGGACGGCACACCGTTCGAGGTGACGCAGAAACACGTCGAGACGATGACGACCGCCGCGCAGCGCCTGCAGAAGCGTTACGTGGATCCGGAAACGAACCGGTCGGTGATCGAATCCATTCTGTCGAGCGCCGGCAGTGCCGGCGGCGAGAACACAGGGTCGCATCTGGGTCGTGTGATGCTGGAGACCGTGCCGCCCGAAGAGCGAAGCCTGGCGATCTCCAGCAGCCGGCTGGTGCGCGAGTGGAAGCGCGATATCGGTGATATTCCGGGCGCGGACAGTCTCAGTTACCGTGCCGAGATAGGTCGTGGCGGCAGTCCGATCGATGTGCAGATCACCGGCCAGGCATTCGATGTGCTGAAGACCATCGCCGGTGAGGTCAAGAGCACGTTGCAGCGCTATCCGGGCGTCACCGAAATTGCCGACTCCTTCGATGGTGGCAAGCAGGAGATCCAGCTGGAGATCAAGCCGCAGGCTCAGCAGTACGGCGTGAATCTTTCATCGCTGGCGAATCAGGTGCGCGATGCCTTTCTGGGAACCGAGGTGCAGACCATACAGCGCGATCGCGATGATGTGGATGTGATCGTGCGCTATCCCGAGAGCGAGCGACGCTCGCTGGACAGCCTGGAGCGGCTGAGCATTCGTACCGGCGATGGCGCGGCCATTCCGCTGGAGCGTGTGGCAGAGGTGTCGTTGGGGAGAGGCTTCGCCGCGATCGAACGCGTCGACCGGCGTCGCACCATCGATGTGGAAGCGGAGGTGAACAAGGAAGCCGCCGACATCGAAGGCATCAAGGCCGACCTGACGGCACTGGGCAAGGACCTGGAGTCGCGCTTCCCCGGTTATCGGCTCACGCTGGAAGGCGAGGCGCGCGAGCAGCGCGAGTCGTTCGGCAGCCTGCGTACAGGTCTGGTTCTGGTGCTGCTCGTGATCTACACCCTGCTGGCGATTCCGTTCAAGAGCTACCTCCAGCCACTGCTGGTGATGGTGGTGATTCCGTTCGGCGTGGTCGGCGGCGTACTCGGGCACATGCTGATGGGTATGAGCCTGAGCATCATGAGCTACATGGGCATGCTGGCCTTGTGCGGGGTGGTGGTGAACGACTCACTGGTATTGGTGGATTACGTGAATCGCCGACGTGCCGAAGGCGTGCCGTTGATCGACGCGGTTCGAACTGCAGGCGTGGCCCGTTTCCGCGCGGTGATACTTACATCACTGACTACGTTCTTCGGGTTGGTACCGCTGATCTTCGAGACCAGCACCCAGGCGCAGTTCCTGATTCCGATGGCCGTATCCCTTGGTTTCGGCATCCTGTTCGCCACCCTGGTGACGCTGGTGCTGGTACCGGTGAATTATATGGTGCTGGAAGATATTCGGCGGCTGGGCGGGAAACCGTTTCGAGTGCCTTGGCGGCGGGTATCTCATGGGTGATCGAATAGGCCGCAGCAGTGCAATGCATTCATCGCGATGATGAGATCGTTGCACGGGAATCAGCAGAAGCGATGGAAGGATCGGAAACCGCGAATTCGAATCTGATATTAATAACGTCAAATAGATGGCATGCCATCGGGCCTGTCGGAATGAATCCACATGGCAAGCTGCATCGAAGTGCAGGATTACCTGGATCGACGGAGAGTACTCAGGCAGAATCCATGTCGGGAAACGACAACACAGGGTGCATATGAAACGATATAAGGTTCGTGGCGATCGCGCAGCATTCGCGATCGTCCTGGCATCGGTACTCGCGGTGAGTGCCTGCAGCGACTCGTCGGACGATGACGACGCGCCATCCGCCGAGAATCCGTCTGAGCCGGCGGACGGTAGTCCGCCGGTCGGCAGCGGTGATGTACCCGGCGATCTCGCTCATGGGAGCACGGAATTGCCAGCCGGTGTGGAAGCACAGGCCGTGTTTTCGCCTATCGGCCGCGATCAGGCCGGTGCCCTGGAGGATGATCTCGGCGCAATCTACGAGGTCGTCGAGAATCATGGCCCCGACGCCAACCTCGATTGCCTGGCCGCGGGGGCCGGGTTCGGCGGTTGCAGTTTGACCAACCTGCACGTCAAGGACGCTGCCGGGGTGCTGGCCGAACCGGGTGCCCGTCTGTACTTCCACTCCATACGGCGCGTGCTGCAGGCCAACAGCGATCAGTTCACCGTCAACTTCGTCAACGGTGACCTCCACTACCTGGAAACCCGGGCCGACTTCGCCGGAGCGGGCGAGCCCGTCAGCACTGTCAGCCTGGTGGTGGAATACAACCAGCTGGCGGAAACGGATTTCATGCCACGCTACTGGGCAGTCAGCGCCAGCGGCGATGTGCAACTGCTGCCGAACACCGACAGTGAAGATTCGCCACGTGATTACGCAGTCCCGATCACCGGCGACAATCGTTGTGCGGCCAACTGTCCCGACGATACGTTGCCGATCGCCTCCAGTGCCACTCGCCATGCGAAGAATGAGCCGGTCGCCGCGCAAACCGAAGCTCTGGCACCGGCCGACGTCCAGGCACGCATCATTCCTCAGCCCACCGACGTCACCGTGGGAGCCGGCACTCTCGATATCAGCGGTGGGTTCAGCTTCGCGGGTACCGAGTTGTCGGAAACCGGTCAGGCTGCATTGGCGTTGCGTCAGGCGCAATTCATGGAAAGTGCTGCGGGTACGCCGCTGACGGCCACGATCGATGCCGGCCTGACGGCAGGCAGTTACACACTCGACGTCACAGACAGTGGCATCAGCATTGTCGGCAGCGACGATGAGGCCCTGTTCTACGGTGCCCAGTCCCTGTTGGCACTGGTGCAGCCGGGTAACGCCACCATTCCGCAGGTCAGCGTCAACGATAGCCCACGCTTTGAATTCCGGGGCATGCATATCGACGTGGCACGCAACTTCCATTCGGTGGAAACGGTGAAACGGCTGATCGATCAGATGTCTGCGTACAAGATGAACAAGCTGCACCTGCACATGTCCGATGATGAGGGTTGGCGGCTTGAAATTCCGGGTCTGCCGGAGTTGACCACTGTCGGTGGCAGACGTGCGTTCCAACTCGACGATGAGGGACAGATCAGCGAGAACGAGGGTCTGATGCCCCAGCTCGGCTCCGGGCCGAGCGACGACAATCCGGGTAGCGGCTTCTTCACCCGCGCCGACTATATCGATCTGCTGCAATACGCCAACGCTCGATACATCGAGGTGATCCCGGCGTTCGACATGCCTGGCCATGCGCGGGCCGCGGTGATGTCCATGCGGGTGCACGCTGCCAACCAGGGTATGGCTGACGACACGGCCGTGCGCATCGATGACCCTGCCGACACGTCGCGCTACCTGACAATACAGAATTACGACGACGGCTTGCTGAACCCGTGCATTCCCGGTACCTACAGCTTCCTCGAGACCGTAGTGGGTGAGGTCAAGGCGATGCATGACGAGGCGGGTGCGCCGTTGGACATCTGGCACATGGGTGGCGATGAAGCCAACAACATCTTCCTGGGTGCGGGCTTCACCGGTGATTTCGCCGGCTCGGTCGATCCCGAGGAGTATGACGAGCCCTGGGCGGGATCGCCGGCCTGCGAGCAGTTCATCGCCGATACCGACGGGGTCGATTCCGTCGAGCAACTCAGTGGTGAGTTCGTCAAGCGGGTATCGCAGATCGTCGCCACTGCCGGTATCGACGGCCTGTACGCCTATCAGGACATCTACGGTGAAGACCTGGCTGCAGCAGATCTGGCCACGACCACTTCGGGCGTCGATTTCTGGCGCGTGATTCAAGGTGGTGGTTATGCCGATCTGGCACCCCTGGTCGATCGTGGCTTCGACACCGTCATGGCTGCCCCCGACTTTCTGTACTTCGACTTTCCGCAGGAAGTTCATCCTGAAGAACGTGGCTACTACTGGGCCACCCGTCTGACCGATACGCAGAAGGTATTCTCGTTCGCACCGGAAAATCTGCCGCAGAATGCAGAAACCTCGTTGACCAAGGCAGGTACCGCCTGGGAAGCCACCGGTGAGAACGCCGCGACGACGTTGACTGGAATGCAGGGCCAGCTCTGGTCGGAGACGGTGCGCACCGCCGGGCAGGTGGACTACCACGCCTTTCCCCGTCTGATCGCCCTGGCTGAGCGCGCCTGGCACCGGGCCGGCTGGGAACTCGACTACGTGCAGGGCCAGACCTACTCGGATAGCACGGGTCTGGTCGACAAAGCCGCGCTGGATGCGGATTTTGCACTGTTCGCAGCTGCACTGGGTACCAAGGAGTTGCCGAAGCTGGATGCGGCCGGTGTGCAATATCGCATACCGGTACCGGGTGCCGAGCTGCAAGGTGGGCAGCTCGACATGAACGTCGCCTACCCGGGGCTTGGCTTGCAGTACGCAACCGATGCCGACGACTGGCAGAGCTGGGATGCGGCAGCACCGCCTGTAGGTGCTACCCGGGTTCGCGCGACTTCCACTGATGGGGAGCGCGCAGGGCGTGCTGCACCGATCGAATAGGTTGTCTGACTAGAAGCGCGCTCCCGAGTGGATATCGGGAGCGCGCTGCTTTAGTACAGTAGTCGATGACCTCCTGAGTCGTCAGGAGTTTGTCGCTTGTTGCTGAACCCGTCTTTATCATCTGGTCGGACCACCAGACAACCGAAGCCTTCTCTTTCGGAAGGGCCTTGGCTAGCGATAGCGTTCATGCAAAATGATCTCGTGGAGAAGCGTTTCGTTGGGCTCGACGCCCTCGGCGCCGCCCGTTCCATACCCCTTGGAAGAGTCCACCACCAGCCTGGCAAGCTGCCCTTCCTTCATGGCCTTGATGCCTTCGCGCCAACCCGGAATTACGCCTTGTAAAGGCAATCGTCGTGTGCGCCAGCCATGCATTATCTCAAAGCTCGTCAACGGCTCCGCGCCGTTCTGGTACTGGTGCCTGGAATTTTCGACGCTATTTTGCGCATCACAACCGTATTGCGGGTCGTATACCGTCTGCTCTAGCAGGCCCTTTTTCTGGGATCCGTAAGCCCGATAGTTGAAGCGCCTGTAGCTGATCAGCACCTCATTGGTCTCAGCGATCGGAACTGACACTTCGTCCGAGCTCGAGAGAACTATTCGGGGTTGAGTGTTTGGCGTGCCCTCGGCAGCCTCGGTGGCGGTAGTCCCGGCCTGATACTCCTCAGTGGCATTTCCCGCAGTACCGTTCGAGGAGTCGGGGGCAGCTTCCACTAGCTGCTCAAGATCATCCTGTTTGCGAATCTTGGTCATCGCGCATTGGTGGTAATCTATATCGACGACAGCCGCCCAGTAGACACCGTATTCGCCGCCGCTGCTACCGGTCGCCCGACGAGCATCCGCCGGTAGAATCGCCTGCAGGCTATGGTCACTCATGCAGGTGCGGTCACTCGTCTGCGTGATGGTATTGACCTTGTATCTTTCCGGCTGGCCCAGGCTCACCTCCGGGTAGTCTTCCGTGAGGAAGCAGAGGTGCCTTTCCAGATCATCCAGCTTCGTCTCGTTGTACTCCTGGAACTTGTACAAGCCGGTGTGTTCGTTCATCAGACCGTTGGTCTTCGCAAGCCTCGCTTCCACGCCTTTCAGGAACATATCCAGATCGAGTTCGTTGGAGTTCTCAAGCACATCGGCGGCGAACTTGACCCCGATACCCACGCTGGCCTCACAGCGTAAAGTCTTGCATTGTGGAACAGTTCCTCGAGAATCAGCACTGGCTTCTGCGGCTTCGGCCTGCACGTTTCCCGCTGCGCCAAGAGTGAACAGTGCCGTCACGGTTGTTCTCACGACTTTCGATGTATGCATGGCGGTCGTCTCCTGTCGTGCATGTCAGTAGTCCGAGGCGAACTTGAAGCTCTCGAAGAATTGGCGCAGATCTTCCGTCTGCTGCTTGTCACCGAATTCCCGCTGGTATTCGTAATCCAGAATGTTCTCGACGTTCTGCATCTTTCGCAGTAGCACGTTGTTGAACGCCGAATACAGTCTTCCATCATCCAGACGATAGTCGCCGCTTGGACGTGTTCCGGCCTGGCGGAAGAAGACTCCGTAGGCTTCACGCGTCAAAGTCTCACGGCGCATGATCGTCTGCTCGCAGTTACTCCTGTCGGCTATCATGCGCTTGATGATGTCGACATCGCCGAGATAGTAGAGAATCACACCGGCGCAAAGGTCATCAAGCCCGGCTGTGTGGTCTTCGTAGAAAATCACAGGCCCTGCGTAGTAGCCATCCGGGCAGTCGCCCGGCGTCTTCACATCGGTGGACACGCCTCTCGTTCTACCACTTGGCATCGCCACATCACGGTACAGCTTCCGGTTGATCACGCTTCGGCGAACCTCATCGATGAAACTGCGGTAGTCATCATCGGTGTAGCGTTTCTGGTAGTCGGGCGTTTCGGCCAGATAGGCGTCCAGTGGGGCATCGAAGCGCAGCAGTTCGTTGGAGTCAGAGATGGCCTGCAGGCCGGCCTTTTCCGACGTGGTATCCGCCAGCAGACCGACTACGCCACCGCAGTATGGCCCCACCGGTATCTGTTCCTGCGATACCGTCGCATAGGTCACGCCGGAGAGAAACAGCGGTTGCGTGGCGTTGTACGTTTCCAGGCGTTCCAGGGTAATGCTGTCGGGACCGCAGAGCATGTCGATTTCGCCGCTCTCCAGTTTCTCGAACCGATTGGATGCATTGACGGTCACCGATTCTATGCGGTAGCCCAGAAATGGTCCGGATATCTGCATCTGAGTCAGCACGCGTCGGCAGATCTCAATCATGTAACCACCGAACGGAGCCAGTATGGGCTCATCACGGCGTCGATTGGTTTCGTACGAAAAGGGTTCGGCATTGCTTTGTACACCGACTTTCAGAACTCGATCGGCGGAAGCGGCCGTATTCCCCTCATCGGCACGATGCAGCCACAGTGGTTCCGAGTTCACATCGGCCAGGGCAGCGGAGCTCATCGTAACGGCGGAGATGAGCCACCCGACAACGATGGTCGTGAAGATTCGGAACGAAGTGCTACCGAAGAGTACTGCGGTGATCTTTCGAATAGACGCGCTATCGATGAAGCCCGACGTGAAGATTCGATCTGAGGCATTGCCTATGAGGCCTGCCATGGAAATTCGAACGGAAGCGCTGTCGCCTGAATCTCTCATTCTCCTGGGTGCTCCAATGTCAGAGTCGTCTCTCGAGGCCGTTGGCGGGCTGGTCTGACTTTGCCCACCGATGCTCCTTCCATTCCTCCCATGCCCGGATCCGGATGAGAAACCGGCTCGGAGTTTGAGTCATCAGCCCAGTGATCGGCACGCCAGTTCGATCGGTCCGAAGTCTGCGGGGGGAATCGTTGAAAGACCAGCTGGAAGCTGACGAGGAACGCGAAGAAGCACAGGGCCGCGATGAAGAAGGTGTCAGGAATATCCCAGGCTGAACCGACGAGATTGAATACAAGATTCAGGATGAGGTCGAAAAGCCCACACAGGCAACCGAATAGCAAGCTGATCTTCAATACCGATTTGGCTGTCTGTTGGCGAAGCAGATAGCCAACCGTGATGATCGCGATACCAGCGAGAACCAGTGCCAACACAGCAGGGGGCATCAACCGGATCGCACCGTGGAAGCGATAGGACCAGATGCTGCTCAGAGCCCATGGCAGTACCAGCGTCACCGTCAACACCAGCAAGCTCAGCCATGCAATCGGCCCGACGATCGGTTGCCTGCTGCCACGATTCACGGCCTCGAAACTACCGTGCTCTGCGTTGCGAGAAGCTTCGTTGGACCGGTCATGCCTGGTGTTGCGAGGAACATCGTCGGACCGGCCGTGATCCGCGCCGCGATTAGCGTCCGAGGTTCGTCTGTGACGCCATCGTCGGTAGAACAGTCCGGTAAATGGCAGAAGCGGTATGAGGGAACTCGCCTTGCTATCGCTCGCAGGCCTTTCGCGAATTCGAACATGCTCTAGCCTTCGACGTACTTCGGCCGTTTCGGCGTCGAGCACGGGGTTGCCCCGCTCGGCTTGTATCGGAGCCGCGTTGGCCGGTGAGTCAGGATCCAGGCTATCTATAAGGGTACAGACGAACCAGACGCAGACGATCGAGAGCAAAGGCAGCAAAAATACGCGTGGCAGAACCTTCTCTATCTGGATCAGTGTAGCTTCGTCGAAGACGGAGACGCCAAATTGCAGCGCCGGGCTGATCGCGAGGTTCGCGAAGGTGAGCAGAAGAAGCGCACTGGTGGCGAACACGTAGGCACTCGAGCCGATGGACAGGTACGTGATCACGGGTGGGGCCCGAGCTGCCTGCCGAAAGGGCCAGCGACTTTCCAGCTTGCGTAGCCTTCGCAACCCGAGGGCAATACCTGCCGATAACGCAAAGATCGTCAGGTACTGGCTCACGGCTACGGCGGCATCGGTCAGGGTTTCGCCGATCAGTGCGGCCGCATTCAAAACGCCATCGTGAAACTGCGCCTGCTTCTCGGCTGGTACGCCTCGGCCCAACACGGAATCATGCAACACGGCCCAGGGCAGGTTCCCCCTGACCAGTGGCAATTCATTGTCGGCGAACGCCGGCGCGAGCGCATCGACGTTCACCGCCGATCGAATCTGGTGCTTGAACACAGCCTTGCCGCCCAGATACCCGCTGACCAGGGTGGTGGCCAGCAGGGCCGCTGCGATCAGGGAAACCGCGTAGGCGCTGAGCACCGTGTCTCTTTGCGGGCTCATGACTTGCGCACGGAGAGGCTGCAGGGTTCGATAGGGCTCGAGATCGACCTCGGGCTTGTTCAACAGTAGAAGTGCCAGCAACGTCAGCAACTCGTTTTCCAGACGACTGCACTGCGTGAATATCTGACGCCACTGAGTCGCAGGCGCCAGCGATTGTCCTATCGCAGCTGACGAGTTGCTTAGGCTGTCACCTTCCGCTTCAGCCACCGACCGGCCATCAGGTGGCGCTGGGTTCGCACCTTGTTCCTGTTTGACCAGCACGTCAATCTTGTCGAACAGTGAATCGACCGCTTGTTCAGCGGACGAGAAGAGGTCGAGGAGGCCGACGGTCTGCCGCCCGGTCCAGATGCGCTCGCCGTCGTAACCCAGCGTCCATCGAAACAGGCAATGTACCTTGACCAGCGAGCGCTCGAACTGTCGACGATCCATCGCACTCAACCCGGAGACGCGGTCCACCGTCGTCATTATCTCGATGGCTTCGCCAACGGCATGATCGAGGATGTCGAGGTCGTCGGAATCGGCTGTACCCGCGGAGCTAGCGCGGGTGCCCGATGCTGCCGATGAGGATTCGCTATCGCTGGGTACCGGTTGATCCAGCCCCTGCCGGGCCGTGCCGAGTGCGAGGGTCGTCCGCTCACCCAGGGCTCGATTCAACTTGCTGTGAAGGTTGAACACATTCCCGGGTATGCCTGCAATCCCATGAGCCAGACGGCGCAGCACCTTCTCGTACTCGGAGAATGGCCGGGTTTGCGTGGCGGCAATCAGTGCGGTGGAGGCGACGATAGGCACAGTGGGGTTCAGGGCCACCCCACTGCTCAGCGCTCCTGCCATGTCCTGCCGGCCTACCGCCGTGAGGGTGAGTTCCAGGATGACCGAGGAACTGGCCAACAACACATAGATCAGTTCACTGATGGCTAGATACAGGGCATAGCCTCGGTAGAACTGGTACCGCCCACCGAGTGACATGGCCGATATGGAATCGAGCAGCCGATTACCGCCGGATTTCTCCGGTGTGATGATCTGCTGGCCATACAGCTGGAACGCGTGCAAGGCGACCGCCGCCATGCCGACCAGCACCAGCAGGAAGTACGAGCCCTGATCGCTGAAGATGTTCACGGGCCTGCAACGCTAGTTCATGCAAACCCGCACTATTTTTCGCAGACCTGTACGCGTGGATTGCAGGTATTCGCACCCGTCGTGTGGTCGTTTTCTTCTTCAGCACTACGATGCTGATCGGCTACGGTTCCATGATCCGCCGCTGCGGTTGCCACCTGATTCAATGTAAGAAACAGTGCAATGACAAGGGCCGGAACAGCTGAGTAGGCGGACTGGGCTTTTCATGACATTCTCCGGTAAAGAGGTGACTTCCGTTCTTCCATGTAAACAGTTGAGTAAAAATGAGTCAATTCGCTAAATAGCTAGTGGTCTTCCTTCAAGAGAATACCGCTGCCCTACCATCGCCAAGGGCACTTCCAGAAACTGCATTATCGTGCATATTGCTTAGGCAGAACGCTTGGCTTTCAGTGCTGACGCGGTCAATTACTAGAAGTTCCCTTGTGTTAGGGGACCCCTGTCAGTGCATTCGCTCAATGAATAAATGCCAGTCTTCAATGAGCCGTCAATCTCCTCACCGTGCAAGATATTTCCTCCATTCCCTGGCTTACCATGGCATCGTCGGGTTCGCGTCGCTGGTCAGGTTTTCTATCGAGCATGATGGCGACGAAGGCGAGATGGTCGTGGATCGTTGCCCACTGGTGCGCGCTTCCGAAACGGCGACTGACCTTCGTAAAATGCGCTTTTACCATCGACACGAGATCTTCGGTGTTTCCCAGTAGGATTACACCGGTTCCGAGTTCCTGGTCAAGATACTGCAACATCAGGATAAGGAGTCAACGTACTGCGCCCAGCTACCGTTGAAGTTGCTCTGGAAGATCGTGTAGCCGTAGTGAGTTTCCTCCTTCGGTTGGCTGGCATCGAGGTGCGGAAACTATCCGAAGGTGCAGTCCGACTGACCATGGAAGCTTGACGGCTGCGTATGACCAAATCTGCCGCGACGCTGCTTGCAAGGAAATCGCCGAGGCACCTTGGTCAGTCCGTATGTGTCAGTCTTGTATAATATGCGTGCGAGCTTGGTAGCTGCCGTGCCACCATCAGCCGACCCTTGGCCGATTCGTCTAGCGCAGGTCGCCGAGAAGGTATGAAGGCATAAAGGCCACTGAAATCGTCGTTTGCCGAGGAACCTCGCCGCGAGTTCAGGTCGCTCTCGGTGGGGCTCTCTCAAGCCGCGTTAGGTGACGAACACGCAAGCGCGGGCATGGCGAGCGCAATCGTGCGTGTCGCAGTGCCCATTCGGTGGTAGCGTATGTGGCAAACCTGCAGGTTAGTGCAATATACCGCGAACGCCAGTGATCGGCCTGAGGACCTGCCTCTGGATTATTCGGATGGGCGTACCCATCATTCGCACCAACGGCATCGAAGGCCTGTCGAGGCCGGGACTAGCAACCACTGCCGGTCCCTGTGTCCTGGCTACCACACGGCCATGGGCCAACATCAGATAGAGAGTAAATTCAGAATGGCAACGCTGTACGAGGGGCATCCCACGATGTTCCGCAACAACCCCTTTCTCTTCATCCTTGCGCTGATTCTCGTGCCGATCGGCGTGGGTATCGTGATCCTGGTGATCTGGCACCTGCACAACAAGGCCTCGCGCCTGGTGATCTCCGATACGGAAATTCTGTACGAAAAAGGGCTGCTGAGCAAGCAGCGCTCGGAGGTCAACATGAGCAGCATCCGTACGGTGCGGGTCAGTCAGTCGTTCATGAACCGTCTGCTGGGCACCGGCAACGTGGAACTTTATACCGCCGGAGACAACCCGGAAATCGTCGCCGTGGGGCATGCCCGACCCGAACAAGGTCAGGGAGTACATCAAGATGGGTCAGCAGCACGACAGTTGATCGTCGGGATAGATC
>CBDCAW010000095.1:0-22430 GCA_965214025.1 Granulosicoccaceae bacterium
ACTCACGCTCTGCAGCTCCGTCACCATCAAGATCGTGACTCATGCTCTCCAGATCCAGCGCCAGTTCGTCAGAGACCGGCGAGGTCAAATCGAGACTGTCGAGATCAGCTTCCGCTTCCTCACTGTCCATATCGGCCAGGGACAACTCCTCGAAGGTCAATTCGTTTTCCATCGCACGCGTTTGTGACGGCGGGGGCAGCGTCGCCTCGTCCGTACCAAGCCCGTTCAGTGCCGAAGCACCGGCCCCGGGCCTGATCACTCCAGATGTCGCACCCGCTGGTTGAGCGTCAAAATCGGTGAAGTCGATGGATCCGTCGTTCTCCGCAGCCAACTCGTCGGCCAGGCTGGTGAAATCGCCGGTCGCCTCCAGGTCGGATTCGTCGAATGCCATAGCCGGGTCGAGGCTCTGGTCCATCAGGTCGGTTTCGAGCTCATCTTCGAAATCATCATTTTCGCCGCTGACGTTCGCCGCAGCACTTCCTGCTGCCGCGCCGGCCGCAGCACCGGCAGCCGCACCCGCCGCGGCGGCGCTCCCACCGGCTTGCCGATCGGCCTCGAAATCCGCGCGCCCTTCGGCACTGGAGGAATACAGGTCGTCTTCCATCAGATCAGCAGCGTCCTCATCGCCGAAATGACGGTTCACGCTGCCGCCGGTGGTGTCCCCGCTGTCCAGCAAATCGAACGAACTGGCGTCGAACTCTTCGTTGTCCTGACCGGTCATTCCCACCTGACTGACACGATTGCTCTCGGAAGCATACAAGGGGTTGCCCGGATCGAGTTCGTGGCCCATTGCCGCTACCGATTCCCATGCCAGGTTCGACTCCCCGCCAAAGCGTGCGTGAAAGGCCTGTGCGTGCGAACCGAATGCATCCGCCTTGCCCTGAGCGTGGTAGGTCTGGAGCAGCTTGCGTGCGTAGTCCGGGTTCTCGGGGTTGCTCGATACCGCGGATTTCAGCAACTCCTCGGCCTGTCCGTGCAGGCCGTAGGCGAGATAGACGTCAGCCTCGGACAGAATGTCGTCGGCTTGGTTGGACGAAGCTCCGGCCGCCAACGGCTCTTCCACCGTCGAAAATGATTCATATTCGTCTGCCGGTGCGGTGGGTTCGGCTGCGGGAGCGACCGCCTCATCGAGCTCCCGACGAAGCGAATCGGCTTCGTCTTCATCGATGTACTGCACTTCGTCGACGTACGATGACTCATTGTCGGGGCTCTTGCGACGGCTACGCAGCAGCAACATCAGCAGTGCGATCAACCCGAGAAGGCCACCACCCAAGATGGCCAGCTTGGCCGGATCGTTGAGCAGACCCTGATACCAGGCTTCGGCAGGATCGGCTGTGGCGGCGGGCACCGGATCGTTCGCATTTGCCGCATCGGTTGCGGCATCCGTTTGAGCGGTCGCGGGATCGACAGACGCTGCAGGATCTTCCGCCGCGGCACCTTGGGCGGCACCGTCACCGGTATCGGCATCATCCGTGAGGGTGACATCGTCAGACAGTTCACTGGCGGCTTGCCCTTCTGGCTGGGGTGCTTCGGAGCCGGCTCCCGTCTGGGCAGATTCCGACTCGCCAGCACCGGTCAGCGCATCGGCGGCCTCCGTATCCAGCTGCGTCGCGGCGTTATCTTCGGCGTCCGCTGCCTCAGCCGCAGCATTGGCCTCGGCTTCCGCCGCCGCCGCTTCTTCAGCCGCGATGGCGGCTTGAGCTTCACGTACCGCTTCGAGCTGTGCCTCGAGCTCGGCGACCTCGTTCTGGCGCAGATTCATCAGGGCGTCGAGGTTTTCGCTCGTGTTCTGCAGCTCGTCTGACTGATCGCTGAGGTCTTCACTCTGCAGGCGAGTGGAAGACAGGTCCTCGCGCGCCACCTGAAGCTTCTGGTTGATCTGCGCCAGCTGACCGCTTGCTTCTGTCTGGGACTCATCAGCCGTGGCACTGGACGTACCGGACGTCGGCGTGTTGTCGGCCACGATGGTCAGATCTTGCTGACCACGCACCTCGTCGCGTGCGTCGTCGAGAATCGCCTGTGCATCAGCTGACAAGCCTGCAGCATTGCCATCACCCTCTTCGACCGGATCCGCATTGCCACCGCCGGCTTCCGGCGTGCTCGGCTCGGCCTCCTGTGCTTGCGCTACGCGTCCGGAACTACCGCCCCGGAGGTTGTCGCGGTACTCGCGCCACAGATCATCCTGCTTGCTGATCTCGGCCAGTGCCTGGGCCTGTGACAGGCCGGCCCGCTCGTCGGAACCCGGCACACGCAATATCGCACCTGCCTTGACCAGGTTGATGTTGCCGTTGATGAATGCGCCCTGGTTGGATTCGAGCAAGGCCAGCATCATCTGCTGCACCGACACTCCCTCACCGCGTGTGCGATTGGCGATGTCGTACAGGGTGTCACCAGCATTCACTGAAACACTCTCGGCCTCGGTGGAGTTGGCAGATGACTGGGTTTGCCCGGAGTCGTCGCTGGCGACCTCGTCGCCGACCTCTTCATCACCCCCTAGCAGCTGCACGGCCGGCACATCACGGCCACCCTGCCCATCCGCCAGGCTCTCCTGTTGCACCGATGCCGCACCCTGACCCGCCGAATCACCGGCTGTGAAGGTATCTGACGAGGCACCCTCACTCGCACCAGCTGCCTGGTCTTCGGGTTGCTCACGCTCCGCAGGTGCGATGAGTGCGCCGTCGTCCGGCCGGGTCTGGGCAGGGGTGTCGGATGTGCTGTTGCGCGAGGTCGCGTTGGGCGATGCGAACACGGGCGGGTCCAGCAGTACGGTGTACTCGCGTACCATGCGGCCCTGAGGCCAGTCGACCTCGACCAGAAAGTTCAGGAAAGGCTCCTGTACCGGCTGGCGGCTGGTTATCTGGATCACCGGCCCGTCGCTGCCGGAATCCACCGAGAAGCTCAGGCCCGTGAGCACCGGCGAGCGCTCTATACCCGCCCGGGCAAAGGCTGACGGTGACGCCAGCTTCACGATCATGCCATCGAGTTCACCGGGCTGGACCGAGGTCAGCCGGATCTCCGCTTCCATGGGTTGGTTGAGCGCGGAACGCATCTCGATATCACCCAACCCGAGCGCGAACGCACCCGAGGAAGCCAATACAAGACTGACAGCCGCTGCCGTAGCAAGTTTTCGCACAGTTTCAATCCCGCAAGTTCGCCTGTATCCATTCCTGCGCTTGCCGGAAGCCCTGGCAGCTAAGGAATCAGACGAGATTAACCATTCGCCGCATCATTCTATCGCTTTAACAACTCTGTTGTTTGATAGCTGGACATGGCGTCTAAAGGTAGTCCCGAATCAGGCACTCCGCGATCTGCACGCTGTTCAACGCCGCACCCTTGCGTACATTGTCAGACACCACCCACAGGTTCAGCCCGTTCTCACAGCTTATGTCCTCGCGAATTCGACCGACATACACCGCATCGGTTCCAGCTGATTCGGTGACCGCCGTGGGGTAGCCCCCATCGTTTCGATCGTCGATGACTACCACTCCTGGAGCACTCTCCAGCAATTCCCGGGCCTGTTTGGCGGTGATCGGCTTGCGAGTCTCCAGATGCACCGCTTCGGAGTGACCGTAGAAGACCGGAACCCGCACGCAGGTAGGGTTCACGCGGATCCGCGGGTCTTCCATGATCTTGTGAGTCTCCCACACCATCTTCATTTCTTCGCGGGTATAACCGTTATCCTGAAAGGCATCAATGTGTGGCAACGCGTTGAAAGCGATCTGTTTAGGGTATACCACAGGTTCAATCGGCAGGCCGTTGAGCAGGCGCGCCGTCTGGCCACCGAGCTCCTCGATGGCCTCTTTGCCGGTTCCCGAGACGGCCTGATAGGTACACACGTTTATCCGGTCGATGTCGAAGGCATCATGCAATGGCTTGAGTGCCACCAGCATCTGAATCGTCGAACAATTGGGATTCGCGATGATCCCGGTCGCTCGGTACCGCTCGATTGCATGCGCATTCACCTCGGGCACGATCAGAGGCTTGTCGTCGTCATTACGAAACTGTGAAGTATTGTCAATTACGACACAACCTGCCGCTGCCGCCTTCGGCGCATAGATTGCCGAGACGGATGCACCCGGCGAGAACAGACCGATCTGAACCTGGCTGAAATCGAAATGCGCCAGATCCTCGACCACGATCTGCCGACTACCGAAGGCCACGCGCTTACCCGCCGAACGTTCACTGGCCAACGCGTATACGTTACCAACCGGAAATTCACGTTCAGCAAGTAATTCGAGTAGCGCTTCACCCACTGCACCGGTAGCACCGACAACAGCTATATCGTATGTCTTGTCACTCTTGTTCATAGCTTTCTCTCTCCATCGAAATCTAGTGCAGCGAGCACCGCATCTCCCATTGCTTCGGTGCCGACGACGCGCAGATCGGTATTACCCGACTGACCGACGATATCTCTGCAACGCAGGCCTGACCCCAACACCCGCCGCACCGCAGCCTCGAGCAGGTCGGCAGCCGTCGCTTCATCGAGTGTGTACCGCAGCATCATCGATACGGACAGGATGGCTGCCAACGGGTTGGCCACACCTTGACCGGCAATATCGGGAGCGGAGCCGTGAATCGGTTCGTACAAGCCCTTGCCCTGCTCATCCAGCGAGGCGGACGGTAGCATGCCTATCGAGCCGGTAAGCATCGCCGCCGCGTCAGACAGAATGTCGCCGAACAGGTTGCTGGTAACGATGACGTCGAACTGCTTCGGTGCACGCACGAGCTGCATGGCGGCGTTGTCCACGTACAGGTGCGACAGCTCGACGTCCGGGTAGTTGTGGCCGACCTCGATGACCACCTCACGCCAGAGCTCCGATACCTCCAGCACATTGGCCTTGTCGACCGAACATAGCCGCGAACCTCGTTGCCGGGCTATTTCGAAACCGCGCGTGGCGATGCGCCGTATTTCCGCTTCGCTGTACACCATGGTGTTGAAAGCGACGCGCTGCCCTTCGCGCTGCTCGATGCCGCGTGGCTGGCCGAAGTAGATCCCACCCGTCAGCTCGCGCAGGATCATCACGTCCAGATCGGCCACCAGCTCGGGGCGCAGTGACGACGCATCGGCTAGTTCCGCATACAGCATGGCCGGTCGCAGG
Source organism: Granulosicoccaceae bacterium (assembly GCA_965214025.1). Lineage (GTDB taxonomy): Bacteria > Pseudomonadota > Gammaproteobacteria > Granulosicoccales > Granulosicoccaceae > Granulosicoccus. Next base: position 5,100 of record CBDCAW010000095.1, read on the forward strand.
TTGCCGAACAGCCCGAGTTCCGAACGCAGGCGCAGCAGGCCACGTTCGGGGCGCAACTCGCGCGGCGCCTGCTCGTACGCCGGGCCACCGATGGCCCCGAGCAGGATCGCGTCTGCAGCGCGGCATGCACCCAGTGTCGTGTCCGGCAGCGGATCACCGTGAGCGTCGTAGGCGGCACCGCCGAACGGCAGAGTTTTCAATTCGAGCCCCAGCGCGAGCTGTTCGTTCAGCAAACTCAGTACCCGGCTGGCCTCCGTGATGATCTCGGGGCCGATGCCGTCACCCGGCAGGATCGCGATAGTGCGTGTCATGTTCCGTTCCAACTCGTGTTTGTGTTATTCAGTCAAACAACCAAGGCGCCTGTTGTCGCCGATTGGCCTCGTACGTGCCAATGGCGTCGGCGTGTTGCAGTGTCAGCTCAATATCGTCGAAGCCATTCAGCAGGCAGTACTTGCGAAAGCTGTCGACTTCGAAGCCGTGGGCCTCGCCTGCCGGCGTCGTCACGGTCTGTGCTTCGAGATCGACGATGAGCCCATAGCCCGGCGTATTCTCGCAGTCGGCAGCCAACCCCTCGATTACCGCGACGTCCAGCACGATCGGAAGCAGGCCACTCTTGAAGCTGTTGTTGAAGAAGATCTCGGCATAGCTTGGCGCCAGCACCACTCGGATACCGTAGTCGTCGAGCGCCCATACGGCATGCTCGCGCGAGGAACCACAGCCGAAGTTCTCGCCGGCGAGCAGAATTTCGGCACCCGCATAACGCTCGGCGTTCAACACGAAATCCGGGTTCGGCTGCCGGGTGGTGGAATCCTGCCCGGGGAAGCCCGAGTCCAGGTAGCGCCAGGCATCGAACAGGTTCACACCGAAGCCCGAGCGCTTGATCGACTTCAGGAACTGCTTGGGAATGATTGCATCCGTGTCGACGTTCGAACGCATCAGCGGTACGACCAGGCCGTTCAGGGTGGTGAACGCACGCATCAGAATGTCCTCACGTCGACGAAATGACCTGCAATGGCAGCAGCAGCCGCCATCGCGGGGCTGACCAGATGAGTACGCCCGCCCTGACCCTGACGGCCTTCGAAGTTTCGATTCGAGGTGGACGCACAGCGCTCGCCGGGCTCGAGACGATCGGCGTTCATCGCCAGGCACATCGAGCAGCCCGGCTCGCGCCATTCGAAACCTGCGGCAATGAAGAGCTTGTCCAGCCCTTCGGCTTCGGCCTGCGCCTTGACCAGGCCCGAGCCCGGTACCACCATGGCCTGCTTGACGCTGCCTGCGACCTGCCGATCGCGAATTACCGCTGCCGCCGCCCGCAAGTCTTCGATGCGTGAATTCGTGCACGAGCCGATGAAGATACGATCGAGCCTGATATCGCCCATCCGGGTGGCAGGGGTCAGAGCCATGTAATCGAGTGCCCGCCGCATGCCTTCCGAACGCGAAGCATGTTCGGCGGCTTCCGGATCCGGTACGGCACCGGAGATACCCGCCACCATTTCAGGCGACGTACCCCAGGACACCTGCGGCTCGATACCGGCCGCGTCGATGTGCACAACCTTGTCGAACTCGGCATCGGCATCGCTGACCAGCTGCCGCCAGGCGGCCATTGCACGAACGCGCATCTCACCGCTCGGTGCGAACGGGCGTGAAACCAGGTAGTCGATGGTAGTGTCGTCCACCGCCACCATGCCAGCCCTGGCCCCTGCTTCGATCGACATGTTGCACACCGTCATACGGCCCTCCATCGACAGCGCACGAATCGCATCGCCAGCGAACTCGATGGTGTAGCCCGTGCCACCGGCGGTACCGATCTGGCCGATGATCGCCAGCACGATGTCTTTCGCGGTCACGCCCGGGCCGACGGCACCGTCGACGCTGATCAGCAGGTTCTTCGACTTCTTCTGCAGCAGGCACTGGGTGGCCATGACGTGTTCGACCTCGGAGGTGCCGATGCCGAACGCCAGTGCGCCGAAGGCGCCATGGGTGGAGGTGTGGGAATCACCGCAGACAACCGTCATGCCGGGCAGCGTGGCACCTTGCTCGGGGCCGATCACGTGCACGATACCCTGGCGGTCGTCGTTCATCCGGAATTCGACGACTCCGTAGGTTTCGCAGTTGGCATCGAGGGTATCCACCTGCAGGCGCGACACCGGATCATCGATACCGCCGGCCCGGTTGGTGGTAGGCACGTTGTGATCAGCCACCGCGAGCATGGAGCTGGTGCGCCACGGCTTCCGCCCCGCCAGCTGCAGACCTTCGAAAGCCTGCGGCGAGGTCACTTCGTGAACCAGGTGACGATCGATGTACAGCAGCACGGTACCGTCGTCCTGCTGGCGCACCACGTGTGCATCCCAGAGCTTGTCGTAGAGCGTTTTTCCAGCCATGGCAGCGGAGCCTCTTTCATCAGTATCAGCGACTGACGAAGATAACGGCTGGCCTTGGATAACTCAAATGAATATTATCTATTGCAAGCATTCTACTCAAGAATATGAATACCCATCGTGGATACACAGTCCCTGGCCACCTTCGTGGCGGTCGCAGAAGCCCGCTCGTTCTCGCAAGCCGCCGAGCGGCTCTTCATGACACAGCCTGCTGTAAGCAAGCGGATCGCAGCGCTCGAGGAGCACGTCGGTGCACGGCTACTCGACCGTCTCGGCCGCAGCGTGGCACTCACCGAAGGTGGCGAACGGTTACTGGTCAGCGCGCGGCGCATCCTCGCCGACATTGCCACCAGCCGGGAGGAAATACGCTGCCTGTCCGAGCAGATCGGCGGGCGGCTGCGGCTCGGCACCAGTCATCATGTGGGAATCCATCGCTTGCCACCCATCCTGAAGGCCTACACGCAGGCTTACTCGAACGTGGAACTCGATCTGCTGTTCATGGATTCGGAGCAGGCCTTCGAACAGGTCATCAATGGCTCGTTGGAGGTGGCTATCGTGACCCTGCCGGAGCGAGACGAGCCGGGTTTGCAGTGTGATCTGATCTGGCCCGACCCGCTGCGAATCGTCTGTGCACCCGATCATCCACTCGCGCTGCGGGTGAAGGAGGCAGCGCTACCTGCCCTGCACGTAGGCGAACTTGCTGCCTACCCGGCAGTATTGCCTGCCCGCGGTACCGTCACTCGCAACATTCTGTTGCATGCGTTAGCGCCATTCGGGCTACGCATCGATACCTCACTGGAAACCAACTACCTGGAGACGATCAAGATGATGGTATCGGTGGGGCTTGGCTGGAGCACACTGCCCGAGAGTATGGTGGATGACAGCATCATCGCGCTGCCACTACCGGAGCTCACGATGTTGCGCCGCCTGGGCTGCGTGCGATTACGCCAGCGTACGTTGAGTCGGGCGGCACAGGCTTTGCTCGCTCTGCTGCCCGAGTCTGACAACGGTCAATGACCCTTGCCCGATGTAGGCCCTGACTGAGAGGCAGTGCATCTACACCGCAACGCGAAGGGCCCCTCACCTCAGAACACTGAAGGGGAGCGCCCTGAGATGCAAGATGGACTACGAACCCGATACACGGCCGATCCCTATGACGTCACAGATTACCGGCGTTCATGGCCTGACCGGCAGTGGAGTAGCCACTCGGCTCTTCCACTCCGATGGTAGTCTCCACTACCGGCGGCGGTGTGTAGACCTCTTCGTCAGCAGACGCCGGAGCAGGACCGCCATCGATGGGCAGGTTGGTGATGTTATAGATCGTTCGCCGGTCGGTAACGTCTTCGAGTTCAGCCGTCAGCGATACCACATCGAGTTCGCGCTCCAGAAGCTCGGTCTGCAGGTCGAGGGTTTCCGCTTCGAGCAGGCCCACCTTGCGCGTCAGAGACTTGTTCTGCTTCGAGAGCAACACCAGCTCTACCGAAAGCTCTTCGGCCTTGGCACTGGAGCGGTCTGCGGCCGTCTTCCATCGTACGACCTGCTTGCTGCTGGCAGGCTCGGATGCAGCGGCCGTCGAACCGGACTCGGTCGACGACTGTGCCTGCAGGGCCGGGGTGGCCGTCGTGTCAGCCACGACAGCCTCGGGCGGCGACGTTCCGGTCAGCATGTAGGCACCCACTCCTGCCACCAGCACGAAGACGCCGGCAGGCAGGGCAGCCCGTCGCCAGGCAGTATTGACAACGATGGGCTCAGCGGCAGGTGCAACCTGATCACGGGCCACCACCTCATCACGAGACACCGCCGTATCACGGGCTGCCACCTCGTCGCGAGACACCGCCGCATTACGGGCCACCACCTCGTCGCGAGACACCGCCGCATCACGGGCCACCACCTCGTCGCGAGACACCGCCGCATCACGGGCCACCACCTCGTCGCGAGACACCCCTTCATCTTCATCGCGAGATACCCCCGCATCACGAGACACCACCTCATCACGTGGCGCTACCGGATTCGCCTGCCGTTCTGCACGAGCGGCCACAACCGAAGCCCGAACGGCTTCCTGCACCGTTGGGGAGGCTGGCACGGCCTCGGCAGCCAGCCTTGCCTCAGACGTCGGCTCAGCCTGTGTTTCCGTACCGGGGCCGGCCACACTGAACAAGGCCGATTCCTCTGCCTTGAGCTGAACCAGCGAGCGTTGGTGCTCGAGCACCTCCGCGTCGCTCAGTGGCCGCCGCAGCGGTTTTGAAGGACGATGACGAAGGATCAGCTCGCGCTTGCCTACCGATGGCAGAACCCGCAGGCGAGTGGGTGAACCATTGAAACGGGCACGACCGACCTTAGCCGGTATGGCTAGCGGAAGTTCCAGAGAGATGGCGCTGCTTTGGCTCATTGGCGGAGAATCGGTGACTTGAACCTGCACTATAACGAATAAGCCCGCTGGTGGGGGTCCAGCCAGCCTGTCGAGCATTGCGGCAAGGCAAGGCGTCGAAATTGGTCTCGTGAAAGACTCTAGAGACGCGCAAGCATTGGCTCGATACGGGCGAGGGATTCGAGTGTGTTGGCCGCGGCGAAACCATCGAGATAGGGAATGGCGGCCTTCATCGAAGCGTTCTGCGGCCTGTAGTTTTCCCAGCCGAGCAACGGATTCAGCCACACCAGGCGCCGCACACGGCGTTTCAGCTGCGCCAACTGCTCAGCGAGCCGCTCAGCGCCACCGGTGTCGTAACCGTCACCGAGAATGAAGACGACGGTGCGTGATGTAAGAGATACCTTGGCGTATTCCTGATTGAAGCTTTTCAGGCTTCTCGCCAGGTTGGTGCCCCCACCGAATCCTTCAGCCAGCTGCGACAATCTGTACATGGATTTCATTGCGTCCTTGTCACGCAACACGTCGGTTGCCCGAATCAGGCGCGTGTGAAAAAGATACGCATCGGTATCGAACCACTCGTTCACCAGCCCTTTGATGAACTGCAGGAAGAAGCGGCTGTAGTGTTGCATGGAACCCGAGATATCGAGAAACACGACGATCCGCACCGGTTTCGTCGGTGGCGAGCGCCTGATCAGGGTCAGCGGCTCACCGCCGTGCGACAGGTTGGCGCGCAGCGTCTTGCGCAGGTCGAGCTGCTGCCCGCGCTGACGCGCCTCGTAGCGCCGCGACAGACGGTAGCGAATGGCAACCGCCAGCTCCCGTGCCTGCCTTTCAGCCGCACGGATCTCCTCGGGGTTCACCACATGGCGCAGATCCACCCGGCGCCGATAATCGTCGCTCGAACCGAACAACTTACCGGTACCGGCATCGTCCGGGTCGATGTCGTCCGTCGAGCCCACCGGCGGCAGCATCGAAGAAGTACCCTCATCCGGTGCTGCAGAATCGTCGCCGGAATCATCCGGCGCCTCGAACGGTTGTTGATCACCGCCGAGCGCGTCCGGCAACGGTTTCCAGGGTATCGAACCCGCGGTTGAGCCAGCCGTGCCGGTGGCTGCCGACGGTACGGAGGATCGATCAAAGAAGCACTCGCGATCGCTGTACAGCCAGTAGCGGTCGAACAGGCCGTCGAAGGCTTGCCATTGCGAACGATTGCCCACCGTCAGAGCCTTCCAGCGCCGTCGAACCGTTGCGGCATCGGCCAACGACCCCTTGCCGAGCACGGCAAGCATGCCCTGCGTATCGGCGTGCCCGACGGTAAAGTCGTGCGCACGCAGGAAACGGGTAAAGCCGGTGACCCTCCTCGTCAGGCGATGATCCGGCCAGGTGGTGGGCCCGCTTTTCACGCCGGGTCCGTTGCTCAACGAGCCCGTTCGGCCAACGTGCGCGCGACCTCAGGCGTGATCGCGTGCTGATCCTGCGCCGTCTTGATCAGGCACATCAGCGTCTTCTGCAAGCGCGGCAAACCTTTCCGGAGGTCGGCGATCTCGTAGTTCAGCAGCGCGGCTGCCCAATCCAGAGTTTCGGCAATACCCGGATTCTTGTCCAGGTCCTGCTTGCGCAGCTCCTGCACGAACCCCACGATCTGAGCGGCGAGCCGCGCCTCGATCATCGGCATCTTCAGACGCAATATCTCGACTTCGCGCTCGGCACTGGGGTAGTCGATCCAACCGTACAGACAGCGTCTTCTCAAGGCATCCGACAACTCTCGCGTACCGTTGGATGTGAGTATCACGTGCGGCCGGGTCACCGCGGTGATCGTACCCATTTCCGGAATGGTTATCTGGAAGTCAGACAGAAGTTCCAGCAGGTAGGCTTCGAATTCCTGATCGGCCCGATCGATCTCGTCGATCAGCAGTACCGGTGCCCGCTTCTCGCCCAACGCCTGCAACAACGGTCGACGCAGCAGATAATCCTCGGAGAAGATCTGTGCCTCCACCTCGGCCGCCGTGGCCTTGTCTTTTTCACGAGCCTTGATGGATAACAGCTGGCGCTGATAATTCCATTCGTACAGTGCGGCGCTTGCGTCCAGCCCTTCGTAACACTGCAACCGGATCAGGCGCGTGTCGAGCACCCGGGCCAGAACCTTCGCCACCTCCGTCTTGCCCACGCCAGCCTCGCCCTCCAGCAACAGCGGCCGATGCAGGGCCAGCATCAACTCCAGCCCGGTAAGCAGTGTTTCATCGGCCACATAGCCGGCCTCGCGTAGCTGCGTGGGCAAGCTGGCGGCATTGACGCTATCGGCTTTTCTGGGCATCTGTCACATGTTGTGGGGGCTGTCAGCCAGTTCGCGCGCCTGCGGCGATGGCATGGAACTTGGGACCGAGACATACTCTGGCAACGTAGGAGGCGCTCGATGAGGCAAGCACGCAGCACGGTACCGCGACCTGAACTCGCGCTGACGACAGCTGCGCTCTCCGGGCCTGCGACCCTGACGGGTGACCCCGGCTGGGCAGACGATCGTGACTTTCTCGCCGCACTGGAAGGCTCCTGGCGTTCTCAGTATGCCGACTACCTCGGTGCCGCACCGGCCGACGAGCTGATCGATCGGCTACTGGCCAGCGGAGACCTGACAGATCACGACCCTGCATTGACCCTGACCGCGCGAATCGACGGCCTACCGGTTGGCATCGGTGCATTGCGACAAGCCAATGACCATCGCCTCGTCACACTGCTGGAAGTGGTAGAGCCCTACCGTCATCTCGGTATCGGACGTCAGCTGATGCAGGCCATGCTCAGCCGCCCTCATCCGATCATCGTGCACGTGTCGGTATACCGTCCCGGCATGCTGACTTTCTATGAAAAACTGGGCCTGCGATACTTCGATCGCATTACGGTGCCGCACTACGGATACGAGCTGGAATTCGATGTGATGTTTCGCCAGTGAGAGTCATTCGACGATAGCGATGAACTTTGGTCTCTCATCGATTGGTCCATGACTTCCCCGGGCCAATCGATGACAGGCGTGGCGGGGGCGTTGTCTAGAACGGAATATCGTCGTCGAAGTCCGGCGCGTTCGATACCGGTGCAGATGCCGGAGCCGATGCGCTACCGGTAGTGGCAGCCGGTGCCTGGTCGTCGGCGCTCTCCCCGGCTCGGCCGATGCGCCAGGCGTTCAGGTTGGTGAAGTACTTGTCGTTCCATTCCCGACCACGCAGGTCGAAATCCACCGCTATCTGGTCGCCTTCGCGATAGTCGTCCACCAGGGTGCATTTGTCCTGTGTGAGCTGAAACTTCACCATCTGCGGGTATTGCCCGTCCTGTATCTCGATAACGAATTCACGCGCCTGGAAAGAAGCGGTCTTCTGTTCGGTATCGAAGATCTTCACGACCTTGCCTTCTGCCTTGTATGCCATGCTTTTTCTGTATCAATGGGATGGAGATCTGCCGAATCGTGCCCGAATCGCGCTGCCGACAGGCCCTGGATAGTTTGATCGCGAGTGGTCTTGAAAGGCTGACGCAAAAACACCGCAAACGTCAATGATCGATCGACCCCGCGATACCCGGAACGATGGGGGTCGTGCTGCGTACTTCGGCGTTCTGCCCGCGATGACGCAGCGCGTGATCCACCAGCACCAGCGCCATCATCGCCTCCGCGATCGGTGTGGCGCGGATCCCGACGCATGGATCATGACGGCCGGTGGTAACCACTTCGATGGCTTCACCTCGCACGTTCACGCTGCGCCCGGAAAGCCGGACGCTGGACGTCGGCTTCAGCGCCAGAGCCGCCGTCACCGGCTGGCCGGAGGTAATGCCGCCGAGCACGCCACCGGCGTTGTTCGACAGAAACCCTTCGGGGGTGATTTCGTCTCGATGCTCCGTGCCCGTTTGCGAAACACTGGCGAAACCGGCCCCGATCTCCACACCCTTCACCGCATTGATGCTCATCAGCGCGTGCGCCAGATCGGCATCCAGCCGATCGAACACCGGTTCGCCCCAGCCTGGCGGCACCCCATCGGCCTCGACCATGACCTTGGCGCCGATCGAATCACCGGACTTGCCGAGCGCCTTCATGTACGACTCCAGCTCGTCGACCTGGGCGGCGTTGGGCCAGAAGAACGGGTTCCGATGAATCTCTTCCCAGTCGAAACCGCTGCGCTCGAGCTCGACGGGGCCAAGCTGAGACAGATAACCCCGGATACGTGTGCCAAAGCCACATGCCAGCACCTGCCGAGCCACAGCACCGGCGGCGACCCGCATGGCCGTTTCCCTTGCCGATGAGCGTCCACCGCCGCGATAATCGCGAAAACCGTACTTCTGCTGGTAGGTGTAATCCGCGTGCGCCGGGCGGAACTGGTCCTTGATCTTGTCGTAGTCGCGCGATCGCTGGTCCGTGTTGCGGATCACGAGCCCGATCGGCGTGCCGGTGGTCCTGTTCTCGAACACGCCGGACAGAATCTCCACCTCGTCGGATTCACGCCGCTGCGTGGTATAGCGCGACTGGCCGGGCTTGCGGCGGTCAAGATCACGCTGCAGATCGGTCAGTGTCAGTGGTATGCCCGGAGGGCAGCCGTCGATGATGCACCCGAGCGCCTCGCCATGGCTCTCGCCAAAGGTGGTGACCGTGAAGAGCTTGCCAAATGTGTTGCCTGCCATGCACCGGATTATACGTCGGCGGGCCGCGCAGTGCCGTTGCCGACGGACCGTGAAGTGTCTGGCACTGTGACGATGGTCGCGGGAACCGGTCTTCCCCAGGAAATTTCGTCGACACACTGAAATTTTCGACAGTAGTCACGACGCCGATCGATCTGGCCTGTTATCACCGGCCTGCGCGATGAGCCTGTTCACCGGTTGAGGGGAACCGTCGATGTTCCTACAACACCCGCTCCACCTCCTGCACGTTGCGCAGCTGCCGTATCTGCTCCATCAGATCCGCCAGCTCGCTCATCGTCGATATCTTCAGGTCGATCTTCATGTCCGCAGTCTGGTCCTCGCTGTTGCTGCGGGTATTGACGCCGATCACATCGACATCATGATTCGACATCACCGCAGACACATCGCGCAACAGACCCTGCCGATCGTAGGCGATGATCTGGATCTCGACCTCATAGCGCTTGCTCTGGTCATCACCCCAATCTACCGAGATCAGGCGTTCGCGCTCGAACTCGCGCAAGCTGAGGATGTTGCTGCAATCGGCCCGATGAATGGTGACGCCCTTGCCTTTAGTGATGTAGCCCACGATATCGTCGTAAGGGACGGGCTTGCAGCATACTGCAATCTGAGTCAGCAGCTTGCCCACGCCGCGTACGCGTACGGCATCCGGTGCAAGCGCAGTCTGCGCACCGCGCGGCTTCGGCCTCGAGACTGGATCAGGTACCGGCCTGACCGCAGGCTCCACCAGGTGATCGACCACACCCGCCACCTGCCGCACAGAGACATCATTGCGGCCGATCGCGGTGTACAGCTCGGTTAGCGAGCGATACTTCAACCGCTCGGCGATCTGCTCGGCAGACACGGCCGAGGCTTTCAACCTCTTCAGTTCACGTTCCAGAATCGCCCGCCCGTCACTCTGATTTTGTGCCTGATCCTGGGTATTGAACCAGGCCCGCACCTTGGAGCGAGCCCGGCCACTGTTCAGGTAACCCAACGACCGGTTCAGCCATTCGCGACTCGGCGCCGGTTCGCGCGTGGTCAGCACCTCGACGCGATCGCCGTTCTGCAGCAGGTAGGTCAGTGGCACGATGCTGCCGTTGATCTTCGCACCACGGCAGCGATGACCGATCTCACTGTGCACGTGATAGGCGAAGTCGAGCGGTGTGGAGCCGGCTACCAGATCGATGACCTCGCCCTTGGGCGTGAAGGCATAGACACGCCGGACGTCTACTTGCTGCGAAAAGCCCTCGATGAGCTGCTCGTCGTCGGCATTGTCCTCCAGCAACTGGCGGAACAGGCTGATGCTGTGCTGCAGCTTTTCATCGATCGCGCCGCCTTCCTTGTAGGCCCAGTGAGCGGCAACGCCGTTCTCGGCGTGATCATCCATGGTGCGGGTACGGATCTGCACTTCCACCGGCTTGCCGGCCGGGCCGATCACCGCAGTGTGCAACGACCGGTAGCCGTTGTCTTTCGGGTTGGCGATATAGTCGTCGAATTCACGACCGATCGGTTGCCAGCTGCTGTGCACGATACCGAGTACCGCGTAGCACTGCTGCACGTCGTCTACCAGCACGCGCACAGCGCGGACGTCGAACAGCTCGGCAAATTCCACCCGCTTCTTCTGCATCTTGCGGGCAATGCTGTAGATGTGCTTCGGCCGACCGAACACCGAGGCGCTCGTCACCCCGGCCGGTTTGATGCGCTCGGTCAGTGCATTGACGAAGTCGCGGATGTAGGATTCGCGCGCTGCACGATTTTCCTCCAGCGAACAGGCGATATGCTTGTATGCCTCGGGCTCCACGATACGGTACGCCATGTCTTCGAGCTCCCACTTCAACTGCCCCAGACCCAGCCTGTTGGCCAGCGGCGCATAGATCGTCATGGTCTCGCGGGCGATCTCCTCGCGGCCGGGCCAATCCGTCCTCGCCAGCGCGTAAAGTCGCTGCGTTCGGAATGCCAGTTTCACCAGGACGACCCGAATGTCGTTGACCATGGTAAGCACCATGCGCCGCAGCACTTCAGCCTGATCCCGCCCAACCCGTGCCGCGATCTGGGCACTGGTGCCGACCGACAGCTTGTTGAGCCAGCGTACCTCGGTGGTCAGCCGCGCGATTTCCTGACCGAAGTTTTCACGCAGGAAATCTTCGGGGTACGCAACCCCTGCGGTATCGGTACCGAGGATGGCGGCGATCAGTGTCGCCACGTCCGCGTGCATGTATTTCAGCTGTGCCGCCACATGCAGGGCATTCGGGTAGATGCTGGCACGTGGCGGCAATTCGAAATGCAGGTCTATTGCACGACGTAGGGACAGGGATTGCGTTCTGGTGCAGTGTGCGGCCAGTACACCGACAGCACCCTCATGGGTAGAGAGTGCGACCTCATCAGCACTGAAGGTGTGTCTCATGTGCTCAAACGAACCTCCCTCACCCGCCGTATCGTAAGGCTACCACGGGTGGAGTATGCAGTACGCTGCGTGTAGCCAGATAGCCTGCGATGCTGATACCGATCGCACCACCGACGAAGCCGAGCAGCCAGAGCCACACATTGAAGCTGAACGGCAGGTCGAAGACGAAACGGCTCAGCCCCCAGGCCACCAGGGTGGCGAACAGCGCAGCCAGAAAGCCTGCTATTCCGCCAAGTATCGCAAACTCTGCAAGCACGGCACGCCGTACCTGCTCGTGAGAGGCACCCAGCGCGCGCAGCAGGGCCGATTCACGAATGCGTTCACCCTGGCTGCTCTGCACCGCAGCCAGCAATACGCACACACCCGCCAGCAGCGTGAACAGGAAAACGTATTCGACGGCCATGGACGCGCGATCCATCAAGGCCTTGACCCGGCCGAGGATGGCACCGACATCGAGCGTGGCGATACCGGGGAACTCACGCACCCAACCGGTGGTGGCAGAGGCGAAGTCTTCCTCGATATGAAAGCTGGTGACATAGGTGGACGGCAGACCCTCGAGTGCCGAGGCCGAAGCGAGAATGAAAAAGTTCACCTGGAACGATTCCCAATCCACCTTGCGGATGTTCGCGATCACGGCCTCCTTCTCTACTCCGGCCGCCTTGAAGGTCAGCGTATCGCCCACCTCGAAACCGTTGTTCTCGGCGAAATCCTGTTCGAGGGACAGGCTTGGCGGTGCACTGCCATCGCTGGCCCACCACTCGCCTTCGATGATCTCGTTGCTGGGCGGCAGCGTTTCGGACGAGGAGATGTTGTGTTCACGCCGCCGATATCCGCCCTCCCCGCCACGCTCGCCACTTTCGATCGTCTCGCCATCATGAGCAACCACGCGGGCACGTACCATCGGGTAGATGCCCTGAGTCTCGATACCTTGCCCACGCAGACGCGCACCGAACGCATCGGCCTGATCCGGCTGTATGTTCACGACGAACACGTTCGGCGCATCGTCCGGCAGTTCCCGCTCCCATGTGGACAGGATATCCACTCGTACCAGTGCGATCAGCAACAGTGCCATGATGCCCATGCCGAACGCCGCCAGCTGTATCACGCTGCTACCGGCACGCCGCTGCAGGCCTGCCACTGCCAGGCGGTATCGTCCGCCCGCGAGCCGGCGTACACCGGCGATGATCAGGCGCCCGAAAGAGGCGAATACCAGCAGCATCGCGACGACACCGAGCACCACGATGGCGCTGAGCTTCAGATCGCGCGAGAGGAGAAAGACCACGAGAAAAGTCGCGCCGATACCGAACAGGCCGGCCAGCACCGCGCTGGTGTCCATGCTCGTATAGTCTCTCTGCAACACACGCATCACCGATACCCGGCCCGCCCGGATCACCGGCAGCAGACCGAACCCCGCCAACGCGACGAACGCGGTGAGCGCGCCGGTCAGCGGCGCTTTCAACCCGGGCGCCGGCAGCGCCAGCTCGAACCACTCGCTCAGCAGGTTGGCCAGCACAAGCTGTGCGAACCAGCCGATCACGATGCCCAGCAGCGCCGCGCTGATCGCCACCAGCGACAGCCGCAACACCAGCCATACGATGACTTCGCGTCGGCTCGCCCCCAGGGTACGCATCACGGCGCTGGCATCGGCCTGACGCAGGGCGAAGAAGCGCACGGCAAGCGCTATGGCCGCGCCGGCGAGCAGTACGGTGACCACCGAGGCCAGGCCCAGGAAACGCTGTGCCTGATTCAGGGCACGTTGCATCTGCGGGCTGCCATCGTTCACGCTCTGCAACCAGACCTCTTCTACCAGTTCCTCCTCGAACCAGTCACGCATCGAATCGAGCTGATCACGTTCACCGGCCATCAGCGCCGAGAACCGCGCTCGACTTCCCGGACCCAGCAGTTCTGCGGATTCCAGATCATCCATACCGAGCATCACTCGGGGTGCCAGTTCGAACACGTTGCTGCCACGGTCCGGTTCGTACAGGATCAGCCGCTCGACCGTGAATTCTCGCGCCCCGAGGGTGATGCTGTCACCCTGCTTCAGATCGAGCACATTCTTCAATTGAACGTCCACCCACGCAGCGCCGGGCGAAGGGCGGTCCATCGGTGCAGGTACGTCCGGGGTGTCGAGCGTCGTCAGCTGCAACTCACCGCGCAGCGGGTAGTTGCCCGCGAACGCCTTGACCGCCACCAGCTGCGACTCATCCGCGTCGTTGACGACCACACTGGGAAAACGGACATGCTCGGCATATTGCAGATCGTTGGCAGCCGCCTCCTCGGCGATCGAAGCCGGCAGTTTCATACCGGATGACGCCAGCAGATCGGCGGCCAGTACATCCGCCGCCTGCCGCTCCATCGCGCGCCCCCACACGATCGGTGAAGAAACCCACGGCCGTGACCGACGCCACCGCGACGATCAGCGCCAGCGCCAGCACCCTGAGCTCACCGGCACGCACGTCGCGCGTCAGCGAACGCAGGGCGAATCTAAATTGCAGCGCAGCCGTCATGCCTGTGTAAGCCTGCCGCCGTCCATCAGTAATCGCCGATCACAGCGGGCCGCGAGCCGTTCGTCGTGCGTGACCAGTACCAGCGCCGAACCGAGCTGCTCGCGCAGTGAAAACATCAGATCGGTGACCCGGTGGCCCGTTTCACCATCGAGGTTACCGGTGGGCTCATCCGCGAACAGCAGCCGCGGTCGCGACACGAACGCCCGGGCCAGAGCCACACGCTGCTGTTCTCCCCCCGACAGCTGCAGCGGCAGATGCCGTGCACGATGCCCAAGGCCGACCTGCTCCAGCATGGCTTCCGCGCGTGAAGCTGCACCTTCGCCACCGGCCAGTTCCAGTGGAAGCATGACGTTCTCCAGCGCCGACAGGCCCGGCAGCAGCTGAAAGGACTGAAACACGAAACCTACCTGCCCGGCACGCAAGCGTGCTCGTTCGTCCTCGTTCAGTGCCGACAGCGACTCGCCGAGCATGTGCACCGTGCCATCGCTCGGCAGGTCGAGCCCGGCCAGAATACCCAGCAAGGTCGACTTGCCCGACCCGGAAGGACCGACGATCGCCACGGCTTCCCCAGCGGATACCCTCACATCCAGGGCGTGCAGAATCGTCAGGTTGTCGCCGTCTGGAGCGGTGACGTTCTTGGCGATGCCCAGCGCCTCCAACACGGCATCCGGTGCTCCTGCCGAAACAGTCTCGGCAGGCTGTGCAGCACCGGTCGGGTCACTCATCTTGTTCATCGGCCTCCTGTCTGGATCTTCATGGGTTGCCCTGCGGTTGCCCCGTCACCCTTCGGACTTCGTAAAGCACCGTGGCAATCTTGCCCGAGTCATGTTTTCAACGTTCCCTACCTCTACGTGCCCAGCTGAAACATAATGGGCCTTTCTTCGTAACAGACAAGCCATGCTATTCATACGACGCCTGTTCCTCAAAAAGTTGCTCCCTGCCTTGTGCCTTGCCTTCATAAGCGTGACGACGGCTCACGCCTACACCGTGCTCGTGGTAGGTGACAGCATCAGCGCTGCCTACGGCCTGAACGAGGAAACCGGCTGGGTGGCCCTCGCCGAGGAGGAGCTGAGAAACGAAATCAACGACATAGAGTTCGTCAATGCCAGCATCAGTGGCGACACCACTGCCGGTGGCAAGCAGCGGATCGACGCGGCACTGGAGCGCTTCTCCCCGGATCTGCTCATCATCGAACTGGGTGGCAACGACGGCTTGCGCGGCTACCAGCCAAAGCAGATGCAGGGCAACCTCGAGGCGATGGCCGAGGCTGGTCAGAACGCTGGCGCACAGGTGTTGTTGCTGGGTATGATGATTCCGTCGAATTACGGTGCCGCCTACACCCGGCAGTTCGGTGAAGCCTTCACGAAGGCTGCCGACGAGACCGGCGCCGAACTGGTGCCGTTCATGCTCGAGCCCATCGCCGAAGATCGCGCGATGTTTCAGCAGGACGGCATCCACCCGACGGCCGAGGCCCAACCCCTGCTAGTGGAGCATGTGATGCCGGCGATTCGCAAGATCTTGAAGCAGGACGACCTGCTGTAGCTTGAGCCCGCTTCAGCTACAGCCCGTGTGACGGTTGACCCTCCGGAGCTTCCGCTGTTTGAATCTCTCGGGCGTCACGGTTCACCAGTGTAAAACCCGAGAGCAACCCATGGCCAATCGGCAGAAAGTCACCTTCAACGGCTCCGCCGGCACATCCCTCGCCGGCTTGCTGGAGCTACCGGATGGCAGTCCGCTGGCCACCGCACTGTTCGCCCACTGCTTCACGTGCGGCAAGGATGTGTCCGCTGCCTCGCGTATCGCCCGTGAACTGGTGAAACGCGGTATCGCCGTGCTGCGATTCGACTTCACCGGGCTCGGCAGCAGCGAAGGAGATTTCGCCAACACCAATTTCTCCTCCAACATCGACGATCTCGTGGCTGCGGCTGCGTTTCTGCGCGAGGAAGGCCGCCCGGCCTCGCTGTTGATCGGCCACAGCCTGGGCGGTACCGCCGTGCTCAAGGCTGCCCATGCCGTACCCGAATGCAGAGGGGTGATCACGATCGGCGCACCCGCCGATGCCACTCACGTCGCGAAGCAATTCGGTTGCGACATCGACACCATCGAACAGGACGGCAAGGCCGAGGTCAGTCTTGCCGGGCGCCCTTTCACGATCAAGCGCCAGTTCCTGGACGACATCCGCAACACGTCGGTGGAGCATCTTGCAAGTCTCGATGCCGCCCTGATGATCATGCACTCCCCGGTGGACACCGTCGTCTCGATCAATCAGGCCGAATCGATCTACCGGGCCGCAATGCATCCCAAGAGCTTCATCAGCCTCGATGACGCCGACCACCTGCTAACCCGTGCCAGCGACGCCGAGTATGTCGCGAGTCTGATCGCACCCTGGGCCAGCCGCTTCATCGACGTTCCCGTGGTGCCGACTCGTCCCCGTGTCTCAGCGGGTGAGGTCGCCATCCGCGAACGCAACCATGCCTTCATGCTCGACGTGTACAGCGACACACACCGCTGGCTGGCGGATGAGCCACGGCGGGTAGGCGGTGCGGATAGCGGCCCCGATCCCTATGAACACCTGCTGGCATCGGTGGGCACCTGTACCGCGATGACGCTACGGATGTACGCCGCTCGAAAGCGGTGGCCCCTCGAAAATGCCCGCATCACCTTGCGCCATTCCCGCGAGCATCATGATGATTGCGAAGGCTGTGACGAAAAGCCCCTGCAACTTGACGTGATCGAACGGGATATCGAACTGGTGGGCGATCTCGATGAGTCGATGCGTGAACGGCTGATGGAAATTGCCGACCGGTGCCCGGTGCACCGGACCTTGACGGGGAAACTGGATGTGCGCACCCGGCGTGCGGCAGCTGCTCCCGCACCTCTCCGCTGAGCCCGGTCGCAAACAAGCAGCGCTGAGCCCGCCAGAGCGAGGGCGTCACTTCACGCCATGGTGAAAACGATTGTCACGCCATGAAACCCAGATCCGGAGTACTGAAATTGCCCAGGTTCGGAAAGACCCTGCCA
>CBDCAW010000096.1:0-95030 GCA_965214025.1 Granulosicoccaceae bacterium
CAGGGTCTGCTCAGTGCAATCACGCAGCCTGTGCTCGATCCGGTACGCCGCTTCGTTCCCCCCATGGGTGGCTTTGATCTTTCGGTTCTGGTTGCGATCATCGGTCTGTTCGCATTGCAGATGTTCGTCGTCGGCACGCTGGCCAATCTTTTGCTGGCCTGAGGGTCAAACACTGCAAATATAGGTAGATTTAACACCCTATAACCCTCGAACGCTGCGAATACAGTGTTTTCTGGCTACGCAAGGCTATAAATGCCTAGGTGAGTGCAAGTGGATGTGTTAACTTGCGCCCGCTTCTGCTGGTCCTTCGACGTCTTGAATTCCAAAGTTCAGAGTTTCGAACTTCTCAAGTTCCGAGTCATGACGTCGAAGGACCATCGGTGTACCAGAGAAAGATCGATGCCCGGATCAACACTTCAACGAAGTGGCCATCAGGGGCGTTCACTGCAACCGGGCTCCTCATCGGGCCTGAACGAGGATTGGACTTATGGCGGCGAAGAAACAGGCCTCCAAGAAGAAAGCAGTTGCGAAGAAAACTGTAGCCAAGAAGGCACCGGCGAAGAAGGCGGCCGCCAAGAAGACGGCTGCCAAGAAAGTCGCTGCGGGCACAGGCGGCAAGCCACCCACCAAGACAGAGATCATCGCGTCCATTGCCGAGACCACCGAACTGGCTCGCAAGGATGTAGTTTCCGTTTTCGACGCCCTGAACGGCCTGATCCAGAACAACCTCAAGCCGCGTGGCCCGGGCACGTTCAGCGTTCCCGGTCTGATGAAGATAAGAGTAGTGAAGAAACCCGCCACCAAGGCGCGCAAGGGAATCAACCCGTTCACCGGAGAAGAAGCGGTGTTCAAGGCGAAGCCGGCACGCAAGGTGGTGAAGGTGCTGCCGCTGAAGAACCTCAAAGACATGGTCTGACGCTTTCGGAGAAAACGGCGCAGGCTGTACGGATCTGGCATCATCCCGGCCGGCAGATTCTGCCGGAGGTGATTGTTCAGGGCCCGGCAACCCTCGCTGGTCAACGGGCGATGGTCAGCAGGCGATCGTGCCACCGCAGCCGGATCGCCCGTACGGCCGAGCCGTCATGACCTTGACGCCAAACTTGACGATATGGAGAATATCGACGCGTCAACGTTAATTTGAACGATAATCCACTCGAAGCCTGATCGAACCTGTTTCGATACGCAACCAGTGCCTGCCAGTGCCTGTATGCGTCGAAACCAGTGTTTGCCCGCTGCAGCGCTCCTTCAGCAAGAGTTTCGCAACCAAACGCCATATGTGGCGTCAAACTTGTCTGAGGATTAGGTTGCGGGGTCGGCCTATGGGTCAACTGCCCTGGGTTCAGAACATCGAACCTAAAGTCAGCCTGCCCGCTGCCGTGAACCGACAAGATGATGTGGAGTGTCCCCCGATGGCGATGAGTGCAACATTCGAGTCCCCTTTTTCCAACCCCATAGGTCGCTTGCCCCGGTGGGTGAACGCGGTGCTCGTGGTGCTCATAGGTATCGCCTTGGCTACTGTGACGGTCAAGCTGCTGCCGCAGAACTTCGACGTCGATACCTCGACGGTGGACACAGGCGGTGGCACTGCGGATACGGCTCCCGACCCGCTGTCGCTGAGCGAGCGAATCGCCTCGTTTCACCTGTTCGGCAATCCGGCAGCGCCGGTGGAGGCGCCGAAGGCAGAGCCTGCGGTCGAAACACGGTTGAACCTGCAGCTCGCCGGTGTGCTTGCCTACGAGCCTCAGGAAAGAGCCATCGCGATCATCAGTGCGGGTTCCGCCGAGCAGTCTGCCTACGGCGTCGGCGACAAGGTCAGCGGGGAGACGCGACTGAAACGTGTGTATTCCGACTACGTCGTACTCGACAACCAGGGCCGCGAGGAAATACTTCGCCTGCCGGTAGACTCCCGCTCATCGGTTGCCGAGGCAGCATCGGCAGGGCCTGCGACCGCCGCCATGCCCGCCTCCACGCAAACGGCCTCCAGCAACCAGGACTTCAGCCAGCCCGTGACCTTGCCGGCCACCCCCGGCGCCTTGAGGGACACCCTCGCACGCAACCCATCCTTGCTGGGCCGGGTGGTGGCAGCCGAGCCCTATCAGGAAAATGGCAAGCTGATGGGGTACCGTATCACTCCCAAACAAAACCCTGAAATTCTCGAGTCACAGGGTATCGTGGCAGGCGACGTGCTGACTCGCGTCAACAACATCCAGCTCAACAGTCAGAAGCAGGGAATCCGCGCGTTGCGTAATGCGGTGAAAGCAGACAACCTTGAAGTGGTGGTGCTCCGCGATGGCGTGGAAGTGCCGTTGTCGATCTCGCTGGCCCAATAGCTTTGCGTGGCCTCTCGGACTGGTGACAACGCGCAGAACACGTCATCATCACTGCGAAGAACCATAGATGCCAGACTCTGACCCTTCATACCGCAAGACCGAAAAAAAAGGCCACACTGACGTGCATTCATCGATTTCCCTGCCCCTGATCACCTCAAGCCAGCGTCGGTTCGTCGGCGGGTTTCCGTCGCGAGCGTTGTCCGCCATAGTGATGGTCGCGGCCTTTACCCTGCTTTCGCTGCTCGCCGTGTCTCAGGCTCAGGCGCAGGATCAAGTGCAGAATCAGGATGGCAGCTTCACCCTCAACCTGAAGAATGCTGATATCAGCTCGCTGATTCAGACCGTGTCTCGGCAGACCGGCAGGAACTTCGTGGTGGATCCGCGAGTGAAGGCGCGCGTCACGGTGATCTCGGCTGAACCACTGAGCGAGGCGGAGCTTTACCAGACGTTCCTGTCGGTGTTGCAGGTGCATGGTTTCGCGGCCGTCCCAAGCGGCGATCTGATCAAGATCGTGCCGGATGTGAACGCCAAGCAGGGCCCTGTTCCCGCCTACGAGCGGGATTCACGCGAGGGTGACCAACTCGTCACCCAGGTGATCAAGGTGGAAAACGTACCGGCCGCTCAGCTGGTGCCGATTCTACGGCCCCTGGTACCTCAGCAGGGGCATCTGGCCGCCTATGCGGCCACCAACACCCTGATCATCACTGACCGCTCCTCGAACATCCAGCGCCTTACCGACATCATCGCGGACATCGATCGACCCGACAGCGAGGAAGTGGAGGTGGTACAGCTGCAGCATGCCTCCTCGCGCGAGGTCATCAGCATCCTGCAATCAATCCAATCGAACGTTGCTCAGTCGGGGGGGTCCACCGGTGCGTTGCGGTTCGCACCCGATGAGCGAACCAACAGCATCCTGCTCAGCGGCGACAGCGCATCGCGAAAGCGCACCCGCGAACTGATCGAAAAACTCGATACATCGGTTGAATCCGGCGGCAACACACGCGTCGTCTACCTGCGGTATGCCAGCGCCGTCGATCTTCTCGAAGTGCTGACAGGTGTTTCGGCAGGCCAGGCCGAAATCGGTACCGGCGGCGGGGGCGGTGACGAGGGCGGTCAATCGGAAGGGGGCGGGGGCGCTCCTACGGTGGATTCCAACGGTATCCTTCAGGCACCGACGGAGTCGGCACCCACCGCATCCATCATTCGGCGCTCCGGGGAAGACGCCGGAACACCCAACATCGATATCCAGGCCGATGAAGATACCAATGCTCTGATCATCACCGCGCCACCGGATGAAATGCGCAGCATTCTCGCCGTGATCGAGCAGCTCGACATTCGCCGGGCCCAGGTGCTTGTGGAGGCCATCATTGCCGACCTCTCCGAGAACAACACCAGTGAGCTGGGTGTGAACTGGGCGGTCGACGGCACCAGCAGCAACCGGCCGGCTGCCTACACCAATCTCGGCGGGGCCACGCAGGAGCTGGCGGCCACGGCCTTTGCCGTGGAGAACGGTGGTGCCGGTGCCCAACTGGGAACCGGGTTGTCGTTGGCGCTCGGGCGTTTCGGCACCGGCGGTGTGGATTTCGGATTCCTGCTGTCCGCCATCGCCACCGATGCAGACAACAACATCCTATCCACTCCGTCATTGGTGACCATGGACAACCAGGAAGCCGAGATCACCGTGGGGCAGAACGTGCCCTTCGTGACAGGTACGCAACTGTCCTCGTCGAATGACAACCCCTTCCAGACCATCGAGCGCCAGGATGTGGGTATCACCTTGAAGGTGAAACCGCAGATCAACGAGGGCGACAACATCCGCATGGAGATCGAGCAGGAAGTATCCGATGTGGCGCCCGAGCGCGGTCAGCGGCGCTTCCGACATCGTGACCACACACACGCTCCATCAAGACTACCCGTTCTCATCGAAGACGGACAGACAACTGGTACTCGGTGGCCTGATCGACGACAAGATCGGCGACAGTCGCGACAAGGTTCCGTTCCTGGGAGACCTGCCGCTGCTACGGTGGTCTGTTCCGTTACCCGCACCGCGACCAAGGAAAAGCGTAACCTGATGGTATTCCTGGCACCCGCAGATACTGCGAGATCCGGAAAGTGCGAATTTCTTCAGCCGCGCGAAGTACGACCAGATTCGTGACCAACAGCTGGGTCTCTTCGATGAGGAACGGTTCAACGAAGAGCCGTTGCCGGCCCTGCCGGAACTCCATCTGTATCTCGATGACAAAAAAGGTGGAGGGGCGACAAGGAGGCCTTGAACACGATCGTGCCGAGTTCCGGCGAATCGTCTTTGATCGACCGTGTAGCCCCTTCGGACAATGCCACCGTCGAGGCGGCACCACTTGGCGAGGAGAACGAACTGGCTGACGAAATGGATATGCCGGCAGGCAACGAAGAAGGTGTACCTGCCGCGAACAACCCGAACCGGCTCGACAGTGACGTCGACATTCGAGGCTCGAACCGGTGAGCCTCTCCTTGCGTACTGGCTAGACAACCGCGGGTAACTTACGGGAAACCCGCTTCACCAACCCCCGGATCATTCACGTGGCTGCTTCACCTTCCGATTTCATTGGGAACCGACGACACGGATGCGATGCTCGACGCCGAGGCACTGGCGTTACTGACCACGGAAACGGTGATGCCGGAGGAGCCCAAGCCGGGCACACCCTCCGCCGCCCTGCCGTTCTCTGACCTGCCCTACACGTTCGCCAAGCGACATGGCGTGCTGATCGAAAAAAGATGAGTTCGGCGGCCTCAAGCTGGTGTACCGGCCCAGCGGGTACCGATGCTGGCCTTTGCCGAAGCGCGGCGCAAGGCTCCTCAGCCGATGACTCTCGAAGCGGTCACGGCCGATGATTTCGATGCGAGGCTCACCCGACACTACGAGGGCGAAACCAGTGGTGCGGTCGACATCATGGACGATTTCGGCGACGAACTGAACCTGGAGCAACTGGCCGAGGCCCTGCCCGGAGCCGGAGGACCTACTCGAGTCGACCGACGACGCACCGGTGATCCGCCTCATCAACGCGATGCTGTCCGAAGCGGTGCGCAAGCAGGCGTCGGACGTACACATCGAACCGTTCGAAAAGCGACTGCTGGTGCGTTACCGGGTGGACGGTGTGATGCAACGGCTGCTCGAACCGCCCGCGGGCCATCGCGCCGTTGATCATCTCACGACTGAAGGTCATGGCACGTCTGGACATCGCGGAGCGACGTCTGCCGCAGGACGGACGCATCTCGTTGCGCGTTGCCGGCAGGCCGGTGGACATTCGGGTGTCCACCCTGCCCTCCGGGCATGGAGAACGCGTGGTGCTGCGATTGCTCGACAAGCAAGCCGGCAGGCTCGACCTGGAAAGCCTGGGCATGCCGGAACAGGCGTTCACCAGCTTGAAACGGCAGCTTTCGCTGTCACACGGCATCGTACTGGTCACGGGGCCTACCGGTTCGGGTAAGACAACCACGCTCTATGCTGCGCTCACACGTCTGAACACGTCGAAATTCTCGATTCTGACCGTGGAAGACCCGATCGAGTATTACCTCGATGGTATCGGTCAGACGCAGGTCAACAACAAGGTGGAGCTGGATTTCGCGCGCGGTCTGCGTGCGATCCTGCGGCAGGATCCGGACATCGTGATGGTCGGTGAGATACGCGACGTGGAAACCGCCGAGATTGCCGTACAGGCGAGTCTTACCGGTCACCTCGTGCTCTCTACCCTGCACACCAATACCGCCGTCGGTGCGGTCACACGCTTGCGCGACATGGGCATCGAGCCGTTTCTTCTGTCATCGAGCCTGGTCGGCCTGGTCGCACAGCGACTGGTCCGCATCCTTTGCCCAAACTGCAGACGCCCTCATCAGCCCAGCGAAGCGGAGCTACGAACCTTGCGCACCACTGCCGATATGGCGACCGGGATCAACGGACCTCATGGTTGCGACAAGTGCAACCATACCGGCTACACGGGCCGTACCGGTATCTACGAAGTAGTCGAAGTCGATGAAACGATGCGCACCATGATTCACGATGGCCGTTCGGAACAGGAAATGGAACGCTATGCTCGCACGCGTGGCCCCGGGATCAATGATGACGGCATTCGGCTGGTCCTGGCAGGAAAGACTTCGCTCGAAGAAGTGCTGCGCGTGACGCGCGAAGGCTGATGGCTGCCTACGATTACATAGCACTGGACGCGCGCGGTCGCGAAAAGAAGGGAGTTCTCGAGGCCGATACGGCCAGACTCGCGCGTTCTCTGCTGCGTCAGCAAAGTCTTACGCCGCTGCAGATCGATGAGTCCAATGGCCGTGTCAGGGCCAATTCCGCCAAGGGCACGAAGGCCACTGCGCCGACCTTTCGCGGTGGTATCAAGACCAACGACCTGGCGTTGCTGACTCGACAGATAGCCACTCTGGTAGCTGCCGGCACGCCGCTCGAGGAGGCGCTGTCTGCGGTCAGCCGCCAGACGGAGAAGCAACGCATACAGTCGCTGATTCTCTCGGTGCGCTCCAAGGTTCTCGAGGGGCATTCGTTCGCGGCCGCCCTGAAGGACTACCCCAAGGTGTTCCCGGAGATCTATCAGGCCACCGTATCGGCAGGCGAGCAGTCGGGGCATCTGGACGCGGTACTCGAGCGGCTGGCTGACTATACCGAAGAGCGGCAGGTTGCCAACGCGACCATCAAGAAGGCGTTGATCTATCCATCGATGCTCGTCGTTGCATCGATACTGATCGTGTCTTTCCTGCTCGCCTACGTGGTACCGCAGGTAGTGCAGGTATTCGAAGGGATGGGGCAGGAGCTGCCACAGCTCACCCAGATCCTGTTGGCCAGCAGTGCGTTCGTACGTGAATGGGGTCTGGTGGTGGCAGGCACCGTGTTCGTGGGTGTGGTGCTGTTCAAGCGAGGCATGAACAATGACGGGTTCAAGCACAGAGTGCACTCGTTGCTGCTGCGCATACCGTTGATGTCACGCCTGATTCGCGGTTTCAACACGGCGCAATTTGCGCAGACCTTGAGCATCCTAGCCGCCAGTGGCGTGCCGGTGCTCGAAGCGCTGGATATCGCAGCGCAGGTCATCACCAACCGCCCGATGCGAAAGGCGGTGGATACCGCTGCGGCTCAGGTCAGGGAGGGTTCGTCGCTCAGCGGCTCGTTGGAGCGTTCAGGATTCTTCCCGCCGATGCTGTTACACCTGATCGCAAGTGGCGAAGCCTCCGGGCAACTGGATACCATGCTCGACAAGGCCGCGACCCACCAGGAGCGCGAGCTGAACTCGGTAATGTCGACCTTCCTGGGCCTGTTCGAACCTGTCGTCATCCTGATCATGGGCGGTGTGGTTCTGACTATCGTGCTGGGGATCCTGATGCCCATCTTCGAGATGAATCAGCTGGTCAACTGATCGGCCGCCGTTCGCGCGCTCAAAGCCCGCAGGCGCAGCGTCTCACCTGCGCCGGGCCAGTGGCTACTTTCCGAAGGTGATTTGCCTAACCTGCCCGCCGCATTCTCGAAACTACGGCCTTGTCCTGATCTTTGGAGCAGAACGGAAATTGCTGTTCCTCGTCCATCTGATCACACGCCCTGCGAACCATCAATTCGGTGATTTCATGCTCCACATTGCGGATGTCGAGCGTGGCACCGTAGGTAATTTCCTCGGCCAGTGGCGCAAGCAGTAGTGCGTCGGACGGATCTGACTTCTGATTCAGTTGCATGTCGGTGCTTTTCCGGATCGTTTTAGTCACAAAACCAATCGGCATACGCCAGAGATCACGCCAGCCGCCTTACGCTGGACATCTTGCGAGCCGCGCCTTCGTCATAGATCTTACGCGGCGAGCCTTAAACCAAACTGAAAGCCAACTTGACAAACACGCTTTTCTGTCATAACGGTCGATTTGATCGTTGAAACTTCACGAGTAGCGGCTACCCGTGACGTAGGCCACGAGCAGCAGCCCAAGCACCAGATTCACACCGACGATATGACGTATGCGGCTCAGTGCATCGCTTGCCACTGACCAGTCCTGTTGCTCTACCGCACGCCTGAACACCGGTAACGGCCGGTAGTACAGGTAGATGAACAACGCGATCATCACCAGCCCCCAGAGCTGCATCACATGGACGTAAACAGGTACCCCGGCGAACCCGCCCCAGGCCATGAACACCAGCCAGTAGCCGCTGACCAGCAGGATCGTCACGCTCATCCAGACCCAGGGAAAGAACTTTCTGAAAACCTCAGCCCAGAGCACAAGGCGTACCGGCGGCTCGAGAGCGGAAAGTGACGGGCGCAGTACTATGAAGGCGAAAAACAGGCCACCAATCCAGATCACGGATGCCGCGGCATGCAGGGCGATGGCGATTGCATTCATTGATGTCGATCGAATGACTGAAGGGGCACGAATGATAGCCCGCCTGCACGTCTGCATTCCACGGGAAGTACCGTTCGGTTCTTTCCGGCAGCCACACCGGGCCTTTCAATCACTGGCTTTCAATCATTGGCTTTCAGGCACTGGCTTTCTCAGGTGCCCATGGACCATGGAACATGGCCCATGACCCTGGCAGCATTCGCGCTAAGGCATCCCGCTGGTGAGACGCTGGATCGTGGCGGCAGCCACCGACACGGAATGATTCTCAAGCTTGACATAGCGATCACCGCTCAGATAAGCACCGTAACCGCGCAGCATGCCCAGAAGTTGATACGAGCCGCTGTCGCAGGTGAGCAGCCCGCCGCCAGACTGACCGGAGTCTATCGGTGCGCTGGTATGCAGGGCACCGGCGCGGTTACGTTGGAAGACCCCGAATGAAGTGGTCTTGCCCTGTGCTCTCGGGAAGCCCACCGCCCAGACCGGCTGACGTTCGTGGGGCTCGACCAACGCCAGAGTGATGGGCTCGATCGCATCGGTATCCACCGCCAGCACTGCCAGATCGGCCCCGTGGTCGATAAGAACAAGATCAGCGGCGCGGAAGCCGTGCTCGAGCCGTATGAAAAACTCTCCGGCCCCCTCCACGGCATGGGCGGCCGTCAGCACCCGACCGGGAGCGAAGACTACACCGCTGGCGTGACTGCCGTTGTCAGTCGCCACCGGCAGTATGGCTTCCAGCGTCTTGTCGTCAGGCCACTCGCAATCGGGCAAGGCCTGCACGCCTGCACTCACACCGGTGGAGACCAGGCAGACCACCACCTTCAACAACTGTTTCCTTCCAAACCAATTCATCATCGACATCCCTGATCCTTGGGCAGCCTCACGCTGGTACGACCAGCTTCTGAAGATAGCGACGGCATAGCGATACGTCTGATGGCAGAGTGGCTGAGGTAATCGTGAACTGTGGGTTGGTTTGCATCATCAGATGCCACCGCCCCGAGCCCGCGGACCAAGCGAGAACCGTATGCACCCAGGGCTTGACATCGACAAGTCCATTGCAACGATTGCATTCTGACAGCTTACGTAGTGCGACGATAATCAGTCTAGCGCACGTACACCGCCGTTGACAGGACACTTGAAGACGAATCGTTGACGCCAGGACCATTCAATCCTGTAATGCTGACCGGGTTGTCATCGTCATGCGGATGTGCGTCAGAGGCCCGCACGCCAGTACGTAGAATGGACACCATCCTCAACGCGTGGATCGGTACGGAAAAGGTCGATCGCGGTAGCGGTCGAAAGGCCAGTCGGCCGGTTGCACGATCACTCTGTTGCCGTAGAAGCCGGGTCGCAGGTTCACTACCGGCGGCTCTGGTCGCCAATACTGGTAATTTTCCACATCGATGGTGGCGAACGAATACGACGCTTCACCGATGGTCCCCTCTTCGACGGCCCCCACGGTGCCGATCACGGAAATATCACGACCCGGCTTGTAGATCTCCGGATCGAGAAACGTCGCGACACGTGCGATGAACCTGCCCTCTGACCGATCATCTCTGATCGGCCTGCCATTGGCGCGCAACGGACGCGAGACTACCTGAAGCCGTGTGCCCGCATCATCGTTCTGCACGTCAACGATCGTACCGCCCCAACGCACCATCTGCCTGCTGCTCTGGCCGTCCCGCGCCGCTTCGACGCCAAGGGCGGCGAGGTTGTCTGCCTCGGGATAGGCGGTGACGCATCCGCCGGTCAGCACTATCATCACCCACAGCACACAGGCCGAAACGCCGGCTCGGCCACCCATCCTGAACTTCGGTAATGTTGCACTTTTCACAGCTTTTCTCCATCAGAACCAGGGGCTCACGGCACTCCTGGCCCTTGTCGAACTTATAGCAGTCGGCTCGGCACTTGCACCAGCCTGTTGTTGCAATTAAGGAAGTGCTTCAAAAAAATTTCGTTCGGGTCTACTCATCGAGCGCACGATCGTCTATGTTCGATGAACGACACAAAGTGGTGACGAGGCGATAAGGAAGCACCTTCACGAGCCGTTACGTGTTTCGACGGGCCCTTACCCTCAGCAGGAACCTTGCAAGAGCGAACAAGTTACGCAAATCCCGTCAACGGTTGAAGACTGAACGGTTGATGACAACAAGCGGAGAGTTAGCCATGCAGTCTGTGACCAAAGCCGCCAGCCTTTTGAAGGTCAGCGAGTACCGACTCTTCAGCGAAGCGTATCTCGCCTGGTTCGGCGATCGTGCCGAAGAGGACGACATCGTCTTCCTGTTCTCGCAGTTCATGATGTTCGGCGAAGTACCCGACTGGGCCGATCTCTTCGCACGAAATCTGCTTGCCGACCTGGAAGCCAATCGCCAGGTGAATCTGGCCTCTTTCAGCTTGCTGAACCTTGCCCCGCGTACCGGTGCGAAGGCCGATATCAGCTTTTCGATAATGCGCTGACGTACGGACAACGCGTGCGCGGGGGTCGTTGAAACGGCCCTCGGCCGGGCCCCGCCACGCGTTCGCTCACGTTTCAGTTCCGGGGCTCACCGTTCGCATCGGCAACGGGCATCGGGTCGACGTTCACCCCCAGGGTAGTCAGGTCGTGCCAGAAGTTCGGGTAGGTCTTGGCAACGCATCCGGGGTTCTTGATCACGATGCCGCCTGTCATCAGTCCTGCAAGTGCCAGGCTCATCGCGATGCGGTGATCGTCGTAGGTATCGAGGGGCGTCACCTCACCCCGGCCTTCACGCCGCTTCGCGACGCCAGGCAAGGTGTTGACTATCAAGTCGTCGCCCTCCTCCACCGCCAGGCCGGGCTCGATCTTCGACAGCTCCGTGGCCAGCGCCCGGGTTCGATCGCATTCCTTCACACGCAGGTTCTCGATACCGGTGAATCGTACCGGCCGGCGGCTGAAGGCTGCGAGAACCGCAAGCGTGGGAACGGCATCCTGCATCTGTGAGCCATCGATGCGCATGGGCAGGTCCGGAAACCGGCGTATGATTTCATGAGCACGGGCATCCGGCTGCGTCATCCCGGTGGGTGTGGTACCCAGATCGATGGTGCCATCGGTCATAGCCGCAGCCGCCCAGAGGTAAGTTGCCGCCGATGCATCGGGCTCGATCGAAAAGTCGCACGGCTGGCAGGGAGAATGTGACACGAGCCAGCTGATCTCGGTGTCTGCTCTTACCCGAGCGCCGAATGCTTCCATGCATGCCAGTGTCAGATCCACATAGCCCCGGGCTCCGATGGCGCCGCCTTCGATGGTCACTTTCAGCGATTCACAGGCCCAGGGAGCCAACATCAGTATCGCGGATACGTACTGGCTTGAAAGTGCGCCGTCTATGTTGATCTCGCGCGCGGAAAACCCCCCGCTGCCCTGAACGAGTACCGGTGGGCAACCCGAAGCGGTGGAGGCCTTGACGCCGAGGCGGTTCAAAGCCGCGACCAGCGGTTCGATCGGGCGCTTCTGCATGTGCTCGTCGCCGGTGATGGTCACCGAACCGTTCACCAGCGTCGCAGCGGCTGTCAGGAACCGGGTTGCCGTGCCGGCATTGCCCAGGTACAGAGGCCTCATGGGCGCCTGCAGGCCTCCCCGACCGGTCACGCGCAAGGTTGTCGGCCCGGTATCGACGATCTCGACGCCCATCTGTCGCAGCGCATCGCTCATGTATCGCGTGTCGTCGCTGCGCAGCACTCCACTGAGCGTGCTGGTGCCGCGCGCGAGGCCTGCGAGCAGCAGAGCGCGATTGGTGATCGATTTGGAACCGGGCAGCTCGACACGGCCGTCCAGCGGCCGGCCATCGTGCACGATGCGAACGGCGTATTCTTCCAGCAGTGAATCCATCTTGTAAATTTAGGTCCGAAAAAGGGGCTACCGACGGTGCGCCGAGACGCGCCGGTACAAGGCGCAGTCCGAAAGTGCCATCAACTGCCCCGGTACGTGGAATAGCCGTAGGGGTTCAGCAGCAAAGGCACGTGATAATGCTGTCCGTCGCCTTCGATATCGAAGCTGACATCCGCCTGTGGGTAAAAGGCTCGGACCTGTTGCCGTGCATAGTAGTCAGACAGGTGGAACGTGAGTCGATAGGTGCCTTCTGCCAGCACCTCGTGGGTGCCGGTCAGATTCACTACCCGGCCGTCTTCGTCGGTTTCGCCGGAACCGAGCAGTAACCACTCGTCGCCCATCTGCCGCAGCAAAGTAATCGGGATACCGGCTGCCGGCTGGCCCCTGGTGGTATCCAGGACATGCGAGGTAATCTGACTCATGAAGAACCTTCTCGTGGTCACGGAACGACCATGCCTGCGGTAGTCCGCCTGGTTTGCAAAACAGACAGGCACGCTCAACCCGTCATTGTAGCCACATCGACATGACTCAAAGTCACTATCATCTCGGTTTGCCGGCCTGGGCGTTCCCCGGCTGGCAGGGGCAGTACTTCGATGACCGGCCGGCGGTTCTCGGCAGCTACGCGTCCGTGTTCAACACCGTGGAAGGCAACACGACCTTCTACCGCGTGCCGGATCGCAAGAGCGTCGATAGCTGGGCCCGTGCATTGGCAGGGTCAGACTTCCGGTTCTGCTTCAAGCTACCTCAGCAGATCACTCATGAGAGGCACATGGCCAGGGGGGCTGCAGGAGCCACCGGTGTTCTCGAAGAGTTTCTGAGCGCGATCGAACCGCTGGGCGATCATGTCGGACCGCTGCTGGTGCAATTTCCGGCGTCTGCCGACATATCCCGCCTCGAACACATGGAACCGGTGTTCGATCGGATCGCGCACCACCATCGAGCGGTCATCGAGGTGCGCCACCCCGAGTTCTTCACCGAGCCCGAACGTCTCGAGCCGGTACTGGCACGGTATGGATTCGGGCGAGTGATCCTCGACTCCAGGCCGTTGTACCAAGGCGACACGTCACATCCTGAAGTGCAGGAGGCGTTGCATGAAAAGCCGGATGTACCTGTGCTGCCGAAGGCCTACAACGGCGTGACGTTGATCCGGCTGATACTGCATCCGGACCCTGCCGGCAACGACTACTGGCTGAACGGCTGGGCCGGCCGGGTGAGCCGCATGTTGAAGCAGGGCCTGTCAGTCTGGATGATGGTGCACTGCCCGAACAATCAGCATTGCCCGCCCATGGCGCGTGATTTCCACGAGCGGTTGCGAAGCGAAGTGGCTGCTCTCGGGCTACCGCCGATACCGGCACTGCCCGCATGGCCGGTGCCGCAACAGGGATCTCTGCTGTAATCCACCCTCTTTGACTACGACTGTATTTCGACTGCCAATCCTGCAACGACGGTAGCTTGAAGCCCTCACTGATCACGTCGGCGCACCACTACTGCACGAACAGCTCGGTCTGCGCGAAGCGATCGACGTCGATGAGGCCCTGATCGGAAATTCGCAAGGCGGGGATCACCACCAGGGCCAGCAGGGAATGCTGCATGTAGGCGTTGTTCAACCTGCAGCCGCAATCGATCATCGCCTGCACCATGGCCTGGGCCTTGTCGGCGACCACTTCGGCGCGCTCATCGGACATCAGACCGGCGATCGGCAGCTCCACCATCGCCAGCTCGCTACCCTCGGCCCACACGGTAATGCCACCGCCTACCTTGCCCAGCCGGTTGGCAGCAAGGGCCATGTCGGTCTGGCTGGTGCCGACGACGATCATGTGGTGCGCATCGTGCGCAACCGTGCTTGCCACCGCACAGTCGCGCTGATAGCCGAAACCCGACACGAATCCGTTGACCACCTCGCCGGTGGCCCGGTGCCGTTCTACCAGGGCTATCTGGCAGACATCGCTGTCGCGATCCATCTGTACCACACCGTCGGTAACGCTCAGCTCGCGTTGCAGCGCACGGGTAGGCGCCTGGTTCTCGACGACGCCGATGACCCGAGCGGTGATACTGGCGAGGGTCTGGGTAGCGTCGGCTGATACGGGCGCATGGATCACGAAGTCCGAGGCATCCAGCACCTTGCCGAGATGCACGGTATTGCGTGCACTGGGCGGGTAATTCGCGGCCGGAATGTCCACCTGCAGGCAACCCGCCTCGGCGAGCACCTCACCCCGTGCCATCACCAGCTCGATCGGCAGGCTCGGCAGGTCGCTGGTAATCACCAGATCGGCCCGCCTGCCAGGTGTGATGGAACCCAGCTCGCGCTCCAGTCCGAAATGCTGGGCTGTGTTCAGCGTGGCCATCTGGATCGCAGTGACAGGCTTCAGACCGTGAGCGATCGCATGCCGCACCACCCGGTTCATGTGGCCTTCATGCACCAGCGTGCCCGAATGAGAATCATCGGTACACAGGATGAAATTGCGCGAATCCAGGCCTTGCTCGGTGATTGCCCGGATCTGCGGCGCCACGTCGTACCAGGCCGAACCGAGCCGTAGCATCGCACGCATTCCCTGACGCACGCGCGCGATCGCATCTTCGACACGTGTGCCCTCATGATCGTCAGCGGCACCGCCGGCCACGTAGCCTTGAAAGGCGCGGCCGAGATCGAGCGACGCGTAGTGCCCGCCGATGGTCTTGCCGGCACGGCTGGTCGCCGCCATCTCGCCGAGCATCACCGGGTCGCCGGCTGCCACGCCCGGAAAATTCATGACCTCTCCCAGCCCGATGATGTTCGGCCATTGCATGGCTTCGACCACATCATCCACGCCGAGCTGCGCACCGGCGGTTTCCAGGCCCGGTGCTGACGGTACACAACTGGGCATCTGCACATACACGTTCATCGGTAGCCCCATCGCTTCGTCGTGCATGAGCCGTACACCGGGCAGCCCCAACACGTTGCCGATCTCATGAGGGTCGATGAACATCGAGGTGGTGCCGTGCGGGATGACCGCACGGGCGAACTCGGTGACGGTGACCATGCCGGATTCGACGTGCATGTGAGCATCACACAGGCCGGGAACGAGATAACGGCCCTCGGCCTCGATAACCCGGGTGTGCTCACCGATGGTGAACGACAGGTCGGGGCCGACGCTTGCAAAGCGCCCGCAAGCGATGGCGATATCCGTACCGGCGATGATCTCGCCGGAATGGACATTGACCCAGCGACCGTTGCGCACCAGTGAGTCAGCCGGCCGACGACCGGTGGCTACATCAATCAGGGTGGCGGCGCAATCGCCCCACGGTGGCGGAATCTTGTGCATGGTCAGGGCCTTTCGGTGGTCCGGGCCTGTCGACACGGCAATCGTTCACAAGCCTTGGCGGGCTTTATGCAACCCGTGGCGATCAGCCGGACCGCTGCGTCCAGTATACTTGCGGGTTCACCGGTGCCGATTCGCTTCAACACCTGCGCCCGCCAGGCGGCGGCTCGTGCGGGCGGCCTACTCGGACGATTCGCGAAGGCGGCTCAGCAAGGGCAGTGCACCCGCACGCGCGATCCGAGCACACCCGGACCTCTTACACGTCAGGACATTCCCTTGATCCAGAAACTACGCAACATCGCCATCATAGCCCATGTCGACCATGGCAAGACGACCCTGGTGGACAAGCTGCTGCAACAGTCCGGTACGCTCGATTCACGCGCCGCACCCACCGAACGGCTGATGGATTCGAACGCGATCGAGAAGGAGCGCGGTATCACCATCCTGTCGAAGAACACGGCGATTCGCTGGAACGACTACCGCATCAACATCGTCGACACCCCTGGCCACGCCGACTTTGGTGGCGAGGTGGAGCGCGTGCTGTCGATGGTCGATTCGGTGCTGTTGCTGGTGGATGCCGCCGAAGGGCCGATGCCGCAGACTCGCTTCGTCACCCAGAAGGCCTTCGCCATGGGTTTCCGCCCGATCGTGGTCATCAACAAGATCGACCGAGAGGGCGCCCGGCCGGATTGGGCGCTCGACCAGACCTTCGAGCTGTTCGACAACCTCGGCGCCACCGATGAGCAACTCGACTTCCCCGTGATCTACGCCTCGGCCGTCAATGGCTACGCCGGTGTCGAGCCTACCGTCACAGAAGGCGACATGACACCGCTGTTCGAAACCATCATCGAAGAGGTGCCCGCACCCGATGTCGATGCCGACGGCCCGCTGCAGATGCGCATCAGCTCGCTCGACTACTCCAGTTACGTGGGCGTCATCGGTATCGCACGCATCCAGCGCGGCAAACTACGGCCGAACATGCCGGTACGTCTGATCTCAGCGGAAGGCAAGGAGCGCAATGCGAAGGTGTTGCAGGTGCTCGGCTTTCACGGCCTGGAACGCATCGAGACCGACGAAGCCCGGGCTGGCGACATCGTTGCCATCACGGGTATCGACAAGCTCAACATCTCCGACACGATCTGCGACCCTTCCACCGTGGAAGCCTTGCCCGCGCTGACCGTGGACGAACCCACGATCAGCATGATGTTCCAGCCGAACAGCTCACCGTTCGCCGGCAAGGAAGGCAAGTACGTCACCAGCCGCAACATCTGGGATCGCCTGCAGACCGAGCTGTTGCACAACGTGGCACTGCGCGTGGAACGCACCGAACAGAGCGAGACCTTCAAGGTATCCGGCCGGGGCGAACTGCACCTGTCGGTACTGATCGAGAACATGCGCCGTGAAGGCTACGAGATGGGTGTGGGCCGCCCGGTAGTCATAACCCGCCGTAGTGAGGACGACAAGATCGAGGAGCCGTTCGAGCAGATCACCATCGATGTGGAAGAGCAACACCAGGGTGCCATCATGGAGAAGATGGGCACCCGCAAGGGTGAACTGAGAGACATGGTACCCGATGGCAAGGGCCGGGTACGTCTGGACTACGTCGCCCCGGCACGCGGCATGATCGGCTTTCGCACCGAGTTCCTTACCGCAACATCCGGCACCGGTCTAATCTATTCCGTATTCGATCACTACGGCCCGCAGATCCAGATCAGCGGCATCGGCCAGCGTCGCAACGGTGTGCTGATCTCCAACGGTACCGGCAAGGCCCTGGGTTTCGCACTGTGGAACCTGCAGGAGCGAGGCCGCCTCATTCTCGGTGCAAATACGATGGTCTACGAAGGCCAGGTGATCGGCATCCACTCGAGAGAGAACGATCTCACCGTGAATTGCCTGAAGGGCAAGCAGCTCACCAACGTGCGCGCCTCGGGCACCGATGAGAACATTCAACTCACACCGCACATCGATTTCAGCCTGGAGCAGGCTCTGGAATTCATCGACGAGGACGAACTGGTGGAAGTGACGCCGCAATCGATCCGAGTGCGAAAGAAGCATCTGACCGAGAACGACAGGAAGCGCAATTCGCGGCAGGCGAAGGCGAGCTGATCCAGAACACCTGGAACCGGAAACAACGAGGTGCCATCGGAAAGAAGGCACCTCGGTAGTAAGCTGGCCGGGAATTTTCCTCGTCCGGTTTCTCCGTCCCGATGCAAGCCGACGACACGCTTACCGGCCCTCGCATCAATCGACATGATCTTTACGCCAGGTCGCTTGCCCTTGATCACCAAGGACTCGTACACGACCACCCATCGGCGCGTGAATGCGGGATACACCCGTACTGAACGTACCCGTACCCGCTAGCCGGGCGCTCTTGGCGTAGCTTCCGAAGTAGAGCAACAGGACCGGCGCGACTGCGCATGCAGAGAGCGCGTTGCCGCGATGATTCGCGTCTTGCTCATCACGCCCGCTTTTTGTCGAACCTCAGCAACTAGGTTACGCACGGCAATTTGCCGGGCGGCTCTCCGGAATTCGCCGGGAACCGCTGCCCGGTGGTCCAGCTCATCGAATTTCCATGATCGGCCTGTCGAAGAACGCCAATTGCCCTATGGCGGCAGGGCCTTCAGGATCGGTGTCCCGACGGAGGAAACATGCTGCTCCAAGTCCACGGCCCGTGCTGCTCGCGCGTACCCGGTCCCGGACCAGACCACCGTCACAATGCTCGACCGGCTATCCATGCCCTCAACCCACTTTCCAGAGGATAATTCAATGACCAAGCTGAAACCCCTCCAGACCATCACTTTCGCCATTCTCGCCCCATTCATCTGGTTCGGTGCATCCGCGAGTGCACAGGAAAGTCTTATCGGACCAATTACACCGGAAACTGCGCCGACTACGACACACCCGGTTCCTCCGGTCGTTGAAGCGTGGATGAATGCCTGGAATACGGGCGACGCAAAGGCGATGCGCGCGCTGTTTGCCGAAGATGGCGTGTTGCAGGACTTCGCGTTTCAGGCGCAGGCGGAGGGTCGAGAAGGCGTTGCGGCCTGGGTCGATTTGACCCTCCAGAGCATTCCGGACACTCGGGTCGAGATCATCGAAGCCTTCGGATCGGATGAGCGAATTGCCGTGACGTGGGTATTCAGCGGTACGCCCGAAAGTATCGGGACCGTGCCGGGTACCGGAGCCTCTTTCTCGGTTCCGGCCGTGTCGATCTTCGAACTGGAAGATGATCTGATAGTTCGCCTGGGTGACTACTACAACCGCGCCGATCTCTTGGGCCAGCTCGGTTACCCCGACCCGTTTGCCGAATCTCGTTAAGCTTCGAACCCCGAGGTTCGCTCACTACCAGCGAACCTCGGTGGAGGGAAACGCGCACGCTTCACATGACACGGGTGCGAAGCGCTGCCAGCGCAGCGCCTCAGTCAGGAAACCCTGCCACCTTCGCGCCCAGATAATCGCTGGTCTGCATTTCGGTCAACCGGCTGGCCGCACGCACGAACTCGAATTCGAGCCGCTTGCCGGTGTACAGCGCATCCGGCATGGCCGCAGCCGACATCACGACTTTGACCTTGCGATCGTAGAGCTCGTCGATCAGGTTGACGAAACGGCGGGCCTCGTCGTCCTGGTCGGCGTCGAGTACCGGTACGTCACTGATCAGGATCACGCTGTAATTGGAGGCCAGATCGATGTAGTCATCGGTGGAGCGCGTCGTACCGCACAGGGCCTCGAAGGTCAGCCAGACGACATTGCCGGCAAGGGCGACGACCGGCAGATCCCGCCCGTTCACGCTCAGTGAAGTTTCCTGACACTCATCCGTTGTGCTCAGCTTGTCGAACCACTCGCGCAATTGAGCCTGTTGGTCGCCTTCATCGTTCTTCGACCGGTCATCGCTCGTCGAGACCATATAGGTGGCGCCGCTCTGCATCAGGCGCAGGCGGTAGTCTTCGCCATCGGGCATCTGATACACCTCGCAATGATTCTGTATCTGAGCGATCGCCGGCAGGAACTGCGCTCGTTGCAGGCCATCCTTGTACAGTCCATTCGGCGGTACGTTGGAGGTGGTGACCAGCGTGACGCCGCGCTTGAACAGCTCTGTGAGCAATCGCCCGAGCAGCATCGCATCGGTGATGTCGTTGACATGGATCTCGTCGAGCAGCAGCAAACGTGTTTCGCCCGACAAGCGCTCGGCAACCAACGGCAGCGGCTCTTCCACTTCGCCAAGCTTGCGTAAGTCATGATGAATACGCTGCATGAACCGGTGAAAATGCAGGCGCAGCTTGTCGTCGAACGGCAGACTGTCGAAGAAGATATCGCACAGCAGCGTCTTGCCGCGACCCACCCCACCCCACAGGTACAGGCCCGGAACACCCTTGACCGTACTGGCGGTAGGTGAAAACCAGCTGGCCAATCGCGACCGGCGTGGCTGGGCCCAGCTCGCACGGCGCTTCAGCTCGAGCGTGATCTCGTCGAGACGCTTCAGCACCTTGACCTGCTCGGGGTCGGAGTCGAGCTTACCGGACTCCACCCGTGTGTTGTATCGTGCAAGTGCCATGGAACCCCTGTTGTCCTTACCGCCCTTCGTTCATTGCCCGCAGCACGGTCTTCTGCCTGATCAATACATAATGATGCAACAGATCCAGCTCCTCGGCGGAGAGATCGACAAACATACCTTCCAGATGATCCTGCTCCTTGTCGGGAAGCATGTCCACATAGCCGCTGAGCGGACGGTGTGCCGTGGGCAGATCAAGGTTGAACGGGTAACGCCGGCCGGACTTGACCACCTCCAATGGGCAGGCGAACCCGGAAGCACAGATCTCCAGTACACGCGTCAGGTGACCGTCAAGCTGCAGGATCACCGGGTCGTCCGGATCGGGCACCACCCGATAGGCGGTGCGCCCGCTGTTCGGTGCCTTGATGATGATATCGTTCATGACCGGGGAGCCATCCACACGGCGTGACTCAATGTCCTCATGAAACGGGCTGCCAGGCACTGAACCGTCATCGCCGCAGTCCCGGTGGCACGAGCAGCATCAGACGGCCGCGCAGCCGTTGCACGTGGTTGTCGTCCAGGATCATGGCAGCGCCGCGAAAGGCGATGTCCACGACTACCAGTTCGCGCAGGTGTGCGGCACGCAGCCGACCGAGCAGGATGGTCATGAGAATGGCCAGGCACAACCCGCACACGAAGGGCAGCAACTGCGCACCGGAAATGCCGTCGGCAGGCGTCGATACCAGCCTGATCAGGGTGCCCAGGGTACCGATCAGCACGGAGTAACAGGCCGTGAACAGGAAGACATCGGAGGTCATGCGGTGGTAAGTCAGCTCGCCGCTGTGGCGCCGATCAAGGCTGAAACGGATCGATGCATCGGCAGCGGCGTCACCGATCAGTTGGCAAACCTCCTCGACCTCTTCCACGTTCGAGCGCACATCGGCCACTCCCAACAGGCCCTCGCGCCGGCTGATGTCGCAGATCTTCATCATCGCACGCACCATCTCCAGCGGATCGGTGCCGCCACGAATGCCCCTGACCAGAGCAACCTGCAGGGCCTGGGCGAGCTGGGGTACGGGAAAGGTCAACAACAGCGCCGCCAGTGAACCGCCGAAGACCACGATGACGGGCTGTACCACCTCGACCAGGTGGCGGGTTCCGCTCAGGAACATCGCCAGGCCGATCGTCAGCAGCACGGCAGCGAGCAGAAGCGGCAGCACCTGCCGGAGCTCTACCGATTCCCGTTTACGCACAGCCAGCTCATCGATGCGAGTAAATGCCACGTTGCCTGATGGTTATGATGAAATGAGTGTAGAAGCCTTGCCCATCGACAAGAAGTGTGATGTGCCCGCTGCGAACACTCTTGAGAATAGCAGATAGATTTGAAAACTCAGGCCTGATTGCCCGCCGCGACGCCGTCGGGATTCAGCGAACCAGTTCAAGCCGGGGTGGCACCAGCCGGTGCTGGCCTGCAAGAGCCTGGAGACAAAGATCGTCGGTGAAGCACTGTTCAACGACAGAGCAGCCATCGTCGTGTTCATCGCGATCGCCGGCATGGCCGTGGATGGTCAGTCGTTCAGTATGCAACGCATCGGCCTGCTGTTCGTGCAGCAAGCCATCGGTGGCGCCCTGTTCGGATGCGCGTGTGGGTGGGTGGTGCTGCGCATGCTCAAGCGGGTCGACAACTACAAGGTCGAGACCCTGCTGCTGCAGGGCCTGACGATCGGCTAGATGATCAAGGCCACTGCACAGAAGTGATGTCGTCATCGACCGCTTCGCCGCCTGTCGTCGGGCCGTGTGACCACAGTGAATCGAGCACCTTGCGCAGCTCCTGAGCTCGTAACGGCTTGAGCAGTATACGCAGCCGGTTGTCGATGACATCCGCCAGGCCCTCTTTCGTGGTGTCACCCGTGATGATCACGGCAGGTACGTCGCATTCGAGGAATTCGCGTATCGCCGCGATGGCGTCAACGCCGTTCTCGTCCCCGTGCAGGCGATAGTCCGACAGGATGATGTCGGGAATCGCATGCCTGGTCGAGATCACGCCCAGAGCCTCCTTGGCCGACCGGGCGAGCCATACTTCGCAGCCCCACTGCTCCAGTACATGCCGCATGCTGTCGAGCACCTGCTGTTCGTCATCGATGGCCATGATCGTGCAGCCGCCCAGGTCGCTCTCGAATTCCGGCGACTCTGCATCGACCACCGGAGGCATCCGTCCGACGGGAACCTTCAGATCGAAACGCGTACCCTGACCCTCGATCGACTCCAGGCACAGTTCGACCTCGAGCAGCCGGCACAGGCGCTGTACGATCGACAGACCCAGCCCGAGCCCCTTGTCCCGATCGCGCTCAGGGTTGTTCAGCTGGAAATACTCCGAGAACACATCGTCTCGCGCCGCAGACGGGATACCGATACCCGTGTCGCTCAGTGTCACGAGCACTGTCGACTCGCCGGCCCGTTGACAACTCAGACGTACGCACCCCTGCCTTGTGTACTGCAGAGCATTGGAGATCAGGTTTCGCAACACTCTTTCGAACAGCACGGCATCGGTCCACACCGCCTCCTCGGTTGCGCAAATGATCAGATCGATTCCCTTCTCGCTCGCCTGCTGCTTGAACTGCGCCCGCAGGCCTTCGAACAAGGTGCGTACCCGCACGTGCGTGGTGTCGACCACGATGATGCCGGCATCGAGTCTGGACATGTCCAGCAAGCTGCTGAACAGGCTGTTCAGCGCCTGTGAGGAACGTGCCATGTCATCGATGATCTCCAGCTGCGCGGGGTCACTCTCCCGGTTGCGCAATGCACCGATGAACAGACCCATCGCATGCAAGGGCTGGCGCAGATCATGGCTTGCCGCGGCGAGAAAACGGCTCTTGGCGATCACCGCGCGCTCGGCGATGGCCTTCTCCGCTTCCAGGCGCATCATGAGTTCATGATTTTCATAGCGCGCTCGGATCAGCTCGCGGAACTGCTGGTTGCCACGGGCGGCCAGGAACCAGTTCACTGCCAGGAACATGAGCATCAGCACCCCGGTGACGGCCAGCGTATCGTTGCCGGACAGCAGATGCTTCGACGACAGCGGCAACATCATCGGCGTGGAAAAGGCTGAAAACGAAGGCAGGTAGATGGTACCCGAACCGGCACTGACGGCCACCATGCCGGCGAAGATCGTGGAAATCAGCAACAGATGTTCCGTACTGTAGAGGTGGTAGAAAAGCAGAGGCCACGTACCCCAGATGAGGCCGGCGAGCAGTGAGCCTCCCCAGAAAAGAGGCCCCCATACGGAAAGCCGCCGACGTGCCGGCGCAGCACCACGATAGATTCGGAACGTGGCCAACCGAACGATCGCACCGGCAGTGACGAAGAGCAGCCAGAGCAGTAACACGGTACGCGGCAGTTGCAGCCACAGGAACAGCGTCATCATCACCGCGCACAGCGTGGCACCCAGTACGAGCACCGGCCCCTGGTTGTAGATCAGACGTATCTGCTCGTGGTGTACCTTGTCGTCGAGCACGGTGATCAGGCGTCTCCCGAAGGGGGTTGTGCGGTCGTAGCTCTCGCGAGTAAGCAGGCAACGTGTGCGTGGCAGCCTCGACGAACGTACCGTGCCTGCGCCGATGGCTTGCCGGGCGGGAGCGTCACGGTACGGCGCGTACCACACGACTTTGCACAGACTCCTCGCAAGTGGTGAGACTTGATACCATCGCGCCACGGCACACACACTTCAGGTAGACGCACACGCATGAGCCAGGAAATAGTTCTGCATTACAAGACCAGTGACGGCACGATTCATACCGTCGATGCCCGGGTGGGCGACAGCGTGATGGAAACCGCGATCCGCAACGATATCGATGAAGTCGTCGCCGAGTGCGGTGGCAGCATGATCTGCTCGACCTGCCATGTGTATCTGCCGGACGAGACAGCGGCACTGTTCGAGCCACCGGACGATTCGGAAGTCGAGATGATCGAGGGCGCCGCGGCGGAGCAGCGTGCGAGCTCCCGACTAAGCTGCCAGCTGATCATCACCCCCGCACTCGACGGGCACACCATCGAAACCCCCGATCGCCAGTAGCCGGAGAGCCCTTTGCCCTCCGGAACCTCGGCGACGACAGGCATGGTCGCACCACGGCTCATCGATGGCTTCGATCGTATCGGCGAGGAAAATGCCTTCGCGGTGCTGGCGCGTGCCGGGGCACTGGCCGCGCAGGGGCGTGACATCATCAACCTGGGTATCGGTCAACCGGACTTTCCGACTCCTGAGCACATCGTGGAGGCGGCAGTACGTGCCCTGCGTGACGGGCATCACGGCTATACACCGGCAGTGGGTATTCCCCCGCTACGCGAAGCGGTGGCTCATGATCTGGTGTCCCGCCACGGTGCGAGCGTTTCGCCTGAGTCAGTGCTGATCGTACCGGGCGGCAAGATCACGATGTTCGCCGCCGTCCTGATGTTCGGCGAACCCGGTGCCGAGATTCTCTACCCCGACCCGGGCTTTCCTATCTACCGTTCGATGATCGAGTTCACCGGGGCACGACCCGTGCCCGTACCGGTTCGCGAGTGCAACGATTTCGCGTTCTCTGCCGATGAAACCCTGGCATTGATCACCGACGCCACCCGGCTGCTGATCGTGAATTCACCCGCCAACCCCTGCGGTGGCGTGACGCCTGCAAGTGAGATGGACCGCCTGGTGGCCGGGCTGGAAGCCTTTCCGCACGTGGCCATCCTCTCGGATGAAATCTACGATCAGATGGTGTATGACGATGCCAGCCATGTCAGCCTGCTCACCTATCCATCGATTCGCGATCGGTTGATCGTGCTGAACGGGTGGTCGAAGACCTATGCGATGACCGGCTGGCGCCTGGGCTATTCCATCTGGCCACCCGCCTTCTTCGACGCGGCACGCAAGCTGGCCGTGAATGCCTGGAGCTGCGTGAACGCACCGGCTCAATACGCAGCGCTGGAGGCGCTCACCGGACCGCAGGATGCCGTGAGTGACATGGTCGCCGCCTTCGATGAACGCCGCAAGGCCGTGGTGAGCGCGCTTGCAGCGCTGCCGGGCGTGACTTGCGTGATGCCCAAGGGGGCCTTCTATGCATTCCCGAACATCACGGGTACCGGCTGGCAGGCGAAGCCGCTGGCTTCGGAACTGCTCGAGAAGGCCGGAGTTGCATTGATTGGCGGGCCGGATTTCGGCGTGCACGGCGAGGGTTACCTGCGGGTGTCGTACGCGAACTCGCTGGATAAGCTGCAGGAGGCAACCGCGCGGATCGGTGAGTTTCTCTAGTCAGCAGCTGTTGTCCCTTGTGCGACAATGAGCAACGACTCCACCGCGAGCTTTCCCATGCTGCAAAGCACGCTACCCGATATCGCCTCCCGGGTCTATAACCACTCCTTCAAGCTCGACCCCATCGTGCGTAGCCTGCTCGACACCGACGTGTACAAGCTGCTCATGCTGCAAACGATCTGGAAGGAACGGGCCGAAGTGCCGGTGACCTTCTCGTTGATCAACCGGACGCGTTCAGTCCGGGTGGCGGATGAGATCGATGAAACCGAATTGCGTGCGCAGCTGGACCACGCACGCTCGCTACGAATCGACAAGAAGGACATCATCTGGCTGGCGGGTAACACGTTCTACGGGCGCAACCGGCTGTTCACCGAGGAGTTTCTCGAATGGCTCAAGCACTATCGCCTGCCGGAGTACGAATTGAAGGTCGAAGACGGCCAGTACCGCATCGATTTTCACGGTCCCTGGGCAGACGTCACGCTGTGGGAGATTCCGGTCCTGTCGATCATCAGCGAGTTACGCTCACGCGCTGCCATGCACGGCATCGGACGCTTCGAACTCGACGTACTCTATGCACGCGCGAAGAGCAAGCTGTGGGAAAAGGTCAAGCGGCTCGATGCCCTTCCCGAGCTGATCATCGCGGACTTCGGCACCCGCAGACGTCACAGTTTCCTATGGCAGAAGTGGTGCATCGCCGCCATGAAGGAAGGCCTCGGAGCCAAGTTCAGCGGCACCAGCAACGTGCTGCTCGCGCAGGAACTGGATGTGGAAGCGATCGGTACGAATGCCCATGAACTGCCGATGATCGAGGCGGCCCTGGCCACCAGCGACGACGACCTGCTCACCTCGCCGTACCGGGTGCTCGACCTGTGGCAGCGCACCTACGATGGCAACCTGTTGATCGTGTTGCCCGATACCTATGGCACCACCAACTTCCTCAAGCATGCACCGGACTGGGTGGCCACCTGGAGCGGTTTTCGGGTCGATTCGAAGGAACCGATCGCAGCCGGTGAGGAGTTGATCGCCTGGTGGAGCTCGCGTGGCCAGGACCCGACCGGCAAGTTGCTGATCTTCTCCGACGGCCTGACGGTCGATACCATCGAAGAGGTCTATCATCGCTTCACGGGCCGTGTGCGGCTTTCGTTCGGCTGGGGTACGCACCTGACCAACGATTTTCGCGAATGTGCCACCAAGCCCAATGAACAGCTCAGGGCCATCTCACTGGTGTGCAAGGTGACTCATGCCAACGGCAGGCCGACGGTGAAACTATCGGATAACTACGACAAGGCCACCGGACCGGTCGAGGCGATAGAGCGCTACCGCGCGGTGTTCGGTGATGCCGACATGGTGAGCCAGACGGTGGAGGTGTAGTGCACTGTCTCGTGCTGTCGAGGAAGGCATTCGGTCACGATTGACCCGCTGCACACGAGCCGAGGCACAGGTCAGCGGTTACGCGTCAGCCGTTTCACCACGCCCAGGATCACGTAGAGGAACAGCAGGGGGAATACCACCGTCTGCATCAGGAACACCACGATGAGCCGTATGGTGTTCTCGCTGATCGACTCGGCAGCCAATCGGTATTCCGCCATCTTCTGGCTGACATTCACACTGTCGAGAATGCCGCGATAGATCGAACGAGCACGGTCGAACAGGCCAGTTGTTTCCTCAGGCTCCTGCTCATCCAACATCTGATCGTTGATGTTGCCGATCCTTTCG
Organism: Granulosicoccaceae bacterium; assembly: GCA_965214025.1. GTDB lineage: Bacteria > Pseudomonadota > Gammaproteobacteria > Granulosicoccales > Granulosicoccaceae > Granulosicoccus. The sequence continues at coordinate 27,320 of CBDCAW010000096.1, forward strand.
CGTGCGTTGGCCAGCGATTCGCTCGCTTCGATGTAATCTCGCTCGAGAAAAGTCTGGTAGACCCAGTCGTTGGCGATGGCGACCGCCGGCATCATGAAGCGCAGAATCAACAGGAACAGGAATACGCGTCCGAATGCCCGGCCAAGCCATGGCGGGCTCTTCGACCACCATGAGTTGGCCAGCCACAGCAGACCGGTCACGGTGAGCGCCATGAATACGCCTTGCCACGCGCTCATGGCGAGCAGGATCTTCTGCACGCCGAGTGAACTGCTGGCGAGCATCATGACCCACGAAAACCGTTCGACCAGGTCGTTGATCGGATCGAGAATTTCACCGGGCGTGAAGTTCACACCGACGCCGGCAGGCTGCACGGCAACCTCGGTACCCTGGGCCACGGAGATCACGCCGTTCAGGCCGCGGGCCAGGGCAAAGGCCACCAACGCACGTTTGAACGCATCGTCCACATGAGCCGAACCGGCATCGTCTGCCAACGGAAACCAGGCGAGCAGGCAGCACACGGCAACCAGCACACTGATCAGTAACGATCTCTTCCAGGGTTCATTCGGCACAGGCCACCTTAACCCGTTGGCGCCGGTAGTCCAACCACCGGACCCCCTGCGTTTTTCGGTACCGACAGCCGAACCACCCGAGACCTTGTGTTCCTTGGTACCGGCAGACCACCCGCCCGAGACCTTGCGCTCCTCAGTACCGGCAGACCACCCGCCCGAGACCTTGCGTTCCAGCGCATCCGAGCGGCGCCAACGCAACGTGCCTCTGGACGCCTGATAGACTGGACGCTTCCGTTTGAAGTTCGGTAACAACAGCACCGCTCGTCAATGATACGGCTCAGGGATGATGCGGCTCAGGCGGTTTCGGCTCGTGCCCGAGATTCCTGTACCGTGGAAAGCACACTGGCGAAACGCCGGGCTGCCGCATCCACGTCGGCCAGCTTGTCGATACCGAACAGGCCGATGCGAAAGGTCTTGAACCCTGCCGGCTCACCGATCTGCAAGGGTACGCCAGCGGCGATCTGCACACCTTCGTGAGCGAAGGCCCGGCCGGTATGCAGCGCATCGTCGTCCGTATAGCAGACCACCACACCCGGAGCCTCGAACCCTTCGGCTGCCACGCTTGCAAATCCGGCGCGGCCGAGCAACGAACGCACTTGCTGACCCAGTGCCTGCTGCCGCTCCTTCGCGACATCGAAGCCCATCGTACTCATCTCCTGCATGACATCGCGGAAGGCGAGCAGCCCGTCGGTGGGCAGCGTGGCATGGTAGGCATGCTTGCCATCGAGGTAGGCCTGCATGATCTGCAGCCATTTTTTCAGATCGAGGGAAAAACTGGAGCTGTTGGTGGAATCGATGGCGATGCGCGCACGCTCACTCAGCATCACCAGGCCGGCGCACGGGCTGCTGCTCCAGCCTTTCTGAGGCGCACTGATCAACACATCGACACCGATGGCTCGCATGTCGACCCAGAGGGTGCCCGAAGCGATGCAATCGAGAACGAACAGGCCATCGTGTTCGTGGACGGCATCGGCCACTGCCTTCAGATAGGCATCCGGCAACAACAGGCCCGCAGAGGTTTCCACATGCGGTGCGAACACGACCTCCGGTTTCTGGGCACGGATCTTCGCGACGACCTCATCGACATCGACCGGCGCGAGCGCTGAGTTCTGTCGCGCACTCACGGGACGTGCCTTGAGCACGGTTTCAGACGCCGGTATATCTCCCATCTCGAAGATCTGCGACCAGCGATAGCTGAACCAGCCGTTACGGATGACCATGACACGCTTGTCGGTGGCGAACTGACGCGCCACCGCCTCCATGCCCGAGGTGCCACTGCCCGGCATCACGATGGCAGTTTCGGCGTCGTACACATCGGTGAGCGTGCCGTGGATATCGTTCATTGCCTGCTGAAAACGATTCGACATATGGTTGACGGCGCGGTCGGTGTACACCACCGAATACTCGAGCAGGCCATCGGGATCGACGTTCGGCAAAAGGCCAGACATGGGCAGAATCCTCCACTGGATAATCCCTAAAAGCATGACACAAAGCCTCGCAGGATTCATTCAAGCATGGCTTTACCTGCTGCCCGACCGAACCGATAACGACGACGGCTCACACGCTCGTGGCCTTACGGTCTGACCGGACCTGAACGGAATCAGGCTCATGCGCCGCAGATCGCAGGCGGTTCGACGCGACGCCGCTGGCAAGGGTGCTCGGGTACACTGCCGGTTCGGCCAGCGCATAGCTGGCACTTCCGGTTAGGGGATCGACATGGCAGCCACGCTCGCCTGGATGCTCGCTCTTGGCACAGCCATCCTGCACAACCTCACACTACTGCGCACGGGCCTGGATCCGGTATCCACACCGGTAAGCGCGCTGAGCCAGTCAGAGTACGGCAACGTTCAATCGCTTGGCATCGTCCTGTTCGCATCTGCTCATGTGGCGCTGGCTGCCGCCCTGCCCGGTGAAGGGCGCGGGCGACTGTGGCAGTTCGGCAGGCAGGCTCTGGTTCTCGCAGGCCTCGCGACGCTGTACGTCGCCTACCATTTCGCGTTTTCCTCACAGGCCGTGCTCGCGGGTGAATACGCCAACGTTCCATTGGCCATACAGGCCAGCCTCACCGGCCTGGCCATGGCGATGCTGTGGCCGGGGCTCAAACGGCTGAACATCGCGCTCTGGGGTTTCAACGCAGCCTGGTTGATGATCTGGTTCGCGCTGATCCCGGTGGGCATGCTCGCCGGCGACAGCTGGCTCGGTGGCTACGAACGCATGGTCGGGCTCGTCTATGTACTCTGGATCATCGTCATGGGTGTCAGCCTGTCATTGATCGGGCGCCCGCGGCCACCACGCAAGCCGATACGTCGAGCCGCCCACGACTGACATCCCGGATCACCGTGACTCGGCAATGCCTGACTCCGACCGTGCCCGCCTCACGTTGCTTGGCTACGACCGTACTCATTGCACCGGTGCCGGCGCTGTCTGCCATCTGATACGAAGGAGTTGCCATGCTCGAGCCTGAACGTATCCGCTTTCTCGTCATCCATTGCTCGGATACCCCCGACGACGACGCCCTGACGGCACGTGACATTCATGCCATGCATCTCGGCTTCGGCTGGCATGGCGTGGGTTACCATCGAGTGATCAATCGCGACGGGCGCATCGAGCACGGCCGCCCGGATTTCTGGGTCGGGGCTCACGTGTACGGATTCAACGAAGTGAGCCTGGGAGTGTGCCTGATAGGACGTCACCATTTCACCGATGATCAGATGGTAGCCTTGAAGGCCGTGATCAGCGAATGGCGGGCACGCTACCCGGCAGCGACCGTATGCGGGCATTGCGATTTCGACTACACCGACAAGACGTGCCCGAATTTCGATGTTGCTGCCTGGCTGGATTCGGCATTTGCCTGAACGCACCGCGCTCGAGAGTCAGGTTGCGGACCGTGTGGTGGCTACCTGCACCTGCCGCCTGATGGACCACAGCAGGCAAAGCGACGGCACCACCATGATCGTGGTGATGATGAAGAACATGGCCCAGTCGCCGTTCAGCCAATCGATGAGCACACCGGACGACGCTGCCAGAACCGTGCGACCGGCATTGCCGATGGAGGCGAGCAAGGCATATTGGGTGGCCGTGTAGGTACGATCCACCAGCAGGGAAATGAACGTCACGAAGGCCACGGTGGCGAATGCCGCCGCGATGTCGTCGACCAGCACGGTGATCGCGAACAGCATCTGCGAATCGCCCACCCAGGCGAGCAGGCTGAACATCAGGTTCGTTCCGGCCATGGCGATACCGGAGATGAACAGCGCCTTCACGATACCTGACCTGATGGTGAACCAGCCACCGAGCAAGGTGAAGACCACGGTCGTCACCCAGCCAAGACCCTTCGAATACAACGCGATATCGGTTTTGGAAAAACCGACCTCTTCGTAGAACACTACCGACATGCGCCCGACGAACGCTTCACCCAGCTTGAACAACAGGATGAAACCGATCAGCGCGAGCGCCACGCGTACACCGTTGCTGCGAAAGAAGCTCTGAAACGGTCCCACGACCGTCGCGGTCAGCCACGCCACCACACGCGTCCAGGGCGACTGGCGAACGGCCCCTGATGAGCCGGGTGTATCGGCCGACGCAGCACCTGTGGGCACGCTCGTACCCGCCGGCACTGCTGCCTCGGCAAGGCGTGCGGCGATACGATCCTCCAGCAACAGCTGCTCCCGCTTGCGGGCGTCGGCGGAGGCCTCCGGAATGAACTGCAGGGCGTAATTGCAGGCAACTACGATGAGCCCGAGAATCAGGAAAGTGATCTGCCAATAGTTGGCGTAGCCGGCATCGTCGAGCAGGTCGGCACTGACCAATGCAACCATGCCACCCACCTTGAATCCGGTCCACCAACCTACCACGGCGATGGCGGCACCGGCTGCCATCAAGCTGTCGTTACCCGATTCGATCTGCTCGATCCGCAGGGCATCGATGGTGATGTCCTGCGAAGCGGAGCAGATCGCGATCAGCAATCCGCCGGCGATCACCCAACCCAGGCTGGCCGATGGGCTCACGGTGCTCCAGAAGAGCATGCTCAGCAGGATGATCGCCTGCAGCACCATGATCCACGCCTTGCGGTGCCCCACCTGTTCGGTCAGCCATGGAATGCGAACCCGATCGATCAGCGGTGCCCATAGGAAATTCACCGCATAGACGCTGAAGATGAGCCCGGCCCAGCCGATGGTACTGCGACTCAAGCCTTCATCCTTCAACCACAGGCTCAGTGCGGCACCGATCAGCACCCACGGAAAACCACTGATGAAACCGAGCAGCAAGATACGCGGCATGCGCCGATCGAGATAGATCGCGAGCGAGGGTCTGGTTGCGGCGGTGGTGCTCATGGCCGCCCGATTGTACACATCGCACCGCGATACACTGACCCGCGCCCGTCAATAATGACGCAGGCCAGGAGACTCAGTGATCATGCCCGACCCGACAAGCACAGCAGCGACCGGTAGCACGCACCAACCGATCCGCGGCTATCTCGAGGGCTACTACGGCCGCCTGCTGAGCTGGCAGGAACGCGGGCGTGTGCTCCAGGCACTTGCACACCACGGCATGAACACCTATTGCTACGCACCCAAGGAAGATGCGTGCCACAGGCTTGCCTGGCGAACCTCATACCCGGATGCGTGGCGGCGTGATTTCGGACGCTTCTGTGCCGAAGCATCCGCATCGGGCATCAGCGTCATCGCAGGGGTGGCACCGGGCCTGGATATCGATTTTTCATCATTTCCGGATGGAGAGGACATCGACAGACTGTGTGGCAAGGCGCGACAGCTGCGCCAGGACGGCGCGCATCACGTCGCGCTTCTCATGGATGACATCGACGCGAACTTTTCGACCCGCAGTGGCGAGTTCACCAGCGAGGGCCGCGCACATGCCGCGCTCGCGAACCTGCTGGCGCAGCGCCTCGGCGAACCGGTAGTCACGGTGCCACGTGTGTACGCGAACGAGATAGCCGACGATTCGCCGGACTACCTGCGAGATTTCCTCACTGCGTTGGAACGCGAACATCCGGTGCTCTACTGCGGCCGGCATATCGTTGCCACCCGGCCATGCACCGACGACTGGCAGCCACTTGCCGGTGCCACGAAGCATCGGGTCATCATCTGGGACAACCTCTATGCCAACGACTACTGCCCACGTCGCCTGTTCGTCGGCCCGTGGTCGGGCCGGGATCAGGCAACGGACCTGCTGCTGAACCCCACCGGCATGATCGAGACCGATCTGTTGCTGCTCGACCTGATGGCCACCTTCTCCACAGCCGTGAGCGCAGATTCCAGCGGTACCACCCAGGCTCTCTGGCAGCAGGTGATGGACCGCCACGAGGTACCGGCGGTTTTCGCTTGCCTGGCCGAGTTCTTCGCGCACCCGCCGCTGCCGGGAGACAAATTTCAGTCACCGATCGTGGACGCCAACTCGAAAACCGGTACCGATCCAGAAAGGATCATCGCCACTGCCGAGCAATTCGAGGCCATCGAAACCTGCCTGTGGCGATGGAAGACCCCGTTGTCACGCGAATGGTATCCGCACCTGATGGGGCTGAAGCACGACCTGCTGCTAGCCGCCGGAGAATTGCCGGAGGTTCGCATACACAAGACTCAGAGCGCACCGTTGGCGGCGCGGCTGCTGGGCCGTGGTCAGACTGGCTGATCGCGTAACAGGCGCCTCAGTATGTGGTGGTCGGACAGGCTGATCGCGTAGCAGGCGCCTCCGTATGCGGTGGTCAGGTCGGCTGATCACGCAGCAAGCGCCTCAGTATCTTGCCACTCGGCGACTTCGGGATGCTCTCAATGAACGCGACCTCGCGTATCCGCTTGTAGGCTGCCACCTTGCCGGCAACGAATGCCATCAGCGCATCGGCGTCGGCGGCACCTTCCTCCTTGAGCACCACGAACGCCTTCGGCAGCTCACCGGCCTGCTCGTCGGGAATGCCGATCACCGCTACATCGGTAACGGCAGGGTGGCTCAGCAGCAGATCTTCCAGCTCTGCCGGTGCCACCTGAAAACCCTTGAACTTGATCAGCTCCTTGACCCGATCGACGACGAACAGATACCCGTCCGCGTCGATACGCACGATGTCTCCAGTGTGCAGCCAGCCTTCCTGATCGAGAGTGGCCATCGTGGCTTCCACATTGGCGTGGTAGCCCTTCATCACCTGTGGACCTTTCACCCAGAGCTCGCCTTCAGCATCGACGCCGACATCGTGCCCGGTAGCGTCGACCACGCGACAGAGCGTGTTCGGCGCAGTGACACCACTGGAACCGGGCTTGTAGTGATCCGGACTGCACATGTGACTGACCGGGCTGAGCTCGGTCATGCCGTAGCCCTGGGCGATTCGACAACCGATACGCGCACTCGCCTCCTCGGACAATGCACTGCCCAGTGGCGCCGCTGCACAGATGATGCGCTGCAGGCTGGAGATATCGTACTGATCCACCAGCGGGTGCCGGGCCAGACCGAGGGCAACCGGCGGCACGATATAGAAATGATCGACCTTGTGCTCCTGGATCAACGACAACGCCTGCTCCATGTCGAAACGCGGCATCGTGATGATGGTCTTGCCGACGGCCAGCAGGCTGTTCATCAGCAGCTGCATGCCATAGATGTGAAAGAACGGCAGCACCGCCAGCGCTGAACCACCGATGCCGTAGTCGAACGTGGTGTTCGATTGCACCAGGTTGGCCACCAGGTTTCGATGGGTGAGCATCACGCCTTTGGGCAGGCCGGTGGTGCCGGAAGAATACGGCAGCACCACGACCGCCTCGTCGAGATCCACCGGCACCTGTTCGATCGGCTCGCCGTACACGTCATCCAGGCAGCGATGGCTCTGCTGATCACCGATACTGATGATTTCGTCGACCGACGTTCCGTCGATCGCCCCGTTGGCGGTATCGATGAAAGCGGGCACGGTGATCAACCAGCGAGCGCCGGCGTCGTTCAACTGGTGGCGCATCTCACCCTCACCGTAAGCCGGGTTGATGGTGGTGACCGTACCACCCGCGACCGCGACGGCATGAAACACCAGGGCGAACTCCGGGCAGTTCGGTGCCATCAGTGCCACGCAGGCACCAGGGCCGACGCCCAGGACCTTCAGCCCACCGGCCAGACGATGGATGGTGTCGTGCATTCCCCGATAGCTGAACTCCCGGCCACTGGCGCCATCGATGAAGGCGATGGCATCGGGCATCTCGGCGAGCCGGGCGAACGAAAAGGCCGTTACCGTCTGATCGGGAATGGCCTGATCCGGTATCGGGCTTGCAATGACGTGCATCTGCGCTTCTGACATGCCTGCTCCCAAGTGCCTGCTTCCAGACGATGCACCTGCCTCATGAGGCGCGATTCCGCGACATGAGATGAACGCATCGCCAACCTCGTTCGGGCAGGTGGCCGTCTGATCGCGGCTTGCCTGCCGGCGTCGATCGAGTGTGCACGAAGTCGACGGAGCGTGCCAGCTTGCAGGGTCAATGACGCAATACCTGTGGTACCGCCACCTGACGGTGACTGGACGAACAGTCAGCCCAGCAGGATCTTCGTTGACGGATATCTCACCCGCGCCGCCGCATGGGTGGCCAGAAAGAAGCCGAGTATCAACGGCCCTACCCGCCCCAGGAACATCAGCAGGCAGATTACCCCGCGACCGAAGGTATCGAGCGTTCCGGTGACACCCTGGCTCAGCCCGACCGTACCGAAGGCCGAGGCCACCTCGAACAGGATGTCGAGAAAATCCGCGCTCTGCGTGAGCACCAGCGCGAACAAGGCGATGATGATCAGCATCAGGCTGGTGGTGACCAATGCGAGCACCTTGACCATTTCGGTGAACGGCACGGATCGGTTGAATACCTGAATTTCGCTCTGGCGCATGAAGAATGCGCGAGTTGCCAGCAGCAGCAGGATGAAGGTGGTTACCTTGATGCCACCCGCCGTGGAGGTGGTGCCGCCGCCGATCACCATCAGCACCACGGTCAGCAGGCTCGACGCGTCTGTCATGGCTGCGGTATTGATCGTGTTGAAGCCTGCGGTGCGCGTGGTCACGATCTGGAACCACCCCACCAGAAGCCGATCACCGGTGGCCGAGAACTGGCCCAACGTTTCCGGATTGTGCCACTCCAGCGGTAACCAGATCGCCAAGGGCACCACGATCAGCCCGAGCGTGCCGGTAAGCATCAACTTCGTGTGCAGGGACCAGGTTCGCCACCGGTAGTTCTGGAAGATGTCGTGGAGAACCACGAACCCCAGCCCGCCGATCATGAACATGCTGGTGACCATGCCGTTGATCAGGGGGTTGGTGGCGTAGCCCACCAGGCTGTCGGAGAAGGTCGAGAATCCGGCATTGTTGAACGCTGATATCGAGTGGAACACAGCATGCCAGAGACCCTGCAGCCAACCATGATCCGGGATGAAAACCCAGGCCATCACCACGACGCCCACCCCTTCGCATACCACGACGATCTTCAGGATCATCTTGACGAGACTCATCAGGTTCGACACGGAGGTCTGGCCCAGGTCATCCTGCAGCACCAGTTTCTCGCTCATGCCGATCGAGGCTCCGAGCGAGAGCAGGATCAGTACTGCGAAGGTCATCAACCCGAGCCCACCGAGCTGGATCAGGGCGGCGATGACGAACTGGCCGAAAAACGTCAGATCCTTGGCCGTATCGACCACGATCAGGCCGGTGACGGTAACCCCCGACGTAGCCATGAAGAATGCATCGGAGAAGCTCAGGTCGACGTCGGCAGGGCTTGCCCAGGGCAGCAGCAGGAGGCCACTGCCGATCAGGATGAGCGTCAGGTAGGAGAGTACCAACAGGCCGGCCGGTGCCACGTTGATACGCCGGTTGGAGGCGACCCGCCGCACGCCACCACTTCCCCCGGGGCCACCGGTACCGTTACCGTTACCACTGGCCTTGCCTTGCCATCCTTGCCATGGGCGTCGCCGTTCCTGCCTCGCCGGCCATCGCCTCCGCCACGCTGGCCGCCGCCGGGCCTGGACTCGTTCGCCACCGAGGTCGCTACAGCTTGTCGACGAAATCGTGGATGTTATCGCGCGTGCCGAGCAATAGCAGGGTGTCGCCTTTCTCCAGGGGTTTCTCGGCATCCGCAAGGACTGCATGCCATCGCTGATGCGGCCGACGCATTGCAGATCGTAGTTCTTCGCAAGCTTCATCGACGCTATCGTATCACCCTCGCGTTTGTCGGCGATGCGGATCTGGGCCAGGTAGAGTTCGTCGCTTAACCGCGCGTACGCACAGACGGCAGGGTTGTGCAGCGTGTGGGCGATGTGGGCACCGAACTCCCGCTCCGGATGCACGACCTGATGCACTCCCAGGCGCTTCAGTATACGAGCATGCGTATCGCTCGCCGCCTTGGCACAGATGTGCTCGACCTTGAGGGTTTGCGCTGCCATGACAGCGAGAATGCTGCACTCGAGGCTGTCGGCCATGGCAACGACGACGGCGTCGTAATCGGCGATGCCCGCTTCGCGCAAGGCCCGCTCGTCACGGGCATCGGCAATGACGGCGTCCGACAGAACATCCGACCAATCGGACACGCGGGCTTCATCGATGTCTATGCCCAGTACCCGGTCGCCGAAGCCGGCCAGCTCATTCGCGATGGAGCTGCCGAAGCTGCCAAGACCCAGTACCGCCACGTTTCTAGATTCGCCTGCCATCTCCCACACCCCTTTTCGTTCGACGGGCATGGTACACGGACCGGAAGTCAGTCGGCCACCGCGTCCTCGTCGGCTTGTTTCAGATTCGCCATTCGCCTGCGCATGATGCCACCGAACAGGATCGGCAGGATGAACCCGATAATAGATACAACCCACAGGCCGATGGCAAGATTGGAACCGACCAGCACGCTCCAGTCACCGTTCGAGATCGTCATCGCGCGGCGCAGGTTCGACTCCATCTCGTTGCCGAGCAGCACACCGAGTATCACCGGGACCAGCGGCACATCGAGTTTGCGTAGTGCCCAGCCCAGCACACCGAAGACGATCATCGCCAGCAGATCGAAGCTTGATCCCGAAATGCCGTAGATACCGACGAACGACACCATGGCGACGATCGGCATGAGGATCCGCGGCGGCACCAGCAGCACGCGTACGAACAGGCCGACCATCGGAATGTTCATCGCCAGCAACATGATGTTGCCGATGAACAGCGCGGCGATCAGGCCCCAGACCACATCCGGGTTCGACGTGAACAGCAACGGCCCCGGCGTGATGTTGAGTGCCAGCAGCATGGCCAGCAGCACCGCGGTGGTACCCGACCCCGGCACACCCAGTGCGAGCATCGGCACCAATGCACCCCCGGCGGCGGCGTTGTTACCGGCCTCCGGCGCGGCCACGCCGCGAGGGTCACCCTTGCCGAACGTGCCTTTCCGGTCTACCAGCTTTTTCTCCACCGAATACGCCAGGAACGAGCCGAGCGATGCGCCGGCTCCGGGCAGCACGCCGGCGACGAAGCCCAGCACGGACGTGCGCAACATGGTCGGGGTGCACTGGCGCAGCATCGACCACGACGGTGTGATGCGACCGATGGACACCTTGGTCTCCTTGCCATCTTCCGAACCATCGCCGCGGCGCTCGAGAAAGATGAAGACTTCGGAAAGCGCGAACAGGCCGACGATGGCCACCAGGAAATCGATGCCGTCGTACAGATGGACTTCACCGAAGCTGAAACGCGGCACGCCAGTCTGGCCATCCACACCGATCATGGCGATGCCCAGCCCGAGAGCCGCGGCGAACGCGGCCTTCGCCTGATTCTTCGAGGCGATGCCGCCCAGGGTGGCGAACGCCAGCGTGAACAGCGCGAAATACTCGGCCGGGCCGAACAGCAGTGCCACCTTCACCAGTTGCGGTGCCAGGAACACCAGGCCCCAGGTGGCGAAGAAGGCACCGACGAACGAGGCCACGCCCGACAACGCCAATGCCTCGCCGGCTCGCCCTTGCTGCGCCATCGGGTAACCGTCGAGGGTGGTCATCATGGCCGGCTCGTCGCCCGGTATGTTCAGCAGTATCGACGAGATGCGGCCACCGTACATGGCGCCGTAATACACCGAGGTGAGCAGGATCATCGCCGCCACCGGGTCGAGACCCAGGGTGAACGCGATCGGTATGAGAATGGCGACACCGTTCGATGGACCAAGACCCGGCAGGGCGCCCATCACGGTGCCCAGGAAGCAACCCAGCGCCGCCAGGAAGATGTTCTGCCAGCTCAGGGCAACGACGAAACCATCGAGCAGCGAGGCAAGCGCTTCCATCAGAACCCCCAGGGACCTTTGGCGAGGGAGAGCCCCAGCACCATGTGAAAGACGAGGTAGATGCCGGCCGACGTTAGCGCTCCCACCACCAGCGACCACAGAGGCGTAGTGCCCAGACGCCAGGTCAGGAAGGATGCAGCCACCGCGGTGGCGAGCACGAAGCCCGCATCCGGTAGCAGGATCGCGTAGGCCACCATCACACCGACGGAAATCGCGATCTCTACCAACCTGCCGGCGGCCGGCCACTCCGGTGCACTGTCGGGCTTGAGCAGGATGAACAGGCTGGAGAGGCCCATCAGCACACCGATGATGATCGGAAACTTGGCCGGGCCCACCGGATCCGAGATGAAACTCAGCTCGATCCGGGTTGCCTGCCAGATGAAGAAGAGGGCCAGTGCCAGGCCGATGCCTCCGAAGATGCGATCACTCATGATTCAACCCGCCTGTGCTGTAATCTGGTATCGAGCATTCGCTTCCGACGACCCTTTTGATCCGGTGTTGAGCGTTCGCCTTGGCAACGCCTTGGCAACGCCTTGGCAACGCCTTGGGCAACCTACTTGATGAGACCGATATCCTTGGACAAGGTGGTGATCTCCGCGATCGATTCCGCCACATAGGCTTCGAATTCCTCACCGCTGATCACCAGCGGCTCGAGCCCATTCTTCTCCATGACCGCCTGCCACTCGTCGGAGGCCGTCATCTCCGAGATAGCGCCCGTCCAGTAGTCATAGGCCTCGTCGCTCATGTCGCCCGGCGCGTAGAAGCCGCGCCAGTTGGCACCGACCACATCGATGCCCTGCTCCTTCGCAGTGGGAAAATCGCTGAAGTCACCGGGCAGGCGCTCGGGAGCGAGCACCGCGACCACACGTATGTCGCCCGAATCGACGAAGCCCTTGGCTTCGGAGGCATCGCCGGTGAAGGCCTGCACGGAACCACCCAGCAACTGGGTGATGGCCTCGCCGCCGCCGTCGAAGGCAACGTACTTGATGGTACGAACATCCTCGATGCCGAAGGTGTCTGCGGCAAGCAGGACCTTGAGATGATCCCAGCCACCCACGGCGGAACCGCCGGCCACGGACACCGAAGTGGGGTCAGCCTTGATCTGCTCCATCAGCGCGGGCAGATCCTGGATCTCGCTGTCCTTCGCTACCGCGATGATGCCGTAGTCGGCGCCGACCGAGCCAAGCCAGCGCACCTGATCCATGGTGTTGCCCGGATAGGCGCCCTGGGCGAGCCGGGTGGCGGTCGATGACGAGGCCGCCACCACCAGGTCGTTATCGTCGGCGCGCTTGTTCACGACGGAGGCGAAAGCGACCCCGCCACCGCCACCATCCATGTTGGTGACCTGCAACGTGCCGGGTATCAGATCGAGATCCTGAAGCGTCTTGCCGACCTGACGGCAGGTGAAATCCCAACCGCCACCGGGGGAAGCCGGAGCGATACACTCGGGATTGCCAGGCTCGAAGGACTGAGCCTGCGCGGTGGTCGCGGCACCCAACGTGAAAGCGACGGCGACAATGGATCGGACGAGACCTGAACGTGACATGAAATTCTCCGTGGTAGGCGATCGGAACGGTCGGGCAGCTACGATTAAGGAGCGCCGGGAACAGATCCTTATATAAACTGTCAAGCTGTCGCCAATCTGTCAATTGGAGAAAAAATGCCGGTGCGCCTGCTACTGATCGAGGATGCCGAAGACGTTGCCGAAGCCATCGTGGTCAACTTCCGCCGCCGCGGGGATGCAATCGATCACGTCGCCACCGCGGCGGCGGCGTGCAGCCATGTGGCGGCCCATGTATACGATGTGCTCGTCCTCGACATCGGCCTGCCCGATGGCGATGGCATCGAGTTGCTGAAGAGCTGGCGCCAGCAACGCAACACCACGCCCGTGCTCGTGCTCACGGCCCGGCTCGGCATAGAGGATCGCGTGCAGTCGCTGGACCTCGGTGCTGACGATTATCTGGTCAAGCCGTTCGACATCCGCGAACTGGCTGCTCGTGTGCGGGCCCTGGCCAGGCGGGCGATCCCCGAGCGTACCGCACGCCTCGACTACGGTGGCCTGAGCATGGACCCGGCCGGCAGGACCGTGTTCTCCGGCGATCGCGAAATACGTCTTTCCCGACGTGAGTTCAGCCTGCTGGAGGGGTTGATGGCAAATCGCGGCCGAGTGACGTCCAAGGAGCGTCTGTACGGTCGGATATTCGATTTCGACGAACAGGAAGTCGGCACCAACGCCATCGAGCTCTACGTGTCCAGGCTTCGGCGCAAACTGGCAGGCTCGGGGGTGTCGATCCGTACCCTGCGCGGCCTGGGTTACCAGATGGTGGCGGACGATGCGCCGGCGGCCCATGGGGGCCGGTAAGTTGCCCGGATGCAGGCGGGCCGGAAACCGTACGGGGCGACGAACCGCATGAGCGGGCGCCCTGGCTCGCTGGGTCGACGCCTCACGGTAGCCATCGCACTGGTACTGGCGGCAGGCGGTGTGATGGTCACGCTCGCCGCCCTCGCCTTCGGCCGTCACGCGTCCCGCGAGGCCTACGATCGCCTGCTCACAGGAGCTGCCAGTCAGATAGCGGGCAACGTATTGCTACGCGACGGGCGCATTCAGGTCGACCTTCCCGTATCGGCCTTCGACCTGCTGGCGCTGGCCGAGGACGACCGGGTCTTCTACCGCGTGATCGACTCGGAAGGTGCGACGATCACCGGCTACGAAGAATTCGCCGCGCCCGAAACCCGCACGGCAGACCGGCAGTTCTACATGAGCGAATACCGCGGCGAATCGATTCGAGCGCTCGCACTTCGACGACGCTTCGCCGAACGCACCTTCAGCGGCAGCGTGGACGTACTGGTGGCACACACCCTGCTGGCCCGTCGATCCCTGGCCTGGGAGATGGTCGCCAACGCATTGCTGGTGCTCGCCGTGGCCGGGGTCGCGATCATCGGGCTCGCCGTGTTCGCGATCCGTTCCGCCCTGCAACCGCTACGGCGAATCGAGCGCGATCTGGCCCTGCGAGATCCGAAAGACCTCAACGCGCTGGATGTGCGGGTACCGCGAGAGTTGCAGACCGTGGTCGCGGTGATCAACCGCTTCATGGGCAGGCTCGACGATCAGATGAACATCATGCGCAATCTCATCGCAGATTCTGCGCATCAGCTACGCACGCCGATCGCAGCGATACGCGCTCAGGCACAACTGGCCGCCGATGAGACCGATCCCGAGCGGCTACGCGGTATCGTTGCCCATATCCACACGCGCTCGGTGGGCCTGAGCCAGCTGACGGACCAGCTTCTGAACCACGCGATGATCATCCACCGTGCCGATTCGGCACCGCTGATGCCACTGGACCTGCGCACGGTTGCCATGCGCAGCGCGGATGACTTCGACCAGACACTCGCCGGCGTACCTGTCAGGCTGGATCTGGAGCTGCCCGAATTTCCCGTGATGCTGGACGGTGATGCACTGTCGTTGATCGAGGCCTGCAAGAACCTGGTGAACAATGCGCGCACACATGGCGTGCCTCCGATTACCCTGGTTGTGCTGCATGAGGCAGGTGTGGCCTGCCTGACGGTTCGTGATCGCGGCCGAGGCATCCCGGCGGATCGCTCGCAACGACTGGACAGCCGCTTTCGTCGTACCGGTGACAGACGCGACAGAGGCACCGGCCTTGGCCTGTCTATCGCCAACGAGGTGGTTCAGGCTCACTGCGGCGTGCTTCGCTTCAGCTTCACCGATGCGCAGGAGTTCGAAGCGACGATGGCCTTTCCCGATGCCGCGACGAAGACGGGAAGCAAAACGTGAAGCCGGTGGTTCTCCCACCTGACGATGACAGGTTCGGCATCATGACGCGGAAGGGTTACTGTTGATCATCCGGATCGCCGCGCTCATCCTGCTGCACGCCGCCTTCACGACATCGTCGCCGGCGCATGCGCAGGAAGCCGTAGTCGACTACGGCCCTGTGGCCACAGCACCTCGACTGTTGGTCAAGGGGACCACCGACATCAGTGTCTTCGGTCAGGTGCTGACGGCTTTCTCGGAGGCATTTCCGCAGATACCCCTTCGCTATGAGCAGTGGGCATCCAATGCACTGTACCGGCAGGCGGACGAGGCCTGTCGTGAGGGCCGTGCCAGCGCAGATCTGTTGATCAGCTCGGCCATGGACCATCTGGTGAAGCTGGTCAACGATGGTTGTGCAAGGCCACACACCTCGGCCCTGACCGAGCAACTCGAACCGGATCTGAACTGGCGTGACGAGGCATTCGGCATAACGCGGGAACCGGCGGTGATGGTCTACAACCGCCAACTGGTATCAGCCGACGAAGCGCCATCGTCCCGTTTCGACCTGATCGATCTGCTACGCCCTGCCGACAGCCGCTTCATCGGCAAGGTGGCCACCTACGATATCGAGCAGTCCGGGCTCGGTTATCTGTTCGCCTTCGCCGATGCCCAGCAGGCCACGACCTTCGGGGCCATGCTTGAGGCGTTCGGTCGTACGGGCGCGAAGTCCACCTGCTGTTCCGCTGAAATCATCGATGCCGTGGCGCAGGGGCGTTACCTGATCGCGTACAACATGCTCGGCTCCTACGCCCTGGCCCGTGCCGCCACGGATCCGCGCATCGTCGTGGTCGCTCCGGAGGACTACACGCTCCTGCTGGCCCGGGCGGCAATGATCCCGCGCGCGAGCGCTCAGCCTGGCGCGGCGGCCACGCTACTGGATTTCCTGCTTTCCGAACCCGGTACTGAAGCGTTGCGACGTGCCCGCCTGGTGATATCACTGGAAGATGCCGATGGTACCGACCTCGAGATTCCCGGCGGATCAGAGTCTGTGCTGCGGCAGATTCCGTTGTCGCCTCGCCTGCTCGTCGGCCTGGATCAGGAAAGACGGCGGCTATTCATCGAGCAATGGCGCGCGAAGATGGATTGATGGATGGCTCACGGTAAATCGAAGTCGTATCGAAAGCCCAGCCTCAGAGTAGCGGCGGCGGTACGGAACCGGTCAGTGGTGTACGCGGTGTAGAGCAACCACAAGCGGTTGAGCATGGGATGACGACTGTACTCGACTCCCGCATTCAGCGACCAGCCACCCTGCAGACGGTAGGCCCACCAGGCACTGAGCGAGTGATTGTCCAGGATAGGTTCCATATCACGCTCACGAAGCCGATCGTCGATCCGCCCGCGCACGAAGCGCTGGTAATGATAGCCGATGCCGACGACCGAACGCGGAGTCGTGCGCTGCCACTGAAAACCGAGCTGACCGTAATTGCTCTCATTGATGAAGTCAGCCCGTGTGTCGAAGTCGAATTCATTCTCGAAGCTTGCAAGGCTTGCGTAGGTGCGGCTGAAGCTCAGCACGCTCTTGCACGGTTGGGCCAGCCTCACGCTGGCACCGGATGATGACGCATCGACGTCGTATCGGCAATCGTCGGCGTCTGTGACGCTGCCGCTGAAACCCTCGAAATTCGACAATGCACGTCCGGCACCCAGGTAGGCGGAAACCCGAGCTGAATATCGGAGTGCCTTGGTTGCAATCAGGTTGCCCTGCAGATGCCAGTCGCGCGAGTCATTCAATCGCGCAGAGGTAATCAGAAGATCATCGTAGTTCGTGTACGAATTCTTCTCGAGCGCACCGGCACGGTTGGTACCGACGGAGCTTGCGGCGCTCAACGAAATACCGTCAGGCCGTACCCGAAACCGGTAGTCCGCTGAGGCATCCCACGAGGTCAGGGTGTAGATATCGCGTTTGGACGTGATTTGCCGTGACGTGGCACCTGCCGAAAAACGCAACGCAGATGTGGGCCTGTAACTCAGTGCGAGGTTGCCGGCAACATAGCGTTGACGTCGTGAAACAGAGTCGAAACCACCACCGGTGGCATGTGGCTCGTATTCCACCCGGTCACCGACAGACTCGCCTCCGATATCGAAGGACCAGCTCTTGATCGACCCGCCCGCCGGCCAGTGGACGCCTACCGGCCCGCCGTCGATGGCCGAGGATACCGGTGTGGCAAGCAAACAGATCAATCCGCCGAGAAGCGGGCAGTACCGCAGCCTGCGAGTCTGCAGCGAAAGGCGGAAGGCGCTGGTCGAGCATCCATTCATTCGACGAGGAACCATCACGTGAGATGAAAATGACGATGGGGGGTGAAAGGCAACCAGCCTGCTTCACATGCTAGCGGCCCCTCGATGCCATAATTCAGTCTTCCGAGTCATGACGTCGAAGGGCCACTAGAGCATCAGCCGCTAGCGGAAGCTGGCATAACCCTGGAAACCTTCACCGGTAACCGACTGGCCGCCAGCGTCTATGGAGAACGCTTTCGGACTGGTGAGGTTGTCGCCGTTCTTCTGATTGATTCTCAGGCCGCCGACGATCATGGTCACCTTGTAGTTGCCGTCACTGTCGAAGAACCCGTCGATGTCCTGATCGGCCAGTCGCTTCTCGATATCGTCGAGGTCGATCTTCACGAAGTCGTTCCCACTGGAGAAGGTCTTCTCACCGTTGACCTTGAAGGTGGCATCGGTTTCTGTGCCATCCAGTTCAGTGGCATTCACGTTCATCGTCGAACTCTGCGGTACCTTGATCACCATGCTGCCCACATTCCCTTCCGTCATGGACAGGCGTGCATCGCTCGTGGCTACGGAAAGCACTCGTGCGTCGCCCGTGCCGACCGCTTCGAGCTTGAAGCCGAGCTGGATCTTCGCTTCGTTCAGTGTCGTGTTGATGGTCAGACCGGCCTTCTCGATACCGACAGCGGCAACCTGCTTGCCCACGCTGACGTTGTAGAGTTCACCCGTCGGTGTACTCGATTCGAACTCCGTCAGTGAATAGGTATTCTCGACACCCGTCTCGTTCCTGAAGGTCACCTCGATCAAATTGCGATCAACCGTCAGTGCCGGATTCGAACCTGTTTTCTGGGTCCCGTCGAGATCCCGGGCTTCTTCGACCGCTCGATTCAGATCTTGCACGGAGGTAACCGCTGCGTTGATGCCGGCTTGATCTTTCCCCAACGCCGGCTTGACCTTGGCAAGTTCCACATTCAATCGGCTGAGCGTCTCGGTCAGATTTTCGCTCAGGGAAACCGTGGCGCCCGTGTCATTGGCTGCCTTGAGACTGGCGGCGAACGTATTCATCACGAGGGAATAGTCCTCGGTGGTGCTGGCGAACTCCTTGATCACGTTGTTGACCTGTGCGTTGAGCTTGCTGTACTTCAGGTTGTTGAGCTCAGCCGGGTTGACGGACAGATCGAGCTTGCCGTCGAAGTTCAGGGACTTGCCGACGGTTTCCACCGATGTGGCGAAATTCGCGGGGTCGTAGACACCGTTGGTCGATGAAATGGCCACGGCGAGCGTGGATAGCGGCGTGACGAAGTCGAGGGTGGCAGGGCCCCTGAGCTCACCGACGAACACTTCGCCACCGGTGGTTGCATTCTCATCGAAGCCGACATCCTGACCACCACTGATGCGAAACAGTTGCGTGCCCGCTGGGCAACTGAAGCGGCCGGCAGCTGCCGTCGTGCCGCGCATGGCGTCATCGCAGAAAACTGTGGCGCCAACGATGTAACCATCGATTGCCTGTGCTTGCTCGGCGCCGGGGCCACTGGAACCACTGGAGCCACCGCCGCAGGCACTGGCCAGCAGACCACCGAGGGCGACTGCTGCGCCCAACACTCGTACAGGGTCAGACACGAATCTTGTCATTTGTAGGTACTACCGGTTTGCTTTAAGGAATTTGCAAGATTGCATTTTCTGTACCATGAACCATCACGCCTTTTCCGCTATTGGAAACACGGCGGCACATCGTGGATAGAACTGAATGAAGATGCGTTTCCTGTGCCTGTCGCTGGTCTTAGGGTTCGTCTGGTTGGGCTCCGCGGCGCTCGCCGACATGCGATCGCGTTCGGCCCACGAGCGCCTGATCGAGCACCTGGACGGCATCGGCGGGCTCCGTCTGCAAGCGGTGTCCTACACGCCGGGTGTGCCATCCAGCATGGCAATAACGCAAGTCAGTCTCCCTGTGGCCCTGCCCGGCAGCGGTGCCAAGGCGGGGCGAGGCACCCCTGCCCCTGTCGTGTTTCGTCTGCGCCATGTCATCCAGCCCGTAGCATCGACAGCTGATCTGCCTGCAGAGGTGCGCGTCGTTACCACACTTCTCACAGACAAGGCTGATGAAAGGGTTCGGCAGTTCGCAGCGGCTTTCGACGCGGATCAGCCCTTCGTTCTGGAATCCGGCATCCGCCCGGGAGGTGAAGCCGTTCACGACCTCAGCGTCGGATCAGTGACCTGGCAGACATCATCCGGGCCAGGGCGATTCGAGGGGGCCAACTACCGCATGAAAAGCAAGCCGAGCGGTGATTTCGAAGGTACGGGGCAGCTCAGCGGCGGGACGTTGTCATTACCGGATCGTACCCGGTTGGATTTCACGAATATCGACCAGCAGTTTTCCGGCAAGCGTGCGAGCGATGGATCATTCAGCACAGATCACTTGTTTCGCGTGGCATCGATGGCATGGACGGGACAGGCACAGGACCAACCGATACGCGCCAGAGATCTGACACTCGAGCTGAACGCACGGCGCACCGGTGAACAAGTGGATGGGACCGTGCAGCTGGCCAGCGATGCGATAGACATCGCATGGCCGATCGAGCGACTGGACCTGGAAATGAGGATGACCAATCTGGCGATGCAGGGCAGCCGTGGCTGGCTGTCGCTCTTCGACACCTGGTTTGCGCCCTTGCGGCCTGACGCATCCGGCCCTGACGACACCCTGCCCCGACAGGCAGATCATGGCTGGTTCACCTTTCTCGAAGAGTTTCTGGTTCCGGGCACCTCCGCCACGTTGGACGTGAAACTGGGCAACCGAAACGGGGCTCTTCATGCTCTGACGGAACTGTTGTTCCGCGGTGACGGCTCCGTGAATGGCTTCGACTCGATCAATGCGGTAGGTGATCTGCTAGCCGCCATCAAGGGCACGATGACTCTCAGCGCCGATGCCGACACCTTCAACGGCACACCCATTGCTGCATTGCTGGCAAGCCCGTTGGCCTCACAGGCCATAGACTTCGACGGTACTTCCTATCGCAGTGAGCTGGTGCTCGCCGATCAGGTACTGACGATCAACGACATGCCGGTACCCTTGCAATTCCTGCTGGCGGATTTCCTGGCGCGTCCGCTGTGACGGAGGCGGTACGCCGGAGCTGTGGAAGACTGATCAATGACTGCTGAACCAACGCCCGATCAAACACCGGTCACCGCAAAAGGTGTTACGCCGACTATCGTGCCCGTCATTCTGGCCGGCGGCTCCGGTACGCGCCTGTGGCCTCTGTCGCGTACCTTTCACCCGAAGCAGTTTCTGGCGCTGGGCGGCGAGGACAGCCTGCTGCAGCAGACGGTGAAACGTGCCGCGACGTGTTGCGAGACGCCCCCGCTGCTGATCTGCAACGATGCCCATCGATTCCTGACCGCCGAACAGGTTCGTGCCACCGATACCGCACGGGCCACCATCATGCTCGAGCCGGCCGCGCGCAATACGGCGCCGGCGATCGCGGTGGCCGCCTGGCAGGTCGTGCACTCCCACGGCGAGGATGCCGTGATGTGCGTGATGCCGGCAGATCATCTGATTGCCGACGATGCGCTGTTCGCCCAGGGGGTGACCGCCGCGCTCGAGGCCGCGAACAGCGGGGCCCTGGTCACCTTCGGCGTGAAGCCTGATCGTCCCGCCACCGGTTTCGGCTACATTCGTGCCGGTGGCGAGCCGGATGCATCCGGCGCCTTTCCCATCGAGGAATTCGTCGAAAAGCCTGACCGTGCGAACGCCGAACGATACCTGAGCAGTGGAGACTACTTCTGGAACGCGGGAATCTTCGTCTTTCGAGCCAGTCGATACCTGCAAGTGCTCGAAACTCTCGAGCCAGCCATGTTCGAGCTGTCACGCAAGGCCGTGCAGGGCGCCGAACGCGACCTGGATTTCATACGCCTCGATGCCGACGCCTTCAGTGCCTGCCGCGATGAATCCATCGACTATGCCGTCATGGAGAAGGCCAGCCAGCGGGTCGTGGTGCCATTCGCCGGCAACTGGTCCGATGTAGGAAGCTGGGATGCGGTGTTCGAGGCGGGCAGTGCCGACGCGAACCGCAACGTCACCCACGGAGACACGCTCATGGAAAACTGCCGCGATTGCTACATTCATAGCGAATCGCGCCTGGTGGCAACCCTGGGGCTTGCAAATATCGGCGTGGTGGAAACCAGCGACAGCGTCTTCGTCACCGATCTGGCACAGGCACAGGATGCCAGGCTGCTCGTGGCCAGGCTGAAAAAGAGCAAGCGCTCGGAGGTCGATTTCCACAAGGTGGTGCATCGTCCGTGGGGCAGCTACGAATCACTGGCCACCGGTGATCGCTTCCAGGTCAAGCGGCTCATCGTGAAGCCGGGTGCCAGGCTCTCCCTGCAACGCCATCATCATCGCTCGGAACACTGGATCGTCGCGTACGGTACGGCACTGGTCACCATCGATGACGATGTCCGGCAACTCAACGAGAACACCTCCACCTACATTCCACTCGGTGCCAAGCACCGGCTCGAGAACCCGGGCAAGATTCCTCTCGTCATCATAGAGGTGCAATCGGGAAGCTATTTCGGTGAGGATGACATCGAGCGATTCGACGATGTCTATGGCCGAGGTGCCGTCGGCGCGCAATGACCCAAGCGTTCTGGATCACCGGAGCAGGCGCCGGCGAGCTGCGGCCGGAAGTATTGGCCGAACCGGGTGCAGCGGACGTGCTCATCCGCACGCTCTACTCAGGTGTCAGCCGTGGCACCGAATCATTGGTGTATCGCGGTGAGGTACCGCGAAGCGAGCACGAGAGAATGCGCGCCCCGTTTCAGCAAGGCGATTTCCCGGCCCCCGTGAAGTACGGCTACATCAATGTCGGCCGGGTCGAACAGGGCCCATCGTCGTTGGCAGGAAGAGTCGTCTTCTGCCTGTACCCGCATCAGGATAGGTACCTGGTGCCGGCCGCAGCGGTCACCGTGCTGCCTGAGAACCTGCCACCGTCACGAGCAATTCTGGCGGCCAACCTGGAAACGGCGATCAACGGGCTATGGGATGCCGCACCGCGCATCGGTGATCGTATCAGTGTGGTCGGCGCAGGCGCCGTGGGCTGCCTGGTGGCCTGGCTGGCGGGCCGCATCGCGGGGTGCGAGGTCGAGCTGATCGACACACGAGCGGGGCGCGCACATCAGGCGCGTGCACTGGGGGTCGGCTTTGCATTACCAGACCAGGCCAGGCACGAGGCTGATCTCGTGATTCATGCCAGCGGCTCCCAGGCAGGGCTGAACACCGCGCTGTGCCTTGCCGCCATGGAGGCGACGGTGCTCGAGATGAGCTGGTTCGGCACCCGAGCGGTCTCAGTCGAGCTTGGTGGTTCCTTCCATTCGCAACGCCTGACATTGAAGGCTTCGCAAGTCGGACAGGTGGCCACCGCCCAACGCTCACGCTGGAACTACCCACGCCGCATGGCCCTGGCGCTACGCCTGCTGGCAGACCCGGCCCTGGAATGCCTGATCACCGGCGAGACACCTTTCGCAGAGCTGCCGTCGGCAATGGCGCGACTGGCAGGCGGTGAAGACGATACCATCTGCCATCGGATCGTCTACCCCACCTAGGAAATTCCAGCGCATGTACCGACTGAACGTTCGCGACCACTTCATGATTGCCCACAGCTTCAAGGGCGAGGTGTTCGGCCCTGCCCAGGCGCTTCACGGTGCCACCTACGTCGTGGATCTGGAGATGCGCCGTGCGGAGCTCGACGCCGATGGCCTGGTCGTCGATATCGGGCTCGCCAGCCAGGCCCTGCAGGGAGTACTCGAGAAGCTCAACTACCGCAACCTCGACGACGATCCTGCGCACGCGGGCAAGAACACGACCACGGAGTATCTGGCGCGCGTGATCTTCGATCGGGTGGCCGGGCTGATAGCCTCTGGTGAATTGGGGGCGGCGGCACACGGGCTGGATTCCCTGCGGGTGACGCTGAACGAATCGCATGTCGCGTGGGCGAGTTTCGAAGACGATCTGCCGGGTCGATAACCACAGGGGGTCGTGAACGTGCCGAGCTTTCACCTGTTGCTGCCCGGGAAGCTGGAGCAGAACACCGGCGGCTATCTCTACGATCGACATATCGTCGACGGGTTACGTCAGCGCGGTTGGCGCATCGGTGTGCACGAGCTGGATACCACCTTCCCTTACCCGGATTCGAAGGCGCTGGCTCACGCAGCGGCCACACTCGCCGGCCTGCCCGAGCACGCCTGTGTCGTGATCGATGGCCTGGCCCTGGGGGCCATGCCTGATGTCGTCGAATTGCACGCCACGCGGCTTTGCCTCGTTGGCCTCGTGCATCACCCATTGGCTCTGGAAACCGGGCTCGGGCCTGAAATTGCCGAGCGGCTGCACGCCAGCGAACGGCAGGCACTGAGCAGTACCCGTGCGGTCATCACCACCAGCGTAAGTACCGCCCGCACACTGCTGCACTATGCCGTACCCCTGGAAAAGATAACCACCGTGGCACCGGGTGTGACCAAGCCGTCGCCGACGACAAGCGATACCGCTGATGCCTCGCTGCAAGGCACGAGCCTGCAGGGAACGGGCGAGCGAGCACCGCCTTCTCTGGGCAATCCACTGAAGCTTCTCTGCGTGGCAACCCTGATTCCGCGCAAGGGGCATGACGTGCTCATCGAAGCCTTGCGAGAGCTGGTGGACAAACCGTGGGTGCTTACCTGCGTGGGCAGCGATCAGCGCGACAGGGCATGGGCCGAGGAACTGCGCTTGCGTATCGACGGCGCCGGCCTTGCGAGCAGGGTGCAGATCACAGGCGAAATTTCCGCCGGCGAGCTGCAGGAATGTTATCGACGAGCGGACGTGTTCGTGCTCGCATCACACCACGAAGGCTACGGCATGGTCTTCGATGAAGCGATAGCCAACGGCCTGCCGATCGTGGCTACCGCCGCCGGTGCCATCGTGGACACCGTGCCGGAGAACGCCGGGCTGCTGGTGCCGCCGGACGACCCACCGGCCCTGGCGAACGCCTTGGCCAGCCTGCTTGATGCGAGTGATAGCCTGCACGAGCTGCGCGACGGGGCCTGCCGGGCAAGTAGGAATCGACGCAGCTGGGGCCGGGCCTGCACTGAATTCGCAAGCGCCCTCGAGCGTATCGACCCGTTACCGATGGCTTCCGCCTGATGAGCAGCTTCACCACCGACTGGCTCTACCTGCGCGAGCCGGCCGACCACACCGCACGCGACAATGCCGTTTCCACAAGGCTTGTCGCCTGGGCGAAGGCGCACGGCTCACTCTCCGTGCTCGATCTGGGTACCGGCACAGGTTCCAACCTCAGGTATCTCGCACCGCGGCTCGGGCACGATCAGTACTGGCGTCTGCTCGATCACGATGCCACGTTGCTCGCCGCCTTGCCAGGGCGGCTTGGCGAATGGGCCGCGATGAATGACCACCGCTTTACCGAAGGCCGGGAGTGCCTGTTGGAAGGTGACGGCTTCTCGGCCCGTATCGAGTTCGCGCGTGCGGACCTCGCCAACGGTATCGAGCAGTACCTGAAGGTTCCCACACGGCTTGTCAGTGCCTCCGCTCTGCTCGATCTCGTGTCCAGGAGCTGGATCGAGCAGCTGCTGATCGCCTGCCAGGCTCATGGCTGCGCCCTGTGCTTCGCACTCAACTACAACGGGCTGGTGCGGTGGCAACCTGCCGTACCAGACGATGATGCACTGCGAGAGCGGCTCAACGCTCATCAACGGCAGCGAAAGGGTCTGGGCATGGCGCTTGGACCTGCTGCCGGTGACATCATGGCACGGCGCATGGCCTCTGCCGGCCTGGATGTGACCCGCGCCGACAGCAACTGGCAGCTCGGCGAGCCCATGGCCGACCTGCAGGTCGCGCTTGCCCGAGGATGGGTGGAGGCGGCCGTGGAACACGATGCGGCCTTTGCCGAGCGTGCGAATCGGTGGTTCGTGCAACGCGAATCAGTCGCACGCACCCGGGATGCTCGAGTGGTGGTCGGGCATGTCGATGTGCTGGGATTACCCGCTTCGTAAGACCAATGCCCTGCAACCTACTGACCATTTCAAGGGTATCGCAGGCCCCGATGACCGGTGTGAACTCGCCGCCCGAACCATCACCGGAGACGACGGCAACTACGACAGACGCACCAGACCGATCGCAGCTTCCGCGTCAGTAGCATCCCGATTGCCAGCTTCATCGTCCCTGGCGTGCGCTGTCAGGTCGAAATCCCAGAACACGTCGTCGCCCATGCGATACAAGCGGTACGGTGGTCGCAAGGCGCTGCGCATCCGCAACACGGGTGGCAGTTGCAGGGCATCCCTACCCTCTCCCACCAACACCGGCGCCACGGCGATCTGCAGCCTCGTCAGCGCCCCGGCCTGCATCCAGCGGCTGACCGTGAGCCCACCGCCTTCGACGAAGACCGCGTTCAAGCGACGTTCGACCAGGGCTTCCCGCAGCGCCATCGGTGACAGCTGCCCGTCGATGCGCGGCAGGCGAATCACATCGCTATCCTCGAGATGCCCTGCCAAGGGCGCGTCGGCATCGCAGGCTATCAAGGTGGTGACGGCTTCGTCGGTGAAGATCCGCAGATGCGACGGCAAGGAGCCGGCCGGATCGATCACGACCCTGACCGGGTTCGGACCATCGACCTGACGTGTGGTCAGCTGTGGATCGTCGGCTGCCGCGGTACCGGCACCTATCACGATCGCATCGCACAGCGCACGCATGCGGTGCAGGTGAAGGAAGTTTTCGGCGCCGGTAACGACGGCGGAGTCGCCGGACGAGGTGGCGATGCGGGCATCCACCGACTGGCCGAGATGCCCCACGATGACAGGCCGATCGGGGCTGGCTGCCAACAGGGGCAGGTAGAGCTCGACCAGGTCGCGACCACTGGCAGGCATGGCGGCACCCACCTGCCAGTGATTCGATGCGGAGCATTGCAGCCACGACGATTTATCATTCGGCAGCACTTCACGGACCTGGTTTCCCCCTCGCTCGTCCAGAGCCCAGGCCATCGGCGCGGGTAGGGCTCTTCTGCGCCAGGCGGCGGCGGCCAGCAGCACTGGCCAGGCTCGAGACTGATCGGTCAGTGAGCGGGTCTTCCTGTGCACGCCTTCGGTCATATCGCTTTTTAAGTCGCTGTTTCTGGAGCGCGAACGTCTATCATGGCACTTTGCCAGTTCGGAAGACCATTGGCCCATGCCGATTACAGCGCCCGAAGCAGCTTCTCCATCGCGTACGGAAGAACGCGTCGCGATGATATCCGGCGCCAGTCGCGGCATCGGGGGCGGCGATCGCCCGGCACCTGCACGACGAAGGCTGGCGCCTGTGCCTTGGTATGCGCGAACCGCGAGTTCCAGCGGGGGGCGAGGTTTGCGATCGCATTCATCGTGTAGCCTACGATGCGCGTGAAGACAACGCGGAACGCGCATGGGCCGATGCCGCTGTGTCCACATTCGGCCGCATCGACGCGGTGATCGCGAACGCGGGCCTGATGGTGCCCAAGAGCGTGCTCGAAGTGGAGGAAGAGGAGCTCGATGCAATGTGGACCGTCAATGTCAAGGCGCCGCGACGCCTGATCAAGGCCGCCTGGCCACACCTCGAAGCGGCGGGCAGCGGCCGGGTCATCGTGCTCGCCTCGCTCGCCGGAAAGCGCGTGCCGGCTGCCAGGTCCAGCGCGTATGCGCTGACGAAGCATGCCGCGGTCGCGCTTGCCCACGGGGTTCGGCACATCGGTTGGGACAGTGGAATTCGTGCTACCGCCCTGTGCCCGGGGCTGGTCGCCACCGACATGGCCCGACAGGTCACTGAGCGGCCGGCGGAGGAAATGACCACGCCGGCAGACGTTGCAAGGCTTGCCAGCCTGGCTTTGAACCTGCCGAACGAGGCCAGCGTGGCCGAACTGCACGTGAACTGTGCGCTCGGCGAACTGTACTGAACCACTGAATCAGAGCGCACCACGACAGGAGCAACCAATGCCCGGACCACTCGACGGCTTTCGCGTGATCGACATGACCGCCATGGTGTCCGGCCCGCAGGCGACGATGCTGCTCGCTGACCAGGGCGCTGATGTGATCAAGATAGAAAACCCGCACGGCGGTGATCACACGCGTAGTCATCCGAATCGGCGTGGCGGCCTGCCGGCCGCGTTCCTGAACAACAATCGCAACAAGCGCTCGGTCGCACTGGACCTCAAACATCCGCACGGGCTTGCCACGCTGCAGCGGCTGCTGAACGGTACCGATGTCTTCGTGCAGAACTTTCGCCCGGGTGTGGCCGAACGCATCGGTATCGGCTTCGATGCTGTCCAGGCCATCGCGCCGTCGATCGTCTACACCTCGATCAGCGGCTTCGGTGACAGCGGGCCTTACGTGGGCAAGCCCGTCTACGATCCGCTTGTACAAGCGTTGTCGAGCCTCGCCAGCATCCAGGCCGGTGCGGATTCCGAGCGGCCTCGACTGGTGCGTACCATCCTGCCTGACAAGCTGACCGGGCTGGTCAGTGCACAGGCCATCACAGCGGCGTTGCTGTCCCGTGAGCGTACAGGCCACGGGCAGCACGTCCGCGTATCGATGTTGGATGCCGTCATCGCTTTTCTCTGGGGGTCCGACATGAGCGGCCAGACCTTCGTCGGCGATGAATCGCCGCAGGAGAAAGCAGCAAGCTTCATCGATCTGATCTACGAAACACGCGATGGTTACCTCAGTGTGGCGGTGCAATCCAACCGCGAGTGGCATGCCTTGACCGAAGCACTCGAACGCCCTGACTGGCTCGCTGACGATCGCTTTCGTACACCGGCACTGCGTCAGGAAAACATCGACGAACGGCTGGCGTTGACACAGGAGGCGCTGCTCGAGCGTACCGCCGCCGAGTGGATCGAGCGACTGGACGCAGCCGGAGTGCCTTGCGCACCCGTGCTCACACGCCGTGAGCTCGGCGATCACCCTCAGATCATCGCGAACCAGATCATCATGGAGAGCGAGCATGAAGCGGCCGGCAGGATAAGGCAAGCACGACCCTCGGCGCGCTTCAGCGCGAGCCCATTGAGCTTTCGCCGGGGAGCTCCGCTGCTCGGCGCCGATACCGAGGCGGTACTGCTGGAGGCCGGCTTCTCCCGCGCAGAGATCGACAGCCTTCGCGCTGACGGCCTGTTCGGTTCGCTGACGAAAACTACCGACAGCGCCTGCTGACGGCCTGTTCGGTACTCGAAGGATACATACTGAAACACCTGACGAACTCTTCAGCCAGGAGAACCCCTCGCATGATCGACTTCCACTACTGGCCCACGCCCAACGGCTGGAAGGTGGCCATCATGCTCGAAGAGTGTGGCCTGCCCTACGACGTCAAGCTCGTGAACATTGGAAAGGGCGAACAGTTCAGCCCGGAGTTCCTGAGCATCAGCCCCAACAACAGGATGCCAGCCATCGTCGATCATGACCCACCGGCAGGCTGGCAGGATGGTTCGAACGAACATTCGGCGGCAGAGGCACAATCTGACCATTCAGCTTCAACGAACGGCACGCCAGCCGCGATGGTTCCGGCTACCGGTCTCGCCCCGGTAACCGTCTTCGAATCGGGTGCGATCTTGCTATACCTGGCTGAGAAAACCGCACGTTTCCTGCCTGCGGATGCTCGCGGCCGCAAGGAGGCCTGGGAATGGTTGTTCTGGCAGGTGGGCAATCTCGGCCCCATGGCCGGTCAACTCAGCCATTTCGTGAACTATGCGGAAGGTAAGCACCCCTACTCTCATCAGCGCTACGCCGATGAATATCACCGGTGCCTGGGTGTGCTGGAACGCCGACTCGCGGAACGCGACTATCTGCTCGGAGACTATTCGATCGCCGACATGGCAACCTGGCCCTGGGTGTTGATCGCCAAGCCACTGGGGCAGCCGCTGGACGAATTCCCACGGGTCACCGCCTGGCGTCAGCGAATCAAGGAGCGGCCCGCCGTACAGGCTGGCGTGAACCTGGCGAGGCAACACCGCAGAGCGGCGGCACCCGATGAGAAGGAACGGCAGATACTGTTTGGCCAACGTGGCTCCCCGTCCGGCTGAACGGGAGCCGGGAACCCTGTGGGTCGATCTGCCGGGTACTTGCAGTTTCGACTCGGACGAACGTCGCGGTTCAAGCTGCCTGGTCGTCTACATCATCGGTGTCGAGTTGCAAGGCGGATACACTCGAGGAGGCCGGGCAATTGAAGGTTTGTGTGAATCGGTCGATATCCTGACGGTTGGCTTCGTGGTTCGATCCTTGCGGAGTCGGAGACCTATGCAGCCGGAACCGCCATGCAGGTCCTGCCCAATCCCAAATCCGATCAGGACACGACGTCCGCCAGCGACGCCACCGGTGCCGCAAGCGCTTCTGCGGGCGCTTCTAACAGGGCGGCCGCGGGCGTCGTTCCGATAAGACCCACGAGTAACCGAACTCGTTCCGCGGCTTCGACGAGGCTGCTCGAGCATTACCTGGTCAAGCGCCAGGCCACCGTTCTGCAACTGATCGCCGAGCTTCTCGAGGCGCCCAACCTGGGTACCGGCCTGATGGGTCTGGTCGATGCCCTGCATCATCAGTTCGACTGCAGCCGCGTGGCGGTCGGCGTGTTTCGCTCATCGCGGCTGCAGATCGCTGCCATTTCGCAGCAGGCGAGCTTCGACCCGCTTTCCGATGAGGTGGCACGATTGAAAGCCGCGCTGCAGGAGGCCTGCGATCAAGAGGTAATCGTTCAGTATCCCGACGCTGTCGATGAAACCATCGAGGTGGAAGCACATGAGGCGTTGAATGCCGGCAGGCCGCATGGGCAACTGCTGAGCATGCCGTTGTGCCATGCAGGCGAATTGGTGGGTGGTTTGCTGCTCGAATGCCCGACGCGCCGGGGCTGGTCGAGATTCACGCTCGAGCTGCTCGCTCAGGTGGCGGAGCTGAGTGCCGCACTGGTCGCCCTGAGGCTCGAGGTCGAGCAAGGATTGGTCGGGGTGACTCGCCGTAGCCTGCGCACATCCGTACGGCAGATCACTGGCCCACGCCACATGCTGCTCAAGAGTATCGCATCGATTCTGGTCATCGGTAGCCTGCTGGCGGTCTTCGTACCGGTGACTCACCGGGTGAGCGCTGAAGCCGAGGTCGTACCGACGGTGCGGCGCGTGATCAGTGCGCCGATGGAAGGGTTTGTCGACAGCGTTCTGGTGCGGGTCGGCGACCGCGTTGCAGCGGACGGTGTACTGCTTCGGCTAGACACCCGGCAGCTTGCACTTGAACAGGGCCGCCTGACCGGTGAGATCCGCGGTATCGAAACCGAGATGCGTGCAGCCCTCGCCGGCCGTGATCGCAAGGAGACGGTCGTTTTGTATGCACGCAAGGCGCAGGCCGCGGCCGAACTGGCACGCGTTGAACAGCAGCTCGAACGTGCGGTGTTGCGTGCACCGGTCGATGGCATCATCGTCTCCGGAGACATCGACGAGATAACCGGTGCGCCGGTGAAGCTCGGGGAAAGCCTGCTGGAGATCGCACCTTTCGTAGAGCAGGATGTGCACTTGCTGGTCGACGAGACGGACATCGGCCACGTGAAGGTTGGCCAGAGCGGCGCCCTGTCTCTGACCTCATCACCGGGCAGAGCGCTGCCGTTCGAAGTATCGGCGATCCATCCGATCGCACAGTCTGCCGAGGGCCAGAACCGCATTCGCGTCGAGGCGACCCTGCCCGCCGACGCCACGCCGCCGCTACCTGGTCAGACTGGCATCGGCAAGATCGCCGTCGGACAGGCCAGCCTGTTGTGGGTCTGGACGCATCGATTCACGCACTGGGCCCGTCAACTTGCCTGGCAATGGTTCGGATGAACGAGGCCGCGCTGTTCAACGAGCACTGGTATCGTGTTCAGCATCTGAAGCCGCAGCTCGCCACGGATGTCGCCGTTTGCCGCCAGCGCTTTCGCGGTGAAACGGCCTGGGTGCTGCACCGCGCCTCCACGCGTACCTTTCACCATCTCGATGGTGCTGCCTGGCGGGTTCTTTCGCGTCTGGACGGCCAGCGCACCGTTGATGACCTATGGCAGTTCGCGCTTGATCGCTTCGGCGACGATGCACCTTCTCAAGGCACGATGATCGAGCTACTGGCCCAGCTTCACGAGGCTGAACTGCTGGTCGTCAACAATCGCCTGAACGCCGAACGCTTGTTCGAACGCGGTCAGATGAACGCCGATCGCGAAAAGCGTCAGCGTTATCTCAACCCGCTTTATGCAAGGTTCGCCCTGTTGGACCCTGACCGGCTGTTGAACCCTCTGCAACCATTCTCGCACTGGCTGTTCAGCCGTACCACGGCGATGCTCACGATGATACTGGGCGTGATGGCGCTGTTCTGCATTGCTCCGCACAGCGCAACCTTGGCACAGGAGGTGAGTGATCTCACACTGTTCTCTCCTGGTCAGACACTGGCCTTCTTCCTGATCTATCCCTGCCTCAAGCTGCTTCACGAACTCGCTCACGCTCTGGCGATCAAGCGCGGCGGTGGTGAGGTACATGAACTGGGTATCGCTCTGATGGTGCTGCTGCCGGTGCCCTATGTGGATGCCAGTGCGGCAAGTCTCTTCGCAGACAAGCGCGAGCGCATGCTGGTCAGTGCGGCGGGCGTGCTCCTCGAACTGACGATAGCGGCGCTGGCGGCCATCGTGTGGGTCAACAGTCAGGGCCTGGTGCACGAACTGGCGCTGAGCGTGATGGTGATCGGCAGCGTTTCCACGGTGCTTTTCAACGGCAACCCGCTGCTCAAGTTCGACGGCTATTACGTGCTGGCTGACGCCATCGAGATTCCGAACCTGGCGGCTCGGGCAAGGCGCCACGTTCTCGAGATCGGTCGTACTCGGCTGTTGGGCATGCCCGCGAAGGAAGCGCCGATCACGGATCGGGCCGAACGTGCCTGGTTATTGGGCTACGGGGTGCTTTCCAGCGGTTACCGCCTGGCGCTCATGCTCGGCATCGCCTGGATGCTCAGCGGCGAGTACTTCTTCTTCGGCATGGCCCTGGCATCGTGGGTAGTGGTCACCTGCCTGCTCGTGCCCGGCTATCGCTTCGTGCAATTCCTGCGACGTGACGGGCACCAGGCCAAGCTTGTGTCAGTGCTGCTCTGCGGTACCGTGATGTCGACGCTTCTGGGAGCCTTCGTCTGGCTTCCGCTACCCCAACGCACCGTGACCGACGGCATCGTCTGGCTGCCCGACAAGTCCATCGTCAGGCTTGCTCACCGCTGTCGGATCACGCAGGTAACTGCCTCAGGTAACACGCAGGTCACGCCGGGCACTGCTCTGTTCGATTGCACCGACGCCGAACTCGACACTCGCGCGAAGGTATTGCAGGCACGCATCGAAGAAATACAAGCCCGACGAGCAGGTATCGCACAGCAGGAACCGGTGGCCTACCGGCTGCTGGAGGAGGAACTCACCACACTGCGTGCCGAGCGGGCGGAAACCGAACGGCAGCGCGAGGCACAGTATGTCCTGGCTGAATCGGCCGGGCGCTTCGTGCCCGTTGATACGCTGAGCCTGGAAGGACGACATTTCGAACAGGGAGAGGTCGCTGCCTACGTGGTACCCGAGAACCGACGTACCCTGCGGGTTGCTGTCGAGCAGGCGGACATCGGCTTGTTGCAACAAGGTGTGGACGAGGTGGAGCTGGTCTTCGCTGAAAGCCCCTTCGCGACCAAGGCCTACCGCAGTTCGATCGCACGCCGTATGCCAGGAGCAACGCAAGCCGTGCCCAGCCCAGCCTTGACCACCGCCGGCGGTGGATCGCTGGCTACTGATGATGACGGTCAGAGCGTGCGCGAAGCCGTGTTCGATGTCGAGCTCGACTGGCCCGATTCGGCGCCGATAACCAACGTCGGGAGCCGTGTGTTGGTCAGGTTCGTGCACCAACCTTCGCCGTTACTCGGCCGCCTGGTGAATCGCGTGCGCCGGGCATTGAGCATTCGGCTCGCGTCATGAACGGACATCCGTCGCACCCTGCCTTGAGCATATGGCTCGCACCATGAACAGACATCCGTCGCACCCTGCCTTGCGCATATGGCTCGCGCCATGAACGGACATCCGTCGCACCCTGCCTTGCGCACATGGCTCGCACCATGAACGGACCGGCCAGACTACTGCGTCCGGGCTTGCGTTTCGGAGAGCGGCCAGAGCGTGTGCCTTGTGCGATTTCCCGTGAGCACTGGACCAGCGCGGCCGCAGCGAACCTGCCGAAGCGCCCGAGCACCCGGCTTTCGTGGGTGTACAGGTATCGTCGGCACCTTCAGGCACCCCGTTCCATACCGTGGTTGATGGCGCGGCTAATCGATTGCGAGATCGATGGGCCTGCAGGTGTTGACACCGATGCCGCACTCGCCAGGCAACTTCGCCCGTTGCGCCGCGCGTTGCGCAGGCACGGGCTGACCGAATCCTTGACGATACGCGCCCTGGCCCTGGTCAGGATCGTTGCTCACCGGGAATTGGGTATCGAGCCACATCCCGAGCAGTTGTTCGCTGCCTGGGCCATGCTGCAGGGTTCGATCGTGGAAATGGCAACCGGCGAAGGCAAGACCGTCACGGCCGGCCTCGTGGCGGCGGTGGCCGCCTTGGCCGGTGTACCGGTACACGTATTGACCGTCAACGATTACCTGGTGAAGCGCGATGCACGGTTCCTGGAAGCATTCTATCGCCGCTTCGGACTCAGCACCGGCGTGATTACCGGCACGATGCAGGATCAAGAGCGACAGACGGCCTATCGGGCGGATATCGTCTACGCCACCAGCCAGCAGCTAGTGTTCGACTACCTGCGCGATGTACGCGCTCTGGGTGATCTGCGCCATGGCCTGAAGTACCGTTTGAGCTCACTACTTCAAGACAAACCCGGCACCACGATGCTGCGCGGTCTGTGCCTGGCAATCATCGACGAGGTCGACAGTGTACTCATCGACGAGGCGCGTACACCTCTCATTCTGGCTCAGGCCCGTCCGCTGACGTGCCAGGAACGTGCCGAAGCGGCCATGGCGCTGGCGATCGCGCGCAGCCTCATACCCGATACCGACTTTGCCGTCGACACCGATTCACGTTCCGCCACTCTCACCGATGCGGGTCGGACGGCCATCGCGACGATGAGCGAAACACTATCGGGGCGATGGCGTCAGGCTCGGTACCGCACCGAGTGCGTGCTTCAGGCATTGGTCGCGCTGAACGTCTACCAGCGCGACAGACACTACCTGGTAGCCGGAGACAAGGTGCTGCTGATCGATGAAGGCACCGGGCGAACCCTGCCGGATCGGAAGCTTCAGCACGGCTTGCATCAGATGCTCGAGCTGAAGGAGCGTTGCGGCATGACGGCTGCGACCGATATTGCGGCGTCACTGAGCTTTCAACGCTTTTTCGTACGGTACGGCATGCTGTGCGGCATGAGCGGCACGACGCATGGCGTGCGAAGCGAATTGCGGCGAGTCTATAGGACGGCCGTGGTCATGGTACCTGCGCATCTGCCTTGCCGCCGTCGGCAAGCACCGATGAGGGTGATGCCATCACGCGCAGCCCAGCTACGCCTGCTGCTGCAACGTGTGTCCAGTTGCCAGCTCGCCGGGCAGCCAGTGCTCATCGGTACGCGCTCGGTAGCCCTGTCGGAGATCGTGAGTACGAGGCTGGGTGCGCATGCGATCGCCCACACGCTTCTGAACGCACGCCAGGATGCTGCCGAAGCGGCGATAGTAGCGGCCGCAGGGCAACGCGGTGCGGTTACCGTCGCTACCAACATGGCCGGCCGCGGAACCGACATCGTCCTTGGCGCGGGCGTGGCGGAACTCGGGGGCCTGCATGTGATCAACCTGGAGGTGAATGATTCGAGGCGTGTCGATCGGCAGCTGTTCGGTCGTGCGGCCCGCCAGGGAGACCCGGGTTCCTGCGAGGCCCTGCTGGCCGTCGACGACACCATGCTTCAGCAATGCCTTCCCAAGCCGCTACTCTCCTCCATGGAGATGTTGACACGACTCGACAGCCGGGCCGGGCAGCTGCTGGCTGCCGGCGCAGTGGCATGGACGCAGCGGCAGCGTGAAAGGCGTCACGCGAGGGCGCGCCTGACACTGTTTCGCGATCGTGACCGGCACGACCGGTTGCTGGCCGTTGCCGGCGATGCGGAGTAGGCCCGCGTGAGGATCTTGCCGCCTACCCGACTGTTTAGGTGCGTGACCCGCGGGCTGGCGGGTTGGTACGTCGTTGCCTGCCTGAGCGGCACCGCGACCGTTCAGGCTCAGCCGATGTCGGCGGTTCGGGCCAAGCCTGACACTCAAGCCCTGGCAGGCACATCGACCGCGAATTCCCGAGCGGCCGAAGAGAATTACGGTTGCCTGATCGAGCCGATGGTGATCACGTCGATTGGCAGCCAGGTGCAAGGGGTGGTGGATGAGCTGCTGGTCGATCGCAGTGACCTGGTAAAGCTGGGCCAACCGCTGGTGCGGCTGAACGCAGATATTGAGACCATCAACCTCGAACAGGCCATTGCTCGTGCCCGCATGGCCAGCGAGATCGACGCTCGCGAGGCGGACCTGCGCCTCGCCGAGCAGCAGATGCGTCGCATGAGCGAGTTGCACACACAGAACATGGTACCGGCAGCCGAACGGGACGAGGCCGTATCACGCGTCGAGGTGGCCAAGGCAACGTTGAGCCAGGCGCGCGACAACCAGATACTGCAGAAGATCGAACTGCGGCGTGCTCGCCAGCTGCTGGAACAGCGAGTCATGCGCAGCCCGGTTAATGGCGTTGTCGTCGAGCAACAGGTTTTTCCAGGCGAATTCGTCTACGACAACCCGGTAATGACCATCGCTCAGCTCGATCCATTGCGCGTCGAAGTGGTGTTGCCGTCCAGCCATTTCGGCACATACGAGCCAGGCGATATCGCAACGGTGATACCCGAGACCGATACGGGCCGCTCGCTGAAAGCGGTCGTCGATGTGGTCGATCGTCAGCTCGATCCCCGCAGCGGCACCTTCGGCGTGCGGCTGCTGTTGCCGAACCCGGAACTTGAAGTGACCAGCGGCCAGCAGTGCGAGCTGCGGTTCCACGCTACCGATGTGGAACTTGCCGATACCGATCCGTGAGCACCCTCGCGGCCGCGCCGACACTGTACCGCTCACTGCTCGGCGCCTGGCGCTCTCGGGTGTCACGGCTCGCACTGAGCCTCATCCTGTTGACCTTCACCGTGCTGTTCCTGGCGGACGTACTCGGGCTTCGGGACAACGCCGGTGTCGAGAGACGCGAGTCACGCAAGATCGTCGCCGAGTCGTTGACCGTACAACTGTCTACCCTTGCCAGCCTGTCCGATCAGGCATCGGTGCGCTACGCACTCGCCGAATTCGTCAGCCGCAACGATCAAGTGATTGCCGCGAGCCTGATCAGGGGCCAGAACGACAGGCTGGCGGTGTTCGGTGATGCAAGCAAGCTACGTTTCGATCGATTCGTCAGTACCGCTACCCAGATTCGCGTACCGGTGCTCACGGGCGAATCGACCTGGGGCGAGGTTCGTGTGGCCTTCTCTCCCATCAACGACAGGTGGACGGAACTTCGATATTTCGGCTTCATCCTGCTTGGACTCGTAGTTTCACATCTGCTGTTTCTACGCCGCGCTCTAATACAGCTCGATCCGAGCAGGGTTGTACCCGGGCGGGTCAACACCGCGTTCGAAATGTTCTCCGAAGGGGTGGTGCTACTCGACGATGAGCTACGTATCGTGCTGGTCAACGCGGCCGGGGCCACGATTCTGGGCAATACCGCGAACGCTCTGCTGGGCAAGCGCCTGGATAGCTGGTCGTGGCAGGAGCTCGAGAACGAACCGCCGCCGTGGGCATCGGTGCTGCGCACCGGTGCGGATGTCGTGGATCTGCCGATGCATCTGGAAGGGATCAGGCCGCAAACCCTGATGGTGAGCTGCTCGATTGTCGGTGAGGGGTTGCAGGATGTGCGTGGCGTCATGGTCACATTCGACGACATCACCGAGATTGAGCAGAAGAACCTCGAACTGTCGCATTCGCTGCGTCAGCTGCGCGACTCACAGGAATCGATATCACGGAAGAACGAAGAGCTGAAGGCACAGGCAACCCAGGATCCGCTGACGGGACTGCTAAACCGCCGCGCGCTGATGGATGCCCTGGAACGCGAACGCGCCGCGATGCACCGCCACGACACGACGATGAGTTGCCTGATGATCGATATCGATCACTTCAAGCACATCAACGACACATTCGGTCATGCCGTGGGCGATGAGGTGATCTGTGCGGTGGCCAACACGCTTGTGCAGCAGTGCCGACGCGGCGACGTGGTCGGAAGGTTTGGTGGCGAGGAGTTCGTCATGGTACTGCCGGATACCGTATCGCAGGCGGCCTGCGAGATCGCCGGGCGGGTCATCCACGCCATACAGGATCTCGGCAACGATGTGACGGTACCGGTGGACACTCTCACGGCGAGCGTCGGTGTGGCCGAGCACCCGGCGGATGACACTGACATGGCGGCCTTTCTTGATCTGGCGGATCAGGCTCTGTACGTGTCCAAGGAAACCGGTCGAAACCGCGTGACCCGCTACGATGCCGATGCCGTCCGCATGCACCGACAAGGCATGGCAGGCAAGTCCGCCGGTGCCTGTATCGAGGCGCACAACCGTGTGGTCGAACTCGAGGCACTGGTCGATCAGCGTACCCGCGATCTGGAAACCCTGCGTGACTACGATGAGCTCACCGGTGCACCGAAGGTAGATCTGTTCGTGGCGGCGCTCGAACGAGAGATGAAGCGGTCTCGGCGCTCGGGTGCCAGCGTTGGCGTTCTGTCGCTCGAGGTTCGTGATCTCAACCGGATCATCGGTTCGTTCGGCCAGGCCGCCTGCGACCGGCTGGTGGTGGATTTCGTAACGCGCCTGCATGACGGGCTTCGCAGCTCCGACCTCGTTGCGCACATCGACGAGGAGCACAACGTGTCGCGCATGACGACCAACGAATACGGGGTATTGCTGTCCGATCTGGAGGAGTCGAGCCAGGTGCTGCCGGTGATCACACGCCTGCGGCGCATGCTCTCCTCGCCGTTCGATATCGATGGCGAGAAGCTCCATCTCGGTGTCAGCATTGGTATATCCGTGCACGCGGATGGCGACGCCACTGCCTCGCAACTGGTCGAACAGGCCATGCAGGCACGACAACAGGCTGCCCTGAACAAGGACAAGATCTCCCACAGCTTCGTGACGGAACACCTCGATGCGATCTCGCGTGACTTCCTTGCTCTGGAATCAGACTTGTATGAGGCAGTGGAACAGGGCCACATACAGG
The DNA here is from genome assembly GCA_965214025.1 of Granulosicoccaceae bacterium. Classification (GTDB taxonomy): domain Bacteria; phylum Pseudomonadota; class Gammaproteobacteria; order Granulosicoccales; family Granulosicoccaceae; genus Granulosicoccus. The sequence goes on from CBDCAW010000096.1 coordinate 66,514, forward strand.
TTCACTACCAGCCCAAGTACGATGTGGCTCAGCGTTACGTTTCAGGCCTCGAAGTGCTGGCCCGCTGGCATCACGTCGAACGCGGCCACGTGTCGCCGGCCGAATTCATACCGATTGCGGAAACCAACGGGCTCATTCACGACCTCTTCGCGCAGGTTCTCGACAAGACACTCCGGCAGCTCAAGGCGTGGCATGATCAGGGGTATGCGCCGATCCGCGTGTCGATCAACATCTCGCCGTCTCAGCTGCGCGAGCCGATGCTGGTACCGAATATCCTCGATACCATCAGCGCCGCCGGCGTACCGAGCTCGCAGATCGAAATAGAACTGACGGAGACTTCGGTCATTGAATCTCCGCAGCGCGCACGTATTGCCCTGGGGCAACTGAGAGATGCCGGGTTATCCGTCTCGATGGACGATTTCGGTACCGGCTATACCTCGCTGGCCTTGCTGGCGGAGCTGCCTCTGGATGCGGTGAAGATCGATCGCTCCTTCATCAGCGCGATGAGCAACAGTGAACGTAGCCACGCGATTGTCGAATCCGTGATCCGCATGGCCCATACGCTGAAGCTGTGGGTGGTTGCCGAAGGCGTGGAGACTGAAGAGCAGCTGGCGATGCTGACACGACTCGGCTGCAACGAGATCCAGGGATACCTGATCAGCAGACCGATGCCTGCGGATCAGATAACCAGCACGTTTTCAAAGCGCGCGGCCTGAGCAGGGTACCGACAGCCCTCACTCGATCATGACGGGTTCGAAAAAATGGGGGTCACCGGCGATACCGTATGGCTCAGGGTCCTGACTCACACGTTGCAGCGGTGCGCCCTGATCGACTCGCGCAACGTCTGCGCCACCCTCGGCAGGCCTTTTTTCTCCAGCGCCACGATCAGTTGCAGTTCGACATTCGCAGCTTCGTCCAGCAACGCATCGCGATCATAGGCCAGAGATGCTGAGCCGGCCCGTTCGAGCAATGACATTACCTCCTGGTAAAGCATGCCCTCGAAGGACAGCCGCGAGCGCGTCGCGATCAGCGGCTCGGGCGCCTGGTAGCCAGGTTGGCGGCTGGCTTCCAGCCATTGCTGGTATCGGTTCTCGGCGAGTGTGTCGAAAACGCTCATGGGTACTCGGGGTAGTCGGCTCAGATGTCGGTAGGTGCGCCCCACATACAGTGAGCGCACGGATCACAGGCTCTGCCGGTACTCCCGCGAGACACCGTCACTGAAAGAGAATGACGCTGAGCCCGCCGATATCCTGTGGGAAGACCGGTAGATACAGGTGAGGTACGATTCGCGCGACCCGATCGGATGAAAGGTTCATCAAGGCCCATGACCAGACGTTGCTTCTTCGCCATCACGCCCGACCCGCAAACGTTGTTTGCCATCGATGCCTGGCGCGAACGCTGCTGGCACGGACTGCAACGGCCGACGCCGATGCAGAACTACCACATGACGCTTGCCTTTCTCGGCACCGTCGATGCACGGCGCGTTCACGACCTGGAACAGCAGCTGGAATCGGTTGACAAGGTCGGCTGTGAGGTGGTGCTCGATGATGCCGGCTACTGGCCGGCCAACGGCATCGTGTGGCTCGGTTGCCGCGTACCGAACCCTGCGTTGATCGAGCTTGCCGGTCTGTGCCGGCGACTGGCCAACCGCGCCGGCATCGGAGTTGACGGCAAGCGATTCACCCCGCATGTGACCCTGGCGCGAGGTCAGGTCGAACCGCCGCCACCGCCCCTGATGCCACCGGATCTTCGCTTCGAGGCGGCAGAGCTCGTTCTGTACGAATCGCTTCGCGATGGTAGGGGTACCCGTTATCGAGCGATCCGTTCTGTCTGGTTGTGATCCGCCAGTTCATTGTCGCATCCCGTTCGCTCTGATAATATCCAGCCCGCATGGAAGATCCCGCCTGGGAATTGACACTAACAAGGAAACACGATGCTCAACGACACCGGCCCGCTCGGTAGATCAACACGAATCGCGATCGGCACGCTTTCACTCGCCGGCATGATCATTCTTCCGATGGCGCTTGGCGGTGGTTACGCCGCGGCAGCCGACGACCCCGCCGCTTCCGCATCGCGGGATGACACGATCTGGACGCCTGCCGTCGGTACCTCCTGGTGGTGGCAGATCGAAAACACGGCAGCCACCGATGTAACCATTGATGCAGATGTCTTCGATGTGGATCTGTTCGGCGGTGGCGAGAGTGGGAAGATCGCGGAACTGCGCGGTGCCGGCAAGCGGGTGATCTGCTATTTCAGTGCGGGAACCTACGAGCCCTACAGACCCGATGCCGACGACTTCACGGCAAACGCCCTTATCTCGGACGCCACCCTGCCCGAATTTTCAGACGAGACATGGCTGAACATCGGTGATGAGGCGGCACTCGAGCAGTCCATCAAGCCCGTCATGAGAGCGCGTATGGATCTGGCGCAGTCGCTCGGTTGCGATGCGGTGGAGCCCGACAATGTCGATGGCTACGCCAACGGTGAAACGCAAGGGCGGATCTCGGCCGATGACCAGCTTGCCTACAATCGCTGGCTGGCCGGTGCTGCGCACGAGCGCGGCCTCAGCGTCGGCCTGAAGAACAATGTGGAACAGGTGCCGGCGCTGGTTTCCGAATTCGACTTTGCCATCAACGAGCAGTGCTACGCGTTCGACAACGAGTGCGTCGCCTATGAATCCACCTTCCTGGCGGCAGGCAAGGCAGTGTTCAGCCAGGAGTACGGCTCGAACGGCGGTGGTGGCGGAATCACCGAATCGGAATTCACCACGGCAGCCTGTCCCTATTTCAAGAGTCAGAACATCTCCTCCCTGTGGAAGCAGGCCCTGAACGTCGATGGCCAGAACGTCACCGTCTGCGAGCTCGATGAATCGACCAGTGGTGTCTCCACATTGCCATCACTGACGCTTCCCACGGGCGAGTGGTCGCAAATTGCCCTGCCGGGCGATCCGGGTACGGCCGATACCGTGGCTGACATCTTCGACGAGTTGAGCGCCGCCGGCTACGGCACCGACTGGGTGGTGTTCGGTTACGATCGGTCAACGGGTGGTGAGCCCGGCTATACGGAATTGTCCCTGGCCTCGCCGATGAGCCAGGGAGACGGGTACTGGGTCGTGCAGAGCGAAAAGCCTTCTGTCGACATTGCGATGCCCGATGGTTCACAGCAATCGCTGCTGACGAATTCCGCGCAATGTGCATCTGCCGCCGGCTGTGTCGAAATTCCGCTACGCGCATCGGCGACATCGGTCACCTGGAACCTCGCGGGTTTTCCGCTGGGTGTCAATGCCAGTGTGGCCAGCTCTCGTATAGGTACCGCGAGCGGTTCATGCCTTCCGGGCTGCACGTTCGCCAACGCAGAGGTTGAAGGTGTCGTCCTCGATACGCTCTATCACTACAACCCGGGTACCGGTGGTTACGAAGCCCTGACCGGTAGCGCAAGCCTTGAACCATGGGACGGTACATGGGTCGCGACGCTCGGTGGCACCGCCGGGCTCGACCCTACGTGGCTGGTAGCGTCAGACTGATACGCTCGGTGGACGACGGCGGCCGGCCTCAGCCTCAGGCCTGCTGCGCGGCAGGGTAGAGCTGTTCGCGATTGTGCGTGGCGACAGGGTGACCTTGATCTCGCAACCGCAGGCGCACAGGTAACAGCCGGTCGTCTCGATCGTCTGGTCGGCATGTTTTTCGAATGCTGGCAGTTCGCTGATGCAGTAGACTGAGTGACGATCAAGGGTAGCGGCGAGAGCACCGGCAAGAGTAGCGGTAATGGCTGCGTCTGTAGCGGTGGCCAGGCTTGTCCTGCCCCCACACCCGTCGTTTGTTTCGGCTCACGTACGTGGTTCAACGGCTCGGAGAACGCTCAACATGTCTAAAAGACGTGTCACCCTGATCGGCGGCACCGGCTTCGTCGGTACCCAGTTGACCTATCGGTTGGCTCCGCACTTCCCTGAGGTACATGTACTCACGCGGCGTCGGCAGGGCGTCAACGAATTTGCGACCCTGTCGAACGTACGGGTCGTCGAAGCCAAGGTGCACGATCCGGAGCAGCTGCAGGCGGCCCTGGCAGGCTCGGACGTGGTAATCAATCTGGTGGGCATTCTCAACGAGTCCGGATCAGCCGGTGCCAACTCCTTCGATGGCGCTCACGTCAAGCTTACCGATAGCGTCATCGACGTGTGCAAGGCACAGGGTGTGTCGCGTTACCTGCACATGAGTGCACTGGGTGCCGATGCCGACAACGGCAGCAGCGAGTATCTGCGCAGCAAGGGGCGCGCCGAGCAGCAGGTACGAGCGGTATCCGGTCTACCTGCCTGGACGATCTTCCGCCCGTCCATCGTGTTCGGCGAGCGCGACGCCTTCTTCAACCGCTTCGCAAGCCTCCTGAAGATGGCGCCGGTACTGCCGCTCGCCTGCCCCGATGCACGCATGGCACCCGTCTTCGTCGACGACCTTTGCAAGGTGTTCCTGGATGCTGTCGACAACCCGGCAACCCACGGCGATACGATCAGCCTGTGTGGCCCGGCTGACTACACGCTGAAGGAGCTGGTTGAGTTCACGGCGAAGGCCGCCGGGCTCGAACGCAAGGTGATCGGATTGCCGGATTGGGCGGCACGGCTGCAGGGGCGGATCATGGAGTTCGTGCCGGGCAAGCCTTTCACACGCGATAACTATCTCTCGCTGCAGACCCCGAACGTGTGTGGGCCGGAATGCCCACGTCAGCCAACATCGATACAGGCGATCGTGCCGCGCTACCTGGGCGGCAACGATGTACGCGGGCGAATGTCCTCGCGGCGCAGACACGCCAGGCGCTGATCGCCTGTTCAGGCCGGCTGGCGAAAAATGCGAGCCGGCCTGCACGGTTGCCGCGTCGGCTTCCTGCTAGGCCCCCTGCCCGGGTTTGCCGGAGGCGGCACCACGCTTCAGGTACGCCTCCATGCGCTCGCGCCGCTCATCCCGCGGCAGCTCCGACAGCGTCTGCACACGTTCGTAGAACGGCCCCCACCGTCCGCCCGCTTCGATGAACACGGCCTGGAACGCCGGAATGTAACGCCGATATGTCGCCACCGACACGAGCCTGGCATTGTTCAGCTCACGCTCGAACCAGCCATCGTAGCCTGCGTAACCCGACCATGACTCCTTCAATGCCTCGTAGCGTTCAAGCATGCCGTCGAAGACCTTCTGCTTTGCCAGGCGCTTGGCGTCATCGTCGAGATCACGCTCGTACAGCGTCTCCAGCAATTCACGGGTGGTTTTCAGCAACCTGCTGAACTCACCACGCCGTTCCAGCCAATCATCATAGGCACTGACCCGGCCAGGTTCGTCACGCATCGCCAGCCATTCGCGCACGCCCTCCTGTTCCACGAAGCTGGCGAAAGCCTCGTTGAAATTGCTGTCGTCCTTCACGTACAGCTTCTGATGAGCCAGCTCGTGAAAAAGCGTTCCCACATAGCCCGTATCGCCGCCGCGCAGCATGGTGTCGAGTACCGGATCGTCGAACCAGCCCAGCGTCGAATAGGCACTGGCGCCCCCGATGATCACATCCACCGGGCCTTCCGCTTCGAGCGAGGCCGCGTAGCGTTCGGCCGCCTGCTCGTCGAAGTAACCGCGATAGTTGACGCAGCCCGCAATCGGGAAGCACCAGGTACGCGCATCGACTGAAAACTCATCGGCCGCGACCACGTTCCAGGTCACGTATTCGCGATTGGTGGCGGCATAGCTTGCGTAACTGTCGTTCTCCGGCAGCCCCAGTGCATCGATCGCGAATCGCCGTGCACCCTGCAGGGTTTGCAGTTGCTCGCGCAAGGCGGGATCGGTCTCGTCGCTAGCCAGCAATTCGCTGATCGGCTGGCGTGCACGCATCAACTCGAGGTGCCCGCCGATGGCCTGCGAGTAGTAGCTGACCGTGCCGCATCCGCTCAGCACCGTCAGGCTGAGAAACAGAAGCACGAGTACAAGCCTGTCTGGCAGCACGCTAGCTCTCCTTGGATCAGTGTTGATGGGAACAGTAGATCAGTGTCGACCGGAACAACATCATGTCGAGCCATGTAAGCCGGGCGGAGTGTACCATCGGTACATGAAAACCTATCTTGTCGGTGGAGCCGTGCGCGACCGCCTTCTCGGCCGCCCGGTCGTCGACCGCGACTGGGTCGTCACAGGCAGCACACCCGCTGCAATGGCAGAGGCCGGCTTCCAGCCGGTTGGCAAGGATTTTCCGGTTTTCCTGCATCCGCAGACGCATGAAGAACATGCCCTCGCCCGAACGGAACGCAAGTCCGGTACCGGTTATCATGGTTTCGAGTTCGACACCGGTGCCACGGTCACCCTCGAAGAAGACCTGAGCCGGCGCGACCTGACGATCAACGCCATGGCCATGGACGACGACGGTGTGCTGATGGATCCGCACGGCGGCAGCGCGGACCTGGAAGCCCGCATTCTGCGCCATGTATCGCCGGCGTTCGTCGAAGACCCGGTACGCGTGCTGCGGGTGGCGCGCTTCATGGCCCGCTTCGCACCGTTGGGCTTTACGGTCGCCGAGGAAACGCTGGCTTTGATGCGCTCCATGGTGGCCAGTGGTGAAGTCGACCATCTGGTGGCCGAGCGCGTCTGGCAGGAGTTGGAACAGGCCCTGGGGGAGCCCGCCCCGCGTGCCTTCATCGAGACCCTGCGGGCCTGCGATGCCCTGCCGCAGCTGTTGCCGGAGGTGCATCGACTGTTCGGTGTTCCGCAACCACCCCGATGGCATCCGGAAGTGGATGCGGGCCTGCACACGCTCATGGTACTGGATCAGGCCTGCCTGCTCGGCACGGAACCGGAAATGCGCTTCGCCGCCCTGTGCCACGACCTCGGCAAGGGCACCACACCCGCCGCCGACTGGCCGTCGCACACCGGCCATGAAGAACGTGGCGCCGAGCTGTGCGAAGCGCTCTGCGAACGCCTGCGGGCGCCGAAACGCTTTCGCCAGCTGAGTACGTTGACCGCTCGCTGGCATACCCACAGCAGACTTGCCTTTGAACTGCAGCCCGATACGCTCGCCGAACTGCTCGAAGCACTGGATACTGGCCGGCGCCCCGAGCGCTTCCGGCAGTTCCTGCACGTGTGCGAGGCGGATGTACGTGGCCGGCTCGGCTTCGAGGACGAAGCCTACCCACAGGCAAATTTCCTGGCAGCCGCGGCCAGGGCCTGGCACGGTATCGACGCCGCAGCGATCGCTCGGCAGGCACGTTCCGATGTTTCACGTTCCAGCGACTCGGGCGGGGTGACGAAAAATGACGTGCCGGCGCAGGTTCGAGCGGCTCGCCTGGAGGCGTTGACGGCCTTCCGGCGCACCTACCCGGGCGTTGACGATACCGCCGCCTGATGCGTCAGGAGCCTTTCGCATCGCAGTGGTCCTTCCACAGGCTGATGACGGGTTCGGCGTCATCATCATCTGGAAGGGCCACCGGCCGCGGATCGTGCTGCCATCCATTGGTCGAGGCGTTGCAGCAGAGTGCCGAACGTGGTGTAGGACAACGCCCAGGCCAGCACCACGCCGCAGCTGTTCGCCACCATGTCGTACGGATCGAATTGGCGAGTCGGTGTGGTTCCCTGCCAGAACTCGATGCCCACCCCCAGGATGATCAGCGCCAGCGCCAGCAACAGCCGGGTCAGGTGGTAACGGTAGATCTGCGCGAACCAGCCCATCAGAATGGCGTAGACAGACAGATGCACCAGCTTGTCGCGCGACATCACACCCATCGCGATCTCCGGCACCGGTGATACCGATGCAAAGATGACCGCAGCGATGAAAAGGCCTCCGACACACAACCAGAGGCTTGTGAAGTATCGTGGAGAGGCTCTGAACAGGTGCATGGCCGTGGAATAGGATTTCATCGGGGCTTCTCGGAGTCTGTCATCGACGAACCCGCGGGTAATCAACTCTTGTAGCGGAGATTCCGGGTAAACCCTGAAGCTCAACCGTGAACCACTCTGAGCACCGTCGCGGCCAATGCCAGGGCAAGCGCTGCGTGCACGATGCTGGAAATTCCGAGCGGATGTCGCCACGCCAGCCCCCGCCATTTCAGCATCGCCAGCACCAGCAGACAGAACAGCGTGACCCCGGCGCCCACGTACAGGGCCACGTTCGGCGCCTCGATCGACCAGTTGATTCGATACTGTCCTTCCACCAGCCAGCCGGTGATCGTGTACACGGTGAAGAAGCCGTTCATCACGATCGGCACGATCAACAGCACGAACTGCAGCACCGGAGACACCCGTGCGGGCGCCGTGGGTGAAGCAGATGCATCTGCACTCTTGGCGATGTTGTTGGACATGGGTAACCTACGTAGCCATTCGAAACAAGGAATTCAACCATGCCGCATCGTTTGATCGTCAGGCTCCACGACATTCGCCCGGTTGTTGCACTGATGGCCGCCCTGAGTGCCCTATCGTTCACCTTGCTGGGTACGAGTGCAGCCGTTGCCGGCGAGGCCGACGTGGTGGATCTCGCGATCAGCAACCTCGGAGACGGCAGTTTCCAGATCGATGCCTCGGTGCGCCATGACGATACCGGTTGGGAACACTACGCCAACCGCTGGGATGTGCTGGCGCCGGACGGCACGGAGCTGGGGAGCCGGGAACTGCTGCACCCGCATGTGGACGAACAACCGTTCACGCGTTCGCTGACGCTCGCCATTCCAGCCGACGTGACCACCGTGACCGTACGTGCCGCCGACCTGGTGCACGGCCTGGGCGGCGAGGAAATGACGATCGACGTGCCTCATTGAACCGATGCACGCCAACACCCGGATTTATCGATCGGCGGCTTTCTCGGCTTTCGGGCACTGAAGATCGCGTCAGATGAAGAACCACAACAGGAAGGCACCCAATAGCAGGCGATAGACGACGAACGGCAGCATGCCGATGCGATTTATCCAGGCCAGGAACAGATAGATGCACAGGAATGCCGACACGGCTGCGATGAAGGTGCCCAGCAGCAGCGCCGTCCAGTCGACCGGTTGCGCACTGCTCACCAGGTCGTTCGAGACGCCGAGACCGCTGAGCACGATGATCGGAATCGACAGCAGAAAGGAGTAGCGTGCAGCTGCCTCGCGCGTGAGGCCCAGCAGCAGCCCCGCCGTCATGGTGATGCCCGAGCGTGAGGTACCCGGCACCAGCGCCAGTGCCTGAGCCGCGCCGATGATCACGAAATCGCCCCAGCTCAGGGTACTTTCAGAGCGCTCGAGCCTGCCCCTGCGATCGGCATACCAAAGCACGAGGCCGAAGACGATCGTGGTGCAGGCAATCACCAGCGGCGAGCGCAGGTACACCTCGATGTAGTCCTTGAAGAGAAGCCCCACGAGTCCCGCCGGGATCGTACCGATGATCACCCCCCAGGCCAACCGTGCATCACTGGTGATGCCCTTGCCGGTCAGCGAGCCGAGCCAGGCGAAGAACAGCGTGACGATATCGTTGCGAAAATAGGCCACCACCGCGATCAGCGTACCCAGGTGGACGGCAACGTCGAACGCCAGCCCCTGGTCCGGCCAACCGAGCAACGCCGGCACCAGGATCAGGTGCGCCGAACTGGAGATAGGCAGGAACTCGGTCAGGCCCTGGAGCAGCGCCAGCCAGATGATGTGGAGGGTATCCATCGGAAGTGATGCCGGGTGTCAGTGAATGAAGAAGGTGAAATGGTGCCGGAGCGGGGTCATTGACGTGCAGGCGGTCCCATCGGGGCATCCCCACCTGCGCGGCCCTACATGAGCAGCCTAGCCAGGGAGTTCTTTGTCTGATCTGTGGCCCGGGACCTGTCATCACTTGGCGCCCATGCGCCGATCGACGACCGGCCCTAGAGTTGTCGGCTGAGATCAGGCCCGGCAAATCCGCGAAGCGCCGGATCATAGCCTTTCCCGAAGGCGATCGCCTGAAACCGTTCGCCCATTTCACCCGGTAGCGTGAGTGACTTTACCGCTCGTGCGATCTCCAGTTGCTGGCGCTCGGTGTCAGCCTGCGACTGATCGATCTGCGCAAGTTCCAGCAACCCCAGTGACAGCAGCAGACTGGCCTGGTGGGTATACCCGAGCAGATCGAGCCCCGCGCCGACGCCAGCTTCAGCCACCCGCGTGAAATCCACATGAGCGGTCATGTCCTGCAGGCCTGGAAAGCGGTACGGGTCGTCATGCATCCTATGCCGGAAATAGCACGCGAACGTGCCTTCGTCGCGCTCCGGCAAGTAGTAGGCCCGGCGCGGATAGCCGTAGTCGATCAGCAGCATCACGCCCTGCCCCAGCGAGTGCGCCAGCGAACGGATCCACGGTTCGAGCAACAGGTTCACCTCCGAGCGGTAACCGTCACTCAGTGGCGCGTCGAGCGACTGCTGCAGATGCAAGACCACGTCCTGCACGGCCCGCACCGACGGTGAAGCAGCCGGGTCTGTCGAGAAATGCTCTTCGAACGCACCATCTTCCCGCGACCTGACCTGTACCTGACGTGCCTGCCCCTGGTCGATCACGAAGCGCTCGACAGGCAGGGCATCCATGACCTCATTCGCCAGGATGACCCCGCGAAAACCCGTCGGCAGACGATCCAGCCAGCGCACGGCAGCAAGTGCCGGTTCGCCGAGACGGTCGACCAGAGTGGTACGTTGCTGCCTGCGCAGCGCCGCACTGGGTTCGAGGATGTCGTAGCTCAACCCGTCGCGACCGTGCAGCGCCCCCAACACGCTGGCCGCAAGCTCTCCGTTGCCGGCACCGAGCTCCAGGATGCCTCCGCCGGTCTGATCGATCACTTCGGCGCACTGCCTCGCCAGGCAACGACCGAAAAGATCGGAGAGGCCCGGCGCGGTGATGAAATCGCCGTTGGCGCCAAAGCGCCGGGCGCCGGCCATGTAATAGCCAAGCCCTGGCGCATAGAGCGCCAGTTCCATGTAGTCGGCGAAACTCAGCGGACCGCTGTCGAGGATGCGCTGCCGGATATGGTCAGAAACCGCCTGGCTGTGAGTCAGGGCGTCGGCATCCGGTTCGGGTAACTCGTTCATGGCTGTTCCATGCAACTATTCAGGTGACGGGCTTCGCGACACAGACTATTAAATGACTGGGCAAGTAGATGACCAGGGCAATGGGCAAACGACCACGCGAGCGGCCGAGCAAGTGAAGGGGCAGGCAATGGGGCAAGTGTCTGATCAGGCTCACCAGGTGTTCGACGAGGAAGTGGTGCTGATAACCGGTGCGGCAAGGCGCATGGGAGCCATGCTGGCGAGGCAATTCCATGCGGCGGGGGCTCGTGTGGTCATCCACTACCGCCAGTCGCAGGATGCTGCACGCGCGCTTGCCAGTGAGCTGGAAGATCAGCGCCCACGCTCCGTGCATCTCGTACGGCAGCCGCTCGGTGACCAGCGCTCGGCCCAGCACCTTATCATGCACACCATTCGCGCCTGGGGCCGCCTGGATGTGCTCGTCAACAATGTATCCACCTGCCTCCCCACACCGCTGGTTTCACTGGTCGAGGCCGAAGTCACGAGCCTGCTGACCAGCAATTTCCTGGCGCCACTCTACGTGTCGCAGGCGGCTGTACCTTACCTGCAGCAACACGAAGGCTGTATCGTCAATCTCATCGACATCCACGCGCGCCAGGCGTTGGCCGATCATTCGGTGTATTGCGCCAGCCGGGCAGCGCTATCGATGCTGACGCAGACCCTGGCGGTGGATCTCGCCCCACTGGTGCGGGTGAATGGCGTGGAATCCGGAAGGATCCCGTGGGAAGAAGATGCCGTCTCGATCGACCCGGATGGTCCAGCCGATAGGCCCGCTGGCGTCTCGATGGCAAGGTATGACACGTCCGGGTCGGGAATCCCGGCGGTAGATAACGATTCGCCCGGTTCGATTGCAGCGTTCGTGGTCGATCTATGCAGCGCGGCCAGCCGCGACACCACCGGGCAGATCCTGAGGCCTGGCATCGAGTAGCCCATCGGCGCCCTGGGCCGATCAGCGAGACGCCCCGTCCGTGAACGGTGAACGCCCGCCGGGGACGGCGCCCGTTGCGTCTGATCAAGCGTGCTCTTCAGATTACCCGTGATCGGAGGTCACCGCGTTCGATGACCACACCGACATCGCCGCATGAATCGAGGGCATCTGGCTTGTGCAGCGTCAGACGGAGCCACGGCACCCCGAAGTCGCGCAGCACGAGTTCGGCCACCCGCTCGGCCAGTGTTTCGATCAGCTGGAAGCTGCTGGCTGCGACAAAGGCTTCGACCGACACCGACAGCCGCTGATAGTCCAACGCATCGCGGATGTTCTCGGTAGCCGCGGCACGTGTGGTATCGCTCATCATGTCGAGATCGATACTGATCGTCTGCGCCTTGAGCCGCTCATGCTCATGGATGCCGATGATAGCCTGCACGCGCAGGTCGCGGATGAAGATAATGCCCATGGGGCCGATGATCCGTGGATGCGGATGGAATCGCAAGTTCGATTGAATTGGCAGGGGGCTTGAGCCTTGGCAGGCATTTCGCTACACTTGCCCAGCTAAGCGCAAGCATCATCAGTTTCGGAGCAGTCTTCCATGTCCAGAGTGTGCCAGGTCACCGGCAAAGGTCCCATGAGCGGCAACAACGTTTCGCATGCGAACAATCGCACGAAGCGTCGTTTTCTGCCCAACCTGCATACCCACCGATTCTGGGTACCGACGGAAAAGCGTTTTGTATCTCTGCGTGTGTCTTCACAGGGCATGCGCATCATCGACAAGCGTGGCATCGACAGCGTGCTGGGCGAGCTTCGTGCTCGCGGTGAAGCGGTCTGAGGTGATGCAGGCCCGAACCGGGCCAGCCGCGCTACCTCTCTCCACACCTACAGGAATTCTCACTCATGCGAGACAAGATAAAACTGGTGTCCAGTGCCGGTACCGGCCATTTCTACACCACGTCGAAGAACAAGCGCACCATGACCGGCAAGCTTGAAATGATGAAGTTCGACCCGAAGGTTCGCAAGCACGTGATGTACAAGGAAGCCAAAATCAAGTAACTCGGCCGCTGGTCTTCACGAGTTGCGCGAAAGCCCGGCATGGTCCGGGCTTTTTCTTGCCTGACTACGGTGCACCTGCGTCATGTTCCGAAAACTTGAAACACAAGGCGAGTGACCCGGCCAGATCCCTGGCTAATGCCAAAAGCCGATGAACTAGGCGCGAACGGGCTTGAGTTCGTACCCTTGCAGCCGTGATGCGAAATCTTGCAGGCACTGAATGCCGGTGGCCTCCGCCTGACGGCACCACTCCTGAAGCCCCTCCAGCAAGGCCTCCTGGCTTGCTCCCGCCTGCCGCCAGATGGCCTGTAGCCGATGCTGAAATTCGTACACGGTGTGCAGTGCATCGCTGGCAGACAAAGCCGCCGTTACCCGCGCCCGTCCTGCTTCATCCAGCAGGGCATCCACCTTGATCAGATCACGCGCCGCGCGCTTCAACGCCTGCCGACGGTCAGGACCCAGGGACATCGTGTGGCATAGGGCATTTCGATCCGGCGAGGCATGCCGCTTCAATGCCTTGAGCTCACCGGCATGCACCGGCTTGATCACCTTGCGTGCGTAGTTTTCCATCACATGCAGGCGGCTGGCGATGATTGCCTTGACCGTATCCACATCCATCACCTGCTTGGCGCTACCGAACACGGGCCGTGGCGCCACCCGGCGTATCTTCGCCAGCCCGACGAGGCTGAACAGACGCAGATACATCCAACCCATGTCGAACTCCCACCGCCTGAGCGAGAAGCATGCCGACGATGGGTAGGCATGATGATTGTTGTGCAGCTCCTCGCCACAGATGAGCGCGGCGAACGGCGTGATGTTGGTGGCCGCATCGTCGGTTTCGAAGTTGCGGTAACCCCAGAAGTGCCCAAGGCCGTTGATCACGCCGGCCGCGAGCACCGGAATGCAGAGCATCTGGATCGCGAAGACCGCAATGCCGGCCAGGCCGAAGAGCGCGAATTCCGTGCACGCCAGCATGGCCACACCGCCAATCGGAAAGCGTGAATACACGTTGCGCTCGACCCAGTCGTTCGGGGTGCCGTGCCCGAACTTCTCCAACACCCCATCGTCGTCGGCGGCTTCGCGGTACAGCTCGGCACCTTCGAGCAGCACCTTGCCGATACCGTGGATCTGCGGGCTGTGCGGATCTTCCGGGCCCTCGCAACGTGCGTGGTGCTTGCGATGCACCGCGACCCATTCACGTGTCACCATGGCAGTGGTGAGCCAGAGCCAGAAGCGAAAGCAATGAGACAGCACCGGGTGCAGGTCAACCGCACGATGCGCCTGGCTGCGGTGCAGGTACACGGTGACCGAAAGCAATGTGACATGGCAGCTGAGCAGCGTCCAGAGCACCAGCTGCCAGGCGGGAAGATCGAGAATGCCGAGAAGTAGCAAGGCTCACCTCATAAAGTTGTTACCGAACGACAATACACAGTTTCCTATCATTCGGGAGGCTTCGTGCCCAAATTCGAACACTTCGAGCCGTATGCACTCCGAAGGCTCGTGCCCGGATACGAACGCTCGGAACGACCTGCGCTCCGAAGATACGTGTCCGAACTCGAACACCTGGAGCGATGCGCGCGCCGAGGGCCTGATATTTGCGGGTTCCCGGTCATCGATGCCGCCCGATCGTCATCCCGTCGACCTCATGCCCATCGATTCGACCCTTCCGCCTGCTTGCCAGCTGACCTGACCTATGCTCCTCGATTCAACCATTCCGCCTGCATGCCCGCCGACTTGACAAGAGTTCCACCGCTACCGGTTCAAAGCATGCACGCCGAACCCGAGATACTGCTGCAGGCGGAAGGTCTTGCGCGTTCGCACGGCCAGGTTGAATCGGTACGCGAACTGTCGCTGAAGCTCGCACGGGGTGACGTAATGGCCTTGCTCGGGCTCAACGGGGCCGGCAAATCGACGACCCTGCGGCTGCTGTGCGGCGTACTGGCGCCCGATGCCGGTAACGTGACCGTGGTCGGCCATTCGCTGGAAGATGAACCGCTCGCGGCACGCGGCTGCCTGGGCTACCTGCCCGATCACCCGCCCCTGTATCCGGACATGCGGGTACGGGACTATCTCGTACTGGCCGCCCGACTGCGCCGGGTACCGCCAACCGAGGTGAAAGGTCAGGTGGAGAACGTACTGGCGCGGTGCGATCTGGAGAGCGTAGGCGCGCGCCGGATTCGGCAGCTTTCCAAGGGCTTCCGGCAGCGTGTGGGACTTGCACAGGCCGTGATCCATGAACCCGCCGTGGTCTTGCTCGACGAGCCCGGCAGCGGTCTGGACCCCCAGCAGATGGAAGGCATGCGTGAGCTGATCACTTCCCTGGGGCGGCACGGCGCAGTGATCTTTTCCACCCACCTGCTCGGCGAGGCCGAAGCTGTCTGCAACCGCGTGGCCGTGATGCACGAAGGCACCTTGGTGGCCGACCAGCCGATCGATACCGACCGGCAGGCACTGGCTTCGCTGTTCACCAACCTGACCTCGCACGGTACCGCGCCTGCTACCAACTCCGGTAGCGGCAGCATCGGCACTGCCGGCGGCAGCACAGGCACGCCATGATCGCCATCATCGCCCGGCACGAATGTGCCACGCTGGCCCGTTCCGCGCAGACATGGATCGTGGCGGCCTTGTTGGCCGGCCTGTTCGGCTACCTGTTCCTGACGCAGCTGGAAAACTTCATCACCGTGCAGCCTGAACTGGCCCTGCAGGATCACTCGCCGGGGCTGGCGGGCTTCATGGGCGCACGTTTCCTGGCACCGCTGGCGTTGGTGTTCGTCTTCATCGGCCCACTGCTGGCGATGCGCAGTTTCAGTGACGAGTATCGCCAGCAGACGCTGGCCCTCTGGCAGTCGTCCCCTGTATCGAGCCGCACCCTGGTGATCGGCAAGTTCTGCGGGGTCATGCTGTTGCTGTCAGCGTTCGTGCTGATGGCAGCCGCCATGCCACTGCTGCTGCTGACCTTCGGTGCGCTGGACATTGCCGTGATCGCCACGGCTGCGTTGGGCCTGCTGCTGTGCGCCACCGCCTGTGCCGCGACAGGCCTGTATTTTTCTGCACTCTCGCAGCATTCGCTGATCGCCGTGGCAGCCAGCCTTTCCTTGCTCGGTCTGCTCTGGCTGGTCGGGCATGCTCCGGTGAACGGTGCTTCGCTCACCCTGCTGCAGGCCGTGTCGCTGAGCCAGCACCTGACAGGCTTCTTCCAAGGTTATGTCCAGCTGGCCGACGTGGCCTACTTCCTGATCGTCAGTGCCTTGTTCGTCGGCCTGACCATCATCCGGCTCGATGCGTTGCGGCACACGGGGCGCTGATGCGACGCAATCCCTGGCAACACGCGATACTTTCTCTGCTATGCATCGGAATCGCGCTGCTGCTGGTGTGGCTGACCTCACGTCTGGAGCCGAGCTTCGATGTGACGTCGAATGCGCGCCATAGCCTGAACCCTGAGAGCGTTCGTGCAGCCGATGCCCTGGAGGGACCGGTGGAGGTGATCGCCGTGCTCGGCCCGGACCCTGAAGCACGCGCTGCTCTGAGCACACTGGTAGCCCGCTATCAAGCATTTAAGCCGGATATCGAACTGAGAACAATTAATTCGGAAACGAACCCTACCGAGGCTCGCGAGCTGCAAGCCGCAGCCGGTGGCGAGTTGATCCTGCGTACTGCTGATCGCGAACAGCGCCTGCAGACACTGTCCGAGCGCACCTTCACCGGCGCCCTGCGTCAGCTCGGACGGCAGGCAGAGCGCACCATCGCATTCGTCACGGGGCATGGCGAACGCACCCCGGTAGAACAGACGAACGACGACTGGTCCCTGGTCGCCGAGCGCCTCGCGAGCATCGGGCTGAAAACACGCGAGCTCAGCCTGGTCAGCACACCGGTACCACCCGACGACATCGACGTGCTGGTGGTGGCAGGCCCGAGCGGCGGTTGGTTTCCAGGTGAACTACAAGCCCTGTCCACCTGGATGGCCAAGGGCGGCAACCTGCTGTGGTTGGTGGACACACCGTTCAGCGACGACAGCAGCGGTGGCTTCGACACCATCGGCTTGCAACTGGGTGTAGACCGACTGCCCGGTCAGGTCATCGATGTGCAAAGCCAGAAGATGGACTTCGGTGCACCGGATTTCGTGGTGCTCGATGCGTTCCCGGAGAATCCGATCACTCTCTCGCTGGCGAGCCCGGTGCTGCTGCCCGGCGCCAGCGCCTTCGCGATCACGCCACTGGCCGGCCAGACGGTGACGCCGCTGTTGCAGACCCCCGATGCGAGCTGGACGGAAACCGGTGAACTCAACGGGGCCGTGCGCTTCGATGCCGGTGGCGATGAAACCGAGGGGCCGCTGCTACTCGGCATGACCATCGAACGCGATGTCCGGCGGCAACCGGGTGGCGAATCGCAGCGTATCGCGATCGTCGGCGACGCAGACTTCGGTTCCTCGCAGTTCCTCGGCAACGGTGGCAACCAGATGTTCGCCGAGAGTCTGATGCTCTGGCTGACCGGCGACAGCAACGAATCCGACTTCACACCCGTGGCCGCGAAAGACGCCGGGATCGCCCTGGGCAGGCGAAGCATCATCGGGCTCACCGCTACCCTGCTCGCGGGCCTGCCGCTGACATTTCTGATAGTGGCGGGCGTGGTGGCCTGGCGTCGAAGGCATTGAGATGAGCACGCACCGAGCCGCTGAAAACAGCAACCGATGGCATTGAGATGAACACGCATCGGGCTACTGGAAACACCCACCGACGGCAAACGCGCCTGAACGGTATGATCGTGATTGCCGCTCTGACACTGCTGCTGCTCGCCGGCGCAATCAGCTGGCAAGCGTTCAGCGAACACAAGCCCGATACAAAAATCACATTGGAAGATGTCGAAGAAATTCGCATCGAACGCGTCGGGCACCCCGAAATGGTGCTGCATGGTGAAGACGAGGTCTGGCGTATAGCGCAACCGTGGTCCCTGCCGGCCAACCGCCAGCGTATCGAGCCCCTGTTGTCCGCGCTTGCCATGGGTGGTAACGGCTATGCACCCGACGAGATGGACATGGAAGCCACCGGTCTTGCAAACCCGGAAGTCACCCTGCAAATCGATGACATCCGTATCGAAATCGGCGCACCGGACGTGGATGGCACCAGACGCTACGCACGCCGCGACGGCCGCATCGTGCTGATCGACGACTGGGTGGCTTCATTGATCGACGGTGGCGTGACGGCCATGGCGCGGCTGACGCCATTCGATGAGTCGTTGAAGGATGTGCAAGCTTCGATGATGGAACCAGCGACCGATCAGGACAGATTGGCAACGAAGGCGACCAATTCCATGCCTGGATCGACCATGGCGCGCTCCGGGGAACCCTATGCCAACCTGACACCCGACGATTGGCAATCCTTGAGCGCACGTCAGATCGTGGCCTGGCCGATCGAAGACGCTGCAGCGGTGCAAGCGCAGGCTTCACTCAGGGCCACCACCGGCAGCGGCGGGTCGCGAGGCTACGAACTGATCCAGACGGTGCGCTACACCGCCCTGCATCCCCTGGGTACGGGATTCGCGTATGTGTTCGCCAATGAAGACTGGCCCTGCGCACAGTCCCCAAGCTCAGACTCCCGGAAGTCGAGGTCCGTCGATGCGGGGGCGAGCACTGGTTGTTAGCCGGTCGGGAGCGCCTCGTACTCGACCAGATACTGCTTTAAGGCAGCGTTCGCCTACGGCATCGCACAGGGCTGATGAGCTTCGAACCAGCTAACGCTGCAGTTCTTGCAGCGGCATGCTGCAAAATCGACAGCGCTGACACCGTCCGCCTGGCTGTAGGCTGACAGTTGAAACAGGGCTCGTCGAACGTCAACCAAGCGTCATGTGTATCAGCTGCCCAAGGCGGCAGACTATGTGGTGTGGCCGCCCGCAGAACACCTTATGTCAGCTCGCCAAGGGGATACTTCATGGACACACCTGTAGCGCCAGCACCAGTATCGAACACCTTCGTCAGAGTGGCTGAAGTCTGGGTACCGAAGGACGGCAAACTGGTTCATGCAGACGGCGACTACACTCGTTATCCACCGTTTTCCAAAGCCTCCGTCGCGACCAGCTTTGCCAAGGGAGAGGGTTTGCCCGGCAAGGTGTGGGAAAGCGAAAGGCCTATTGTCCTGAAACAGCTCGACGGATCGTACTTCAAGCGGACCGAAGCAGCGGCGGCGGCCGGGCTGACGAGCGCTGTCGCGATTCCGGTCTTCTCGGCAGATACCTTGAAAGCTGTCCTCGTCCTGTTCTGCAGTTCCGATGCCGATCACATGGGAGCGATCGAAATCTGGGAATACAGGGAAGAGCGCCTGACCCTTGCCGACGGTCACTACGGTGGCGCCACCGAATTCGAGAACGCCAGCCAGGGAATCAGTTTCAGTCACGGACAGGGGCTGCCCGGCGGTGTCTGGTCTGCGAATACGCCCATACTCAAGCGCGATATCGCGCGCGCAGGCAGCTTTGTGCGTAGTGAGCAGGCAGCCGCGGTCGGCCTGAAGACAGGGCTTGGCCTACCCGTGCAGACGCCGGACGAGAATCTCTACGTACTCACATTGTTGTCCGCTACAGACACACCCATCGCGCATCGATTCGAGATCTGGGACGCGCGCCCGGAATGTGTCGGCGCGACTCGTCAGGCGCAGCTCATCGACGGCCTGTGCGAGCGCGAGGGGCCGCTCTGGGCGCAGCAGAACCCGCCGGTGGATCCTCCCATGGCCAGCCTGTGGAAAGGCCCTGTCGGTCAGGTGCTGGGGACAGGGTTGCCGTACCTACAGCGAGATGGTACCGGCCTGCCAGCAGGCTATGCCTCGATGTTCGCCCTACCGATCTACCACGAGGCCGATCTGGCCTACATCGTCGCCTGCTACCTCTAAAGATGGAGAGCCGAATGCAGAAACTGGTCATCATCGGTGCGGGAATGGCCTCGGGACGTATGCTGGAGCATATTCACGAGTCTGACCCGAACGCGTTCGAGATCACGATTTTCAATGCCGAACCTCGTGGCAACTACAATCGCATCATGCTTTCGCCGGTACTGGCAGGCGACAGGAGCTTCGAGGAGATCATCACTCACGACGACGACTGGTACGCCGACAACGGCATCACCACGCGCTTCGGTGAGAAAGTCGTCAGGGTAGAGCGCGATCGCAAGGCCGTGATCGGTGAAAAGGGTGAGGTGGCCTATGACAAGTTGGTTCTCGCCACCGGCTCTTCACCTTTCATCATACCCATTCCTGGCCACGATCTTCCCGGTGTGGTCGGCTACCGCGATCTCGAAGACACGGACGCGATGATCGATGCGGCCTCCATTCATGAATCCTCTGCCGTAGTCATCGGCGGTGGTCTGCTGGGTCTCGAGGCAGCCGCCGGTCTGCGGATGCGCGGGATGGAAGTGACCGTGCTGCATATCGGGGGGCATCTGATGGATCGGCAGCTGGATGAGAGCGCTGGTTACCTGCTGAAGCTGGATCTGGAAAAGCGCGGCATCCGGGTCATCACCGGGGCGAATACGCAACGGATCATCGGCGGGGACAAGGTCCAGTCAGTATTGCTCGATGACGGTACCGAACTGCCTGCGGATATCGTCGTGATGGCTGCGGGCATTCGCCCCGCCGTGCAGGTAGGTAGGGACGCGGGCCTGGAGACAGGTCGTGCCATCAAGGTCGATGCGCAGATGCGCACCTCTGACCCCGACATTCTCGCTGTCGGCGAATGCATCGAATTCGACGAAAACGTCTTCGGGCTCGTTGCACCGCTCTACGATCAGGCCAAGGTGCTGGCAAATACGCTGCTCGGCAGGGAAGATGCTTTCAAGGTGCGTGAAGTTTCCACGAAACTGAAGGTTACCGGCTGCGATCTGTTCAGCGCCGGCGATTTTGCCGAGGGCGAAGGGCGCGAAGACATCGTGTTCCGCGATCCGAAACGCCGCGTCTACAAGCGGCTCATCGTCGAGAACGATCGGCTGATCGGCGCGGTCATGTATGGCGATACCGCCGACAGCAACTGGTTCTTCGGACTGATAAAGGATGGCACGAACATTCAGGAGATGCGCGAAACGCTGATCTTCGGGCCAGCGTTTCAAGGAGGTGGCACGACTGCGGCGGACCCTCTGGCAGCCGTTGCAGCATTGCCCCCTGAGGCGGAGATCTGCGGCTGCAACGGCGTATGCAAGGGCGATATCACCAAGGCCATCGAAGCCGGCGCCGGTTCGCTCGACGAGGTGCGGACGAAAACCAAGGCGTCGGCCTCCTGCGGCACCTGCACAGGGTTGGTCGAGCAGGTCCTGGCAGTGAGTCTGGGCGAAGGGTTCGAGATCGCGGCTGAAAAACCGGTGTGCAAGTGCACCGATCTGACGCACGAGGACGTGCGTCGTCTGATCAAGGCGCAGCAGCTGAAGACTCAGCCGGCGGTGTGGCAGCAACTGGCCTGGAAGACGCCGAACGGTTGCCATGTCTGCCGGCCCGCGGTCAATTTCTATCTGCTCTCGGACTGGCCACTGGAATACAAGGATGATCTGCAATCGCGTTTCGTCAATGAGCGCAACCACGCCAATATCCAGAAGGACGGAACCTATTCGGTCATGCCACGCATGTGGGGTGGCATGACGACCCCCGACGAGCTGATAGCCGTCGCCACTGCTGCCAAGAAATTCGATGCGGCCGTCAAGGTCACCGGCGGCCAGCGAATCGATCTGCTGGGGATCAGGAAGGAGGATCTGCCGGCCATCTGGTCGGACCTCAACGCTGCCGGCATGGTCTCCGGGCATGCGTATACCAAGGGCTTGCGAACCGTGAAAACCTGCGTCGGCACCGACTGGTGTCGCTTCGGTACGCAGGACAGTACGGGCCTGGGTATCAAGCTGGAGAAAAGGCTCTGGGGCTCCTGGACGCCGCACAAGGTCAAGCTGGGTGTGTCGGGCTGCCCGCGAAACTGCGCAGAGGCGACCTGCAAGGACATCGGCGTCATCTGCGTGGATTCCGGTTATCAGATCAGTGTCGCCGGTGCAGCGGGCATGGACGTGAAGCAGACCGAGAGCCTGGTCGATGTCGCTACCGAAGCCGAAGTGGAAGAATGGGTTGCCGCCTTCGTCCAGATGTACCGCGAGAATGCCAAGTACCTGGATCGGGCCTACAAGTGGGTTGCCAAGGTAGGGCTCGACTGGGTGAAGCAGGAGCTCTCCGATGTCGACACGCGCAAGGCACTGGTCGAGCGCTTCAATGTCAGCCAGGGCGTTTACCAGAAAGACCCATGGGCCGATCACATCAGTAACCGGCCAGAACAGTACCGACATCTTGCCGATCTGACAGAAGAGGCCGTGACGTGAGCTGGATTGATATCGGTACCCTGAACGACATTCCTCTGCGTGGCTCGCGTATCGTGAAGACGGCGGCCGGTTGCATAGCGATCTTCCGCACGGCAGAAGCGGAGGTCTTTGCCACCTCCAATACCTGCGCGCACAAGCAAGGCCCCCTGTCCGAAGGCATCGTGCACGATCGCAAGGTGACCTGCCCGTTGCACAACTGGATCTTTTCGCTGGAAACCGGAGAGGCGCAGGGCGCTGACCAGGGGCAAATCGCCACCTATCCCGTGAAGATCAGAGACGGCCGGCTGCTGCTCGACATCGATTCGGTGAACGCATCGGCCGCGTGATGGAGGCAGTTGCCCGCGCGGGAACGCGAACCACTTGCCCCTATTGCGGAGTCGGTTGTGGCGTACTGATCGCGCCCGATGGCAACGGTGAGGTGACCATCGAGGGAGATCCTGATCATCCGGCCAATCGGGGCAGGTTGTGTTCGAAGGGGTCGGCCCTTGCAGAAACCGTCAGCACCGATCATCGCCTGCTGACACCCATGGTCGATGGAAGAAGAGCCGACTGGGATACCGCACTGGACCGGGTAGCCGATCGATTCCGTCAGGCGATTGCAGAACATGGGCCGGACTCGGTCGCCTTCTACGTTGCCGGCCAATTGCTTACCGAAGACTACTACGTCGCCAACAAGCTCATGAAGGGCTTCATGGGGTCGGCCAATATCGACACCAATTCCCGACTCTGCATGTCGTCGACAGTCGCAGGGCACAAGCGTGCCTTCGGTACCGACACGGTGCCAGGCCTCTACGATGACCTGGATGAGGCGGACTTGGTAGTGCTCGTAGGGTCGAACCTGGCCTGGTGTCATCCGGTGTTGTACCAGAGGGTCATTGCCGCCCGTGAATCGCGTGGCACACGGATCGTCACGATCGACCCACGTCGCACGGCCTCTTGTGAAGGGGCACTGCACCTGCAACTGAAGGCAGGCAGCGACGTGTCGCTGTTCAATGCACTGCTGGCAGAGATCGCTCGCCGCGGTGCCATCGATACGGCGTATGCGGATGCCCATGTCGACGGGCTGGCCGAGACGATTGCTGCCGCACAGGCATCCGCTCCCGAGCTCACGGGGCTGGCCACTGAGCAATTGCAGGCGTTCACGGACCTTTGGATCGACACTGAAAAGGTGGTGACCGTTTTCAGCCAGGGCGTCAACCAGTCATCCTCGGGAACTGACAAGGTCAACGCTATCCTGAATTGTCATCTGGCCACCGGCAGAATCGGCAAGCCGGGTAGCGGCCCTTTCTCCGTCACCGGTCAGGTCAATGCCATGGGTGGGCGAGAGGTGGGGGGGCTTGCCAACATGCTGGCCTGTCACCTCGACATCGAAAACCTCGAACACAGCGCCGCTGTGAAGAGATTCTGGAACGCGCCTGCCCTGCCCGCAAAGGCAGGTATCAAGGCCGTCGACATGTTCGAGGCCGTCGGTGCCGGCCGAATCAAGGCACTGTGGATCATCCATTCCAACCCGGCCGTGACGGTACCCGATGCAGACCGGGTACGTGACGCCATCGCGGCCTGCCCGTTTGTCGTCGTCAGTGACATCACGGCCGACACGGACACGGCGCGGCTGGCGGATGTGCTTCTACCGGCTGCCGCCTGGGGCGAGAAGTCAGGTACGGTAACGAATTCCGATCGCACGATCAGTCGTCAACGTAGCGTCCTGCCAGCACCCGGAGAGGCGAAGCCGGACTGGTGGATCCTTGCAGAGGTCGCGCGCCGCATGGGCTGGACCAAGGGTTTCTCCTGGCAAAGTCCAGCAGAAATCTTCGCTGAGCATGCAGCGCTTTCCGGGATTGCCGGTGCGCTTGGCATGGACTTCGATATTTCGGCCATGGCCGGGATCAGTGCGAAGGATTACGACACGCTCGAACCTGTTCGCTGGCCGCAGTCGGCATCGAGAAGTGGGGGGCGCTTCTTCGGCAGTGGAGGCTTCTACCATGCCGGCGGCAAGGCGAAGATGTGGCCGCTCGTGCCTCGTGCGCCCGGCTCGGCCGCCACCGTGACGCAGCCCTTCCGTCTCAATACCGGTCGGCTTCGTGATCAGTGGCACACCATGACCCGCACCGCTCTATCACCTCGGTTGTCGGCACATCTGCCGGAGCCGTTCGTCGACATGAATCCGCAGGATGCGGCGCGTCTGGGTCTCGAACCGGCGAGTCTCGTGCGGCTCGGCAGCTCACATGGCAACGCCATTCTGAGGTTGCACCAAACCGACGATGTGCGGCCGGGAGATCTGTTCGTACCGATGCACTGGACCGGAATGACCGCTCCTGCGGCACGTATCAACCCCCTGGTGGCACCGGTCCTGGACCCCGTTTCCGGGCAACCGGAAAGCAAGGCATCCACCGTTTCTGCCGAAAAATTCACCGCGCTCTGGTATGGCTTCGCTATCTCCACCACGACGTTCACGCCGGTGAGTGACTATTGGGCCCGAGCCCGTACCCGTACGGGATATCGTTGTGAACTGGCTGACCTTGCTGAACCTGCAGACTGGGAAAGCTACGCCCGCACACTGTTCGGCCTGCCGGACGCGGCGATACAGCGCATGTCGGACAGCAAACGAGGCCGTCACCGCATTGGTCTGTTCGATGGGGACATCCTGTTGGCGGCGATCTATGTCGCACCGGAACCGGTGCCGGTAATGCGTGATTTTCTGGTCGGTCTGCTTGGGCAGGAGGCTCCCTGGGCATTGGCCGGCCAGGCGCGTGGTGGTATGCCCGACCCCGGGCCCGTGGTCTGCTCCTGCTTTGCCGTCGGACGCAATACGGTCAGGCGGGCCATCGTCGGCGAAAGGCTGATAAGCGTCGAGCAGATCGGTGGCAGCCTGTCGGCCGGGACCAACTGCGGTTCCTGTCGATCCGAGCTGGCCTCGATACTGGAGGAGACCCTGACACCGGCGAGCCGATAGTGGTGGTCGAGCGAATCGGGTCTCTCGGCGAGGGCCACGCCAACGTCGAGTCGACCCTAGAAATCAGTGGCGACACCGCCCTCCTCCTTACGCCGACTCACGAACGCTTCCAGTTCCTCCGCGATCTCGGGCGCCAGCGGCGGCGCCTCGTACTCGGCCAGATGCTGCTTCCACATTGTGTTGGCCTTTTGCATCGCGGTGGGCTGGCCCGCTTCGAACCAGCTCTCGAAATTCCGCCAGTCGCTGATCAGTGGCGCATAGAAAGCATCCTTGTAGCGCGCCTGGGTGTGTTCGGTACCGAAAAAGTGACCGCCGGGGCCGACTTCATCGATCGCATCCAGCCCTAGCTCATCGGCAGAGAAATTCAGCGGTGTCAGAAAGGCGTCCACCATCTGCAGCAGGTCGATGTCCAGCATCAGTTTCTCGTAGGAACAACACAGGCCACCCTCCAGCCAGCCGGCGCCGTGCATCAACAGGTTGCCCCCGCCGTTGATGGCACCCCACAGCGAGAACACACTTTCGTAAGCACTCTGTGCATCGACCGTATTGGCAGCGCAGACGTTCGACGTGCGGTATGGCAGCTTGTACCGACGAGCCAGCTGCCCGCCGATGTGCTGGGCCTTCATGTACTCCGGCGTACCGAATGCCGGCGAGCCGGACTTCATGTCGACGTTGGAGGTGAATCCGCCGTACACCGCCGGTGTGCCGGGCCGCACCATCTGCGTGAACGCAAGCCCTGCCAGCGCTTCGGCATTCTGCAGGACCAGCGCACCACCGATGGTCACCGGCGCCATGGCGCCGGACAACGTGAACGGGGTGATCACGACTGGCTGCCCCATGCCGCACATGTCGATGATGCCCTGCATCATCGGGATATCCAGCTGCAGCGGTGAATTGGTGTTGATGATGGTGAACACGCTGGGCCGTGCACGTAACTCGTCTTGGGTGAGCTGCTGGGCAATACGTGTCATTTCCAGACCATCCATGACCCGTTCGTGACCCAGCGAGTAGATGCCATAGCTGCGATCGGTCAGTGTGATGAAATCACTGATGCAATCCAGGTGACGAACGGACGCATGGATATCCACCGGCTCCACCGGATAGCCACCGAGCGACTGAAGAATCGGATTGCGCTGGGCGATCTTGAGAAAGTTGCGGAAGTCTGCCTGGTTACCCGAACGGCGCCCGTGGTCGAGGCAGGATGCGTTCGGCGCGCTGGCCATCAAGGTGTAGATCAGATGATCATCGCCGAACTCGAGATCGTGCAAAGGATTACGCGCATGCAGACGAAAGCTTGCCGGAATGGTGGTCAGACATTGCTCGATGAGTGCGCTGTCGAAGTGCACCCGGTCGCTACCCGGAGTCACGTCGGCACCCGCGCGCTGCATGATCTCGCGCGCCCCTTCGTGCAACACACTGATGCCGGTTTCCCGGAGTACTTTCAGCGACGCTGCATGCAGTGTGTCCAGCACCTCTTCGGAGGCGAGATCGACCGCCTGGTACGGACGTTTTCTTTGCAGGAACGGCGCCCGCGGCGCAGCGGCAGGCTCACGGCCTCGCGCACGACGACCTCGCCGGCGGTGGCTACGGTTCGCGGTTTCATCCGCGCTTCTACCAGTGGTTTCGGTCGTTGATTCCGCCGTGGGTTCCGTCATGATTCTGGCCTGGCTATCGGATCGAGATCAGGGAAACATCTTGGATGTAGCCTGTCTTCGACGCCGAGTGTACCTCGCCATCAAGCCCTTCGGTGAGCCCTTCGGCAAGCCTTCAGGCTTGCGCGACCGATACGCAGTCGACACTCACGAACCGAACTCGTCACTGGCCGGTGGTCTTCAATTCACCGATGTCGGCCTCTTCGGGCTCAAAGCCGTGTTCGTCCACATGTGCCTCTGCCTTTTCCTGCTGACGCGCACGCAACGCGAAGCGCTCCTCGCGCAGTGCCTTCGTCAGCCCCACACACATGAATATCAACAAGATGGCAACCGGCAAACCGGCGGCTGCCACCGCTGAACGTACCGCTTCCAGGCCACCGGCCAGCAACAGCACGGCCGCGATGACGCCTTCGGTGCATGCCCAGAACACCCGCTGACCGGTCGGTGGGTTCGAGTGCCCGCCGGAGGTGATCATGTCGATCACCAGGGAGCCCGAGTCCGATGAGGTGACGAAGAACACGAACACCGCGATTATCAGCAGAACGGAGGTCACCGAGGCAAACGGAAAACTGTCGAGAAAGGTGAAGAAGATGAGGTCGAGCCCGCCCTCGCCATTCAGCACTTCCGGCAGCTTCTCGTTGCCGTCACGCACCAGCTGAATCGCTGTGTCTCCTGCGATGGAAAACCAGAAGAAGCTCACCACCGTCGGAACCAGCAGAACAGCCAGCACGAATTCGCGGATCGTGCGCCCACGCGATACCCGGGCGATGAACATGCCGACAAACGGTGCCCACGCGAGCCACCAGCCCCAATAGCCGAGTGTCCAGGAGGCTTGCCAATCGCTGGCGCGATCGTAGGGATCCGTCCAGAAGCCGGTGTCGACGATGATCTGCAGGTACTTGCCGACATTCTGCACGAACGAATCGAGCATGAAGGTCGTCGGCCCGGCGACGAACAGGAACGCCAGCAGGCCGCCGGTCAGACACAGGTTGGCCTGCGAGAGCCGCTTGATGCCGCCATCGAGCCCGGATACCACCGAGATCGTGGCGGTACCCGTTACAACGGCGATGATGATCGTCTGGAGGACCGCACCGTTGGACAAACCGAAGACGTTTTCCAGCCCGGCACCGATCTGCTTGGCGCCTATCGCCAGGGATGCCGCCACGCCGAACAGGGTGCCGATGACGGCGAAGATATCGATGGCATGACCGATTGGCCCGTTGATGCGATCACCGAGCAACGGGTAGAAGGCCGATCGCAACGACAGGGGCATCTTGCGACGAAAGGAGAAATACGCGACGCACAGCCCGACCACACTATAGATGGCCCAGGGATGAAAGCCCCAGTGATAGAAGGTGTAGAGCAGTGCATCGTCGGCAGCCGCGAACGATTCAGGCTTGGCAAGCGGTGGCGACAGATAATGCGACAAGGGCTCTGCCACGCCGTTGTACAAAAGCCCGATTCCCATGCCCGCACTGAACAACATGGCGAACCACCCGAACCGGGTGAACTCTGGCTTTTCGTCGTCGTCGCCAAGCCTGATCTTGCCCAGATCACTCAGACCGAGCCACACCACGAAACCGAGAAAGCCTGAAA
>CBDCAW010000097.1:0-11887 GCA_965214025.1 Granulosicoccaceae bacterium
ATACGGCCACTGCCAACGCCGTTGATGAGCTTGCCAACTCACAGGCTGCTTCGCAAGCCGCTACACAGGCCACTTCGCAAGCCGCTTCCCAGGCCGCTTCCTTGGCAGCATCCGAGACAGACGATATAACGACAGCAGCGAATGATGCGCCGACGGCATCCACCGGTGGCTCCTCGGGCGGCACTACGGTGACGGGGTCGATGGACTTCGGCTATCTGGTGCTGCTTGCACTGGCAGCGGCCCTGGCCCGTCGTCGCACGATCACGGTTCGCTGAACGCTTCACGCACGGTCATGAGCGGTACAGCCTTGGCCGCTATCGACCACGCCCCGTCGCGTTAGACTACCAGCGGTCCGACCGAACGCAAGCGTAAGGCCAAGCCATGGCCAGCGCTCGATTGCGGCCTCGATTTCCGCCACGTCAACGATTCAGGGCAACTATTCCATGCAGCTGCGCAAGAGCAACATAGAGAAGCTATCCGCCACTACCCATGACGTGCTGATCATCGGCGCGGGTATCAACGGGGCCGTGTCGGCGGCGGCCCTGGCCGGCAAGGGGGTGACGACGGCGCTCATCGATCGTGGCGATTTCGCCGGCGAGACGAGCATGCATTCGTCGAACCTCGCCTGGGGTGGTATCAAGTACATGGAAACTTACGAGTTCGGCCTGGTGCGCAAGCTGTGCATGAGCCGCAATCACCTGATCAGGCACTATCCTTCAACCGTTCAGGAGATTCGTTTTCTCACCACCATCGGCAAGGGATTTCGCTATCACCCGGCCTACCTGTGGCTCGGCAGCTGGCTCTACTGGTTCATCGGCAACGGGTTTACACGCATTCCGCGTCTGTTCTCCAGTGCCCGTATCAAGCAGGAGGAAGGTAAGGTCGACATCGGTACCGCCGTGGGCGGATTCGAATACTCCGATGCCTACCTGCACGACAACGATGCCCGTTTCGTCTTCAACTTCGTGCGCTCGGCCATGAACCGGGGTTGCATCGCCGCGAACTACCTGGAGTCACTCGGAGCCACTCGGCAAGACGGTATCTGGACGGTGAAGGCACGTGATGTGATGAGCGGCACCGAGCAGAGCATACGGGCGAAAGTATTGATCAACGCCTGTGGCCCGTGGGTTGACGAACATAACGAGTGGACCGGTCAGAAGACCCGCCACAAGCACACACTCTCCAAGGGTATTCACCTCATCGTGCCGCGTATTTCCGAGAAGCAGCGTGTGCTTGCCTTCTTCGCCGACGACGGTCGCTTGTTCTTCGTGATTCCCATGGGTGCTCGCACCTGCATCGGCACCACCGATACCCGCGTCGAATCACCGGACGTCCATGCAACCGAAGACGATATCCAGTTCGTGCTGGACAACATCAACAAGCGGCTGGAGCTCGATTCCCCGCTGACGCATGACGATATCATCTCGATGCGCTGGGGGGTACGGCCACTGGCCACCGAAGTGGGCGCGGGCAGCGACAAGGACTTCCTGCAGCTCTCGCGCAAGCACCAGGTCGATACTGATCATGAGGAGAGTCACGTCAGTATCTTCGGTGGCAAGCTGACCGACTGCCTCAACGTCGGTGACGAGATCTGCGCCCTGGTGGAGGAGCTTGGCATTTCCGTGCCCTACCCGGATTACACCTGGTACGGAGAACCCCCAACGGCTGTGAGGGACGAGTTCTTTCACCAGGCTCGCCTGATGAACCTGGATGGCCTCACATCCGCTGAGGCCCATGAGCCACTGAGCACCAGGCTGTGGCGGCGCTACGCACAGGGTGCGCTGGTGTTGCTGGAAAAGATTCGCGAAGACCCTCGCCAGTCGGAGGTACTCATCGAAGGCACCGAATACACCCGATGCGAAATCGAACAGACCGCACATCGCGAGATGATTACCCGGCTCGAGGATTTCCTGCGCAGGCGTTCGAAGATATCGCTCGTGACGCGTGAAGAGGTGATTCACGCCGCGCCCGGGCTACGGGAAGCCTGTCAGATGCTGTTCGGCGATGATGCGCAGGCGAAGTTCGACGAGTATTTCCGTGATCAGGCTCACGAGCGGGAGGAGCGGCGGCAGGCTGCGTCCCACGAAACGGCTACACCGGATGACGATGTACCTGACACCGCGAGTGCCGAAGCAGCGGTGAGGTCCGAAGCGCTGTCTTGGTAATGCACCGAGATCGCCGGCTTGACTCCGGTGCCGTGCAGGACTGGTAGTGCACTGAAATCAACCGGCTCCCGGTGCCGTTCGGGTTGCGATTACCCGTAGCGAGGGTGCCGAGGCATCTTTATCGGCCGCATTCTCGTCGGCGACCACGATGACCATTTCCCCCGACATCGCGTACGCTCCGGTCAGGGCGGACAGGTTGACCTGGTGTGTGACCAGCACGGCCGGGGCCAGGCCGGGTGTTGCCAGCCGTTCCAAGACCCAGCGTTCCAGCTCGGCGGTCTGAGCCTCCTGTCGGTCACGCGCGACGAAGAAGGAGTCCAGCGCAGCCAGTGGTTCCACCGGACCCACATCCAGCAACGTGGCGGTGTCCCGACAGCGACACCAGGCGCTGGTATAGACCTCCATGGGGCCGGAACCCTTTGTCCAGCGACGTAACATCGCGCCGACACGCACCGCTTCGGCGCGCCCGGCGTCAGACAGGTTGCGCTGGGTCGCGCAGTCGTCGACCCGGAACCCGACCGGGTCACCCACACCCGGCGCTGATGCGTGACGCATGATGGCTACCGCCTCACCACTGCTGATCGCCCGCTTCACCGACTCTGGAACAGGGTTGCCCGTCTGCTCATCACCCACGACAGCGGTGCTCGTGCAAATCATCACCACCCAGGCCGTTGCCGCGATAGCGAATCTGCGACGAGCCTGCCTTCCGACGCCGGTCACGTTCGCCTCCCCACGGCTTTCACCGGAATCTTCAGAACCGGTCCTTGCGCTCACGAATCTCGGCGAACACCTGCGCATCGGTCGCGTCCGACATGCCCAGTTGCCGTCGAATACCCTCATCGCCCGCACGAAGGAACGGGTTTTCCGCAAGTTCCACACCGATGGTGGTCGGTACCGTGGGCTTGTCGTCATCGCGAAGAGCATCGATCTTGCGACTCCGTTCGGCAAGCGCTTCATTGTCCGGGTCGATGGTGACAGCGAACGCGGCATTGGCCTTCGTGTACTCGTGCCCGCAATAGACCTGTGTGTCCGCCGGCAGCTTCGCCAGGGCGGAGAGGCTTTGCCACATGGTTGCCGCATCGCCTTCGAAAAGCCGCCCGCAACCGAGCACGAACAAGGTGTCGCCGGTGAACACCAGTCGCTCTGCGGGCAGGTGGAAATTGAGCATGTCCATCGTATGGCCGGGCGTATGGATCACCCGCACCTCTCGCCCGGCGAAGCGAAAGGTGTCACCGCCGGCGACCGCTTCGTCGATACCCTTGATCGATGACCCGCCGGGGCCGATCACACGGCATCCGGTGAGCTGCTTGATGGCTGCCAGGCCTGCAGTGTGGTCGGCGTGATGGTGAGTGATCAGCAGGTGTGTCAGCGACCAGCCTGTCTGCGCCAGGGCATTTCGGGTCGCGTCAGCATCACCGGCGTCGATACAGGCGGTGGCACCGCTGTCGGTATCGTGCAGGAGCACACCGTAGTTATCTGATCCGTAGCCGAACTGATGGATACTGCAAGGTGTCGGGTTGGACGTCATCGTGTTCTCCGTGAAGGTAGCCTTGCTGGTGACGAGCGAACGGTACGAGCGTGCAAGCGCTTGAAATAGCGATCGGTCATCGACAGCCAGCATTTTGGTAAAGGCTAATTTTACCGGACGTTCATGTTGTGACTGCCAGAATCGCCTCTTCGCTGGGGTAAGCTCTGCCTCCTGCCGCAAACGGTCAATTCATGAATACAGCATCGTCAAGAATAACGCTCTGTGCTATCGGCTGCGCAGCACTGGCACTGTCGTCCAACGGTGCGATCGCCGCGCCGGACTGCTCGCTCAGCGAAGCTCGCCAGTGGAAGGCAGGCTTCATGGTACGCGAGATCATCGTGCGGAACGATTCGAACGAAACCCTTGCGCCACCGCGGGTGCGCCTGTCGTTCGACGAAGAGATCGGGATGGAGAACGTCTGGGGCGCGACGGCAGCACTGAACGGCAAGACGGTGCAGCTCACAGGCGCGGAATGGAATGCTTCGGTCGCACCGGGTGATCGGGCACGGATGGCTTTCAAGGGCATAGGCAAGGCCGACGGCATCACCTGCACGGTGCTCGAGGAGGGTCAGGATGTCGAGGTACAGGCATCTGCGCAACAACAGGTCAATCAGCCCGTATCGCGCGAGGACGAGCCAGCCGCCGATGAATCCGCGCCTGATGAGTCAAGTCTTGTCGAAGCGGGGTCATTCGAAGTGGCAGAGCTCATCGAACCGGTGGTCATAGAAGCCATGCCGACGGAGGAGTCCTCCGGCGATGAGGCATCGACGGACGAAGTCGCCGTAGACGAGACTACGGATGAGGGGGAACCCGTGGAAGACGGTTCGCCAGAGGGCCTGGATGCTGGCGACGCACCCCTTGATCCGATGGCAGAGGAACCGGGTGACGAAGAGCCGTCTGAACCTGCGGACGACAGTGGCAGTCGCGTGGTCTGGAGCGACGACGCGATCGAGGCAGGTTCGCCGGGGCAACGGTGGCGCGGGCTGGCCGATACGCAGATCATCGGCGATTGCGGCGAAGGCCGCGGGAAGTGCATGGAAGTGAGTTACGAGCCCACCAGCCGCGGCTCCAGCCGTATACAGACGTCGGTGGACCTGCCTGAGGGCACCGACTACAGCGTGCGCTACGATATTCGTTTCGGCGAAGGTTTCGAGTTCGTGCAGGGCGGCAAGCTGCCCGGGCTTGCACCGAGCGAGCCGACGGCCGGTTGCCGTGCGGCAAGTGCGGATAGCTGGAGCGCCCGGCCCATGTGGCGCGCGGAAGGCGCCGGACAGGCCTACTACTACGGGCAGGACAGATCCAACAGTTGCGGGGAAGGCGAGTACGGTTCGGCAGGTGCCTTCAAGCCCGGCCAATGGCAGACGATCGAGATGCGCGTTCGATTGAACAGCGATGTAGTGAACTACGACGGTGAGATCACCCTCAATGTCGACGGCCAGGAAGTGTCGCGCAACGACAACCTGCGCCTGCGAACGAGCAAGAGCGCAGCGGCGAATATCAGTAGTTTCCTGTTCAGTACCTTCTACGGCGGAGCCGATCCCAGTTGGGCACCTTCGAAGACGACGAGCATCCGCTACGACAACTTTCAGGTGCTCGCCAACTGATCGGTCGCGAACGTTCCTGAAAGGCGGTCATGCACCAGAGGTGTATCCGGCCGGGTGGCGCAACGGGATACGGTAAGGGTCACCTTAACCGCTCGTCGGAGGTACGCGACAGTCGCGACGGTCTGAATATAGATACCCGCCACCCTCCGATGGCGGGCTCTTCAAGCTACCTCAGGCCACTGTTTTCAACGGTGCGGATGAAGATTCTTCGTCGCTCTTCACCCATGCTGCCGCCTGCGCCACCTCCTCGGCGTTCTGATGCCGATGCCACCAGTTGTCCAGACCTACGTCGTGTCCATTCGCATCGTGCACGAACACCCTGGGATCGGCGTAGTCGAAATCGTTCTTCAACAGGTGCACATGATCACCGTCGAACGACTCGAAGCTGAACTCCACCGGCTCGTTGTATTGTTTCATCTGCTCGATCAGTATGCCGGTAGCGACACGCTCACCCATGCGCAGTGATTCGTAATAGTCGGTGTAGTAGTGTACACCGGCCATGTTGCGTGCGATCGAGATGTTCGCCGCGAGCTTGTTGAGCTCGCCGCTGATCGTCATGCCGTCGCGATCGGTAACCTCCTCCAGTTCGGTGCCATCGACGGTTGCCTGCATGGAACGCAGGCCTGCCGGCCAGGCATGCGACTGACCTTGCGGATCCGTGGTATCGAAGAATGCCTTGAGCATGGTCACACAACCGCCGGCCACGGTGGCATGCCCGGCACCGTAGCTGGGATGCATGGGTGACCCTTCGGCAAAAGCCATCGGCAGTAGATAGTTGTCAGCCTGAGTGAACCAGTCCGGGTCCGGTGCGCCGGTGAAATCCAGATGGGTATCCGCATCACCCTGCTGAAGACGTTGCTCGTTGTGCGCACTGACCAGCGATAGCAGAGGTCCGAGTTGAGCATCGCCCAGCATGCTGGCCAGAAGCCCTGACGTCCTGCCACCCAGATTGCCCGATACATCGTTGCCACCGGCGGCCCCCTGCGTTGCCTTCAGCGTCAGCAAGCCACCGATGCGTTCGGGACGGGCCCGGCGGTGATAGTTGAACTTCTGACGTCGTACTGCCTTCAGGCAACGCGTCGCCACTTCGGTGACCAACGAGAGTATATGCGGACCACCGAATGTGGCGAATGCCTGGCGTGAAGGTGGTTCAGTGCCACTACCATCACCGGCACCGTCCGGAAACCCGGGACCCGGCCTGCCGGTGTACGGGTTGTCGACCGGTTTCTGCGCGCCGAACGCACCTTCGCCAAGCATGTACAGACAGGCATTCAGATACGCCTGATAAAGCGCGTCGTAACGCACGTAGGTTGCCATGTCACGTGGTGTGGTGATGAAGCGGCGCGTATTCACGATACCCCGTTCGTTGTCGGCACCGAAGTCGGCACCGTTCTGCACATCGACGTAGGCATTCCAGTGCAACATGAAATCCCGGTGCGGGGGTGAACGTCTCGATCTTCTGGTCGATCACCTGCCGACCGTAGGCAATCGATGAATCGGTGACATTGCCACTGGACGGTGACAACTTGTTGCCCAGCAACATGAACTGCGAAACATAGGGTCCGGCCTTGGCACCGGGACCCGAACCACGGAAGGCACTGGCCGGATCGAAAGAGACGTCATCGGGTGGGTTGTCGACCGGGTAATCCCGGCCGTGATCAAGCCGACGCGCTGCCCGGCGCCTTCGTTGCTGCAGGCTGAGCCCACTGGCTGAGCGATCAGTGAACCATGACAGCCTACTCAAGGCTGCAAGCACCTGATTCACCGTGATCCCCGTCTTGGCATCGGCACCGCTGCGATCACTGATCTGTGAGAACGGTATGTCGCGCAGCAGCGCCAGCGCATAGACCTCGGCCATCTCCGCCGACAATTCCTCCGAGCCGAGTTCCGGTGCCGGTGGCATGCCTACCGCATCGGCATCGGGGCCCCTGCAGGTCGAAGTAATGCCCGGCACGTGGGCTCTCCCAGCCGCGCCACTGGATATCGGAGCCGTCGCCGCTGCCATCCTTGCGCCGCGTACGAGCAGGGTGATTGGCATCGAGCCCGCGAGCGACAGCGTCGAACGAATCGGCGTCCTGCTGGTTTATCTGGTTGACCAGCACGATATAATCATCATCGCTGATCAATTGTCCGAGCTCGTCATGCGGCAGACCCTTGGTAAAGCTGGCCGAGAAGCCCTCACCCTGAAGCTCGATCTCGTCGGAATTGCGTTCGGTAGGCAGTGCAGCGTACCGACTGGCATAGGTGGATGCGACCTTTCTGCGTTCGTTGGCCACATCGTTGCGTGCTTCGTTCTCCTGGAACGGTCTGGTTCTGAAAGTCGCCATCTCTCTTGTTCCTCGTGTGTCAAACGTTGCCTGGAAAGTCAAAGAGTATGGAAATCCCTGGGCGCTGTAGAGCTGACGAATGGCTAGGGGCACTCCCGACGCTTGCGAAGCGAGTAGCACCGCCGATCGGCCACCCTATCGACGCTCAACATGCCCAAGCGCACAGCAGAATCACCGATGCCATCCACCACTCTCTTCGAGTGCTTCGAGAGAAGCGCGAAGACGCACACCGACAAGCTGCTGTTCGAGCGCCCAGATGACCCTGGCTTGAGTTACCGCCGGTCGATGGCGTTGACACGGCGGCTGAGCGGCGTATTGCTGGAGCTGGGTATCGAAAAGGGAAACCGGGTAGCGGTCCAGACCGACAAGAGTGCCGAGGCGGTGCTGCTCTATCTGGCGTGTCAGCAGTGCGGGGCGATCTATCTGCCGTTGAACCCTGCCTATACCGACGAAGAAATCGATTATTTCCTGGACGATTCCGAACCGGCCCTGTTCGTCTGTCGACCGGATACCCGGAATCAGCACGCCAGGCGCGCCACCGTCTCCCTTGCCGTGGAAACACTCGGCACGGAAGGTGACGGCACATTGATGGAACACGCTGGCAATGCGCAGCCTCGCGAAGATGCCGAGGCGCTCGTGGAAAGCGACCCTGCTGCGATCCTGTACACCTCCGGCACCACAGGTCGCTCCAAGGGTGCGGTGCTCACACACGGCAATCTGCTGTCGAACTGCACGGCCTTGATCGACTGCTGGCGTTTTACCGCTGATGACCGACTGATTCACGCACTGCCGATCTTCCACACACACGGTTTGTTCGTGGCCTGCAACATGACCATCGTCTCGGGCGCGACGATGTACCTGTTACCTGGCTTCGATACCGACACGATCATCGATCTGATGGTAGATGGCACGGTTCTGATGGGGGTGCCGACCTTCTATACACGCCTGCTGCAATCGGACCGGCTCAACCACGAGGCCACGGCAGCCATGCGGTTGTTCACCGCCGGATCGGCACCGACCACGTCAGCGACCCATGCGGCATTCACCCAGCGCACCGGCCATGCCATTCTCGAGCGCTACGGCATGACCGAAACCAACATGATCACCTCCAACCCCTACGATGGCGAGCGACGTCCGGGGGCCGTCGGGTTTCCACTGACCGACGTGACCATTCGTGTCGTCGATCGCGACACAGCCAAGCCGCTGCCGGACGGCGAGATCGGGTCGATCGAGGTTGCAGGACCCAACGTGTTCTCGGAGTACTGGCGCATGCCGGACAAGACCGCACAGGAGTTTCGTGACGACGGGTACTTCGTGACCGGGGATATCGGTGTGATCGACGATGATGGCTATCTGAGCATTGTCGGTCGAGACAAGGACATGGTGATCTCCGGTGGCTACAACATCTATCCGAAGGAGGTCGAATCGCTGCTCGACGAGCTGCCGGCAGTCAGTGAATCAGCCGTGTTCGGTGTGTCGCACCCGGATCTGGGCGAAGGAGTTACCGCGGTCGTGGTAGCCGATGGCGATGCCCGACCCGACCCTGATCACATCCTGTCGTCGCTGGCCGATCGCATTGCCGGCTACAAGCGGCCGAAGCAGGTAGTCGTCATCGATGAATTGCCACGCAACGTCATGGGCAAAGTGCAGAAGAACGAACTACGCGAACGCTTCGCCGATCTTTACCAGAACGGCGAGGCATGATCATCTACGCAAAAAGCGTCGATCCGGCCAGGTAGCTCGTGACCGGGACCGTACTGACCGACAATCGTGTAATCGGTCAGCTCGGTCAGTGTTCCTTTCCGGCCTCGTTACGGTATCAGTTGGTCGCCATGACACTTACGCTGTCACTGTTGTTCAGACTGATCTCGTTATCGTAGCTGTAGTCCGGCAGGGATTCGACCTGTTTCTCGGTCAGCCCGCGTAGCAATACCTTGCCATCCTTCAAGAAGGTGTTCTTGAGCGGCATCGCCACTTCCTTGCCGTTCAAACCCAGGAGCCAGCCACCGTGGCTGATGATCACGAAGTTATCGCTACCGTTCTTGACGACCCGGTCCACCGTTCCCAGTTCCTTGTCTTTTTCGTTGACCACTGACATACCGTTCAACTCGCCCACCTTGATGTCCTGCTCGTCCGCCTCCGCCGGCGCTTGTGCAGATACCGATTCCGACTCCTTCAGAGCCGCCTGCCGGGTTTCACCCACCAGCTGGTTGGCATTCGCACCGTCTTGTTGATCCGCACTGCCGGCCGGGTTCTGCTTGCCATCGGCTTTGTTGATCATCACCTTCGGCTCGCCGCTGTCGACTATTTCGATGTTCGGCTTTTCCTTGCCCTGTATGAGCTTGACGTCAGGTTCTGCCGGCTGATAATCCACGTTCGGCTCGGCACCCTTGACCGATACCTTGGCCTGCTTATCACTGTCGGTGAACTGAATGTTCGGTTCATTGGATGCACTGGTCAAACCCTCGGCCTTGACCGTCATCGTGCCGTTTTCGTCCGATCGGTCGATCGAGGAATTGCTCTCGCCTCCCCCGGCGGCATCGTCCTGCAAGGCCAGATCGACGTTCAGTTTCGGCTCGCTCTGGCGCACGGTTACCCGCGGCTCCGGAATGTTCACATCCACGGTCGGTTGAGCATTGGCGACATCGACGCTTGGATCCGGCATGGTAATCGTGATTTCGGGTGCCGGCTGTTCGACGGTAATGGTCGGCTGCGGCATTTCAACGCGGATGATCGGTTTCGCCTGCTTGATCGTGACCGTCGGCTGGCCCTGGTTCACGGTGATGTCCGGTGCCTTGTTCTTCACGGAAACTTCCGCCGGATCCTGCTGAACATCGATCTCCGGATCCGGGAGGGTGACTTTCACCTTGCCGTCTATCGTGGCATCTTCCTCCAGATCCATAGTCTCGGTTGTCGAATCGGACGATTGATCCTTACCGACGACACCGGCAGCGGTCATCCGGTCGACGTACCCGCCGCACTCGGACGGGTCATTGGATGTTACGACATCCGGAGCGTCGGAAAACTTGTCCGGCAGCTGGCCTGCCTTCTGTATCAAGCTATCGAGACGATTGCAGGCTTCGGTGTTGTCCTGTGCCAAAACCCCGTGAGAGGTGAACCCGCTTAGAGCGAGGCACAAGGCCAGGGGTACAGGCCGTAACACGATGCGACTATTCATATATCTGATCTCCTTGACATGGGTTGATCATGCGCTGACGACCCAGGCAAAATGACCTGAGGTCGCCACGGGATGACGACCCGGTTAGATTGCACCGTCCTGTGCTTGAGTTCGCCTGAATGGTATTAAGTACAAACGATGACGCCGAAATGACAAGGTTTATCGAGCTTTAAGCAGCACGCACCGACCACCCTGTAGAAAGCTTCGCTGGGGTGGCGCTTGCAATCTTTTTCGAACAATACCGCCAGATATCGTACGGCCTGTGGTTATTTGTCGAGGATGGTTTCGAAGCCACCGAAGATCATGCGCTCGCCGTCGAACGGCATCGGATTATTCTCCGTGTCCATCCGCGGATCGTCCATGATCTTTTGCCAGCCGATATCTCGCACCTCACGCGAAGGCCAGACAACCCATGAAAACACCACGGTTTCCGTAGCCTCGCATTTGACCGCCATCGGCAAGGACGTCACCTCACCGTCTTCCACATCGTCACCCCAGTTCTCCACTATTCTGAGCACACCGTGCTCCTTGAAAATGGTTGCCGCTTCTTCAGCGTGCTCGATGTACTTCTTCTTGTTGGCAGTCGGAACCGCTGCGACGAACCCATCGATATAAGCCACGATATTCTCTCCTCACTGATCGAAGTTTTGATCGAAATACTGCCGTTCACAGGATCGGGCTCAGGGTGCATGAACCCATTGCCGATCTGGCACTCAAAAGATAATACATGCGCCATCGTGCACGATACGTCACGGCTGGCCGTACGTGATCCAGGACGTTGTCGGTCCATGCCGGTCGCACCATCGCAGCGCTGCGAAAATCCTACGAAATACAGCTAAAATTACCCTATCGGATAGAGCCATACACTACAAGCCGGCGTAATCTCGGCTTACCGCACCGTTCTCGGTTCGTCGAAGAAACCATCCGGCTCAGTGCCGCCACATCGCGATTTATAGTGCAGGGGTCAGCAAGTTGAACTCACTTACGCAAGCTATCGGGCTGACGTTGGCGGGGGTAGCCATCGCCACCTCCGCCGCAGCGTCACCTCAGGTCGATGGGATGACTATCTCCTGGCCGAACGGTGG
>CBDCAW010000098.1:0-46255 GCA_965214025.1 Granulosicoccaceae bacterium
ATCCATGAACACACCTTCTCTGCGTTCATCGATTCGGTGGACGATGGTGCGGTGTCGGGCTGGGCGGTATCCAAGACACAGCGAAGCTGCCTGTTCGACGTCCAAGTGTACGTGGACGGGCTGTTCTTCGGAACCACGAGGAACGAGCGGCCGCGCGATGACCTGGCGCGCAAGGGACTGAGCGGCGGGCGCGGCGGGTTTGTCCTGCCTTTGCCTGTTGCCTTCCACGATGGCGCACCGCATGAGATATCACTGCGTCTGCCCGATGGGACGTTCACTCAAATTAAGTCGCTGCAGGCCGCTCCACAGGCTCCCGTGCCACCGCTAACGTTCCGCCTGGATCCGAACAGCCCGGATGCGGTTGCTGTGATCGTGCCTGTCTACAACGCGTTCGACGAATTGAGCGAGTGCGTCGAGCGGCTGCAGGACAATTCGCCGGCCGAAACCAGCTTCATCTTCGTCGATGACCAGAGCACGGACGAGCGCATCGTTCCGTTTCTTCGAAACCTGACAGATACCGAACCGCGTGCCCTTCTGATTCGCAATGTGGTCAACAGGGGGTTCTCCGACACGGTGAACCGTGGTATTCAGGCCGCCGGATCGGCGGACGTGGTGATCCTGAATTCCGACACCCGTGTGACGCCCGGTTGGCTACAGAGCCTCTGCCGGGCTGCTCGATCGCGCCCCCGGGTGGCAACTGTGACACCGTTGTCAGACAACGCAGGAGCGTTCTCGGCACCGGCTGTAGGCTGCAGGAACAACATGCCTGCCGGGGTGGACGAACGGGATATCGCCGTGGCGATTCGGCGGCGTTCGGAGCGACTTCTTCCCGAGGTGCCGACTGGGAACGGCTTCTGTATGTTCATCTCGCGAGCTTCCATCGATGCCGTTGGATTGTTCGATGTCGAAGCGTTTCCCCGCGGTTACGGCGAGGAGAACGATTTCTGCATGCGGGCGCGACGTGCTGGATGGATCCATCTGCTAGACGATGCGGCCTATGTGTTTCATGAACGTTCTGCCAGCTTCGGGGAGGCGAAGACCGAACTGATGGCACAGGGCAGGGCGGTGGTCGATGAACGCTACCCCGAGTACGGTAAGCTGACTTCCTTGTTCGGCTCGGCCAAGATGAATCTGGTTCGCTATCGGGTTCGACAAGCGGTTGAGGATGCGCGCCAGTCCTTGCGTGTGCTGCCGCGCGCTCTGTACGTCTATTCGACCCAGTCCGGCGGAACACCGCAGACCAACCGCGATCTCATGACGCAACTGCATGATCGGCTGGAGACCTGGACACTGCGGTGCAACCGCTACATGATGTATTTGGAGCGATTTGAGCCGTCCGGCTGCACCGTCATCGCCACGCACCGGCTCAGTGAGCCGATCGGCCCGGTCGATCATCGCTCAGCCGAATACGATGTTGTCGCGCGCGACTGGTTGTACAGGCACGATTTCGCGTTGATGCACGTCCGCCACCTGGGTTGGCACAGCTTGGGCCTGCCCGAAGCGGCAGCCTCGCTCGGGATTCCGGTCGTGCTTTCCTTCCACGATTTCTATTCCGTCTGCCCGTCGGTGAACCTGCTTGACGAGAACAAACGCTACTGCGCCGGCAGCTGTACCGCGGGTGCCGGAGAATGCAGCAATCCCTTGTGGGCAGAGAATAGCCTGCCGGTGCTGAAGCACGGTTGGGTACATCGCTGGCGCGACCTGCACGCCGAGGTCTTTCCTTACTGCTCAACCTTCATCACCACCTCGAACAGCGCGCGGGGCGTGCTCGAGAAGGCGTTCCCGATGCTCGAAGACCGGATCCAGGTGATTCCGCACGGACGGACCATGGCAATGTCCGGCGCGGCCTACACTCCGGCGGGATCGGGTGGCCCCATCCGCATACTGATCCCGGGCAACATCGGTGTTTCCAAGGGGCTGGATGTCATCCATGACTTGCTGGCCATTGACGGCGGTCGGACGCTTGAGTTCCATGTTCTGGGCACAATCAGGCGCGAGGATATCCGCCCTGGGATCGTGTTTCACGGCGGGTACGAGCGCGACGAGATCGGCGCCCGGATAAGCGCGATTGCTCCGACCGTGGCTGCCGTGCTCTCGATCTGGGATGAAACCTGGTGCCACACGCTTACGGAGATGTGGGCGGCCGGTGTACCAACGATCGTGTTCGACTATGGCACCTTATCGGAGCGTATGCAGGAGTGCGGTGGCGGCTGGGTCCTCTCCCAAAGGGATCCTGTCGTGCTTCGAGAGCAGATCATCGAGGCGATAGAGGACACCGACGGATACGCCCGACGGCGAGAGGCAGTCGCCCGCTGGCAACGTACCACGGGCCGGGCGTTGAACAGTGCTAACATGGCTGGCCGCTACTTCGACGTATATCGTGGCCTGTTGTCGGATCCAACTAGACCGACCGGATCGGCCGCCTTGCTACGGCAGGCCGATCAGCACGTCCCGCGTGTGGCAGTGGTCTGCCCGGCGGATGTGTGTCAGAAGCAAGCCCCAGCGTCGACGCACATCCGCATCTGGTCGCGTACGCGCAATGCCCTCGATGCCCGCTTCAGCTACTTCCGCTGCACGCCGGATCAGTTCCTCGCCGGAATACAATGCGGCGAGATCGAACTTGCGATCTTGCAACGCAACGCGATCCCGCCACGCTCCATGGAACCAGTGCTGAAGGCCATTGGCGAAGGACAGCTGAGGGTTCTCTACGACATCGACGACGACCTGCTCGATGTGCCGGCGCAGAAGGATCCGTTGGGGGTCTATCGCGAAGCGGCCGGGAGTCTGGAAAGGCTAATCGGTTGCGCCAGCGTGGTGACAGTCTCTACGCCGAGCCTGCAGAGGAAGATGTCCGCTCTGAATCCGCGTGTGGAACTGCTGCCTAACCTAGTGGACGAGGCAATCTGGCACCGGCTGGATTCCGCCCGGTTCCAGCGTGACCCGAGCAAGGTGGTTGCGATGTATATGGGTTCGCGGACGCACGGTGCCGACCTCGATATGCTTCTGCCGGCGTTCGAGGCGGCGTGTCGTCGAGTGCCGAACCTGCATCTTCGCATCGTCGGCGGCTTTGACTGCGTTCCCGAGGAGCTTTTCGGTCGGGTGGAGATTGTCCCGGTACCCAAGGCGGCCAAGTCCTATCCCGAGTTCGTGCGCCTGCTCGAGCAAGTCTCCAGAGACGTTGACTTCGCGGTGGCCCCCCTGGTCGATACCTCATTCAACGCCTGCAAGTCGGAGTTGAAGATCCTCGAATACGCCGGATTGGGTCTGTCGGGCCTGTTCTCGAAGGTCGATGTCTATCGCGGCTTGACCCGGGACCTTGGGGTCGGCCGACTGGTCGACGAAGATGTCGATGCCTGGACCGAAGCGATCGTGAGCGCCGCGCTTGAGAAGGTGCAGCTGCACGAGGAAGGGCTACTCGCCCGGGAACGCGTGCTGGCCGATTACACGATCGCCGGCTCGATTGACAGATTCGAGGAACTGGTCGACTCGCTGGTCACGTCCGCGTCGTCCAAGCCAACCGGTAAGTTGAGACAAGGTGTGTTCGTTTAGCAGAAGGTGATGTCGGGTAGCGACTGAGCGGTCCGCCTGTTCAGCCTCGAAATCGTGGCTGGATGATGGTGCTTGGCGGGCCCGCAAGCAGGACTGCTAGCCGGCTTCATTCACCAGGCACGAAACAACTTTCGCAACATGGCCCTCTGAAGCTGAGCACGAAGCGATTTGGGCACATAGCACGCCTTGCGCGTGCCGGAACAGGCCGCTTGGATCGTACAGCGCGTCAACCAGCCGTCGATTCGAGTCGTTCTGCGTAACAGCGCGCACGCCGGACGCCCGGACTCTCTGGTTCGGGCGTTCGATGTTTGCTACCGCGTCCTGACTCAGATCGGAACGGCGCCCAGGCGTCTGACGATCCG
Source organism: Granulosicoccaceae bacterium (assembly GCA_965214025.1). Lineage (GTDB taxonomy): Bacteria > Pseudomonadota > Gammaproteobacteria > Granulosicoccales > Granulosicoccaceae > Granulosicoccus. The sequence continues at coordinate 3,912 of CBDCAW010000098.1, forward strand.
ACACCAGTCGATTCATCAGGGCGCCGAGTCCGGCAGGTGCAAGACGATGCGCCGTATCGAGCGCTCTACCCAGACGCCGAACTTGATCAGTCGCTCACGCAACGCGCTGGCCTGTGCGGCGGCGATCGACGTGCCTCGCGTCTTCTGGCGAAGCTGCTGGCTGGTATAGCACGTAGGCTGCTGCCGTTATCAGCTCTCGGAACTGGTTGGCCATGAAGCAATGGCAGCTGGTCCAATCAATGTCGACCGGCGCAGGGGGGGTCTGCCCGGCGTCTGTTCTTAGTCTGTGATCTTCGCGACGAGTTGGAGTATATCCAAAGTTTCATTGCAGCCTTGAGTGCGTGATTTCTACTGCAGGTGAACGTTCTTTGAACGTCTTCCATCCAACGACTCAAAAACTCCCGAACTGAGGCATGAGTCACGAAGATCGTCTTGCTACTGACAGTCTGGTGGGGGGGCGATACAGTGGTAAAAGCCAAATCAGCGATACAATAAAAATGTTCGAGGCAATTTTCAGCGGCGTTCTTGGATTCGTCGCGAAAGCGGTAGTAGGCTCGGTCGACTCTGAAACTAGGGCGTAGCTACGATTATACGGCCATTAGTATTCTCGGGCGTACAATCTTCAACTCACCGCCTTTTGAAGAGTACTAAGCATTAAGTCTTGAAGTTAAAGTTTACCTCTTCTTCCGTGCTGAGATGCTGAGATGGCGTGCTCTGTGCAATTTGACTGTTCTTTAAGTTTCAGAATGGCGCCTCTGTGTATCGGATCGATTCTTCCCCCACCTTGGCTTCGCTAGCCGATGCTTCTGTACCCAAAGGGTCTGAGCCAAAGCCAGCTAGCACTGTTCAATCTTGCGTTGCCGATCTCTGTGGTATTCAGAAAGAGTCTGAGGTCATCCGTGAGCGGTTAATTCGACAGGGAGTCACGAGCCAGGTCCTCAACGTCCTCGTGGAGATGGGCGTACATGATAAGCTCGAAGAGCAAGCGAAGCTAGTCGCTACCGCGGTTTCAGCTTCGGCAGGCAACCTCGGTGTCGGTGGGATAGATCGACAGGATCTCACCCAGCAGTTAGCGCTGTTGGTATCGCTTGAAAAGGATGTAGCCGAAGTGCGACGGCTGGCCAAGTCCCAGGAGATCGACTTGCCTGTTGTGAATGCGCTCGTCCGGTTTATTCTGAACAACCCCGAAGACGGCGGTTCCAAGGCAGTTACAACTTTCCTTGCATACAGTCAAGTGTGTAACATCAAGGTTCTAGGTGTGGCAGACCTAAGTAAAGCGGTGGAAGAGCAACGTCAATCAGTACTACCGGAAATTCAACGTGCGCAATTCATTCAAGAGGGCCGCCCTTCGTTGATCTTGCTGCGGGAAATAGCGGTTGCTGTTCTCATAGGCATCGGTGTAATGTGGATGGTGGTGTAGAGTTGGACCAGGATCAGGCGGCCGCAGCATTCCTCGCCAATGGTTTTGCCTTGTGAATTTTTCTCCTATAAATATCCCAGTGTGCCTTAATGTGGGTTTTTTCATTGTGCTCTGCCAGGATGTTCGCGGAGTATATTGACCTGCTCTGAGGGTTGTCCAATACCCACATGATGCGCTCAGCAAGTGAATCGGGGCGACCGGTCAGAAAGTGAAGCCCGGTGATGTTGTCCTTCACCTTCTCCTGCATACCTCCAATATTGCTACAAATTGTAGGTGTGCCATGTTGACGTGCTTCTAGGATTACCATTGGCGAGTTTTCCCACCAGCGTGAAGGAACAAGTACCCAGTCGGTGGAGCCCATCAGGTCGGTGAGTTCTCTAGGGCTGTACCTACCGTGGAGAGTCGCTATCCCCTTGAGCCTCTGAAGCTGTGATTTGACAAGTGCCTGTAGGTCTCTGGGCTGACGTTCAAGTCCTGCTCCATGGATGTCCAACCGTACTTTTGCTCTATGCCGCTCAGGCAGCTGTGTGAACGCGTCGAGCAGTATGTCCACTCCCTTAAAGGGGTTGATCTGTCCAAAATACGCAAATCGAACTCGTCTGGACCGTAGTTCTTTCGTTGTCGATCGGAGGTCCAAGCTGTGGTTCGAGAATGTTGTCGATGACCTCGATGCGTTCCGCGGCCAGATGCCCCAGTCCACATACCGACTGCTTAAGAAACTCGCTGGGGGAGATAAACTGATCAACCAGATCGAAGTGCGACTTGATGAAGCGCTCACGAAGCATGAAGTCTTGTGCTTGATATTCCGGAAAGCAGCGGGCGCAGTCTGACGGCGTGGCCCGATAGCATAGCGAGCGATCTTTCACTTTTACCATCTGTCCCTGATTGTGGCAGATGCCAAAGTACTCGTGCAGTGTCAGCACGATGCGGATCTCCGCACTGAAGTTCCTGACCTCGCGGATCAGCTCCAGTCCGAGATGCACATAGTGGTGGAAGTGCACGATATCGGGTTGCACGGCTTCCAGTGCTTCTCGAAAGTCTCGCCACACCTTTGCTTTGTCTGGTTGCGAGAAGCGGAACCAGTCTGGCATGGCCGAGTAGAACAAAATCTCCGCAGGTCGTCCGGTGCCGGCGAATGTCGTACCTCCGTGAACGAGTTTGGGGTCGTTGTGACGCGCCAGGAAGACCGAAGAGAATTCGTCCGATGCCTGGAGCGCCTTGTGAAGATTGTAGGCAGCGATCTCGCCGCCGCCCGGGCTGATATCCGGATGGCCATGAGAGACGATTAGAATACGAGGCTTGCTGGTCTTGTTCGGCATGTCAGGCAGCTAGCTTCATTTGCGTGATAGTGTCATCCCAGCGCTGGGTATGGAGCCAACTGTTGTAGTACGTCAGTTCTTGCTTCCATCGCTCCTCAGACACCAGTGACTGGGACTGCCGTTCCAGGTGATAAAGCACCACGGATGGTACGAGCTTCACAAGGAGGCCAAGCTTTCGCGCTCGCAGGCATAGATCGGAATCCTCGTAATCTCCGAGAATGTAATGCTCATCCAATCCGCCTATCGCCAGATAATGGTGCTTGGTTACTAACAGGCAGGCACCGGTGACGGCCTCACGTTCAACTGCAGTGGCTCCCTGTTCGAACAGGTCAGCAGGCAAGCCTTTGCCTGGGTGAATGTTGGTCCACAGATCGTTCTGAAACGGTGACCGGCTGAAGCGCATGCCGTCGTGTTGGATAGTGCCGTCCTCATAGATCAGCCTGGCGCCGAGCAGGCTGCCTGTGGGCTCTTGTTCCTGTCGGTCGAGTAGCGCTGAGAGCCACCCTGTGCTTTGTGGGAACACGTCGGAGTTCAGCAATAGAAGACGGTCTGCTTCTGCATGCTTTGCACCTCGGTTGTTGGCGCCCGCGTAACCCAGGTTCGCCGTCAGCATCAGCACATCGAAACTGATGGGGTACAAGCGAGCCAAGGTCTCGCAGCTGCCGCGCACGGCTTCGCTGATGCGTGGGTCGTCGATGACGTAGAGAGTCTGGTAGTCGGCGAAATCCGCATCGTTCGCGAAATGGCTGAGTTGATGCTCGATGAAATCGTAGCGCCCGTAGATCGGAATGATCAAAGTCACGCGGGGCGAGGCGGAGCGCTTGTGTTCGTTGAAGCGAACCAGTTCGTCGACGCCTTCGTCGCGCTGTCTCTCTTCCCATAGCCGAGATATAGTAGGGCCGATGAACTCGTCGAAGAGCTGGCGCTTCTCGGGGCTTTGCGCGGGTACAGACGAGAGGATCTCTCGAATTCTGTCGAGAGAGGAACCGTAGGCGGCATGGTCGGGAAGTTTGCATGCGAACGGGCGACCGTTTTGTCGGGTGACTTTCAGCCTTGTTGGTTTCGATTCTTTGGGAATATCGGCAATGTCCACGATGGCGACGAAGTGCTGATCGCGGTTGCTTCGCGAAAGTGATCCGGCCTTGCCGCTCATCCGCCGTACGGCGTTCTCGACGCGCAGGCGCGAGCCCTTGTCGAAAATCAACTCGATCTTCGTGATCCGATGTTTCGGATCATCGACGATGCCGCTGAGGTACAGGGTATCGTCGGAAACGTGGTCCACCACCTGCACCCGCAGGCGCGGTCGCCGCCTGAACTTGTAGCGCCACCGGGTCAGGCGTGTCATCAGGTGCCCGAATCGGTGTTCACCCAGCAATCGGCGTGTGCGACGCATCAACACGCGTCTGGTAGCAGGGGAGAGGGTCATGGCCTGTGTGCGAGGTCGTCGCTACTTTCGCCGGCAACCACGTCAGACACGGTAGCCCAGCTCGGCCAGCTCGGAGCCCAGCTCGCTCCTGAACAGTCCCTGCACATCGTCATCGAGTTCCGTAGGCCAGCGTTCTACCGACGCCTTTGGGCCCGGGCTGGTCATATGTTTTGCGTGGATGGCCTTGTCCCCCGTCGCCTTCGTGTAGTCCAGCGTTAGGTCTAGCCATGCGGACAGGCGATCGACCTCCGCTTGCTGATTTTCGATCAGATCTTCATAGCGGACCATGATGCGTCGGTGATCTGGCTTCATTTCGAGCAGATGGCGCATGAATCTACCTCGCACTTTGCACATCTTCGTAGCGAAGCTCATGTCGGTGTCCGTGTCGACCCACCCGAAGGAATTGAAACCACGCTTCCGATTGAAGCTCTTGATGGACACCAGCTCATCGCGCGGGTCGCGTAGCAGGAAGATGTTCTTGCCCTTGAACATCTCGTTGGCCAGATCAGCGACATGTGAGGGTGCCTTCTCGGCGTAGTAGGCCAGAGCCTCCATGGGCAGGGAGGCTTTTTTACGCATGGCGATGGAGAATTGATCCCAGTTCGAACGGAACAGGGCGTGTGAGAGTTCTGCACGGTCAAGGCATCCGACGTTCGCGTAGGGCAAGCAACCGACAACAGGCGAGCGGCCCTGAAACATTACTTCGTTGTTCCACTGTGCATCGTGCTGACCGGGTAGCGCCACCATGCGAGCAAGGTCGTAGGCATAGGTGAGGTAGCGTTGCTCGAACGGGTAACTACGCTCGAAGCAGACACGCTCGCTGGTGCCAAGAATCTGCATGAGCAACGTGGAGCCGGTTCGGCCGAAGGTTCTCACCAATATCGGCACTAACGCTGGGCTGCATTCTTCTGATGACATGGATAAGAGTCAGGTTTTCCTCTGCCCCGTGCACTTACCATGCCTGCGCAACTCGTCGATTCAGCTCTTGCTGGTCCGACTACGGCGTGGTCGGATTACAGCGCTGAGTGAACGCGGCATGATAGCTGCGTGGCGCCCGTTTCATCAGTTGTCGTAGCGAAATTGGGCTATGTTCTCGCGGCAAGGCAGCAGTCGGTGTCGCTGACACATCCATTGTTTTCCGGGCATCATGCGGAGCGAATTGATTGATCGCCTATCACATCCTGTGCCACGGGAATCTATCTCAGGTGGCAACCCTGGTCGAAGCCCTGTACAGCGTCGAAGACACCTTCCTGATCGACATCGATGACGGTCAATCGCCGGATACCCGGACGATCGCGAACGTGATCAAGCGGCCCAACATACACGTGAAGAACGATGCCAACATCAGTTGGGGTGGCAGTGGAACGTTGCGCAAGACCTTGAAAGGCGCGCTCGAACTGCTGCAGCTCTCAAAAGGCTGGGAGTACTACGTGGTGCTCAGCGGGCAAGACATGCCGTTGAAAAGCAACGCAGTGATCAAGCACCGGCTGGCAGCCGGAGCCAGCGATAGAATCAGCTTCATACGGGCGAAACCGACGGATGTGCTGAACCTGGCATCCTTGCCTGTGGACAACCGCTTGAAGCACTGCCAGCTATGGGCAGACCGGGGCCACACGAAGGTTTATGCCAGGCCCGGTGTGATTAACCCGCAGGTGAGCATGGGTGCGCGCTGGCTGGTGGACGTGGCTGAGATCGGCGAGAAGGGCGAGGTCTACGTGGGCAATGCCGATAGTTTATCGTTGACCCTGCGCAGCGCGTTTTTCGAACGGTACCCCTTTCACGTGGGTGCCAACTGGTTCAGCTTGCATCGCAGCCTGCTCGAGCACATGCGTGATGATCCGTTCACCTATGAGCTCTATGAGGTACTGCGCGGTACGTTCATACCGGATGAATCTTTCTTCCAGACCTATATTAAGAATTCGGCCTTTCGTGATCGCATCAGCCAACAATACGACAGGCTGATCTTGCGACCTGGGCCCGTGCCGCGTGTCAAAGTGTTCGACGACGGGGACTGGCCGGCCATCCAGCAGTGTTCCGAACTCTACGGCCGCAAGTTCGACATGCTGACGGAGCCCGGTGTGGTGCACCGCGTGCTTGAAGCCCGGGTTTGACGCAGTGGCCCTATGCTGCCCACAGGTAGGTCTTATCCTCCCCGGTAGGTAATAGTACGTTTACACCCGTAGTTTACTGAACTATTACTTCTATCGCCCCCGGCCTTCTGGCACCCTTGGCGCACAAGTTGCTCCCTCCATCCCTGTAGTCTTCACCTGTGGTTTATTCCGCAGCGGCATTACTATGGTGCGGCGCATGCCGAAAACGCGCCTCGGCGTGCCGGTACCAAGCCACTGGCTCATGGCAGGCACAGCAGGGATCTCTCTCGCCATATATCTTGCAGGAACGAACAAGACCGATGAACGACGCCACGTCAAACATGAAAACCCTCGTACGCAAGCGCGTGCTGATCACCGGCGGGGCCGGCTTTCTGGGCTCGCACCTCAGCGATCGGCTGCTGGCGGATGGCCATGAAGTGATCTGCATGGACAACTACTTCACGGGTCGCAAGCAGAATATCGCTCATCTGCTCGACAACCCGGCCTTCGAGCTGATGCGCCATGATGTGACGTTCCCGACCTACCTCGAAGTGGACGAGATCTACAACCTGGCCTGCCCGGCATCGCCCGTTCATTACCAGCACGATCCGGTGCAGACCACGAAGACCAGCGTGCACGGTGCAATCAACATGCTGGGGCTGGCCAAGCGCACCCGGGCGAAGATCTTTCAGGCATCCACCAGCGAAGTCTACGGTGATCCGAAAGTTCACCCACAGCAGGAAAGCTACTGGGGCCATGTGAACCCGATCGGCGTGCGTTCGTGTTACGACGAAGGCAAGCGGTGCGCGGAAACCCTGTTCTTCGACTACCACCGCCAGCACGATCTGCGCATCAAGGTGGGTCGGATCTTCAACACCTATGGGCCGCGCATGCACCCGAACGACGGCCGGGTGGTTTCCAACTTCATCGTGCAGGCATTGTCCGGCGAGCCGATCACCATCTATGGCGAGGGCCAGCAGACGCGTTCGTTCTGCTACTGCCTGGACCTGATCGATGCCTTCGTGGCGCTGATGGGCACCGACGATTCGGTGACCGGGCCGGTGAACATCGGTAACCCCGGCGAGTTCACGATTCGCGAGCTGGCCGAGAAGGTCATCGAGATGACCAACTCGTCGTCGAAGCTCGAGTTCAAGCCACTGCCCAGTGATGACCCGTTGCAGCGTCGCCCGGATATCTCTCTGGCGAAGGAGGTCATGGGTTGGGAGCCGAAGGTGGCACTGGATGAAGGCCTGAAGAAGACCATCGCCTACTTCGACACCTTGTTGAATCACCGTGAAACTCTGACCAACGAACAGGCGGCAGGAGCGGCATAACGCATGAAGGGCATCATTCTCGCGGGTGGTTCGGGCACACGCCTGTACCCGATCACGCAAATCGTGTCGAAGCAGTTGCTGCCGGTATACGACAAGCCGATGGTCTATTACCCGTTGAGTACCCTGATGCTGGCGGGCATCCGCGACATCCTGCTGATCTCCACGCCACGCGATCTGCCGATGTTCCAGCAGTTGCTGGGCGATGGCAGTCAGTGGGGTGTGAACCTCAGTTACGCGCTGCAACCCTCGCCCGATGGGCTGGCCCAGGCCTTCATCATCGGCGAAGAGTTCATCGGCAACGACCGCGTCGCACTGGTGTTGGGCGACAACATCTTTCATGGCCATGATCTGGCCAAGGTATTGAAGTCGGCCGCAGCCGAGCCGGCGGGTGCACGCGTGTTCGCCTATCGGGTGGCTGACCCCGAGCGCTACGGGGTCGTGCATTTCAACAGCAGTGGGCGGGCGCTGGATATCGAGGAGAAGCCTGCGAAGCCGAAGTCGCACTATGCGGTTACAGGCTTGTATTTCTATGACAATGACGTGGTGAAGATCGCGAAGAGCATCGAGCCGTCGGCGCGGGGTGAGCTGGAGATCACCGATGTGAATCGTGTGTACCTACGGCAACGGCGCCTGATGGTGGAAGTCATGAGTCGCGGCTTCGCCTGGCTGGATACCGGCACCGGGCACTCGCTGCTCGAGGCCGGCCAGTTCGTCGAGACGCTGGAGCGTCGTCAGGGTCTGAAGATCGCCTGCCCGGAAGAGGTGTCGTGGCGCAGTGGCTGGATCAACGATGCACAGCTCATGGCGCTTGCCAGGCCGATGTTGAAGAACCCGTACGGTCAGTACCTGCAGTCGCTGCTGGATGAGCAGAACGAAATCGTCATGCCCCTGCGGCTGGTGGGCTGATCGGCTTCTGCTGACAGGTTCGTGAGCGGGCAGGGCGGTAGGCTTAGCACGAGCGAGATGCACGTGGCGGTTCGGCGGGTGCTGCCGGGTCTGCGCCGACGGCTCGATGCTCATCATCTGGTCGCAGACACTTGCCCTGCAGTTGCTGATGAGGCCCATGGCAACTCTCGCTTTCACCTACGGCCGCACCTGCCCCTGACTGCCGGCTGGTACATGCTGGAGGTCGTGCACACCACACTTACCATCGGTGCCGATCTCGAGATTCGCACATCGGCCGGTGTTGCATCGCATCTGCAGTTGCGGGGTCGCCCGCTGGTCAAGCGCATTGTCCACCTGCCGGCCAGCAGTGGTGATGTGTCGCTGACGCTCAGCTTGCCCAACGCACGCCTGGAACGGTTCACGCTGGTCCCGGTGGCTGCCGGTTTTGCCCGGAAGCGTATGGTGGCCCGGTTGGCTTCGCGTGGCGTCGTTTCAGTACGCGAGATTGACGCTGCCCGGCAGGTTCAGAACGCGTCTTCACGGAACGTTGGTACTGCTCCGCAGGTTCAGAATACGTCTGCTTATGCGGCGGGGGGTTGTTCGTCAGATGATTTCGCCACGGGCGGACAAAACACGTTGCAAGCCTTGTACGCCACCTATCAGGCGCATCTGCATCGCCACGTAGCGAAGTACGGTACCGGCGCAGGCACCGTCACTGAACTGAATTGTCCGGCTCTTTGGAACCTGCCGCCTTCCACCTCAACTATCCCATCCGAAGCTGCGGCTGGCCCGGTGGCCTGCCGCCATTCTCAGTTTATCGGTGAGAATGCACTCTGCCGTCATCTCCAGATCGTCTGCGAGGATGCAGTCACGCTGAAGCGTGCCGAGCCCGCACTCGACGCGCTGCGCCGTCACGGCATCGACGTGGGTGTGCTTAGCGGATCTGTAGGTGTAGAGCAACGGCCTGCTGCGCAAACCTTCGTCGCCTGGCTGGCACCGGGCACCTTGCTGCAAGCCGACGCACTACTCGTGCTCATAAGCGAGCTGCGTGACGGTACGGTGCTTTGTCATGGCGATCACGACAGCCTGGACGCCTCGGGCACACGCCATTCCCCGTGCTTCACGCCGCAGTGGAACCCGGACCTGTTGCTCGGTGCTGCCTACATCAAGGGTTTCTTCGCCTGCCGGTTCGATTGGCTGGTGGATGCCTTCGAGTGCCGGGGTGGTCATTGGCCTTCGGCAACCACGGTTCTTGCCACGGCGGCAGCCGTGCTGAGCAGCACCGAAGTTCAACGGGTGCCCGTCATCGTCGGCAGCCTCTCTTCGGAAACAGTCGGCTGCCCCGTTGATGCATCGGCCCAGCCTCACCGCGACCATGAATCATCATGGCATTCCACGATCGCTGAAGTTCTGAAGGAGCACCATCCGGAAGCTGAAGTACTACAAGGCCGGTCAACGCAGTCAGCGCGTGTGATCTGGCCCTTGCCGGAGGCTTTGCCCAGCGTCGACATCATCATTCCAACGCGCGACAGGGCTGCCCTCCTGCAGTGCTGCGTCGATTCGGTACTCGAACTCACGAGCTATCCAGGCCTTCGCATCGTCATCGTCGACAACGACAGTCGCGAGCAGGCGACCCATCGCTACTTCCAACACCTTGAAGCGGAGCCGAAAGTCGGGGTTATCCGGGTGCCCGGCCCGTTCAACTACGCACAGTTCAACAACCTGGCCGTGCAGCGATCATCCGCCGAGATCGTGGTGCTGCTGAACAACGATACCGAAGTGTTCGAACCCGGCTGGCTCGAGGAAATGGTCCGCCAGGCCAGCCGCGCCGAGATCGGCTGCGTGGGCGCGAAGTTGCACTATTCGAATGGGTTGATCCAGCACGCAGGCGTTTTCGTCGGTGTTGCCGGGGTGGCCGCGCACGGGCATCGTTACCACGACGGCGCGGCCCGCGGCTACATGAACCGCTTGACGCTGGTGCAGAACGTCTCGTCGGTCACCGGCGCCTGTCTTGCTGTTCGTCGCAGCCTCTGGCAATCGGTAGGCGGAATGGATGCGCGGAACCTGCCGGTGTCGTACAACGATGTGGACTTATGCCTACGAGTGGCCGCCGCCGGTTATCGGAACCTGTGGACGCCACATGCGGCACTCTACCATCATGAATCAGTATCGCGCGGCGCGAACCAGAGCCGGCAGTCTCGGCGCCTGGCACGGAGAGAAGCCCACTACATGAAGCATCGCTGGCACACCGATACCTTCGACGACCCGGCCTACCATCCACGGCTTACGCATGAGCATGAGGACTTTGGTTTCTGACATTCTCGTCGGCGACAGTCTGATAACTTCCACCACCAGCGCTTGCCCTTGAATCTACGCTGGTTCAAAGCCTCGGGCCTCACAGCGCACGGGCAAAATGCTCCCGCAGCCAGGCAGCTTCGGCAACCCAGTGATGCCGGGCAGATACCTTGTCGCGATCAACAGGGTCATCGCCTGACCCGGCCGCTCGCTGCAGGGTGAATCCAAACGCCCGAATCTGCGCCTCAGGTGCTTCGAGGCGCAGTGTCTCGAGCATCAGCAGGCCAGCGCTTGGCGGTGCCTGCAGTGTGTGCACGAGTGAATACCAGGCTGTCGGGCTCAGGCCGCTGATCGGTAGCGCGCAGCGGCGCACCACCGAGCGCCAGAAGCGTGAGGGGCGGATGAATTGCGGGGCACCGGAGATCGCTATGGCCTGCGCATCGCGCGGCAGATGAGCTATCGGCGTCGATGCGTTCATGATCCACAGGTCTGTGCGTGTGCCGATATGCCGCCAGGTCGACGAGCTCAGCTCCGTTCGGTTGAAGCGAATCACCTCGTCACACGCATCGATCGCTGCCCCGTGCTCCTGCCGTAACCGTGTCGGCGCGTTGCCGACCACCGCGATGCTTCGGGCGTGTGATGCTGCAGTGTCGTCAGGCACAGCGGTATCGGCAGTAGTGTGCCCCGGACCTTCCGACCATCGTTCGCTCAGTACCTTTGCCACCGTTCGAGTAGCACGTTCCTGGCGGGTCAAGAACCAGTTCGCATCGGGGACGGTAGTGAGAGCGGCAAGCAGCAGCGGAAAGTCGGCCAGTGTCTGCCCGAAGGTGCCGAGCGCCAGGCGGCCAAGCCCCAGGGGGTCCAGACGGCCGCCTCGCAGACTGTTATTTACCAAGCAGCCACTTCCCGGGCGGTCACGGCCCGGTCGGCCCCGGCGATCACGGCGTAGTGCCAAGCCTTGCACTATATCGGCATCGGACTGCAGTCCCAACCGATGCGAACAGGCAAGCAGTCGCAGGCTCGAGGCTGAGCTTCGAATACCCACCTCTGTCATCAGCTCGGTGATCTGAGCGACATCGTTCGCAGTCACCCCTCGAAGGCAATGCAGTATGTCGAGATGCAGGCACAGTGCTGCGTCATTCGGATTCTCGGCGAGCTCCTGGCGGCTCTGCTCCGGCAGGTCCCGGCACCAGTCACCTGCGCTGAATCGGGATGCCAGTGAGCGCAGGCGCCGGCGTCGCTGCAAGTACGACGCAAGGCTCAGAGCCATGGCTTGAATGGGCGTGCCCAGATGCGCGAGCTGTCCCTGGCGAAACGCCTAGGCGACTCATTGAACTTGCGTGCCAGACTTTTCGCTCTATCCGCGTAGCTTTTCAGCCGCGCCGGTAACGGAGGCCGGTGGCTGCTCGGTGTCGGGCTGAATATCCAGCTCGGCTGAGTGCCGTCCTGCAGCGGCCCCGTTCGTCCTGTGCTCTGGCGCTCTTCGCTCCTGGCGAGCGCTGCCACAAGCTCTGTGATCATCAGGTGCAGGGCCTGACGCTCGTTCCGGCAACTGCCTTCCAGTTCGAGCTGCTGTAGCAGCTCATCCAGGCAGCGCCGCTGCGCGCGCGCGAGGCGTCCGTTATCGCGATGGCTGAGAAAGCCGCGCCAGGCTTCTGCGATCGGGCCGGTACCGGGCTGTGGCGTACGCCACGCGAACACCGGTGCTCGCGCGACGATCGCATCGGCATACAGTGAACTACCTCCGACCATGACCACATCGCTTTTGCCGAACAGGGCAAACAGTTCCTGCGCTTGCTCGGCCGGTGCCTCCAACATCGGCTTTGCTGCCTGAAACCGTCGCTCGACCAGCGCTGCCAGCTTGTGTGTCAGAAGTTGATCTGCAGCCTCCTCGGGGAGTAGCGTCAGGGCGGTCACTGTGCCCAGGGTACGCAATTGCCGAGCGATGATCTGTGCATCTTCGTCGATTCGCTCGTAGCTGTCGTCCCCACTCGGATAGTGCACGATCACCAGTGCGTGCAAGCCGTTGGAGCGATAGGCCAGATCATTGCGCTCGGCGCTCAATGGCAGGCAGCGGGCGTAATAGAGTGCACTGGCAATCTTCAAGTCCAGCCGCAAGGCCGCCAGCGGTGGAATTCGCTGCGAGACAACCGGTGGCGCGATGGCGCGTGTAGTGCCCCGCGAAACCGCCGCTGCCCCGACGCTCTCCGTCTCGGCACTCCGTGGCTCGGCACCGGCCGATGATTCAGTGCCGTGCCCGGCTGCCAGGCTGACGCGGATCGTGTCGATGACCCATGACCCTGCGAAGGAAGGTGCCAGGGTGATCACCGGGATTTCCGGTCCGCTGACTTGCCCAAGCTCGATACAGCCCAGCGCATTCATCGTGAGCTGCATACGCGGCGGCAAGCCCGACTTGAGTGCTTCGCGCAGATCGTTCAGTTGCCGGTGGCGTCTGGACGGTCGACCTCTCACGCGGTGCGGTCGGCCGTTCGGCCAGCCGCTATCGACGGCGGCAACGCGTTCGCCAGGGGCGCGGACCATCGGTCGATCAATCGTGTGACCGAGTGCCTGGCCATGCAGCAGTCGCGAACGTATTCGCGCAGCTCACGCCCGGTTCGCTCATCATGCCGGGCATCGAGAAGCTCGTCGATCGCAGCCAGCCATTGTTCAGACGTACGGGCAAGGCGTAAGCCTGCGATATCGTGCCGTTGCATGTCCTGGATCGGCGAGGCGACCAGCGGTGTACCGAAGGCCGCCGATTCGATGAACTTGATGTGTGACTTCGCCGCATTGAACGGTGTGTCTTCGAGTGGCGCCAGCGTCACGCGGCTGCTGGCGAGCAGTGAGGGTAACTGCAGGTACGGCACGCAGCCGTGGCGTAACACCCGGACGGGGTCGAACAGGCCGTTCGGCACCCGTAGCTCCTGCATCAAAAACAACTCAAGCCCGGTACGCTTGCGGTGAACCTGCTGCAACGGCGTCAGTATGGTGGCGAAGTCGCGATCGTGGCTGCGGGTACCCGGCAGGTAGGCCACCCGCTCGTGGCGCTGGATCGTATTCTGATGGTAGTCGAGCCAGAATGCGGAAAGCCCGTTGGGCACTACGAATACCGGTTGATCCGGGCACAAGCGCAGGCGTTCCTGAGCAAGCCTGCCGTTGGCAGTGATCACCTCGTCGAACAAGGCCAGCGCTCTGGCATGGCGAGCGAAGCGGGTACGGGTCATACCCTCACTGGCCTGGCCATTGAGCACCGACGGCGCGCTGGCCGCTTGCGAGGGATCGAACAGCAGGTCATCCACATCCGCAACGCAGCGGATGCGCAGGCGCTGGCAGTGCGCCAGCAGCCGCAGCAGCCGGCGCTCGTAGTCGGGCCGTAGCACGCACACCACGTCGTATCGGGAGAGGATTCGATTGTCGAGCGTCGACAAGGCGGCCACATCTGCCCGGTGCCCGGCCGCCTGCAAGGCCTCGGCCATGTGATAGCAGCGGTAGCGGGTCGAACCGTCGAGCCACGGCTCGTCGACGTGTCGCGAATCTGTCAGGTACAGAATGTTCACGGCATCAGTCGGCAATATTTGAGTTGATGGTGGGTAGGCGTTCAGAGCTACAAGGCTGCGCACGCTGCCGTTCAATCAAATCGGGAAGCAATTCACAGGCCACGGTATGTCGTCTTCGCCGCGGACCATGATGCAGGCCGGCCGGCCGGGCGGCGGCGGAGCCTGCGGGCAAATAGGGTGGCTTGACCGCCGATGCTTCTCTATCGCCGACGATTCCCACTGATACCACTGGCTTGTTTCCTGCACCGTCTGCGACTTACTTCATATCGAACCCAGCCTGCTTGCACGCCAGTCAAGTCATCCCGGCAATGCGACCGATCGAATCACCCGCTCAGTCATCGGTACGCGTGGCCGTGGCGTTCTCGGGCGGCATTCGAAAGCTGCGGCATATCGAGCGCTTCCTGGATGTGGAGCGTGTGGTGGCGCCGCGCTCCTGGTCGAGCGCTGATGCCTGGCAGTCCGTGGTGCTCGTCTGGGGCCGCAAGCAGAACGCTGCGAAGGCACATGCGTTTGCGAAAAGGCACTGCCTGCCCGTGTGGTACCTGGAAGACGGCTTCATCCGCAGTTGTGCAAGCGACCCGCACGGGCGCCTGAGCTATTCATTGCTGGTGGACACCACAGGCGTCTACTACGACAGTGGCGAGCCCTCGCAGTTGGAGAATCTGCTGAATCTGCCGGATGAGCAGTTTGCCCGGCTGGCAACCGTGGAAGCATTGGCCGAAGTAGCATCCTGTCGCTCGCTGCTCGTGGAGCATGAGATCACGAAGTACAACTACTGCAAGCCTGCCGCGGTTCCTGGTCCACCCCAGGGTTATTTCAGCAGTCGCGGTGAAGGCACCAATAACCTTCACAGCAGCAATAGATCGACACCTGACGATGCAGGGGTAGTACAGGCACCGGTGCCCGCCTCACCGCTGATACTGGTCATCGACCAGACGCGTGATGATGCCTCGGTGCGCTGTGGCGGCATGCAGGCAGAGAACTTCACGCACATGCTGCACGCGGCCATCGGCGAGAACCCGGGAGCGCAGGTGATGCTACGTACGCATCCCGATGTGGTCAGTGGCAGGCGCTCGGGTTACCTCGACGCCGAGGCACGCAGGGCTGGCATTGCGGTCATTGCCGAGCACGATAATCCGATGGGTTGGCTGAAGCGCGCGAGTCGCGTGTATGTCGCCACGTCGCAGCTCGGCTACGAAGCCTTGCTGTGTGGCTGCGATGTCGTGACTTTCGGCCAGCCGTTCTATGCCGGGTGGGGGCTGACCGACGATCGCTCACCGGTGGCACGGCGTACCCGCAAGCGGTCGGTCGATGAATTGTTTCTGGTATGCCACGTGCACCTGCCGCGCTACTGCCACCCGGTTACCGGCGAGCGGTGGAACCTGCGGCAGTGCATCGAGCATGTGCGCCTTCAGAAACGCGAGTTCGCGCGCAATGCCTTTCGGTTTCACACACGCGGTATCACGCGATGGAAGCGTGGCTATGTACGACAGTACCTGCGATCGCCGTATGGCGGCCCGGACACCTGGGCCACCTGGAGCTTCCGGGACGCAGGGCTCGGCACGCCCGATGGGTACACATGGCCGACGATGCGCGTGGAAGACGGCTTTCTGCGCTCCTCCGGGCTCGGCTCGGATTTCGTGGCACCGGGCTCGTTGGTCACCGATAGCCGCGGCCTGTATTTCGACCCCACCGGGCCCAGTGACCTGGAGCATCTGCTGAACACCCGGGATTGCTCACCGGCCGAGGTGGAAAGGGCCATGCGCTTGCGCCACGCCATCGTCGGCTCACGCTTGTCGAAATACAACCTCGATACGGGTAGTCAACCAATCTGGCGTTCAGCCGATAAAACGACCGTGCTCGTCATAGGTCAGGTGGATGGTGATCAGTCGGTGCGGCGTGGTTCGCCGCGTGTGCGCGACAACCGTGCATTGCTCGAAGCGGTGAGGCTGGCACGCCCTGGCAGTGCGGTGGTGTACCGGCCGCATCCGGATGTGGTCAGCGGCAATCGTGGTGGCCGAATCGATGAGGTGCTGAGCCTGGGGTTGGCCGACGCGGTAGACACCGATTCGCACATCATCGATTGCATCGACGCCTGTGACGAGTTGCATACGATGACCTCGCAGGCAGGCTTCGAGGCCTTGATGCGCGGTTGTCCGGTGGTGACCCACGGCTTGCCGTTCTACGCCGGCTGGGGCCTGACGGAAGATCATCTGAGCACGCCGCGCCGAGTGCGCGAGCGCACGCTCGACGAACTGGTGTACCTGACGCTCATCGTGTATGCGCGCTACGTGGATATCGGCACCGGTGAATTCATCAGCCCGGAAGATCGTGTGCTGGCGCTCCGGCGCGAGAGCAGGACCACAGGAGCCGTTCGACGTCGCACTCCTGGTGCGCGCCTCGGCAAGTTGGCAAACATGGTGAAAGGACTTCGGTATGCGCCGTAACGTGATGCTGCTCCAAGGCCCGATCGGCCCGTTCTTCGCGCGCTTCGCCGAGGAGCTGGAGGCGCGTGGTTTTCGGGTGCTGAAGATCAATTTCAACGGCGGCGATGCGTTCTTCTACCGGCGCAGCGGAGTCATCGACTACACCGATGGCCCCGATGAGTGGGAGGCGTGGCTGGAGCGCCTGCTGATCAACCGCGACATCGGCCGTATCTATCTATTCGGCGATTGCCGTGCGCATCACCGGGTGGCGCGTGCCGTGGCCGATCGCCTCGGGGTGCGGGTGTTCGTGTTCGAGGAGGGCTACATCCGCCCCAACTTCGTGACGCTCGAGGAGAACGGCGTCAACGGCTTCTCGTCGCTGGTGAGTCGACGTTTTACCGGAGAGGTCGCAGACTTTCAGAGCGCACGCGAGAAACGTCGGCACAAGCCATCGAACGCATCGTCGTCCGGATCCGCGTCCGGATCCTCGTCACAAGCGTCGGTCGGGTTGCCCTCCGGGTCCTCACCGGGAACGTCGTCCGGTTCGTCGTCGCAGCCGCCGCGCTCATCGCGGGGGAAAGAGCCTGAGCACGGCAAGGCGCGCAAACTTTCCGATCAGTTGCCCGACGAACTCGACGAGCCACGCCATATCTTCCTGTTCTCGGCCCTCTATTCGATGGCCTACTACATCGCCTGTGTCGTGCTGAGGCATCGCTACCCGGCGTACCTGCACCACCGCCCCTTGAGTGTGTTCGGCCAGGGCTTTCACTGGGTGCTTTCCGGGTTGCGCAAGCTGCGCTATCGCTGGCGTGATCGGCGCATGCTCCGTGGGCTGCTGCGCGGTTACGATGGTCACTATTTCCTGTGCCCGTTGCAGGTGCATTGCGACATGCAGGTCATCGAGCATTCGACCTACAATTCCATCGAGCATTTCATCGGCGATGTGCTGATGTCGTTCGCCCGGCATGCACCGAGCAACAAGGCCATCGTGTTCAAGCATCATCCGATGGACCGTGCCTACACCGACTACGCGATGCTGTTCGCCAACCTGGTTGCCGAGCTCGGGCTGCAGGGGCGGGTGTTCTACGTTCACGATGTCTGCCTGCCCACGCTGCTCAAGCATGCGCAAGGTACGGTGTTGATCAACAGCACGGTCGGCATGTCTTCATTGTTCCACGGCACACCGGTGAAAACGCTCGGTGCCTGCATCTACGGCCGTCAGGGTCTGGCGTCTCAACTACCGTTGCGTGCCTTCTGGCGGGCCAGCGAATCGGTGGACAACTGCGCCTTCCTGCAATTCCGCAAGCACCTGATCGCGACCAATCAGGTCAATGGCAGCCTGTACCGACGGTTGAAGGGCGTGGGTGCGAGCGGCTTGCAATGGCCGCTGAGCCTGTTGAACGAGCACAGCTACGATCCGAACCGCCAGGAGGGCCTGGCCAGCTCGGCACTGCGCAAAGTCGGTACGCCGAGTGCGTCGGCCAATCAGGCGCGGGATGACGATGCGGCGGCGGCCTGAGCCGGTGGGAATGCTGCGAGTGTCGCCTCACAGGCTGGCCATGCAGTCTGAAGGCGTTGAGTGCCATGGTGGGTATTGGGCCAGGGGTACGGCTCAGGCAGCGAACCAGTCGCGATGCACCAACATGGCATCCGCAAGCGTGATTTCACCCTGCACGGCCAGCTCGAGCAGAGCTCGGTAACGTGCCTGGCGTGGAGCCGACGATGCGCCGGCGCGATGGTCAGTACGGAACGAGTGGATGTCGAAGACATTGACCTCACCGACGAACCCGCGCCCGTGGCAAGCCGCGCAGCCCGGCGCCAGACTGAAGCGATCCCGATCCATCGCGCGCAGCCATTGGTCGAACAACAAGCCACCGTCCTCGCGGGCCTGATGAAGCCATTGCGAAGGCTCGTCACCGATCGGCGCGGGATGACGACAAGCTTGGCACAGCTTTCTTATCGAGCGGTGGCGTACCGTGCCAAGCAGCGTGCGCTCTATCCAGGCTGTGCTGAACCCCTGAGCTTTGAGCCAGCTGCCGGCATCATTGCCCGGCAAAGAGGTGCAACCCTGGATAACCAGCGTCTGGTCGATAGATCTCTTTGCGAGGCTTGTAAGATCGAGACGTGCCGGTGAGTCGTTGAGGACCACCACATCGTGCGCCATGCCCAGAGCTGCTTGCCAGTGTGGATGCCAGGCTGGTGTCAGCTCGACACGCTTACCACTTGCTTTCGCGCCTGCAGGCTGATCGGATAGCACCACTTGGGTGGTGCGAGACAGGCGGTGATGTATCGGCGTTTCCACACACAGCACACGCCGGTCGGGTGAACTGATGACCTGCACCATCGCCTGCAGCAACGCACTCCGTGCCTGCGGATTGTTCGCGCTGACCAGCAGCCAGCCGTGCCGGGCGGCCAGCAGGTTCCGCAACTTCAGCTGAAGCGGGCTGCTCATACCAAGCTCTTCCAGCGTGGGCGGAACAGGGTGATCGGGGTGCAGCTCGATGTGCCAGGCTGTACCACTCGACGTGGCCAGAGTGATGAGGCGCAGCATGTACCACTGATCATCGAGCCGAATGCTCAGACAGGTGGCTGATTCTTGAGTTGAGCTTAAGGCCGACTCCTTAGCGTATTCCCGAACTGACTCCCTGGCCCGCCCTCGCGCCGCCCCCGGGCTCTTTCGAACCTCGGCCATGACACGCAGCATCGCATCTGGCTCGTCACCTTCAAGCCTGTGCTCATGCAACCCCTCACCGGTTCGAACTTGCACTCGCCAGCACGCGGCATCGGCTTCTATGCTCAGCGCGGTCGCTGACTCACGGTGTGCATCGGTCAGGATCTGCTGCCAGTGCAGCCAGGCCGGCCGGTCTGCCGGAGAGGCTCCCGCAAGCAGTGAATCGAAGCTCAGCGGGGGGTACGGCGTGAGGAGACCGCGTCCGCTAGGCGGCGACTGGCCTGAATCGGGAGAGCGTGAGAGAGCCGAGACCATGACGGTACCGGATGGCTGATGATGCTTGAGTTATCGGCATCTGTGGCGGACACCTGCAGCCGCCTTCGACGCGAATCGGATACTTTCTGTATGACGCCTGAGCTGAGAGGAGAAGCTCCCGCTTTACGCACGCCCTGGCATACCAGAAGTATGGATCTTCGATATCCAGCGTCAAAAGCTGGTGTGCTATCGAGAGCCGGAAGGTGCGGAATATTTCAAAGTGACCAAGTATGCCGGCGCTGACAAGCTGTCCATTAGCCCGGTATGCCTGCTAGAGGTGGCCGTCGATCTCTCGAATATTCTTTAATCGACAGCAACACTCACTCCCGCGGCCCCTCAATCGCACACTGCAAACTCTCGCTGAACATGAAGCACCGTGACCCGGCCGGGCATTCACCACCCGCTGCCACCGCGGTGGATCCGGCCGGGCAGCTCGCGCCTCGCGGCCCGGTGCACCAGTTGCCATCGGCCAGCTGATAACAGGCGGCATCGTCCATCAGGCACGCACTCTGGCTCGCCACCTGCTGGTCCCCGGCTCGGCATTGGTCAGCACTCACCGGTTGCTCTTCCATTGGTTGACCGTTAGTTGGCCCGTCATCCATCAGCTCTTCGGCGGGCTCATCCGACGTACCCGCTGCGGTACAACCCACTGCCAGGCTGACGGCAAAAAACAGGCTCACCAATCGCCCGATGCCGCCTGCCCGATTCATTAGCTCTTCACCTGCCATCAGTTTCTCGCCTCACAAGCGCTCATCGCGCTATACCAAAGTCTTACGCGACGCCATTACGCGAAATACACCGGCTTGACCTCACCCCGGTCCAGCTTGCCCTTCCACAATGCAGGCCCGCTCTTGTGTACTGCATCGCCACGCGAATCCACCGCCACGGTGACCGGCATGTCCTCGACGATGAATTCGTGGATCGCCTCCATGCCCAGGTCTTCGAAGGCGATGATCCGGGCTTGCTTTATCGCTTTCGACACGAGATACGCGGCACCGCCGACGGCCATCAGATACACCGCCTCGTGCTGACGGATCGCCTCTATGCCGGTGGGGCCGCGTTCGGCCTTGCCGATCATGCCGAGCAGGCCGGTTTCGGCGAGCATCATCTCGGTGAACTTGTCCATGCGGGTGGAAGTGGTCGGGCCTGCGGGGCCCACAGCCTCATCGCGTACTGCATCCACCGGCCCCACGTAGTAGATGAACTTGCCGTTGAAGTCCACACCCTCGGGCAGGCCTTCGCCGGATTCGAGCAGGCTCTGGATGCGCTTGTGCGCCGCGTCGCGGCCGGTGAGCATGCGTCCGCTGAGCAGCAGTGTCTGACCTGGCTTCCACTCGGCGACCATCTCGGGGGTAACGCTGTCGAGATCCACCCGCGTCGAGCCTTCGCCCGCATCCCAGGTGATGGCCGGCCAGTCGTCGAGCGACGGCGGCGTCTGCAGGTAAGGGCCGTTGCCGTCGAGCACGATGTGCGCATGGCGCGTAGCCGCACAGTTCGGAATCATCGCCACAGGCAGTGAGGCGGCATGGGTGGGGTAGTCGAGAATCTTCACATCGACCACCGTGGTCAGCCCGCCGAGCCCCTGCGCACCGATGCCCAGCGCGTTCACCTTCTCGAAGATCTCCAGACGTAGTTCCTCGATGCGGTTGGCAGGCCCACGATCGTGCAGAGCTTGTATATCGACCGGGTCCATCAGGGATTGCTTGGCCAGCACCGCAGCCTTTTCTGCCGTACCGCCGATGCCGATGCCGAGCATGCCGGGCGGGCACCAGCCGGCACCCATGGTGGGTAAGGTCCTGACCACCCAATCGACGATGCTGTCGCTGGGGTTGAGCATCGCCAGCTTCGACTTGTTTTCAGAGCCGCCGCCCTTGGCGGCGATCTCGATTTCGACCCGGTCTCCCTCGACCACCTGCATGTGAATCACGGCCGGTGTGTTGTCGCCACTGTTCCGACGTGCACCGGCCGGCTCGTGCAGGATGGAGGCGCGCAGCTTGTTGTCGGGGTGCAGGTAGGCGCGTCGCACACCCTCGTTGATCATGTCGGAGACGTCCATCGTGGCATCCCAGCTCACGCCCATGCCGATCTTGACGAATACCGTGACGATGCCGGTGTCCTGGCAGATCGGCCGCTTGCCCTCGGCACACAAACGCGAGTTGACGAGAATCTGCGCCATCGCATCCTTGGCCGCCGGCGACTCTTCGCGCTGCCAGGCCTCGTGCACGGCGTCGATGTAGTCCTTCGGGTGATAGTAAGACATGAACTGCAGCGCGTCGGCCACGCTGTCGATGAGGTCGTCCTGGCGGATTACGGTCATGAGGCAACTCGGTGGTGGGCTGGGGCGAACGCGTCAGGCCGATGGGTCAGTGCATGCCGTCCCGGTGCTGCTGGCCGGTGGCGTCGCGTCGAACCCCAGTTTACTCCTGTGGGTTAACGGCGGCACGGGCACGCAGGTTGACAGGCTTTCCCCGCTGCGCTGCGAGCATTGCGGGTACGGACACAACCCGGCACACCCAGGCACATTCGGTCACGAATGGGTTAACATCGCGGCATGATGAATGTCCTTCACACCCGCGTACGTTGCCCTGATCATCGAGCCTTGCGCAGGGCATGTCATGGCCTGGGCTGCGGCCCGGCTGCAAGCGCCTGGCCGCCTGCTGGTCCACTCGCCCTCTGCGTCACGGGTGGGCGCTGGCGACGCTGATCTACCCGATCTGGCCTGCGGCTAGCCGCCGTGCGCTCAGGTCCTGCTCAGGTCGGTCGGGTATTGCCATCCGGCCTTCGCCACCGCCAACGGCCAGTTCCTTTCTCACTTACCACTGACATGTGAGGCGGAGCGGGCCAGGCCAAGGATTGAAGTGGATCATCATGGAACAAGCTGAATTCGAGCGCTATCGCGCCGCGGGCTATACCCGCATCCCCCTGCATTGCGAACTGATCGCAGACCTCGACAACCCGCTGTCCGCGTTCTTGAAAGTGGCCGATCGGCCGTTCACCTTCCTGTTCGAATCGGTGCAGGGTGGCGAAAAGTGGAGCCGCTTCTCGATCATCGGGCTGGCCTGCCGGCGGATCATCCGGGTATTCGGCCGCCGGATTACCGTGCACGAGGGCGATGAACTCGTGGAGGAGTGGGAGGTGGAAGACCCACTGGTGTGGGTCGACGAGTACCAGACGCGCTTCAGCGTGCCGCTGATCGATGGCCTGCCTCGCATCACCGGCGGGCTGGTCGGTTATTTCGGTTACGACACCGTGCGCTACGTCGAGCCACGGCTCGGGCCGAACCCGCACCCGGACCCGCTGGGCAACCCCGACATCCTGCTGATGGAAGCAGACGAGCTGGTCATCGCCGATAACCTGCGTGGCAGCCTGACCATTCTCAAGCTGGTCGACCCCGCAGTGCGCGATGCCCGGGAAGCCGGTCTGGAACGGCTGCTGGAAGTGTACGAGGAGTTGCTCGGCAGCCTGCCGCCGCGCGAGACCCATGCCCGTCGCGACAGCGTCGGTGAGGCGGACTTCGAAAGTGGTTTCACGGAAAGTGGCTACAAGGACGCGGTACGAACCATTCGCCAGTACATCACCGACGGCGAATGCATGCAGGTGGTGCTCTCACAGCGTCTGACCGTGCCGTTCGCCGCCAGCCCGCTCGATCTGTATCGGGCCCTGCGCACACTGAATCCGTCGCCCTACATGTTCTATCTCGACCTGGGTGATCATCATGTGGTCGGCGCTTCGCCGGAGATCCTGGTCAGGTTGGAGGAGGGTGAGGTAACCGTGCGGCCCCTGGCAGGCACCCGGCCACGCGGCGCGACCGAGGCTGCGGATCTCGCCAACGAGATCAGCCTGATGGCCGACCCGAAGGAGCTGGCGGAACATCTGATGCTGATCGATCTGGGCCGCAACGATATCGGCCGTATCGCCACCACCGGTTCGGTGAACGTTACCGACAAGTTCAGTGTCGAGCGCTATTCCCACGTCATGCACATCGTCTCGAATGTGGTCGGCAAGCTCAGGGAGGGCATGAGTGCGATCGATGTGCTGCGGGCGACCTTTCCCGCCGGTACGCTCTCGGGTGCGCCGAAGGTGCGGGCCATGGAGATCATCCAGGAGCTCGAGCCGGTGAAGCGCGGCATCTATTCGGGCGCGGTGGGCTACCTCTCGTGGAATGGCAACATGGACACGGCCATCGCCATCCGTACGGCGGTCGTTCAGGATGGCACCCTGAACGTACAGGCCGGTGCCGGCATCGTCTACGATTCCGACCCGGATGCCGAATGGGCCGAAACCATGGCCAAGGCGCGGGCGGTGTTCCGCGCGGTGGCGATGGCCGAGCGTGGGCTCGATGCCAGGCCTGCGGTATTCGACGAACTGTTGCAGGTGGGTGGCGCCTCGAAGGAGCCGAACGCGGGAACCTTGTCATGAACCGCATCATCGTCATCGACAGCTACGATTCCTTCACCTTCAACATCGTGCAGTACCTGCAGGAGCTCGGCGCCACGGTCGATGTATTCCGTAACGACCGGGTGAGCATCGCGGAGCTGGAAGCCTGCGGCGCGGACGGTCTGCTCCTCTCCCCCGGCCCCGGTACGCCGAACAGCGCCGGCGTCATGCTCGAGGCCATCGCGCACTTTGCAGGCTCGCTGCCGATGCTGGGCGTGTGCCTCGGGCATCAGGGCATCGGCCAGCACTTCGGCGGCAAGGTCGTGCACGCTCGGGAGATCATGCACGGCAAGCTGTCGGACGTTCATCACACCGGCCACGGTGTGTTCCAGGGTCTGATCACACCCTTCACGGCCACGCGCTACCATTCGCTGGTGATCGATCCTGCCAGCCTGCCCGACGAACTCGAGGTCACCGCCTGGACGCAGACCGACGATGGCGAGCGCGATGCGATCATGGGGGTGCGCCACCGCAAGCTCGATATCGAGGGTGTGCAGTTTCATCCTGAATCCATCAGCAGCGACCACGGCCACGATCTGCTGCGCGCCTTTCTCATCCGTTGCGGAATCAGCCCACGGGATCTCCGCCAATCAGAAGCACCACATCAGGGAGCACCGCGATGAACATGCAAGAAGCGTTGGGCCGATTGTTCGAGGGCGAATCGCTGGATGCGGCGAACATGACGCTGGTCATGCAGCAGGTGATGTCCGGTGGTGCCACCGATGCGCAGATCGGTGCCTTGCTGGCCGCCTTGCGCATCAAGGGTGAAACGGTGGAAGAGGTGGCGGCCGCCGCGGCGGTGATGCGCTCGCTGGCCACTTCGGTGGACCTGACCGGTGCATCCGCCGATGCGCTCGGTACGGGTGGTCAGGATGCCGTGGATATCGTCGGCACCGGTGGCGATACCACCAGCACCTTCAACATCTCCACCTGCAGTGCGCTGGTGGCTGCGACCGCGGGTGTCAGGGTTGCAAAGCATGGCAACCGTTCGGTATCCAGCAAGTCCGGCGCGGCGGATCTGCTGGAGGCGGCCGGTGTGAACATCGAGCTCACGGCCGACCAGGTGCGCCAGTGCATCGAACAGGTGAACATCGGTTTCATGTTCGCGCCGCGTCATCACAGTGCGATGAAGCATGCGATCGGCCCGCGGCGTGAGTTGGGGGTGCGTACGATCTTCAATCTGCTCGGGCCGTTGACCAATCCGGCGGCCGCGGCCAACCAGGTGCTCGGTGTGTATGCCACGCAATGGGTACGGCCGATGGCCGAAGTGCTGCAGGCACTCGGCAGCCGGCACGTGATCGTCGTGCACGGGGCCAACGGCATGGACGAGATCAGCCCCTGTGGGCCGACCCAGGTGTCCGAGCTGCACGACGGCAAGATCAGCGACTACATGATCGAGCCCGGCCACTTCGGCCTGCCCGAGCATGTGCTGGCGGATATCCAGGTCGACGGCCCGGAGCAGAGCCTGGCTATGGTGCGCTCGGTGCTGGCCGATGAGCCGGGTGCCGCACGCGATGTGGTGCTGATGAATGCGGGTGCCGCCATCCGGGTAGGCGGGGGCGCCGAAACGCTGGCGGCGGGTATCGAGATGGCGTCCACGGCACTGGCCAGCGGTGCGGCGGCCGAAACCCTGGCCCGGCTGGTGGCCGTCAGCCAGTCGTTTCGCGACGCGGGGGGTCGGGCATGAGTCAGCCTGGCGATGTGCCGGATATCCTGAAGCGGATTCTCACCCGCAAGCGCGAGGAAATCGCCGAACGCTCGGCCGCCGTCGGGCCCGAACGCCATGCGGAACTCGCGGCCGCCGCCGATGCACCGCGGGGGTTCATCAAGGCCATCGACCGTCGCCTGTGCGAGGGTGATGTTGCGGTGATCGCCGAAGTCAAGAAAGCGTCACCCAGCCAGGGTGTGATTCGCGAACACTTCGACCCGGCTGCCATTGCCGCAAGCTACGAGGCCGGCGGTGCGGCCTGCCTGTCGGTACTGACCGATCAGGATTTCTTTCAGGGCAGTGCGCAGGCCTTGATCGATGCCCGTGATGCGTGCAGCCTGCCGGTGATTCGCAAGGATTTCCTGATCGATCCCTTCCAGATCGTCGAGGCGCGCATCATGAAGGCGGACTGCGTGCTGTTGATCGTCGCCGCCCTCGACGACGACACCCTGGCATCCCTGCACGCGGAAGCGGTAGGTCTCGGCATGGACGTACTCGTCGAAGTACACGATTACGACGAGCTGCAACGCGCACTTGAACTCGAGGCCTCCGCCGCGGGCTCCATACTGCTGGGCGTTAACAACCGCGACCTGCGAACCTTCGACGTGTCCTTGTCCACCACGCTGGACTTGCTCGACGAAATCCCCGAAGGCATGATCGTGGTCACCGAGAGCGGCATCCGCCAACCTGCCGACGTGATGCGCATGCGCAGCTCCGGCGTTCAGGCGTTCTTGGTGGGCGAGGCATTCATGCGCGAAGCAGATCCGGGGCAGGCTTTGGCTGCGTTGTTCGCGGAGTGAACTGCCTCCCCGGGAATCGTGCGAAGCGCGCTAGCGTGCGTAACGCCCGAAGATAACCATAGTCTTGCCCCGCGCATAGATCAGCCCGCGGTCTTCCAGATCCTTGAGCACTCGGCCGACCATCTCGCGCGAACAGCCCACGATGCGGGCGATCTCCTGGCGGGTGATGCGGATCTGCATGCCATCGGGGTGGGTGATGGCATCGGGCATCTTGGCCAGGTCGAGCAGGGTGGAGGCAACGCGGCCGGTCACATCGAGAAAAGCGAGATCACGTACCTTGATGCTGGTCTTGCGCAGGCGATTGGACATCTGGGTGGTCAGCGCGTACAGAATGTCAGGTTGATCGACAGCCAGGCGCTTGAACTGGTCGTAGTGCATCTCGGCCACTTCGCACTTGGTGCGGGCGACAACCCAGGCGCTGCGCTGGCCGGCCTTGTCGAACATGCCCATCTCGCCGAAGAATTCGCCGGGGCTGAGGTAAGCCAGTACGATCTCGCGACCATCGTCATCCTCGATCACGATGCTGACGGATCCATCGACGATGTAGTAAAGCGTTTCCGGTACATCGCCGTGGTGCAGAATGGTAGTCTTCGCGGGGTACTGCCGCCGATGACTGCTTCGTAGGTAGATATCGAGCCATTCTACCGGTGGTGGTGCTATCCGAGGCGCCAGCATGTCATTCTCTCTCCGTGCTTGATGTTTGCGCTAGATCCCGAAAGATCTTGGCTGTAATGTGTAGCGTCAAACATGAATCGGCGGCCATGAAAAATTCTTCAGCATAACTGTGTGTTATTTCGCGCCTTCCACAGCCGAGGGCGTGGCACGCGATAAGCGAACTCGATGGGAGCGTCATGCGCGCACGTGTCAAATGGCTCGATCACATGAGCTTTGTCGGCGAAGCCGGTAGCGGCCATTCGGTGGTCATGGATGGCTCTCCCGACCACGGCGGCCGGAACCTGGGGCCTCGCCCGATGGAGATGTTGTTGATGGGTCTGGGTGGCTGTACCGCTTACGATGTAGCGCTGATGTTGCAAAAGTCTCGCCAGTGCGTGACCAGCATCGAGATCGAGCTCGATGCAGAACGGGCGGAAGAGGTGCCCCAGGTGTTCACCGACATCAAGATCCATTTCCGGGTCAATGGTCGAGATCTCAGCGACGTGCATGTGGCTCGCGCCGTGAAACTCTCCGCCGAGAAGTATTGCTCGGCTACCCGGATGCTGGAGAAGACCGCGACCATTACCTGCACCCATGAAACGTTGAACGCAAGCTGAGGCTGGCCCGTTCCTTGCGCACCCCTGTTCCGTGCGCAAGCATGGTTGTTTCCTGTCCTGCCGTCGTCAGGCGGATTCCGGCGCGGCACTCCCTTCTGCAGGCTACGGCTCGGCGGTTGTGGAGGCCGCGCCTTTTTGCGGTTCGCAAGCCAGGTGCACTATCGGTTGCCGCCCTTCATCCGATCGCATACAATGGTGGGCTAGCCGTAGTAGCCATTCGAGGCACCGTAGTGAAACAGAGTACTGTAAGCGCCAAACCGGCCGACGTGAAGCGCCAGTGGTTCATCATCGATGCCGAAGGCAAGACGCTCGGTAACGTGGCCACCGAGACCGCTCGTCGCCTGCGTGGCAAGCACAAGCCCACCTACACGCCGCATGTCGATACCGGCGACTACATCGTCGTGATCAATGCGTCGAAGGTCGAGGTAACCGGCAACAAGCCCAAGACCAAGCTGTATCAGCACCATACGGGCTACATCGGCAACCTGAAGACGATCAACTTCGAGAAGCTCCAGCAGCAGCATCCGGAACGCATCATCGAGATGGCCGTCAAGGGCATGTTGCCGAAGAACTCTCTGGGCCGCGACATGTACCGCAAGCTTCGGGTGTTCCCCGGTGCCACTCACACGCATGCGGCTCAGCAACCCACGCTCCTGGAACTCTAAATGGCAGCTCAGCAGTATTACGGCACCGGCCGTCGCAAGTCCTCCACCGCACGTGTCTTCATGTCTGCGGGCACCGGCAAGATCACGGTCAACAGCAAGCCGCTCGAAGAGTTCTTCGGTCGAAAAACGGCTCACATGATCGTCCGTCAGCCGCTGGCCACGACTGATACGCTGACCAATTTCGACTTCTTCATCACCGTCAAGGGTGGTGGTGGCAGTGGTCAGGCCGGCGCGATACGGCTTGGCATCTCCCGTGCACTGCTCGGCTACGACGAAACGTTGCGGAGTAATCTGCGCGGCGCCGGTTTCCTGACGCGCGATGCGCGCGAGGTCGAGCGGAAGAAGGTCGGTCTGCGCAAGGCGCGTCGCGCCACGCAGTACTCGAAGCGCTGACGCGCGGTCGGCAGGTTGTTCCGCCCCGCATCCATTAGCGGGGCAGCTTCGAATGAAAAGGCTCCGCAAGGAGCCTTTTTTCGTTTCACTCTGTGAAAAATTCCATGAATGCACCGTTACCCGATCCCGATACTGCTGGTCTACGCGACCTGACAGCCGTGACCCAACGGCGCGAAATTCCCTACAACTACACCTCTTTTTCCGACCGGGAGATCGTGCTGCGCTACCTGGGTGCAAGGGGTTGGGATCTGATCGAGCAACTGCGCGGCCACCGGCGCACCGGCCAGTCTGCACGCATGCTGTTCGAAGTGCTGGGGGATATGTGGGTCATCGATCGCAACCCGTTCATCCAGGATGATCTGCTCGGTAACGTCAAGCGCCGGACGGCGCTGGTCGGGGCGCTGCACCATCGGCTGAGGCAGATCAACGATCGTCCCGAGGTCACCGACACGGTGGTCGAGCTGCTGACGCTTGGCCGCGAGGCGGTGGCCACTTTCGAACAGCGCTTCACCGACACGCTGGCGCTGCGTGGGCAGATCCGGAAACGCCTGAAGAAGCTCACACATCTGCAGAACATCCGTTTCGACGGATTGTCGCGGGTCTCCCACGTCACGGATGCCACCGACTGGCGCGTGGAGCTGCCCTGTGTGGTGCTGACACCGGATTCGGAAGCCGAGTTGCCCGGGCTGATCAAGGGCTGCATCGACGTCGGCCTGACGTTGATCCCGCGCGGCGGGGGTACCGGCTACACCGGCGGTGCGATTCCGTTACATGCGAAAACGGCGGTCATCAACCTGGAGAAGCTCGATGCCCTGAAACCGGTGGTCTCGGCCGCCGACGGCACGCATTGCATTGCCGTGGAAGCCGGTGTGGTCACGAAAAGGGTGGCCGAGGCCGCCGAGCGCTCCGGCCTGGCCTTCGCGGTCGATCCCACCTCCCACGACGCTTCGACCATCGGTGGCAACATTGCCATGAACGCCGGGGGCAAGAAGGCGGTATTGTGGGGAACCACGCTTGACAACCTGGTCTCCTGGCGCCTGGTCGATCCTGACGGGCACTGGGTCGATGTGGAACGGCTCGACCACAACCGCGGCAAGATCCACCTGCAGCCCACCGTGCGCTTCCGGATCACACGTACCGATGCCGATACCGGCGCGGTTATCGAGGCACCGTACGTGCTGGAATTTCCAGGGCAGTCCCTGCGCCGCGAAGGCCTGGGCAAGGATGTCACCAGCAAGTTTCTCGGTGGGTTGCCGGGCGTGCAGAAAGAGGGGTGTGATGGCCTGATCACCTCGGCGGTGTTCGTGCTGCACCGCATGCCCAACCACACGCGCACGGTGTGCATGGAATTCTACGGAGCAGACCTGCGCGATGCGGTGGCCGGCATTCTCGATGTCAAGGCGCTGGTCGATGGCACCGATGGGGTGCTGCTGGCGGGGCTCGAGCATCTCGATGATCGATACATCAAGGCGGTGAAGTACAGCGCCAAGGCGGCACGTGGCACCTTGCCGCGCATGTTGCTGATGGCGGACGTGGTCGGTGACGATGCCGATCAGGTGGCTCAGGTGGCCTCGCAGATGATCCTGCTGATCAACCGGCGGGATGCCGAAGGCTTCGTGGCCGTCAGCCCCGAGTCTCGCAGGCAGTTCTGGGCGGCCCGCTCACGCACCGCTGCCATCGCCGCGCACACCAACGCCTTCAAGATCAACGAAGACGTGGTGATCCCCCTCGAACGGTTGGCGGACTACAGCGAAGGTATCGAGCGAATCAACATCGAGCATTCCCTGAGCAACAAGCGTGAGCTGCTCGAGGCGGTGGTCACGCTGTTGCAGGCTCCCGAAACGCTGACGTCCCTGTGCGCGAGGCCAGACGACGGTGATGAATCCCGTGCCATCGTACGGGACAAGCTCGACGGTGCGGTGGTCGAGCTCGCAGCCATCGGTCGTCGATGGGAAGAGCATCTGGGGCGTCTGCGCCAGGACGACCAGCGATACCTCGCATCGCTCGAGGCCGACTCGCCCGGTGCCGACTCACGAGATACTCGAGAAGGTGAGGCCGACCCGCTGGTCGGTGCCCTGTTACGACGCGAAACCGTCGTCTCCTACCGCGAGATGGTCGAAGCTCCGCTGAAAGCCCGCTTCAGTGGCGATCGGTATCGGCGTCTGTGCCAGCGAATCGACGAACTGCATGGCCAATGGCGCCCGCGCCGCCTGTTCGCTGCCTTGCACATGCATGCCGGCGACGGCAACATCCATACGAACATTCCGGTCAATTCCAACGATTACGCCATGCTGCGCGGTGCCGAGCATATCGTGGACCGGGTGATGTCGCTGGCGCAACGTCTCGGTGGTGTGATCTCGGGTGAACACGGCATCGGCCTGACCAAGATGCAGTACATGGAACCTGCCGAGGTGCAGGCTTTCGGCGACTACAAGATGCGCGTCGACCCGAACGGCCACTTCAATCGCGGCAAGCTGCTCGCCGGCAGCGGTCTGGAAGACGCGTACACCCCATCGTTGCGGCTCGTACAGCAGGAAGCCCTGATTCTCGAGCAGAGCGAACTGGGTGCACTGAACGACAGCATCAAGGATTGCCTGCGGTGCGGCAAGTGCAAGCCGGTGTGTACCACCCATGCACCGGGGGCGAACCTGCTGTATTCGCCGCGTAACAAGGTACTCGGCACCGGCCTGATCATCGAGGCGTTTCTGTACGAGGAGCAGACGCGGCGCGGCCTGTCGGTTCGGCATTTCGACGAGATGAACGATATCGCCGACCATTGCACCGTTTGTCACAAGTGTCTCGCACCTTGCCCGGTAGACATCGATTTCGGTGAGGTCTCGATCACCATGAGAAAGATCCTCAAGGATCGCGGCCAGCGGCGCTTCAGTGCCGGCACCACGGCGTCCATGGCGTTCCTGAACGCCAAGGATCCGGCCACCATCAAGCTGATGCGCAAGGGCATGGTCGATGTCGGCTTCCGCGCCCAGCGTTGGGCAAGTTCGGTGGCCGGCAAGTTACCGCAGGTTCGTGCCTCGATCGAGCATCCGGCGGCTACCACCGGGCCTGCAAGGCCGATCGAGCAGGTGGTGCATTTCGTCAATCGCAAGCTGCCGGCCAAGAAGCTGCTGCCTGCCAAGACCACGCGAGCCTTGCTCGGTATCGAGAACCGGCAGTACGTGCCGATCATCCGTAACCCCGAGGTCGCGAACGAGGCGTCCGAATCGGTGTTCTATTTCCCGGGCTGCGGCTCCGAGCGCCTGTTCAGCCAGGTAGGGCTGGCCACGCTCGCGATGCTCTACGACACCGGCAGCAAGACGGTGATGCCGCCGGGGTATCTGTGCTGCGGGTACCCGCAGACCTCCACCGGGGATGTGGCCAAGGGCCAGCAGATCACTACCGAGAACCGGGTACTGTTTCACCGGGTGGCCAACACCTTGAACTACCTGGACATCAAGACGGTCATCGTGTCTTGCGGCACCTGCATGGATCAGCTGTTGAACTACGAATTCGAGCGCATCTTCCCCGGCTGCCGGTTACTCGACATTCACGAATACCTGATGGAAAAACAGTATTCCCTCGAGGGCGTCAGCGGGGTTCAGTACGTGTACCACGACCCCTGCCATAGCCCGATGAAGACGTACGCACCCATGTCGGTCACCCGCTCCCTGGTGGGCGATGGGGTGACCGAGTCGGATCGCTGCTGCGGCGAGGCCGGCACGTTCGCGGTCGCACGGCCCGATATTGCAACTCAGGTACGCAAGCGCAAGGCGGACGAGATTAAGCGCAACGTGCAGGCGAAAGGTGTGCCTGCCGGTGAGAAGCAGCATGACGTGAAGATGTTGACCTCTTGCCCTGCCTGCGTGCAGGGCCTGTCGCGCTACGCGGACGAGACCGGCGTGGACACCGACTACATCGTGGTGGAGCTGGCCAAGGGGCAGTTCGGCGAGAACTGGGCCGAAGATTTCGTCGCACGCGCCAATCGCGGTGGCGTGGAGCAGGTACTGCTGTAGCCGATGCGGCCGTTGCGAAGGTATTCGGCCGCGCAGATTCCTACGGCCGGTCGAATATCGACCCGGAGGTCGGGCTCAGCAGCTTGTGATACAGCTTGCCGGCAGACACATCGGTCATTGATGACAGATAGTCGGCAATGGCCCGCATGCCCTGTTCCTCGTGGCTCTCCTGCACTGCCCGGGGCAGCAGGCGTGCCGGGTTTGCCGCGAAGATCTCGAAGATTCGTACCACCACCTGCTGCCCCTTGTACTGCAACATCTGCAACTCCGGCCGCAGGATCACGTGCTGCATCACGAAATCCTTGATCAGGATCAGAATGCGGTAGGCGGTCGGGTCCATCGTCGCCTGCAGCCGCAACAGTGGGTGTTCGAAGTCGGTGTTCTGCGTGACGCAGGTGCTGTGAATGAAGTAGTGCACCAGTCGGCTGATCGCACGCTTGCGCTGCTTGTGTGAGCCGCTGAAGAGGCCCTCGTCGTAGTCGTCGAGACGATCTTTCACCGGGTTGGCGTCCATGGCATCGATGGCCTTCACCACCGTCTCCTTCCATGCCTGTTCGTTGACCAGGCCCAGCGCCAGTGCGTCTTCGAGGTCGTGCACGCCGTAGGCGATATCGTCGGCGAGTTCCATGATGCTGGTATCGAACGGCTTGTGGCGTGTTTTCAGGTGACCGGTGGCAGGCTTGCTCAAGCCGAGGAATCGCCGGCGGTCGTCCTTGCTGAACGGTGCCAGCAGCCAGTCCAGCACATCGGCCTCTGTGTCATAGATGCACTTGGGCGGCGCCCAGTGATCGATGTTGAGCCAGGCTGTCGTGTCGTCGGGCAGGTCGAGGCTTCGCTGCTCGCGATCGTAGCGGCACACCTGCGAATACGGTGCCGGGTACTTGATGGTGCCCAGCATGGTGCGGCGCGTCAGGTCCAGCCCGTCGGTCGGCGAGTATTCGCCGAGCCGCGCCAGTATGCGCAACGTCTGCCCGTTCGCCTCGAACCCGCCATGCTCACGCATCATCGTGTTCATCGCCACCTCACCGCCGTGGCCGAACGGCGAATGGCCGATGTCGTGGGCCAGGCAAATCGCCTCGATCAGGCTGAATGAGGGGATGGTGTCGCGAATGGCGGCATCTGCGGTTTCGCTGCGTAACCACTCGCAAATTCCCGAGCCTACCTGGGCCACTTCCAGCGAGTGGGTGAGGCGGGTGCGGTAGAAGTCCGATTCACCCAGGCCGAGCACCTGCGTCTTCGATTGCAGGCTGCGAAACGAGGCGCTGTGGATGATCCGTGCCCGGTCGCGCTGGAATTCACTATCGTGCCCGGAATGGCTGAACTCGGTGTTCGCGTGGGTGGTATCGTGGGAACGACGCTTTAACCAGGCTGTCATGAATCGACTCCCGCAGGCGAGGGGTGCGACGCACACCCACTGAGTAAATCGCAAGTGTAGGACATCGCGGCGACGGGTGAACCCATGACTGGCGCGCCGGCAGGCTCCAGGTAACGCACCGATATCCCATCTGCCGGGAGCCCATGCCGAGACCATCCTGCACTTGAGGTCATTTCTGACCGTTTTCAGGCGATTAGCGCTGGATTAAATCCCTGCCCTGGTTGATCTGGCTGGTATCTCGCGCCGTAAGCTAACTACAATTCATGTCACCTCGGAACATGAGTGGTAACCGGCTGTCCGAGACCATCATGAACATGTTTTACATAAACCCTTCCCAGGCCCTTGTGTCCGACGTTCGCGGGCTTACAATACAAGCCGGGTATGGCTGCCCACGACACATGCACGCCGCCACGTTCACGAGTCGCCCGAGTCGCAGGTACGTCGTCGGGTCGGAACCCACAACCGGTAGCAGGCAACGCAGTGCCTGTTCAGGAGCAAACCAGGTCAATGGCCAGAAAACCAAGAATCCACTTCAACGGTGCGGTGTACCACGTGATCCTCAAGGGTCTGGATGGCAAGCCGGTATTCAAGAACGCAGCCGATCGTCGCGAGTGTGAGTCGCTCGTCGAAGAAGGTGTACAACGTTTCGGTCATCGTATCCACGCGTACTGCTGGGCGAAGGATCATGTTCAGCTGGTCGTTCAGGTAGCCGATGCGCCATTGTCGAAGATCATGCAGAACCTGTCCTTTCGGTATACCCGTTATTTCAACAAGCAGCACGGGCTCGATGGTCCGCTGTTTCACGGTCGGTACCGGGCCATCCTGATCGATCCCGACGAGTACCTGAACGATCTGGTGCGCTACATCCACAACAACCCGGTGCGTAACGGTCAGGCGAAGAGTGCTGCGGATTTCAAATGGTCCAGTCACCGCGTCTACATGGGTGATGAGGAGCAAGCCTGGGTGACCACCGCCACCGTGCTCGACACCTTCGGCAAGACGGCAAAGACCGCCCGCAAGAATTTCGCGAAGTTCGTCGATGCGGGTCGCGACGAAGGTGAGCGTGTCGACCTGATGCGTGGCAGCGATGGCGGGCGGCTGCTCGGTAGTGCACGCTTCGCCAAAAAGGCACTGAAGCCGCGCAAGGCGCCGACACACACGGTCACACTCAATCAGCTGGTCAAGACGGTCTGCAAGGAAGAGGGCGTCAAGGAGGCAGAGCTCAAGAACGAGAGCCGTGCCCGGCGCGAGAGTCAGATTCGG
Organism: Granulosicoccaceae bacterium; assembly: GCA_965214025.1. Lineage (GTDB taxonomy): Bacteria > Pseudomonadota > Gammaproteobacteria > Granulosicoccales > Granulosicoccaceae > Granulosicoccus. The sequence goes on from CBDCAW010000098.1 coordinate 39,572, forward strand.
CAGACCATCACCTACCTGGCGACCGAGCTGGATATTGCAAGCCTCACGGCACTGGCCGATCGGTTCAATCGCGACCTGACCACCATGAGCCGCAACCAGCGCTACTTCCGCGATCGTCTGGTGGACGATGCCGAACTATCGAAGCACGTGAAGCGGCTGCGGCGGACCGTCGCCAAGGCGGCCTGACTGAACGCCGAACCGAACGTTGAACTGCTCGATGTGGTCGATGCCAGCGACCACGTCGTCGATCAGCGGGAACGTGGAGAGGTGCATCGGCTCGGTCTGATGCATCGGGCTTGCCACATCGTGCTTTTCAACTCCGCCCGGCAGGTGTTCGTGCAGCTGCGAAGCCGGCACAAGGATACGAACCCGGGCCTGTGGGATACGAGCGCCGCCGGCCATGTCGAGGCCGGCGAGAGCTACGAACACTGTGCGGCACGCGAGCTGGCTGAGGAGCTCGGGGTCGTGGTCGAAGAGGCATCGCTCGAAGAGCTGTTCCGTTTCACGCCGGATGTAGCCAACGGCATGGAGCATATCGTGCTCTATCGGGCCACCAGTGATCAGTCCGTGAGCCTGCAGACCGACGAAATCGATGCCGGGCGCTGGCTTTCGGAGCAAGAGCTCGACGCCTGGATCCATTCCGATCCGGCTGCGTTCACCACCGTGTTCCGCAACATCTGGCAGACTTTGAAGCGGATGCCTCATGGGCAGATGGACCACTAGTTTCCCTCAGCCACCGGCTGAGTCACGAACCCAGTCACCAGGAGTACCCACCGCATCGTGATCGATACCCGCACCCTGACGCTACCTGTTGTCGCCGCCCCGTTGTTCATCATCTCGGGCCCGGAGCTGGTCATCGCCTGCTGCCGCAGCGGCATCGTCGGCAGCTTTCCCGCCCTCAATGCCCGCACCACCGATCAGCTCGATGAATGGCTCACCGAGATAAGGCAGGCGCTTGCCGGTGAGGCGCAACCGCTGTTTGGCGTGAACCTCATCGTACACAAGACCAACCCGCGCCTGCAGGCGGATCTTGCCGTCTGCGTGAAGCACCAGGTGCCATTGATCATCACCTCGCTGGGTGCGGTGCCGGAGCTCATCGAAACGGTTCATGCCTACGGTGGTCAGGTGTTTCACGATGTGATCAAGCGTCGTCATGCCGAGAAGGCGGCGGAAGCCGGTGTCGATGGGCTGATCGCCGTCAGCGCCGGGGCCGGAGGGCATGCGGGCACCATCAGCCCCTTCGCCCTGATCAGCGAGATTCGTCAGTTCTTCGACAAGACGCTGGTGCTGGCCGGTAGCCTGAGCCGTGGCGGCGACATTCTCGCCGCCCAGGCTGCCGGAGCTGATCTGGCCTACCTGGGTACGCGCTTCATCTGTACCGAGGAAAGCCGTGCGCAAGCCGGGCACAAGGCGATGATCGAAGCTGCCTCTTCGGGCGATATCGTTTATACCGACAAGGTGTCCGGGGTAGCCGCGAACTTCCTCGAAGCAAGCCTTGCCGCGGCGGCGGATCGGAACGAGGCGCATGATGCGACCGAGCTCGACATGGCGGAATCCGAGGCACGTGCCTGGCGCGACATCTGGTCGGCCGGCCACGGGGTGGGTGCCATCGGCTCCACCCCCAGCGTTCAGGAGCTCGTCGGTAGCCTGCGCGAGGAGTACCGTGCAGCCCTCGCGCGCATCCGCGAGCAGGCCGACGCACTCGCCGACGCCTCGGCTTCTTGATCGTCAACGGGTGAATGATCCGCGCATGAGCAACTGGCTTTTCAAGTCCGAACCCGATGCGTTCAGCATCGATGATCTGCAGGCGATGCCGAAGCGCACCGATCATTGGGATGGCATTCGCAACTACCAGGCGCGCAATTTCATGCGCGACGACATGCAGCCCGGTGATCGCGGATTCTTCTACCATTCGAGCTGCCCGGAGCCCGGCATCGTCGGCACGGTGGAGGTCGTCAGCAACGCCTACCCGGATCACACGGCACTCGATCCCGAATCCGACTATCACGATCCGAAGGCCACCGAGGCCGAGCCGCGCTGGTGCATGGTCGATGTGAAGTTCACAGGCAAGTTCGACTCGGTGATCACGCTGGCCGAGCTGAAGACAATGCCTGAATTGGCCGACATGAAACTTCTGAACAAGGGCAATCGTCTGTCGATCATGCCGGTCAGCGACGAGCACTGGAACCTGATCATGTCGGCGGCGGGGCGCTGACAGGTCAGCGGCCGGGGCGCGATCGACTTGTCCTTGAAGCTGGAACGGTCCGTGCAATGGCTTCGGTCATCGTCCGCTGCCGATCGTGCCACATGCAGATTATTCCCACCCGACTCGATGCCGTGAAGATCGTGGAGCCCACGGTGTTCGGCGACGACCGGGGCTTCTTCATGGAGTCGTGGAACCGGCAGGCTTTCGAAGAAGCCGGCCTGCCGTGGCATTTCGTGCAGGACAACCACAGCCGCTCCGGTCGCGGCGTGTTGCGCGGCCTGCATTATCAGCTCGAAGCAGCCACAAGGCAAGCTGGTGCGCGTTACCGAAGGCGAGGTCTATGACGTGGCCGTCGACATGCGCCGCTCGTCCACGCAGTTCGGTGAATGGGTGGGGGTTCTGCTCTCGGCAGGGAACAAGCGCCAGCTATGGGTGCCGCCGGGTTTTGCCCACGGCTTCTACGTGGTTTCGGAAACGGCTGATTTCCAGTACAAGTGCACCGACTACTATGCGCCCGAGTGCGAGCGAAGCCTGCTGTGGAACGATACCACCGTGGGTATCGAATGGCCTCTGGTGAATGGCAGGGAGCCCCGGCTTGCCAGCAAGGATGCCGCTGCACAGCGCTTTGGCCAATGCGAAACCTTCGCCTGACGATTGAGGTCTGGACGATAGTGCACCGGAACAGCCCATGCCTGACGTGCTGATGCCAGATACGCTAAAAGTACTGATAACCGGGAGTCTGCGCGGCCAGCTCTTCAATGAGCTGGTTCGGGGAAGGCCAGCCTGGGCGCAGCTGTGCCCTTGCGAGCCCCGGCTGGACATCTCCGATGGCCAGGCCGTGACCGATGTCATCGATCGGCAACGACCCGGCATCATCATCAATGCCGCAGCGTACACCGCCGTCGACCAGGCTGAAACCGATGGCGAGCCGGCATGGGCGGTGAACGCCCGTGGCGTGCAGCACCTGGCCGACGGTGCCGGGCGTTGCGGCGCACATCTGTTGCAGGTATCTACCGACTTTGTGTTCGGCACGGGCCATGGCTCGCCGATCAGCGTCGATGCGCCCACCGCACCGTTGAGCGTCTACGGCCGGACGAAGCTGGCGGGCGAGCGTGCGGTGCTCGATACCGTGCCTGATTCGGGCCTCGTCGTGCGCACCGCCTGGGTGTACGCGTCGCACGGAGAAAATTTCCTGCGCACCATGCTGCGCCTGATGCGCGAACGCAGCGAACTGGGTATCGTTGCGGACCAGGTGGGTACCCCGACCAGTGCGCGATCGCTGGCAGCCGCTCTGTGGCGTGCGGCGGAAAAACGCTGCATCGGCACCTTGCACTTCACCGATGCCGGCGTGGCCAGCTGGTACGATTTCGCCGTTGCTATTCGCGAAGAAGCGCTGGGTCTAGGGTTGCTCGATGCATCGGCCGAACCTTTGCATCTCGCATTGAAGCCGCTGCGCACCAGCGATTACCCGACGCCCGCCACCCGCCCGGCCTACAGTGTGCTGGACACCTGGGGCTCGCGCGCGGCACTCGAACTCGATCCGATTCACTGGCGCGAAGCGCTGCGCAAGACCCTTGAAGAACTGGTTCCGAAAGCATCAGGTGACGAGGAAATACTGGAAAACTTCCCATGAGACGCATGCTTGTCACCGGTGGTGCCGGCTTCATCGGTGCGAACTTCGTGCGCTACTGGCGTGCGGCGCATCCGGACGATGTGATAGTCGTGATCGATGCGCTCACCTACGCCGGCAACGTGCGCAACCTCGATGGCTTGCTCGACGAGCCGGCTGACGAGGGCGAGCAAGAGGGCGGGGGCGCTGGCGCGGTGCGGCTGATCGTTGCGGATATCAACGATACGGTGCGGGTCACTGACCTGCTGCGTAAGGAGCGCATCGATACCCTTGTGCACTTCGCGGCCGAGAGCCATGTAGACCGTTCGATCGAAGGCCCGGACGCCTTCATCGAGGCGAACATCCTCGGTACCCACAGCCTGCTCAAGGCGGGCCGTCAGGTTTGGATCACGGAACCGGAGGCGAACGGTGCCGCCGGCGCGGTGCCGCACCGCTTTCATCATGTATCTACCGACGAAGTGTTCGGCTCGCTGAATCACAATGATCCGGCGTTCACCGAAGCCACCGCCTACGCACCGAACTCTCCGTATTCCGCGAGCAAGGCGGCATCCGACTTCCTGGTGCGTGCTTACCACCACACCTACGGTCTGCAGGTGACCACCAGCAACTGTTCGAACAACTACGGGCCGATGCATTTCCCCGAGAAGCTCATCCCATTGATGATTCTCAACGCGCTGCACGGCAAGGCCTTGCCGGTGTACGGCGATGGCCGGAACATTCGTGACTGGCTGTTCGTGGAAGACCACGCACGCGGCATAGAGAAGGTGCTGGCAGCCGGGCGAATCGGCGAGACCTACAACATCGGCGGGGTGAACGAGTGGGCAAACATCGATATCGTGAAGCTCATCTGCCGTCTGATCGATCGACGCTTCGCCATTCGGGCCGACCTGCGAGAGGGCTACCCGGCGTGCCCGGCGGCCAGGGGCGAGCCGAGCGCATCATTGATCAGCTACGTGACCGACCGGGCTGGCCATGATTTTCGCTATGCCATCGATACCACACTGATCAGGCGCGAGCTGGGCTACGAACCGAAGGTGAGTTTCGAGATCGGCATAGAGCGCACCATCGACTGGTACCTGGACAACCCGGCATGGTGGCAAGCCGTCCTCGATGGCAGCTACCGCAATACCTGAATGCCTGTTGCGAGAACCTTCGCAGCGGGTGCTACCCGTTCGGTAGCACGACCGTCTTGATCACCCCATCTGCCCCGGCCGCGTGGCGCGCGAACGCATCAGGTGTGGCATCGAGACTCACCTGATGGCTGACCAGCGCATCCACATCGATACGGCCGCTGCGCACCAGCTCGACGGCACGCGGGTAAACATCGCCCATACGACGTGAAAAGCGGATGTCGAGCCCGCGCCGACGCCACTCGGAGGCGGTCAGCCCGGTATAGGCATCGCCGTCGGGAATGCCGACCAGCACGATACGTGCGCCAATTTTCGCGACCCGCACCGCGGCATTCATGGCATCGGGCGAATTGGTGGCCTCTATCACCACATCACAACCTCGCCCGCCGGTGGCGTCCAGTAGATCACTGCCATCGGCGCCGGCGGTTGTCACACCCAACGCTTGAGCGAAGGTCGCCCGATGAGCGAGCGGATCGACCGCGTGGATGGCACGGCAGCCCCATGCCACCAGCAGTTGAATGATGCCCAGCCCGATCGGCCCGCACCCGACCACGGCCACGCTTCGGTCGAGTGGAACGTTTGCCAGGTCGAGCGCATGAACGCACACGCCCAGCGGTTCCAGCATCGCGCCCTGCTGTGCACTCATGCCTGCAGGTAGTGCGATCAGGCTGCTGATCGGCACGGCCAGCGAGCGCGTCATCGCACCGTTGAACGGTGGTGCACCCAGAAACTCGACGCCAGGGCACAGGTTGTGGTGACCTGCGGCACACCATTCGCAATGATGGCAGGGCGTGGCAGGATCCACCGCGACGATCTGGCCGCGTACCATGCCCCGCGACTCGACATCGACTGCCAATGTGCCGGCGAACTCATGACCGGGCACGAAGGGAGCGGAGATCGCCGCCGCACCGATACCACCATCCTTGTAGTAATGCAGATCACTGCCACACAGGCCGACCGCCTTCACATCGACGACGACCTTACCCGGTTTCGTCACCGGAGGCGGGATCTCTCCCACCCGGCAGTCGTAGGCTCCGTGCAGGAAGACCGCGCTGGGCACCGGTGGTTGAACTACTAAATGCCGACGAACGGCTGCATCATGCGTCCGAGCATGCCGGAGAACCGCACCGGCGAATGGGTGGCGATGAGCGCGATGCAGGGCTCTTCGGTGTCGACCACCGGTTGGTGGATATCGTTGCCATCCATATCGGCAATATCGCCGGCGCGAAAGCGCCCGATCTCGTCCTGGTATGACCCGCGCACCACATACGTCAGTTCGCTGTCGTTATGGGTATGCTGGCTCAGCACCACACCCGGTGCAAGATGCAGCAACTTGAACGCCCCGTACCGGCGGTGCTGGGTAGACAGGTTGAACTGCCGGATGCCGGGAGCCACCTTTCTCCAATCGAGTTCATCGAGCGGCGCTGGCAACAGGCGGCCCAGCGGTGCCGGCACACCCCGAACCAGAGCGGGCGGCGCCTCGGCCTTCGACTCGTGCTTGCCGGCTGCCGATCGAAGCAGTTCGGCCGCAGACATCGACACACTCGTATGCGAGCCGGTATCGACAGCCCAGCCACCCACGGCATCGGCGATGGACGCTTTCGCTCGGCACAAGGGACAGATGGTGAGGTGACAGGCCACCACGGTTTCCATCGCACTGCTCAACGTTCCGGCCGAGTAGTCCTGCAATGTCTCATCGGACAGGTGATGTGACACGG
>CBDCAW010000099.1:0-50118 GCA_965214025.1 Granulosicoccaceae bacterium
GCTGGTCGGAGGCGCCGGTGGTTCCCCCTTCGATACAGACTGCGGTGAAGGTGCGGTACTGGCCGGGCTCGATATGCGTAGCGGCTCTGCAATAGATCAGGTTGGCGCCCTTTGCGTGAATACCGATGATCGGGGGCGGTGGCAAGGTGAGCCCTATGCCGGATCAGGTACACCACATGGCGGCGGCGGTGGTGGCCCCTCGCGCAGCCTGTGCCCGCGCGATCAAGCCGTGGTCGATGTGTTCGCCTCTGCAGGTGCCGGAAGGTTTGCCGGTATCGTCGGTTACCTTGAAGTGAGATGCCAGCCATTGACGTCGATCCGTACCGCCGAAGGTCAGATCACATCCTTGCCGGGCCGGGGCTTGTTGCGTGGCGAGCGCCAATTGTTGAGCTGCGAGACCACGGTCGCACGGGGAATCAAAGGTCGGTCCGGCGGCCTGCTGGACAGCATCGGTCTGATCTGTGCGGATGCCGACGGCGGCCCTACGCTTGCCGAGACGGGTGAGTGGAGCACGGTGATCGACTGGCCCATGATCGGAATTCATTCGGTGCTCACACCGCAAGGCGAGGTACTGACTTTCGGTACGGATGCCGCTGGCGTGCAGGGCGCTCAGTTTTTCTACGATGTGTGGAACCCTGATGCCGGATTCGGCGATGCCTCTCACGCCACATTGGAGAACACTCTCGGTGTCGATCTCTTCTGCAGCGCACCGCTGATCATTCCGGAGACCGGCAACATACTGATGCCGGGCGGCGATGCACGTTTTGGCCCGGGGGGTACCAACAACGGAATCGTCGATGCCCCTGTGTTCGATCCGATCAGCCAGCAGCTCGACCGAGCCGCGGACATGTCGTTCGCCCGCTGGTATCCCACATCAACCACCTTGCCCTCCGGAGAGATCCTACTCGTGGGGGGCAGGGACGATGCCGGCCTGCCGGCAACGACACCCGAAATCTACGCGCCTGGCGCGAACGAGTGGCGCACGTTGTTCGGTGCTCGAAGCGAAGAGGTCTTCGGTGCACTGGAAACACGCTGGTGGTATCCGCGGCAGTGGGTGGCACCGGATGGGCGCATCTTCGGCATGACCGGGTCAGCCATGTATTACCTATCCACCACCGGTGCAGGTGACATCGAACGCGTCGGTACGGTACCCGCCAGTTCCCGCGGCTACGATTCCACCGCCGTGATGTTCGCGCCAGGCCAGATCTTGCAGGTCGGCGGTACCGATGGCATCAGCAACGGGGCCTTCGTGGTCGATATCAACGGTTCACAGCCTGTAACCCGCGAGGTGACAGGTATGAGTCAGGATCGTCGTTCCTGGGGCAGTTCCAGCGTATTGCCGGACGGCACGGTCCTGCTTACCGGTGGCAGCGTGGTCGACAATCAATTACAAGGCTCGATATTGACCGCCGAGCTATGGGATCCGCAAGGCGGGACTTGGACATCGCTGGCCGATTCGGCACTCGCGCGGCTCTATCACTCCACCTCTCTGTTGCTGCCTGACGGTCGCGTGCTGATTGCCGGTGGTGGTGCACCAGGGCCATTGACGAATACCAACGTCGAAGTGTTCTCGCCACCTTATCTGTTCAACGCCAACGGCAACTTGAAGGAGCGCTTCTCCGTGTCGAACGCCCCGGCCGAGGCGAGCTACGGTTCGACCATGACGCTCGACCATGATTCCGCCAAGCCTATATCCAGGGTCACCCTGATCAAGAGCGGTGCGGTCACGCACTCGTTCAACATGGAGCAACGCTTTATGGATGTCGACTTCACGCAACAAGGTGGGCAGGTTACCCTGCAGCTACCGAGTAGTGCATCTGTGGCACCGCCAGGTTATTACATGGTATTCCTGCTCGACAGCGATGGCACACCTGCCAAGGCCCCGTTGTTCAACCTGCTGGTACCGTGATTCAATTCATCCAGTTGCCGCCATCGACGTTGTACGTCTGGGCGACGATATAGTCTGCATCGGATGAGGCCAGGAAGACAGCCATGCCGGTAAGGTCGTCCGCCGTACCCATTCGCCCGAAGGGTACGGCGGCGGCGACGGAACGCTTCTTCTCGCCGGGTGCCAGGCCTTCGGCAGCGGCAAACTTCGCGTCCACGCCGTCCCAATGCTCGCCATCTACCACGCCTGGCGCGATGCCGTTCACGTTGATGCCATACCGGATCAGGTCCAGCCCGGCCGACTGGTTCAGAGAGATGATGGCAGCCTTGGTAGCGCAATAGATCGCCACCAGTGGTTCGCCTCGCCGTCCTGCCTGCGAACTCATGTTGATGATCTTGCCGCCACGGCCCTGCTCGATCATCTGCCGTGCAACCGCCTGCAACATGAACAGCGATCCTGCCACATTGATCGCGAACAGCTTGTCGTAGCTCTCCCGTGTTACATCGACGATCGATGCCAGATCGAACAGGGCTGCATTGTTGATCAGGATGTCCACGCCGCCGGCGTGCTTCACTGAGGTGGCCACCGCCGACTCGATGGAGCCCTGAGAGGCCACATCGAGTTCGACCGGGTAGGCAGCTTTGCCGATGGAGTGCGCGGTGGCTTCGGCGCGCCTCATGTCGATGTCCGCAATGGCGACCACGGCACCTTCGCGAACGTAGGCTTCGGCGAACGCGCGGCCGATGCCGCGAGCCGCACCGGTGATGATCGCAGACTTGCCTGCAAGACGTTTCATGGAAGTACCTGGCCTCGCAAGATTACAACCGATATCGCACGTGACTTTCATCGAGACAGTTCGTGCTTGCAATGGTTGATGAATCGACAGATTGTTTAAAGTAACAGATCAGATGCAGCATCTAACACCGAATGTCAACGTAACGCACACGGGAACCTCGTCACAGATTTCTCGATCCGACGATTTGGCAGGTAGCTGGCCAGAAGCAACCGGGCAGTTCTCGACGCGTGGTCTGGACCATGCAATGCATGAAGAATTGCTCTGCAACGATTTGTTAAAGTGGAATAGGACGATCTTTTGGCGTCGGAAACATGTATTACACTGTTGCAGTGCAAAATTTACTTCCGGCGAAAGCTTCCTCACATCGGATACGATCAATGCTCGATACTTCGAAAACAGATCACCCGACCACCGCTATGCTTGCATCGGCTGACGCCACCACTGGTATGTTCGATCTGCTGACGCGTACCACCGAGCGCCGTCTGGAACGGGCTCGACAAGGCGCCGGCACGCGATCCGGCGAGTGGCACGACGATGTACAGGCACTCGCCGGTGGCATAAGAGGGGTCAACGGGCCGTTGGGCCTGATGCTGGCGTTTCAGGGCTGGGCAATCGATGCTGCCCAGCGCCAGGTTCTCTTCCTCGACGTTTTGCGCAAGCGCGGCGACCAGTTCCTCGAGCATGAGGCGGCCGGGGCCCCGCCGGTGCTGATCTACGACTACGAGCTGGTGCTGGACGGTGCGACGCTGCCCCGGCCGTGCAATTATTTCCTGCTGCGCATCCTGCCGCCCGCTGGTATCGAGATCGATGTCGCCAAGCGTCCCTATGTGATCATCGATCCGCGTGCCGGTCATGGCGCAGGTATCGGGGGGTTCAAGCCTGACAGTCAGGTCGGCGTAGCACTGAAGAGTGGCCAGCCCACGTATTTCGTCGCCTTCCGGCCGATGCCGGAGCCGGGTCAGACGATTGCTGTGGTGACCGATGCCGAAGCTGCCTTCCTGCGTCTGATTCGCGAGCTGCATCCCGAGTCGCCGAAGCCGATCGTCATCGGTAACTGCCAGGGCGGCTGGGCAGCCGCCATCCTCGCCGCCACACACCCGGAGCTGACCGGGCCGATCGTGCTTTCCGGGGCGCCGATGGCGTACTGGTCGGGGACCGTCGGGCAGGATCCGATGCGGTACGCGGGCGGACTCACTGGCGGCGCGATGCCCTCGGCGTTGATGGCAGATCTGGGTGGCGGGCTGTTCGACGGCGCTGCCCTGGTGAAGAATTTCGAAGGCCTGAACCCCGGCCGAACACAGTTTCGCAAGTATTTCGACCTGTATACGAACATCGACACCGGCGAGGCGCGCTTCCTCGAGTTCGAACGCTGGTGGGGTGGTCTGCATCTGATGAACGGTGAGGAGATGCAATGGATCGTGGAGAACCTGTTCGTCGGTAACCGGCTTGCCGCCAACGAAGCGATGCTTGAACCGGGTCGGCCGATCGACCTTCGGAGCATCAAGGCGCCGGTTATCGTGTTCGCTTCGCGTGGTGACAACATCACGCCACCTGCGCAAGCCTTGAACTGGATCGTCGACACCTATGCGGACGAGTCTGAAATAGAGATCAGGGGTCAGCGCATCGTCTATGTGGTGCACGAAGATGTCGGCCACCTGGGTATTTTCGTCTCGTCAAAGGTCGCCACCCGAGAACATACTGAAATCGCCTCGATTCTCGAGACCATCGAGGCCCTGCCGCCTGGCCTCTACGAACTCATCATCGAGGATGTCATCGGCGTGGGTGAGGCAAAGCGTTTCAGCGTCAGTTTCGCACGGCGTACTACTGCCGAGATCGCTGCACTCGATGACGCGCGCGCCGATGAACGCGCTTTTGCCGCCGTCGCCCGAGCCTCGGAAATGCTTACCGAGCTCTACGAGACCACGGCCCGGCCGGTGATTCGTGCCATGATCACCCGCCCCGTTGCGGATGCCGGTCGGGCTACCCATCCGTTACGCCTGCAGCGATCGGCCTTTGCCAGCCGCAACCCGTTCATGAGCTGGGTGTCGCAGGCAGCAGATCAGGTGAAGGCCGAGCGCAGGCCTGCGGATCCGGAAAACCCGTTCGTGATCGCCGAGCGGGCGTGGGCCGATGTGGTCGAAGCGAGTTACGATCGGGTACGCGATTGGCGCGAGCTGATGACCGAGACGATGTTCTTCAGTGCCTGGGCCAACCCGTTCGCCGCCTGGTATGGGGCCCCGCGCGTGCAGCAGCGCACGCGAGCACCGGTCGAGTCACTGCGTGATCTGCCCGAGGTGGTTTCGGCCCTGGATCATATCGAGACGGGGGGATATCCGGAGGCGCTGATCCGGATGCTCGTACTGATTGCGGCAACTCGCGCAACCGGCGTGCGAAGAAGCCGCCTTGAACGGTCGTTCTCGGTGCTGACTACCCGCGAGCCGTTTGCTTCGATGGAGGTAGCCGCACGTGCGCGACTGATCCACGAGCAGAGTCTGATCGCCCGCTTCGCGCCGGTTCAGGCGTTCACGAGCCTCCCGGCACTGATCCCGACCGCCGGGAATAGACGCAAGGCATTGGCAACGGTCGCATACGTGGTCGGCGATGTGACCGAGATGGATACGGCGACGCAGGAGTATTTCGATGATCTACGGAGTTTGCTGAGCCTGGATTGAGTGTGCGCCGTCGTTCATCAGGCGTTGATCACTCTGCCTGTGCAGTGACGAAGGCTTGCAGCTCGCGCTCGAGCCGTTCGACATCGACCGGTGCGGAGCGGTAGCGCTGCACCGGAGCGAGTGTTTCGTCGAGCAGGTACAGGATCGTCCGATGGTCTACCTGACCATCGACGGGTTTGCCTCGTTCGATCTGCAGTGCCGTGACGATTTTCGTGATGTCGTCGCGCTCCCCTGTGGCGAAGGTCCAGTTGGCAAAGTCGACGCGATAGCGATTGCCGTAGTCGAGCAGGCGGGCCGGCGTATCGTGTTTAGGCGTCAGCGATATCGACATCAGCCTGAGCGCGCCTTCGGGTACGGTGCCATCGAGCCTGCGTTGCAACTCGGCGAGCTGTGCGGTCTGCAGTGGGCAGACGTCCAAGCACTCCGTGAACATGAAGTTGAGCAGTACTGCCGGGTGCCCGGGCAGTTCGGCCAGCATGAAGCGCTCGCCCTGTTGATCGACCAGTGCGGTACGGCCCAGCAGCTCGCGTAACTCCGCGGGCTCCAGTACCTTTTGATCGGCCCGAGGGCTGGCTTCTATCTCGCCAATACCGTGGGCATGCAGCAGGGTTGACGGTAGCGACGCTCCCAGTAGTGGCAGTATCAGACAGCAAAGTCGCAATGCCGGCATGAGCGTCGAATTCACGGTAAATCCTCCCGCCTCAACGCTGCAATCCCTTTTCGAACCCTGGTTCCAGCGCCGTGGTTCTGTCATGGGATGTTTGCCCATCGAAGCTGACGACCTCGTCGCCGGGGTTGGCGTCCCAGTCGACCGCTTCGGCCATTTCCGTGCCGTCGGTTTTCGCATGGCGGTAAGCGCTCAATTGCAGCTCAGTGGCCGCGATGCGTTGCAACAAGGTTTCTCGCTCCTGCACCCGTAGTGTCTGTTCCAGGAGGTCGTTGACCTCCGAAAGACCATCACGCTCGGACTCAAGCAGGTTGATCTCGTCGATGAGCCTGTCGATCTCGGTTTGCTTGTTCAAGACCGCCTCGGCACTCTGCAGCTGTTGCTGGGATTGCAGTCGTCGCATGGCACGCTTGCCGGATGCGCTGGATATTCTCCATCCTGCGATCAGACCCAGCACGCCTGCCGCCAGGATAAATGCCGCCAGTTCCAGCGGAACAGCATTCAGTTCCATTTATTTTCCTCCAGGAAACGAAATTCGATCCGGCGGTTCAGCGCTCGGCCCGCAGAAGTCGAGTTGTCTCCAATGGGTTCGCTTTCACCGAAGCCTCTCGGCAACATTCGGTACAGAGAGATGCCCTTGTCGACCAGGTAATCACGTACGCTACCGGCTCGTGTCTGACTCAAATACAAATTGGCAAGCGCGAAGCCGGTGGTGTCGGTATGGCCCTGGATATCTAGATTTACCGTACTGTGCTCCTTCATTATCTGAGCCAGACCATCGAGAGCCTGCTGGCCCTCAGCCGTGATTTCCGTACTCGCAGAATAGAAGTTCACCCGGGTTTGCGGCAAGCCTTCGAACTTCTTCTGCACGGTGATGACTTCTTCGGCCGGGTCAAGTTTACTGGCGTTGGAATCATCGGCTTGCCCGGCGGATGAGTTGTCGATGGTCCCGACAGGCTCCTGCGAGCCCTTGTTCTCAAGCCGGGATCGTGCAGAGATGTCTGCGGGCAGTTCGGCCACGACGGTGGCGGCACTGTCCGATGCCGAGCCGACGCCCCCCGAGGCAGTGCCCTTCGGCTCTTGCTCCCCGTCATCGATAAAAATCGCGCTGGATTCAACGGGTTCCGGTTCCGGTTTAGACTCCGGTTCTGCCTCAGACGCTATCTTCAGCTCTGCCTCTGCCCTGGGTTCCGGCCCCGACTCCGACCTTACTCGTGGTTCCGGCTGTCGCTCTGCCTCCGCGAGCGTATCCGGTTCATTGCCCGATTCCGCCTCCGCCTTCGAGCGCGCGCTCTGGGTACTGTCCGGCGATGCCTGTGCGTTCGTGCTTGCCTTCACTTTGATGACATCGTCGCTGGCCCGAGATGCCGATGCTTCGGTGCCTGCCGGCAGTGCGCTCACACCACCTGCCACGTTCTCGCCAGGGGCGGTTCTGTCGGCGTCGGTTTCCACCGGGGGATCGGCCGGGGAGTCGTTCGACGCGTTGGCTTCGGCGTCGACCTGGGAATCCACTTGGGATTCGTTCGACTGGTCGGTGTCGACGGCGGCCTGGGAATCGGCACGAGACTCGTCCGACGAGTCGGTTTCGGCGTCGATCCGGGAATCGGATTGCCAGTTGGCCAACGAGTTGGCCTGAGGGGCGTCTTCATTGATCTTGAGCCTTTCGCCAGCATAGAGCACCAGGCCGATCAAGCCGGCCGACCAGATCGACAACCAGAGGCAGGTGGTGAGAATAGGCCGAGGGGTGCCAGCACTGGGATCGTCATCCAGGCTGGGGGGCGCTGACTTGAAAGACATGAGCGGGTTACTTTGTTAATCAGGCTACCGTTACAGCCTATACGATATAGCAAGAGTGCTGGCGGGAGTGAATCACAGTCCGCGGAATACCTGCCAACTCGTCACCGGCTCTGCTTCCCAGGGCCGGCTAACATTTTTCGCCGCGCGGCCGACACGGGGACCATAGCGGTGCACGTTACCCGGGCCAATGGCGACGGACTCGTGTAGCGCGCCCGCAGCCCGAGTCAGTCCTGTGTCGCCTGCATGATGTCTGCTGTTTTACTCAAACTCATGACCGGCAGGTCCGGTCGGCACCTCTGCGGCACCCTGGCCACTGCACTGGCTCTCGGGTGTGTCATGCTGATCGGCTGGCACCTGACTTGGCAGACGCAGGCTCGCCAGTTCGACGATCATGCAGACAAGGCATTTCACGCCGCCGGTGTACGCATCGCGGAGCTACGCAGTGTTATGCAGTCGATGCTGGGCATGCACTACGCGTCAGATGAGTTCGCGGGGGCCGACATCGACGCCTTCGCCAGGCAACTGCGTTTCTACTCACCGTTCGTGCGCGGTTTGGGTATGTTCGAGTACGTCGATGGAGGCGTGCGTGCCAATTACGAGAAGTTCATGTCGGAGCGCCTTGACCGCAGGTTCCGGATTCACGGCTACGACGCTGCCGGAAGACCACATGCTCGATCGATCCAGGAACGCTATCTACCGCTGATCTCGATCGATTCGGGCGATCCATCCAGTCTTGCGCTCCTGGGTACTGATCTGGCTGGCAACCGACGTTTCGCCGATCTGCTGGCACGCACGGAGTCCAGCGGTGAGGCCTTCGTGATGCCACTGCCCGGCCTCTGGCCCCTGAGCGGGGATACGCTGCTGATCCAGCCAGCCTACTTCGGCGAGCGCATGCCTGAAGACCCGCGGGTGCGCAAGGAACAGTTCGCAGGCGGTATCTGGCTGTCGATCGACCTGGGTGAGATGCTCAGTTTCAATGCGGGTGCGTTCGACGAAATTCGTCTGAGCATGCAGGTAGAAACCGATAACCAACGACTGCGGTTGTTGGATCGCTCGCTCGCCGCCAGCGCCGGAACGTCGCTCGACGTCGGCTACGACTTGCTGGAAAGCAGCCGCAGTTGGCAACTCGGTGAAAGCCGGCTAACCCTGAGCGTAAGCAGTACGCCGACCATGCCCCTGACGCACCTGCTGGTCTGCTTGCTGGCCACGGCAGGTGTCGCATCGTGCAGCGCTCTGCTGATGGCGTTCTCGCATCACCGACGTCTGGCGCAGCATGAAAGACTGCGCTCGCTCACCGCTATCAGCAAAGAGCGTGAAAAGGCCGAAAAAACGCTTGAATCGATCAGCGATTCGGTGATCTCGCTAAATTCGGAAGGCCGTATCATCTACATGAACACGCCGGCCAGTCGTTTCCTGCGTCTGAGCAGTGAGGTGGTACTGCAGCAGCATGCTTCGGCGGTCCTCAGGTTCGAACCGGCCGTTGAAGGGTCAGGTTTCAGCGACCTGCGCACCGCACTGTCCGCGCTGGCACCCGACAGCCGGATGGACTACGACGTGACGGTCGATCTGCCGCACCTGAAAGGTGCGACCATTACCCTGACCCTGACGCGCATGACGGAGTCGGACGAGCTGACAAGTGGCAGTATCCTCGTGCTGCGCGATGTCAGCCAGGAACGCAAGTTGACCAGTGAACTTGAATTTCGGGCCAATCGCGATTTCCTGACCGGTTGCTTCAACCGCTTCTACTTCGACAAGCGGCTGGCCGAGCTGGTTGATGATGTGAGGAGCAGCAAGCGCAGTCATGCCTTGTGTTACATCGATCTCGACCAGTTCAAGATCGTCAACGATACCTGCGGTCACGCCAGTGGTGACCGATTGCTTTGTGAGGTTTCGGATCAGTTGCGTGCGCGTTTGCGTTCGGGTGACGTGCTTGCTCGGCTTGGCGGTGATGAGTTTGGTGTCATCATCTGTGACGCGCTGCCGGACGCCGCTCTGGCGGTGGCCAACAAGCTCTTCGAGTTCTTCCAGAGCTATGTGTTCGAACAGGATGGCAAGGCCTTCGCGGTGCATGCCAGCGTGGGTCTCGTCGACATCGATGAACACCGCAGTGATCTGGCGGATATCATGTCTGCGGCTGATATCGCGTGCTACACGGCGAAGGACTCCGGGCGCAACCTGCTGGTGGTCTATTCCGACGACGACGCGTCGATGAATGAGCGCAAGGCGGAAATGAACTGGTTACCGCTGCTCAAGCAAGCCTTGCAGCATGATAGGTTCAGGCTGCTGGTTCAGGCGGTTGCGGCACTGGATTCGGCGTCGAGTCTTGCAGAGGGCCAGCATTGCATAAAACACTACGAGTTCCTGCTCAGGCTGCAGGCTGATGACGGTGAGTTGATCTCGCCATTCAAGTTCATTCAGGCCGCTGAACGTTACGATCTGATGCGCGAGATCGATCGATGGGTGGTCGATCATGCATTCAGATCGGTCAAGCAGGTGCTGCATCTGCTTGATAAGGAGTGTACGTTCTCAATCAACCTGTCCGGGCAGTCCGCGGCGGATCCGGAACTGCTGGCATGGCTGGAGTCCAGGCTTGCCCATCATCAGGTGGAGCCATCACGCTTCTGGTTCGAGATTACCGAAACGGCAGCGATTTCTCACTTCGCCAATGCCGTCGCGCTCATATCGGGCATCGGAAAGCTCGGCGCGAAGGTGGCACTGGACGACTTCGGCTCAGGCCTGAGCTCGTTCGGCTACCTGCGCAAGCTGCCAATCGACGTACTGAAGATCGACGGCCAGTTCGTTCGCGACATCGATACCAGTGACGTTGCCTGCGAGATGGTGCGCGCCATCGATAGCGTGGGAAAGGCGATGGGTGTGAAGACGGTGGGCGAGTTCGTCGAAAGCGAGGCGGTCATGCGTCAGCTGGCGAGTATCGGCGTCGACTACGCCCAGGGTTATCACATCGCCAGGCCCTGCGAACTGGCCGAGGTGTTCAGCGAAGAGGAATGGCGGCTGGCATCCTGATACCCAGCGGTCTACCGTTCGCAGAACGCCTGTCCACGGACCGATGAAGCGTAGCCCGCCGAACCCAGGCACTCAAAAGACGAAATCGATACCGAAACTTGCAAGCCTGACATGCCTGCCGTTCTCTGTCGGGGAGAGATTGTCGAAGCTCTCGCCAGCGACGTCGCGCTCGACGTGCTCCAGCTGGGCCTTCACGGCCACATTCTCCAGCGGGTCCCAGCGCAGGCCAAGCGCCACGGTATTCTGATCGCTGCTTCGGTAGGCCGCGGTTGCGGCGGCTTCCAATGGGGCGAGTTGCGGTATCGGCGGGAAGGGCAGTGAACGCTTCCGGCTGTCCTGGCGCAACGCCGAGATCGACGCATACGGTGTGAATTCGTTCCAGCGATAGCCGGCCGCCAGATACCAGCCGGTGGTATCGGCCGCGAAGCTGTCGCGTATGCGACGCTGTGTGAACTCGCCACTGACGAACCAGGGATCCAGATCCAGCTCCAGACCGATACCGCTGAAGCCACCACGTCGCGACTGGTCGGTGAAGTCTTTCGCGACCGCCTGTAGTGAAGGTACTTGCTGCGAGGCGGCCTCCAGTGCCTGTGAGAATGGCAAGAGATCCGGAAAGTGGGTGCCCAGGCGGGTAGTCACGTGTCCCAACCGAAGCCGGATGGCGCCGCGCTCCAGTGTCAGGTTGACGCCTGCGAGATCCTTGAAGTCGATACGCCGACCCAGCGGAAACTTGGCCTCCGCCGAGCCGATGAAGGCCTGTACGTTCAGCAGTGTCTCACCCAGCTCGAACTGGCCGATGACATCGGCACCGTCGAACGTTCGAATCGGTACCTGAGCGTAGGTATCCTCCGGTGGCCGCATCAGCGTGTTGGCATACCCCACCTCCCTGAAGTCGGAGACCATGAACATCGGTGCACCGATGCGTCCGATTCTAACTCCCAGGGTCGGAGTCATCTGAGCTCTGGCGAATGCCCATTCCAGACCCGGCGTGAAATCTCCGTCGGCATCCTCGCGCGCCAGCACCTGCACAACGGCCGAGAACAACGGCGAGAGCGTGGCATTGGCCTGCACTCCGAGGCGTGAATCGACCTCCAGCGAACCATGGCCATCAGCGCCATCGCCCGCTGCGACGTTACGATAGACCACATCGGGTGAATCGGTGGTCACATAGCCCAGTGTGCCGAAGCCGGACCATCGTACCGCCGGGTCGGCGCCGAGCGCCGGGCTCCATCCGACCAAGCCCGCCGCCAGAGTCGATACGATAGTCGCTGCCAGGCCCAGTGACAGACGCATGGCCGCATAGGGTCTGGTTGTACGGTACACCGCCCTTGCCTTGTACTTGAAGCCGGTGTTCATTTCAGTGCGAATACGACTTTCACGTCATCCGTCAGGTCGTCTTCGTCGATGTAGCCGACCGCGCTGGGATTGGTGGCGATGAAGGCTATCGCATCCCGTGCGCTTCCGAACTCACGTGGAGGCTCGGCGCGGCCGGAGAACAGCAATCGTGACCACGCGGCCTTGACCTGGGAATCCTTCTTGCGCAGCGCACGCTGATTGAATTCCGAACGGATGGGTTCGTAGCTCACCAGTACGGCACGGGAGCCGTCCGGTAGCACGCGGCTCTTGCCGAGGAACAGCTTGCGCACGTCGCTGGCACTCAACGACTGTGTACGGTTCTGCGCATTGACGATGACCACCGTGTCGGCGGATACCTCTGCTGGAAGCGGCATGCTTAGCAACAGTGTGAGGCAGAGAGTGGTGTGCAGGTGTTTCATGAGTTGTCTCCGTTCGTCTTCAAAAAACGAAGTCGAGGGCAAGGCTGTAGATCTGGACGCTCGTACCGTCGGCGGCCGGGGACAGATTGTCGAAATTTTCGCCGTCGGTCTCTCGATCGACATTCTCGATCTGCGCCTTCAAAGTAATGTTTTCCAGCGGGTCCCAACGCAGCCCCAGCGTAATGGCCTGTTGTGACTTGTCCCGGTAGACGTTGTCCACTGGCTTTTGCAGGGCGCCAAGTTCCGGGGGTAGGGTCAGCACCGGCCGCGTTCTGCTGTCCTGTCGCAGTGCCGACACGGCGACGTAGGGTGTCAGATCACCCCAGCGATACCCGGCGGCGACGTACCAGCCGGAAAGGTTCGGAGCGAAACTGTCACGGGTTCGACGTCGGGTGAATTCAGCACTCAGGAACATCGGATCGAAATCCAGCTCCAGGCCGACCCCGCTGAAGGAGCCCTTACGCGAGCCACCGCGAAAGTCTTTCGCCAGGGGTTCCAGAGCGGGCGACTGTTGGGTTGCGGCATCGAGCACTACGGATAGCTGCTCGATTTCGGGCAGTTTCGTGGTGATATCGGTACTCACGTGACCCAGGCGCAACTTGGTGATGTCATGTTCGAAGGTGATGTTCAACCCGACCACGTCGTTGAACTCGAGAACGATATCGCCGGGAAGATTGCCCTTTGATTCGCCGACGAACGCCTGAGCGGTAATCAGTGTCTCCCCCGTCTCGAAC
Organism: Granulosicoccaceae bacterium; assembly: GCA_965214025.1. Taxonomy (GTDB): domain Bacteria; phylum Pseudomonadota; class Gammaproteobacteria; order Granulosicoccales; family Granulosicoccaceae; genus Granulosicoccus. Next base: position 13,354 of record CBDCAW010000099.1, read on the forward strand.
TGACCGATGATGTCCGCGCCATCGAATGTGCGCAGGGGGACCTGCACGTACACGTTCTCCGGCGATCGTAGCTGCAGGTTGGCATAACCGACCTCGCGAAAATCCGACACCATGAACAGCGGCGCTCCGATACGGCCGATTCTCACGCCCACCGTCGGCGTCAGTTGCGCCTTGGCAAACGCCCATTCCACGGCGGGGGCAAAGTCACCCTCGTCATCCTGGCGTGTCAGGATCTGTAGGGTGCCAGAGTAGCGTTCGCTCAATGACAGGTTGCCCTGTACCCCGAGTCGTGAATCGACCTTGAACGAACCGTGGTGGTCGGCACGCTCGCCGCCATCCCGTGTGTGGTAGCTCACCTGCGACGAACCGGTGGCGACGTAGCCCAGGGTGCCGAAGCCGGAAAGTTTCAGTCGCGGGTCGGCACCGAATGCAGTGCCCGAGCCGAACAACACGATGGCGGTGAGCACACAGGCCGGCCCTGGAGCAAGGCTCAGGACGCGTTCTCGATTCCGCAGAGGGGTGTCGTGCGGGCTCGGCAGTTTCGGAAACAGGGTGGTGATGGTCGTCGTCCACGGACGGGCTACGACGGATGGGCTCGCAAGAAGTGGTCCATCGCGGCATACTCCCCGGCGCTGCACTTCCCGGGCACGTCGAAGCTGATCGCTATCATGAAACATATCGCCATCATCGGCGCCGGTATCACCGGCGTCACCACCGCCTACTCGCTGCTGCAGCGAGGCTACAAGGTCACCGTGCTCGACCGGAATCGCTACGCCGCGATGATGACCTCGTTCGCCAATGGCGGACAGCTGTCCGCATCGAATGCCGAAGTCTGGACACAGCTGTCCACGGTCTTGAAAGGGATCCGCTGGATGTTCAAGCGCGACGCCCCTCTGCTGATCAATCCGCGTCCGGAATGGCACAAGTATTCATGGATGGCCGAGTTCGTCGGTAGCATTCCGCACTACGAGACCAATACCGTCGAGTCTGCCCGGTTGGCAATCGCCGCGCGTCAGCACCTGTTCGAGTGGGCCGCACGGGAGAACATCGACTTCGATCATGAATCGCGCGGCATCCTGCACATCTGTGTCGATCGCAAGGGTTTCGAGCACGCGGAGCGGGTGAGTGCGCTGCTGGCGCGCGGTGGGCTCGAGCGCCGCGCGGTCACCCCTGAGGAAATGCGCGGCATCGAGCCTGCCCTGCGCGGCGAACCTTATGGCGGGTTCTTCACCGAAAGTGACTCGACGGGTGATATCCACAAGTACACCCGTGGTCTGGCGAAGGCCTGCGAACGCCTCGGCGCACGCTTTCGCTTCGATGCCCGTGTCCAGCAGGTTCAGCATTCGGGCTCCGGTATACAGGTGACCTATTCCGTAGACGAGGGTTTCACCGTCGAACGCGAGGATTTCGACGGTGTGGTGATCTGCGCAGGTATCGAAAGCCGGCGTTTCGGCGCCCTGCTCGGTGACAGGGTCAACGTATACCCGGTCAAGGGATATTCCATCACGGTAGACCTGCCAAACGCCGAAAGCCGCGAATCGGCACCCTGGGTGAGCCTGCTCGACGATCACGCCAAGGCGGTGACCAGCCGGCTGGGTGAGGATCGGTTGCGAGTCGCGGGCACCGCGGAGTTCAATGGCGTCAATTACGATATCCGTGAAGATCGAATTCGCCCGTTGGTGAGCTGGTGCAGGCGATTCTTTCCGGACATGGACACCGAGCATGTGGTGCCGTGGGCAGGCCTGCGGCCGATGATGCCGAACATGATGCCTCGGGTGGGCGCCGGCAAGCTGCCTGGGGTCTACTACAACACCGGGCATGGCCATCTGGGCTGGACCTTGTGCGCAGCCACCGCGGAGATGGTAGGCGACGTGATCAGTCGGACGATGCCAACACCCGGTGGTGCAATGCCTGATTCCTGATCGGGTAGCCGTGACGGAACTTGCACCGGCGACTTGACAGAACCTTCACCGCTTTGCGAAACTTCCGGGCTGGCAGCGTTGGCTACATAGCTCAGTTGGTTAGAGCACAACACTCATAATGTTGGGGTCCCTAGTTCGAATCTAGGTGTAGCCACCATCTTCCCGTCCATCGCATTCCCGTGCGATGCGCGAAATGCACGATCTGCATCCTGGCTCTCGATGGATGCGTATGTCCTCACACCGGAGGTGATTCCCTTCGCTGATTCGAGGATGTAAAGCATCGTGTCGCTATCTCCACAGCAGGCCTCTTCGACCTTAGACTCGGCGCTTCATTCGCCGTTGCAGGCGCGCACGGTCGCCGACGGCATGTCGAGGAGCGCGGACAACATGAGTCCTGTCAGCAGTGAAGTACGCTCTGGCGGTAGTAGTGTGCCTTTCCCTGGGGAGCGTCGTACCTGCGGTTCTCTCGGGCAGGTTCTCGTTTCGGCCTCATGCGGGAGCGATGGCGCCCGTCTGGTACGCCTGTTGCGAAAGCTCGACTATCAGCCGCTGCTGGTGAGGCCCGCGGCACCGACGTCCGGTGCGTTGCCCGATTCGGGCGAGTCGGCTCAGACTCCATCCTCCGCCATGCTCGTGTGTCATCGGCAGTCACCCGGTGCACCGATTCCGCTACTACCGGAGCATACCGGGGGCAATCGGCTGATCGTGCTGTCGGACTGCCGATCGGAAAGCGCCGTGGTGCAGACGCTGGAGGCCGGTGCGCATCATTTTTTCTCGATCGATGAGCCGGAGTCTCTACTGCTCGTCAGGCTGAAAGCGGCCTTGCGCCAGCACTTCCATTCGCAACTGCAGCACCTCGTCGTCGATCCGTTCGTCTTCGACCTGCAGAAGCGCGTGGTGATGTACGAGGGCAATCCCATTGATCTCAACCCCAAGGAGTACGAGTTCGCGCATTACGTGTTCTTTCATAGAGCCCGCGTCGTCACGAATGACGAACTGATGACGTCGGTATGGTCGTTGCCCAGCTCAATGGACACCCGCCGCATCGACACGGCGGCCTGCCGCGTGCGCAAGAAGATGCTCAATGCCACCGGTTCCGGCTGGCGCCTGCGCCGACTGCGCAACGTGGGTTATGAGCTGAGCGCGTGTCCGGTCAACTCGGCATGATCATCAGGCGTATCGCATAGGCCAGGATGGTCACGCACAGCACGCTTGCCAGCCACAGCGCCACCATCCAGAGCAATCGTTCACGCAGCGGACCCTGTTCGGCCATCTGCCGGTCAGGCGAGGCGAGATCGCTCGCGGCTCGTGTTCGGGAAACCGACGCCTTTGGGCGATCGTCCCGGAGCACCTCGTTGCTGTTCTCACCCGCAGTAGCCGATGCCTGATCCTTGCGTGAGGTCATTGTCAATGATACCCGGTATCGGCATCGACCTTGGCACGAAACACCCAGTACGCGTAAGCGGTATAGCCGATGATCAATGGCATCGTGAATATCACGCCGACCAGCATGAACCACTGGCTCTTCGGTGGAGAGGCGGCATCCCACACTGTGATTGAAGGCGGTACGATATAGGGGAAGAGGCTGATACTCAGGCCGACGAAGCACAGCGCGAACAGGATCAGCGTGAGCACGAATGGTCGGTACTCATGATGGTGAACTCGCAGGCTCCTGAACATCAGGAAGCCGATGAGCAGAACGGCCAGCGGCACCGGCACCGTGAACAGACGTATCGTGGACTCGAACCAGCGTTCGAAGTAGGCCTGCTCGACGAACGGGGTCCACAGACTGACGATACCGATGAAGATCATCGTCGCTATGCCGAACGGCCATGAAAGTCTACGCGCCCGCGCCTGCAATTCCTCACCGGTCCGCATGACAAGCCAGGTACAGCCGAGCAAGCCGTATCCGGCGACCACGGCAACCCCACAGGTCAGGCTGAATGGTGTCAGCCAGTCCCACCAGCCACCGGCATACCCTCGGTTCTCGACTTCCACACCCTGGATGATCGCGCCGAGCACGATACCTTGCGCAAGCGAGGCCACCAACGATCCGCCGATGAAGGCAAAATCCCAGATCCAGCGCGCCCGCACTGTCTTCCAGCGATACTCGAACGCCACGCCCCGAAATACCAGACCCAGCAGCAGCGCGATGATCGGCGCATAGAGTGCCGGCATCAGAACGCTGTAGGCCAAGGGAAACGCGGCGAACAGGCCGCCGCCACCGAGTACCAGCCAGGTTTCGTTACCGTCCCATACCGGGGCCACGGTATTCATGATGATGTCCCGATCCTCCTGTTCCGGATATAGCCAGAACAGCAGGCCACAGCCGAGATCGAAGCCGTCCATGACCACATAGGCGAACACGGCGAACACGATGATGCCGGCCCAGACCACACTCAGTACATCGCCTTCCATCAGCGTGCGCCCTGAGGCATGTCGTCGATCATCGAAGGCCCGGGGGTGATGCCGGCACTACGCGTCACCTCCCTTGTCGCCTCATGGTCTTCCTCCAGGCGCGGTACCTGACCCATCATCCGCATGATGTAGAACACACCTGCACCGAAGACGACGAAATAGATCACGATGAAGGCGATCAGGGATGCAGCGACCGCAGGCGCCTGCAACGGCGACACGGAGTCGGCGGTCAGCAGGTTGCCGTAGATCGTGTACGGTTGCCGGCCCACCTCGGTGGTCACCCAGCCGGCGATGACCGCAACGAATCCGGATGGCCCCATCGCCAGGGCGAACCTGTGCAGCCAGCGGTTACCGTACAGGGTGCCGCGCCAGCGACACAACAGGCTCAGAACGCCCAGTGCCAGCATCAACATGCCAAGCCCGACCATGAGGCGGAAACTGTAGAACACGATGGCAACCGGTGGTTCCAGGTCATCGTCGATCGTATCCAGACCCGCCAGAGGGGCGTTCAGGTCATGCTTTAGAATCAGGCTCGACAGTTTCGGTATCTCGACGGCATAGTCGACACGCTTCTCCGCCTCGTTGACGATGCCACCCAGTATCAGCGGCGCGCCGTTATCATGGCTGTCGAAATGCCCTTCCATGGCCATGACCTTCTGCGGCTGGTGTTCGAGCGTGTTGATACCGTGCAGGTCACCGAGAAGGATTTGCAACGGGGCGACCAACGCGGCCATCCACATGGCCATGGAAAACATCTTGCGCACCGCTGCCTGGTCGCGATGTCCGCGCAGCAAATGCCAGGCACCCACACCACCGACGACCATCGCGGTAGTCAGATAGGCAGCCGTCACCGTATGCGCGAGTCGGTACGGAAACGATGGATTGAAGATGATTTCCATCCAGTTCACCGGCAGGTACTGACCGGTGGCGGCGTCTGTCGTGAAGCCTGCGGGAGTGTGCATCCAGCTGTTCACGCTGAGAATCCAGGTCGCCGAGACCACGGTGCCGATGGCTACCATCAGGGTGGCCGCAAAATGCGGGCGTGGCCCTACTTTCTTGAGTCCGAACAGCATTACACCGAGGAAGCCTGCTTCGAGAAAGAAGGCGGTCAACACCTCGTAGGCCATCAGGGGCCCGATCACCGGCCCGGCGATGTCGGAAAAGCGTGCCCAATTGGTGCCAAACTGATATGACATGACAATGCCTGACACCACACCCATGGCGAAGGCCACCGCAAAGATCTTTACCCAGTACTTGAACAGGCGCATGTATACATCTCGCCCGGTATACAGCCACAAACCTTCGAGAACTGCCAGATAGCTTGCAAGACCGATACTGAAACTGGGAAAGATGAAGTGAAAGGAGACCGTGAACGCGAATTGGAATCGCGCCAACGTCAGTGCGTCGAACGCTTCTAGCATAATGTCACTCGCTGGGATTACCCGCTGTTTATTTTACTTTTCGCAAGGTTTTACGTTGCGGCGGTGCGGGTGGCTCGGCTGTATTCGTGCCCTGGGGACCAAGAGCCGATGATGACCTGTCAAGCGGCAGGAGTCTTACTCGTGACGGGGTGACCCTCACGATCCTCGGACAAGCCTGTTCATGTGGCTTGCCTGCCGAGTTGGTCGCTCGCCGGAGGGGCCGGGATCGTTTCGAGTTTTCTGCGCCCGACGCCAAGCCTCGCCACCTCCACGGCACCGCGCCTGATCGCCTTGTGCGGAGCGATCTCGAACAGATCCCCGTTCCGCCCGAGCAGCTGTCGCTCGATACCTGCTGATCGCGCCAGTTGCACCTGGGCAGTCATGTGTTCGGTTTCGCCGTGTACGGGAATCAGCAGGCGCGGGCGCGTCCAGCCGTACAGTGAGCGCAGTTCGTCGGCGGCCGGATGCCCCGAGGCATGTATCGGCAGTTCGCTGTCGTGCGGTTGAATCACCCTGATTTCGCGTGCCCGCAGACGCTCTATCAAGGCCTCTATCGCAGGCTCGTTACCGGGAATGGCACGGGCACTGAACAGGACGGTGTCGCCAGCGTGCAGGGACAGGTCGCGAAAGCTGTCGTGGCTGAGGCGGTTGAGGGCGGTACGCGGCTCGCCCTGGCTACCGGTCGCTACCAGCAGCAATGTGTTGCGCGGCAGGTAACCCAGGTGCGCCGGATCGACCAGGGAAGTGGTGGACGGCCAGATACCCACGGTGCGTGCCACTGACATCGTGTTGATCAACGAGCGGCCGAGCAGACCCAGATGCCGGTCGGTGGCTGCCGCGACACGAGCCAGCGTGTGCAGTCGCGCAATGTTGCTGCCGAAGCAGGCAACGATGACTCGCCCCTTCGACGCCTGTACCTGAGCGAGCAGGCCTGCATGCAGGTCGCCTTCCGACAGGGAATGCCCGCTGAGCGTGGCGGTGGTCGAATCACACACCAGCGCATCCAACCCCTCATTGCCGAGGGCGGCATAGCGGGCCTCGCTGTAGCGATGGCCAACCTGTGGCTGCGAATCCAGTTTCCAGTCGGCGGTGTGAAATACGGAACCCGCAGCGCAGCGCAGCACGATACCGCACGGGTCGGGAATCGAATGAGTGTGCGGTAGCCACTCGATATCGAAACCACCGAGCCGATGCCTCGTACCGGGTTCGACGAGATGAATCGGTACCTGGTCTGCAAGGCCGTGTTCCTGCAGCTTGCGACGCAACATTTCGGCGGTGAAGGCGGTGGCGAACACGGGGCATCGCAGACGCGGCCATAGCCAGGGAACGGCACCGATGTGATCCTCGTGCGCGTGGGTGAGCAACAGGCCGCGCAGGGAGTCGCGGCGTGCCACGGCAAACGCCGGGTCGGCCATCTGGATATCGTAGCCACTGCGCGAGCCGCCATCGGCATCGCGAAAGGTGACGCCGCAATCGATCATCAGCCAGTCATCGTCATGACCGTAGAGGTTCATGTTCATGCCGATCTCGCCACAACCGCCAAGCGGTGCGAACCACAGGTCGTTTCGGTCCGGTTTCAAGCCATGACCTCCACGCCCTGGTCCGGTAGCACCATGGCAACTGCCTCAGGTACCATCGGCGCAGCACGCAGCCGCATTCCGTCGGCGCCGGACATTTTCATGTACACACTGCTCATCGCGTTCTTCTTCATATCCATCATATTCTCGTTCCTGTGTTCGATCTGGGAGGCGGTGCTGTTGAGCATCACGCCATCGTTTACCCAGGCCAGCGTGCAGGAGGGGGGTGAGCCGGGCGAGTCACTGCAGCGTTTCAAGGCTGACATAGACCGTCCGCTGTCCGCCATTCTTACGCTGAACACCATCGCCCATACCGTGGGAGCGATCGGTGTCGGCGCCCAGGCCACCGCGATCTGGGGAGCCTCGCTGATGGCCAGCGTGATCACACCTGTGGTCATGACGCTGGCCATATTGCTGTTGTCGGAGATAATTCCGAAGACCATCGGTGCCAACTACTGGCGCGAACTCGCAGGCTTCACCGTGAAGTCGCTGAACATCATCATCAAGCTGCTGGCTCCACTGGTGTTCATCAGTCAGATCGTTACCCGTCTGTTGAAGAAAGACAAGGAAACCAGCATCCTGAATCGGGCAGACTTCATGGCAATGGCCGATCTCGGTGAGCAGGAGGGCGTGCTCGATGCCGGCGAGTCGTCGATCATGCGCAATCTCATGGACTTCGAGTCGATCCTGTCGCGCAATATCATGACGCCACGCACGGTAGTCGAGGCAGCCTCGGAAGAGTCCACGGTGCGCGAACTGTATGATCGCCTGCCTCATCTGAGGTTTTCCCGCATCCCGGTGTTCGATGGATCACTGGATCACGTGACCGGTTACGTGTTGCGTTTCGAAATGCTGAACCATCTGGTGAAAGGCAGCGACGACACACTGCTGAAGGAGTTGCGGCGGGATATCATCGCGGTTCAGGAGGATTTTCCGGTGCCGAGGCTATTCGAGCGATTCACGGAGAAGAATGAACAGATCGCGCTGGTCGTGGATGACTTCGGCGGCACGGCAGGTCTCGTGTCGATGGAGGATGTCATCGAGACTTTGCTGGGGCTGGAGATCGTCGACGAATCGGATGGCAGTACCGACATGCAGGCGCTGGCGCGTGAGAAATGGGAGGAGCGGGCGGCCCGGGTCGGCCTGCTCGAACCGTTGGACAAGAAGATCAGCGAGCACGCCGATGCGTCGGAAAGCATCGATGCAAGAGCGGGTGGTACGCCGGGTACGGTGACGCGTACCGTTGCACCCGAAAGTCAGCCCGGCCAGCGCATTCCCGACACCGATGCGCAGCCGGAGAGTGATCTCGACCGGTAACCCCGGGCAACGCTCAGTGAGCGGCCACACCTTTCCCGCGCATGCGCTGCACCAGGGTGACGATACCCAGCACCGCAGCCCCGGCGGCCACGCCGATCAGCGAGTCGAGGGCGATGGTCGTGAGCCCGGCGAGAATGTCACCGACACCTGGAAGTCTGCCGACCACGTCACTGGTAGCGGCGATGTACCCGGCCAGTGCATGAAAGCCGTGGGTGATGATGCCACCGCCGACGATGAACATGGCGGCGGTTCCAACGACCGAGAGGGTCTTCATCAGCCAAGGCGCGAACCAGAGGATCGCGTTGCCTATCGATGCCGAGGCGCCTGTCTTCGGTCGAGCATTGCCTTCGCCGTCTGCGGACTTGGTCGGGCTCGTGCTGTCGCGGCCACTCAGATGCATGCCCAGGTCATCGAGCTTGACGATGCCGGCAACCAGCCCGTACACACCCACCGTCATGATCATGGAAATGGCCGCCAGCACGGCCAGGCGCACCGTGAAGGACGCGTCGGCCACGGTACCCAGTGATATCACGATGATCTCCGCCGAAAGAATGAAATCCGTGCGTATGGCGCCCTTGATCTTCTCGTTCTCGACACTGACCAGGTCGATGGCAGGGTCACTGTTCGCCTTCTTTCGAGCCGCCTTCTCGGCCTGATCGGACGCCTTGTGAAAAAAGGTGTGTACGAGCTTTTCCACACCCTCGTAGCACAGGAATAGCCCACCGAGCATCAACAGGGGCGTGATTGCCCAAGGGGCCACGGCACTGATGATCAGTGCAACCGGTACCAGTATGAGCTTGTTGTAGAAGGAGCCCTTGGCCACCGCCCAGACCACGGGCAGTTCGCGATCGGGCTGCACGCCGCTGACCTGCTGTGCGTTGAGGGCGAGATCGTCGCCCAGAACCCCGGCCGTTTTGCGGGTGGCGATCTTGGTCATGGCGGCGACGTCGTCGAGAATCGTCGCGACGTCATCGAGAAGAGTTAGCAGGCTTGCCGCCATAAATACACCGGAAATGATTGAGGGAGCGCGATTGTAAACCGAACCGCCTCAGCCGTTACCCTACCGTGCCATGCGTGCAAATCTGACGTACCGGCCCGAAGTTCCTTCATGCGAGGCACGCCCCGACATCGGAAAGCGTGCCTGAACCGCACGCCTGCAGGGCGGAAAACGAGGTTTCCACCGCACAGGCTCCTGCATTCAGCCCATGGGCGCGTATGCGCTACACCAGCCGGCCGCATGCACTTGCTTGCCCGCGAACAACGGGCAGGCACCATTGTCGGCGCCGTCCTCAGCCTGGTACAGCGCACAGTTGCTGCACTTCTGATCCGGTTTCTCGGACTCGGCCACGTAGGCCAGGTTCTTCGCTTCGGTGGATTCCGGATCAACCATTTCGGCGGCGTGGCTGGGCAGCGAGCCGATCAGAGCGCTGACAGGCACGGCGACTGCGGTCGCGCCCATCATGAACAGTACCTGACGGCGTTTCTTGTCGGTCATCGAATATCTCCTGATACTTCGTTGGTTGGCTGACACATCTGCACCACGAAAGGCGCCAGAACAGATCGGTAGTCGGAAAAGTCCGCGATCGGCAAAGCCACTCGGGTGGCAGACGGTGTTTACGACGAAATTACCTTACGAACAGTAGGAGTATACGCGATGAGCACGTTTCAGATGCGTCACGGGAACGCACCCTGGCGAAACGTCAGCCGTTGGCCAGGCGCAGCGGGGCGAGCGTCATCCGCACGGCATCTTCGCGGCGGCTGTAGTAACCGGGAATGTTACGTTCGAAACGAAAACCCTGACGCTGGTAGAACAGCCTGGCCGACCGGTTCCGGGCTCGTACCTCGAGCGACATGCGCACCAGACCAGCGGTTCGCGCGGATGTCAGCTGCCATTCGAGCAAACGGGAGCCGAGCCCCATGCGACGCCAGTCCGGCAACACCGCGAGCAACACCAGATGTGCCTGGCGCGAGCCGAGCGAGGCAATGCTGAAGCCGATACGAGCGCCATCGACCGTGGCAACGTAGGCGTTGGTGTCCGGTTGCGCCAGTACCTGACGCACTCTCGGCGGGGTCCACGACCAGGGCAGATCCGCTTCGATTTCATGCCGCGACAAAGCCGACAGCCAGTCGACATCGGCGGTGCCGACGCGACGAACGGCGGGCGATATGTTCAGCGCGCACCGCTCCGGGCGCGGCGGACGACCTTGGCATGCCGTTCAGACATCGGCAGACTCGTCCGGGTCATCGAGGTCATCGAGAATGAACGCTTCCCAATCTTCGAGAATCTGGCGAAAGTGCTTGAGGCCGGTTCGGTAGGTTGCGTCTTCACCGCGACCCGGCCCGCCCACTGCCGGGCGGGATTCGACGGCGCTCGCGGTGGCTGTGGCCGGGGGTACACCGGTATCTTCAGTCGTATTCCTGGAATCCGAGTCGGGTGATACCGCGTCGCGCAGCCTGACCACCACGCCTTCGGCGTCGATGGTGACCGTATGTGCATTTCCCTCGAACTCGCGCATCTCGGCCGAGCCGTCTTCGATAGCCGTCAGGTCATCCATGATGTCGTGGCAGACATGATCACTTCCTTGGACGTCAGTTTCCAGAAACGTCATCAAGACCTGTTCGGCATGAGGCCCTCGCGCACGCGGAGTACCCTCCTTGTCATAAAAAAACTTCAGATTCCGGTTCATTGTCTGATGCTGTTGGGTTGACTGCAGTCTAATCCTACGCAATTGGTCACAGAATACCAGCCTCACGTGCGTTTGCTTGCCAGCCTCCGATGCCGACGGTCCGGCTGGTCTGGCAGGTCATGATCAGGCACACTCGCGGCAACCTGGAACGGGTCATCGAAGTCAGCCATGCAGCAGAAAACTACCGACCTGGTCGCTGAGACTGTCAGCCTGGCCTCCAGAATCACCATGCATTCGGTGGAGGAGGCATTGCTGCTAGCGGCCCTGATCGGTTCGGTCGTCCATGGGTGGCGTCTGCCGGTTACCGCGTGCACCATTCCGCGGCAGGGTAGGGGCTGATGCGTCTGCTGCTGATTGAAGACGACATCGAGCTCGTACGCTACACGCGCAGCGATCTGGCCAAGGCCGGTTTCGCGGTGGATGTAGCCAGCAATGGCATCGATGGCGAACATCTGGGTGATACGGAGCCGTACGATGCCGTGGTTCTCGACCTGGGTCTGCCGCAGCGCTCGGGGCTCGAGGTACTGCAAGCCTGGCGAAAGCGTGACAACCGGGTACCGGTGATCGTGCTGACGGCACGCGATGCCTGGTACGAACGGGTCGATGGTTTCAAGGCTGGCGCGGACGACTACCTTGGCAAGCCCTTTCACGTGGAAGAGCTGATTGCGCGGGTGCGGGCACTGATCTACCGCCGTCACGGGCGCATCGCACATTGCATCGAAACTCGCTCACTAAGGCTCGATGAGGAGATTCAGACCGTGGCGGTGGCAGAACAGCCGGCTCAGCAGCTCACCGGCACCGAATTTCGGCTGTTGCGCTACATGATGCTGAACAGCGGCAAGATTCTCTCCAAGTCGCAGCTCTCGGATCACGTCTACGACCAGTCGAATGATCGTGACAGTAACCTGATCGAAGTCTATGTACGAAGGCTACGTGAAAAGATCGGCAGCCAGATGATCCTGACCAAGCGCGGGCAGGGCTATGTCTTCAACGACCCGACGGTTTGAATTCTCTCGAGCGCAGCCTGCAGCTCGGGCTGGCGGTCAGCCTGTTGCTGTTGATGGTGCTGTTCTGGTGGGCCGGGTCTCTGGCCAGTCGGTTGCTGGCGGAAAGCCTGGTGGTCGCCCGCTTGCAGGCGGAAGCCGTGATACTCAGCGATGACATCCGGGCGACCACGGATCGGCTGACGGTACCTGCGCCGGATGATGCCGTCGGGCATGCGGATTTCAGGCGCCCGGGCTCGGGGCGTTTTTTCATGGTTCGGGCGCGCGGTGGTGTGCGGGTCACGTCAGCCTCGGCTGCAGACCTGCGTCTGCGCATACCGATGCTGGTGCCTGGCCAGCAGCGCACGCTGCGCGGGGTGGGCAGTCATCAGGAACCGCTGTTGTTGTGGTTGGGAGGCTATTCCTCGCACGGTCAGTACTTCACGCTCGCGGTCGGCGAGGATGTCTCACCGATCGAGTCGCGACTGCTGGTGTTTCAATGGTTCTTCGCTGGTAGCTCGCTGGTGCTGATGGTGGCATTGCTGTCGGTGCAACGGCTGATCATCCGCGGGTCCGTGCGCAGGTTGGAGCGAATTCGGGAAGACATCACGCGCTTGGAGCACGGTCAGGCTGAGGCGTTGTCGGAAGCGGTGCCGCGGGAAATTCAGCCTCTCGTGCAGGAATTCAACCGTCTGTTGCTACGCTTCGACAAACGCCTCCAGCAGTCACGTAACGCACTGGGCAATCTGGCACACACCCTCAAGGGGCCATTGAGTGTGCTACTGCGGGCGTGTGACACGGATGAATCAGGTGCCTTGCCACACCGTCTGGAAATCGCTCTGAACGCCGAGAGGATTCACCAGCTGATCGACAGTGAGCTGAAGCGTGCGCGGCTGGCCGGCCGCGGCTCGGCAGGGCAGCTGTTCGATCTGGATGCCGAGCTACCGAGCCTCACGGGGCTGTTGCGCCAGGTGTATTCCGACAAGTCCGTCGACATCCGTATACTGGTGGCCCCCGATGTGGCGCTCTACCATGATCGTCAGGACATGCTCGAACTGATCGGCAACTTGATGGACAACGCGGTGAAGTGGGCGAACGGGGTGGTAATGGTGCAGGTCAGGCGGGTCAGGGGTGTGATCATAGAGGTGGAGGACGATGGCCCCGGTTGTTCACCGGACGAACTCGTACTGCTGACCGGGCGCGGCGTGCGGCTGGATGAAAGCGTGGACGGCCACGGGTTGGGGTTGTCCATCGTCAAGGATATCGTCGAAATCTATGATGGACGCCTGCAGTTCGAACGCTCACGCCGCCTGGGTGGGTTGCGGGCCAGTGTATTCCTGCCCGAGATGCCAGAGCCTGGCATCCGTTAGCCTTCATGGGACCTCAGCTGCCCGTTTCGAACTGGATCTTAGGCTTGCGCCGATTGCGTCGGAACATCACGGCTGTGCTGCCGATGCTCTGGATAACTGTCGCACCCGCATCGTGCGCCAGGCTGGTCAGCTGTTCGGCACGTGCCTCGCGGCTCTCACCGGCCAGTTTCACCTTGACCAGCTCGTGCTGCAGCAGGGCAATGTCGAGTTCGCGGCGAACCCCGGTTCCCACGCCCTGTGCGCCCACGCGTACCACCGGTTTGAGTGCGTGGGCCAGACTGCGCAGGTGGCGTAGCTGGGCCTTGCTCAACTGGCGCTCCGTCAGGGGGAGGGGGGCGTCGGGTGCACCGGTTCGGCGTGAACCTTCGGTGCTGCCTGCCGATTGTCGATTTCGTTTCATTGCGCTCAACTATAATCGTCAGGGGCCATGAGTAGCAAACGCGGCAAGAGCAGTGATCGTTGGTTGCGTGAACATGTCGACGATGTGCACGTCCGGCAGGCTCAGATCGACGGGTATCGGTCGCGCGCTGTCTACAAACTCATCGAGCTGGATCAAAAGGACGGCTTGCTGAAGCCCGGTATCTGCGTCCTGGAACTCGGCGCAGCCCCCGGTGGCTGGACGCAGTATATAGCGGCACGGGTAGGCGTCACGGGCCGGGTGGTCGCGTCGGACATCCTGCCGATGGATGCACTGCCACATACCGAATTCATCCGCGGGGACTTCACTGAAGATACCGTGAGCGGGCAGCTCGATACGGCCATCGGGCCGGCAGGCGCTGATCTTGTTTTGTCTGACATGGCGCCCAATCTTTCCGGGGTGCCGACCAGCGATCAGGCACGCGCCATCGCATTGGCAGAATTGGCGTTGCACAGTGCGGTGTCGTTGTTGAACCCGTTCGGGGCATTCGTGGTCAAGGTTTTTCAGGGCGAGGGTTTCGACCCGTTTGTCGCCCGGATGCGTAAAGAGTTCGTCAGTGTGAAGATTCGGAAACCTGCCGCTTCGCGGCCTCGCAGTCGTGAGGTCTACATCGTTGCGAGAGAATTGAATCGTTGAAGGTTGCAGGGCACACGTTGCCCGTACGCTCTTCGATCCATGTGGCGCTCTCAGCTGTAGTACAGTTCGCAGGTAACATGAGCATGAAGGGCAGTCGCGCCCGATAGCGTCGAGAACAGTGAGTCCGAGGTCATCCGTGAAAGGCCCCAATGGCCCGTCTCCGATACCTCCTGGCTCCGAGAGGTAATGCATTGAACGACTTGCTAAAGAACGTGCTGCTCTGGGTAGTGATCGCGGTCATCCTGATGACTGTGTTCAACAATCTCGGGGGCCAGCGCATGGCACCGAACACGATTCCCTATTCGGATTTTCTCGGTAGCGTCAAGAACGGTCAGGTCGATAACGTCAAGTTCGACGATGTCGAGATCACCGGCGTACGCGACGGCACGCCGTTCACGACGTACAGCCCGGAGACCGACAACGCTGCGCTGATCGGCGAGCTGGAGCGGGCCAATGTGGCCTTTGAACGTGCTCCGCCGGAGAACCCCAGCCTGCTGCTGAACATCTTCATCAGCTGGTTCCCCTTCATTCTCCTGTTCGGGCTCTGGATCTTCTTCATGCGGCAGATGCAGGGCGGTGGCGGTGGCCGAGGTGCCATGTCGTTCGGCAAGAGCAAGGCCAAGCTCCTTAACGAAGATCAGGTCAAGGTCACCTTTGCCGACGTGGCAGGGGTCGAGGAGGCCAAGGACGAGGTCACCGAGCTGGTGGAGTTCCTGCGCGATCCGGGCAAGTTCCAGAAGCTGGGCGGCAAGATTCCGCGTGGCGTGTTGATGGTCGGCTCTCCCGGTACCGGCAAGACCTTGTTGGCCAAGGCGATTGCCGGGGAGGCGAAGGTACCGTTCTTCACCATATCGGGCTCCGATTTCGTCGAGATGTTCGTCGGTGTGGGTGCGTCCCGGGTTCGCGACATGTTCGAGCAGGCCAAGAAGCATTCGCCCTGCATAATCTTCATCGACGAGATCGACGCGGTCGGTCGGCATCGGGGTGCCGGTCTCGGCGGGGGGCACGACGAGCGTGAACAGACCTTGAATCAGTTGCTCGTCGAGATGGACGGTTTCGAAGGTAACGAGGGCGTCATCGTCATCGCTGCCACCAACCGCCCCGATGTACTCGATCCGGCGCTGCTGCGTCCGGGCCGGTTCGACCGTCAGGTGGTCGTGCCGCTGCCGGATGTTCGAGGCCGCGAGCAGATCCTCAAGGTGCACATGTCGAAGGTACCGATCGCCGACGACGTGAAGCCTGCGCTGATAGCGCGTGGCACGCCGGGCTTTTCGGGTGCCGATCTGGCCAATCTGGTCAACGAGGCCGCCCTGTTCGCCGCGCGCTCCAACGAGCGGCATGTCGACATGGGTGATTTCGAGCGGGCGAAAGACAAGATCATGATGGGCTCCGAGCGCAAGTCCATGGTCATGAGCGATGATGAGAAGAAGCTCACCGCCTATCACGAGGCCGGGCATGCGATCGTCGGGCGTATCGTGCCGGAGCACGACCCGGTCTACAAGGTCAGCATCATTCCACGTGGCCGCGCCCTGGGCATCACGATGTTCCTGCCGGAAGAGGATCGTTACAGCCATAGCAAGACAAGGCTCGAGAGTCAGATATCCACGCTCTACGGTGGCCGAATTGCCGAGGAAATGATATTCGGTGCCGAGCACGTGACCACTGGTGCATCCAACGACATCGAGCGGGCCACCGAGATTGCACGCAACATGGTCACCCGTTGGGGGCTGTCGGACAAGCTCGGCCCGCTGGCCTACAGCGAAGAGGAAGGCGAGGTGTTCCTCGGGCGGTCGTCGACCAAGCAAAAGCCGATGTCGGGTAATACGGTCAAGGCCATCGACGAGGAAATCCGCCTGTTCATCGATCGCAATTACGAACGTGCCGAGGGCATCCTGAAGGAATATCAGGATATCCTGCATACCATGGCCGATGCGCTGATCAAGTACGAGACCATCGATGTGGGTCAGATCGATCGTCTGATGGATAGGAAGGAGCCGGGTCCGCCGGCTGACTGGGGTGATGACGATTCCACCGGCAAGCCCAGCGGCACGCGTAGCCCGTCACTCGACAAGAAGGAGGACAAGCGCAAGGACCAGATAGACGGCGCCGACGATTCGGACGACATCGACGATGCCGACCCGTCACCCAGCCTTCACTAGAAGCCCGCTCTCCCGCAGCTGGTAATTGCACGTGCTTTATCTTCCGTGGAGCACGTGCCCGGTCCCATCGACGGCTGTTTAATTGAACGTCAGTAGCGCTTCCGCAGATCCGGTCTGCCTCGATTGCAGACGCGGGTCCCTCCGGTTCGATCGGCCTCGGGTGATGGGCATATTGAATGTCACCCCCGACTCCTTCTTCGACGGCGGGCGTTTCGTCGATCGCGATACGGCCCTGGCTCATGCTCGCCGCATGATCGATGACGGCGCCGACATCATCGACGTCGGCGGTGAGTCCACGCGTCCCGGTGCGAAAGAGGTAGGCCTTCAGCAGGAGCTTGACCGCGTCATTCCGGTCATCGAGATGCTGGCAGGCGATACCGATACATTGATCTCCATCGACTCCAGCAAACCCGAAGTGTTCGAGGCGGCTGCGCATGCCGGTGCCGATCTGATCAACGATGTGCGTGCCCTGCAGGAACCCGGCGCGCTCGAGATGGCCGTATCCCTGCGTTTGCCGGTATGCCTGATGCACATGCAGGGTAGCCCGCGCACGATGCAGGCATCGCCTGACTACGCTCAGGTCGCTGATGAAGTGGCGGGGTTCTTGCGTGAACGTCTGGCGCTGTGCGTGGAAGCGGGTCTCGCGCCATCCAGCCTGATGATCGATCCGGGCTTTGGTTTCGGCAAGACACTGGAGCACAACCTGCAACTGCTGCGCGCCCTG
This sequence comes from Granulosicoccaceae bacterium, assembly GCA_965214025.1. Classification (GTDB taxonomy): domain Bacteria; phylum Pseudomonadota; class Gammaproteobacteria; order Granulosicoccales; family Granulosicoccaceae; genus Granulosicoccus. The sequence continues at coordinate 30,986 of CBDCAW010000099.1, forward strand.
CCTGCGCTCGCACGCCTGGCGCCGGTACTGACCGGCCTGTCTCGCAAGAGGATGATAGGTGCGATCCTCGCGCGCGGTCTTGCGAATGGACCGAAGGCTGCATCGACAGCGGGTCCGCAGGACGTATCGGCGGAAGGCGTTCGCATCGGCAGCGTTGCAGCCGCCATGCTGTGCGTACGCCAGGGTGCGAGTCTGGTAAGGGTTCACGATGTGGCGCCGACCGTTCAGGCACTGGCCGTGCAACACGCGGTAGACTTCGCGCCCCATGCGGGTGAGTGACCCCGTTGCCTGTCAACCGTCGAAGGCGACGCGTTAACGCCGGTGGTTGACAGGCTTTCATCATCGGAACAGGACCAGGCACACCATGGCAAGAGAATTCTTCGGCACCGACGGGATTCGCGGGCGCGTGGGCACTCCACCGATGACCGCAGCCGTCGTTCTCAAGATCGGCTGGGCAGCCGGCAGGGTATTGGCGTCGAAGGGTAGTCGGGAGGTGCTGATCGGCAAGGACACTCGGATCAGCGGATACCTGTTCGAGTCCGCCCTGGAGGCGGGCCTTGCTTCGGCCGGTATCAACAGCCGCTTGCTCGGGCCGATGCCGACACCGGCGGTGGCCTATCTCACGAGTACGTTCCGGGCAGCCGCGGGCATCGTCATCAGCGCATCTCACAATCCGTTCTACGACAACGGGCTGAAGTTCTTCTCCACGGAAGGCACGAAGCTCCCAGATGAGCTCGAGGAGGAGATCGAAGCGATGATGCATCAGGAAATGACCACGGTGGATTCAGCCGATCTGGGTCGAGCCGTGCGAGTCAACGACGCTGCAGGCCGCTACATCGAATTCTGCAAGAGCACCTTTCCATCGGGTCTGCGCCTCAGCGGCATGAAGGTGGTGGTCGATGCAGCAAACGGCGCAGGCTACGATATCGCGCGGCGCGTGTTCGAGGAACTCGGCGCCGATGTGGTGTCGGTGGGAGCCGAGCCGAACGGCACCAACATCAACAAGGAATGCGGCGCGACAGCGCCGGATAACCTGCGGGCACATGTGTTGCTGGCTCGTGCCGATGTCGGAGTGGCTCTGGATGGCGACGGCGACCGGCTGATCATGGTCGACCATCGTGGTGAGATCGTCGATGGTGATGAGATTCTCTACGTGCTTGCCCGTGCGCAGCATCAGTCGGGTTCGCTGGGGGGTGGTGTCGTGGGAACCCTCATGACGAACCTCGCGCTGGAGCATGCCCTGGAAGGCCTGGGCGTGCCCTTTGAACGGGCCTCCGTGGGCGATCGTCATGTGCTGGAAATGCTCAAGGAGCGAGGCTGGCAGTTGGGGGGTGAAAATTCAGGGCATATCATCATGCTCGATCGGGTCACCACGGGCGACGCCACGGTAGCGGCGCTGGGCGTGCTGGCGGTCATGAAAGCAAGCGGGCAGTCGCTGGCACGGTTGCGGACCGACATGACGCTCTACCCACAGGTACTGCGCAATGTGCCGATCAAGCAGCGGGTGAATCTCGACCAGAACGAGGAGATACAGCAGGCCGTGCAACGAGCGCGCGAGGCACTGGGCGAAGATGGTCGCATCCTGTTGCGTCCGAGCGGTACGGAACCTCTGGTGCGCGTGATGGTCGAGGGCAAGGTGGCGGCGGAGGTCGAGCGCCTTTGCGATCAAGTGGCTGCCGTAGTGGGCAAGTCACTCGACTGATACTGATCCAGGGTCGGCCCGTCCGGGCTGTTGGCCTCGGCCGGGTGACGGTGGACGGCAAGCCGTTCTACAGGTACACTTCACGGCCTTCCAGAAGCGTCGTCCCACCACCTGAACGCTGAAAGCAGGTGCATAGTTTCTGGCATCCGAGTACCCAACCCGTTTCTTCGATGGAGAGTTCAGTTGTCTGACAGGCGCAAGATCGTTGCGGGCAATTGGAAGCTGAACGGTAGTCGTGCATCCGTCGAGGCGTTGGCGCAGGCGATCGTCAGTGGTGCTACCAGCTCCGATATCGATATCGTTCTCTGCCCAACCTTCGTCCATCTCGCCGATGTGCTGCAGGTGGTCGGAAATTCATCGGTTCACCTCGGTGCGCAGAACTGTGCCGAACAGGCATCGGGTGCCCATACCGGTGAGGTAGCGGCAAACATGCTCGCGGAATTCGGTGTCGAGTACGTGATCGTGGGGCATTCGGAACGGCGCTCCCAGTTCAGTGAATCAAGCGACGCAGTGGCGTCTCGTGTCGATGCCGTTCTGAAGGAATCGATGACACCCATCCTGTGCGTCGGTGAAACGTTGGAGGAACGCGATGCCGATCAGATGGAGGCGGTACTCGAAGCGCAGCTTGCACCGGTGTTCGGCATGGTGGGCGTGGCCCGTGTCGAAGATCTGGTCATAGCGTACGAACCGGTCTGGGCCATCGGTACGGGCAAGACGGCCACACCGGGCCAGGCGCAGGCGGCGCATGCCTTCATACGCCGAAAAGTCAGTGAGGTGTCGGCTACGGCTGCGCAGCGTGTCACCATTCTGTACGGCGGTAGCATGAAACCCGACAACGCCGCCGACCTGCTCGCCTGTGCTGACATTGATGGCGGGCTGATCGGAGGTGCCGCACTAGATGCCGATGCGTTCCTTGAAATCTGTCGCGCCTGTGCCAAACATCGTGCCGGTGATTGACAAGATACCTCTCTCATTCCTGTTCTCAGGGTCGTTCCTCAGACCTTTTCATTTCGGATAGACATACAAGCATGCAGTCCATCGCGTTGGTAATTCACGTGGCCCTGGCCGTCGGTCTGATCGGTCTTGTGCTGATACAGCATGGCAAGGGAGCAGATGCCGGCGCGGCATTCGGCAGTGGCGCATCGGCAACCGTATTCGGAGCGCGCGGGTCGGCATCGTTCATGACCCGTATGACAACCGGCGTCGCTTCCGCTTTCTTCCTGACCAGCCTGGTATTGTTCTACCTTGCCGCCAACCGGGATCGCGGGCTGGATAGCGTGACCGATCTGCCGGGTTCCGTCGTCGAGCAGCCGGCCGGTGAGAGCGATGTCGAGGAGCCTGCCGACGATCTTCCGGGCGGGGTATCGGAGGAATCCGTCGATGAGGCATCCGGTGGAGAGTCCGAGTCGGATCTGCCCGCCGGCCCATCGGGTGATACCTCGGACGCGACAGCTGACGAAGAGCTGCCGGCGGCTCCCGTCGCCGACGAGGCTGCCGACGGCGATCTCGCCGCCCCGGCGCCTGATGAGTCGGGTGCGCCCGACGAAAACGCTGACGACCCTGCCAACGGGCAGTGAGAAAGCAGGGTCTGTGAGAAAAAAGCGCGCGGGCCTGTTATAGTGCCGCGCTCCACAGTACTAGCCGACGTGGTGGAATTGGTAGACACGCTATCTTGAGGGGGTAGTGGCGAAAGCTGTCCCGGTTCGAGTCCGGGCGTCGGCACCACACAGTGCACTACACACAGTCCAGGGGTCATCCTAGCTTCCCGGCGATCGCCCTCTGATCGTCGCCTGCGCCAGGATCCTGCCTTCCCCGCTCAGACTTACCCGATCGCTACCTCCTGCTGTACGAGCCCGGAGTCTCCCCGGCCGTAGCTCACCATTGATATCCCGCGGCGTCGATCGGCCCCCGGGGTTGACGTCTGCTTCCCGATTTCCCTGTCGAAGCGTCAATCTGCGATAATTACATGCCGCTGCTGTGTTCATGCCGAGGCCGGGCTGCACCAGTGTCTTTCATCGATGAGCCCGGCGGTGGCCGTGGCCTATCGGCGAGAGGTCGTGGGCTCTGTGCCGATGCTGACGTACTCATCCGCGGCGACTGTCCTGCCGTACAGCAGTTGTAGCGGTGACCTGTAGAAACTGGCGCTGGTTTCCAGCGATCCCGTGGCAGCGCGCAGGTCTGCCACATTTTCATCTCTTCGAGGTTTCGCTCTTGCTAGCAAACTATTTTCCGGTGCTGCTGTTCATACTGATCGGGCTCGCACTGGGTGTCGCCTTGCTCACCGCGGGTCGTCTGGCCGGCCCTTCCAACCCGTCGAAAGACAAGAACTCACCGTACGAGTGCGGTTTCGAGGCCTTCGAAGATGCGCGAATGAAGTTCGACGTGCGCTACTACCTCGTCGCCATCCTGTTCATCATCTTCGACCTGGAAATCGCCTTTCTGTTGCCGTGGGCCATCGTGCTCGACAGCATCTCCGGTGAGGCATTCGCTGCCATGGGTGTATTTCTGTTCATCCTGGTGATCGGGTTCATTTACGAGTGGAAGAAAGGAGCACTGGAATGGGAATAGAAGGTGTTCTGGACGAAGGTTTCGTCACGACCTCCGCTGACAAGCTAGTCAACTGGGCACGTACCGGATCACTGTGGCCCATGACCTTCGGCCTGGCCTGCTGCGCGGTGGAGATGATGCATTGCGGAGCCGCCCGGTACGACATGGATCGCTTCGGCGTCATCTTCCGGCCGAGTCCGAGGCAATCGGATGTGATGATCGTCGCCGGTACGCTGGTCAACAAGATGGCGCCGGCGCTGCGCAAGGTCTACGACCAGATGGCAGATCCAAAATGGGTGATATCGATGGGTTCCTGTGCCAACGGCGGTGGTTACTATCACTATTCCTATGCGGTGGTGAGAGGTTGTGACCGGATCGTCCCGGTCGACATCTACGTGCCCGGCTGCCCTCCCACCGCCGAGGCTCTGCTGTACGGCATCCTGCAATTGCAGAACAAGATCCGCACCACGAACACGATTGCCCGCTGACATGACCACGCGACTCGAGAAAGTCCGAAACGCTGCGGAAGCCGCATTTGCCGACGAGACGGATCTGGTCGAAGGCATCCGTATCAACATAGACCTTGTAGAAATAGACGTCGCTGCGGACAAGCTACTGCAGGTCGCAACCACTCTGCGTGATCATGCCGAGCTGCGTTTTGCTCAGCTGAGCGATTTGTGCGGAGTCGACTACGCCACCCACGGTCAGGACGAATGGTCGACCGAAACGGAAGGCATGGCCAGTTACAGTCGAGCGGTCGATGCAGCATCCACGGGCAGGCTGAGTTTCGGTTCGGGTCTGGACATGCCGACGTTGTCGCGGCCTCGGTTCATGGTGGTGTATCACCTGCTATCGCTGGAGTTCAACGCGCGTATCCGGTTGCGCTGCACCGCGCCGGATGACGACATGCCGGTGGTGCCTTCGGTAACGTCGATCTGGGCCTGTGCCAACTGGTACGAGCGTGAAGCCTTCGACTTGTTCGGAATTCTGTTCGACGGTCACGATGATCTGCGCCGAATCCTGACCGACTATGGGTTCACCGGGCACCCGTTCCGGAAGGATTTTCCGCTGATCGGTAACGTCGAGATGCGTTACGACCCGATACGCGAGCGGGTGGTCTACGAACCGGTCAGTATCGAACCCCGCGTGCTGGTGCCTCGAGTGATCAGGGATGACAACCGCTATGTCAGCGGTGAGGTCCCGGCACCGACCGGCGACACCGATGAAGAACAACCACGCAAGGCTTCCTGATGCCAGAAATACGTAACTACACACTGAATTTCGGGCCGCAACATCCGGCGGCCCACGGGGTTTTGCGCCTGGTACTGGAGATGGATGGCGAGGTGGTCGAGCGTGCCGACCCGCATATCGGCCTGTTGCATCGGGGTACCGAGAAGCTTGCCGAGAGCAAGCCGTACAATCAGACCATCGGCTACATGGATCGGCTCGACTACGTGTCGATGATGTGCAACGAGCACGGCTACGTCATGGCGATCGAGAAGCTGCTGGATGTGGAAGTTCCGCTTCGGGCTCAATACATCCGGGTGATGTTCGACGAGATAACGCGCATCCTGAACCATCTGATGTGGCTGGGTACCCACGGGCTTGACGTCGGCGCCATGTCGATCTTCCTCTACTGCTTCAGGGAGCGTGAGGACCTGATGGACTGCTACGAGGCCGTATCGGGCACTCGCATGCATGCTGCTTACTATCGCCCCGGGGGTGTAGCGCGTGATCTGCCGGATCGCATGCCGCAGTACGACCCTTCACGTTTTCGCAGCAAGTCCGCGCTGAAGCACCTGAACGACAGCCGCCAGGGGTCCTTGCTCGACTTCATCGATGATTTCACACGGCGCTTTCCGAAACTCGTCGACGAATACGAGACGTTGCTCACCGATAACCGTATCTGGAAGCAGCGTACCGTGGGCATCGGTGTGGTCACGCCCGAGAGGGCGCTTCAGCTGGGGTTCACCGGCCCGATGCTGCGGGGTTCCGGTATCGAATGGGATCTGCGCAAGAAGCAGCCCTACGAAGTGTACGACCAGGTCGATTTCGACATTCCGGTAGGGGCATCAGGCGATTGCTACGATCGCTATCTGGTTCGCATCGAAGAGATGCGACAGTCGAATCGCATCATCGAGCAGTGCGTCACCTGGTTGCGCGACAATCCGGGGCCCGTGTTGAGCGAGAACTACAAGGTATCACCACCGCGCCGTGAAGACATGAAGGGCGACATGGAATCGCTGATCCATCACTTCAAGTTGTTCACCGAGGGTTTCTGCCTGCCTCCCGGCGAGTCCTATGCAGCGGTCGAGGCACCCAAGGGTGAGCTGGGTTGCTACCTGGTTTCCGATGGAGCGAACAAGCCCTATCGGCTCAAGGTCAGGGCACCGGGGTTCGTGCATCTGGCGGCACTGGACGAAATGGCCAGGGGGCACATGCTGTCCGACGTCGTGGCGCTGATCGGTACTCAGGATATCGTCTTCGGGGAGATAGACCGATGAGTGAAGCAAGTTCGGTACCGGCCGACGTGAAACTGCCCGCGCCGGACGAGGTGCTTACGGAGCATTCGTTGCACGAGATTGCCGAATGGGTGCGTCGATTCCCTGAAGATCAGATGCAGAGTGCCGTGCTGGGGGCCCTGCATGTGGCTCAGCACCAGAACAATGGCTACCTCACGCCCACGCTCATGGACGCCGTGGCGTCGGAGTTGCACATGCCACCGATCGCAGTGTACGAGGTGGCAAGCTTCTACTCCATGTTCGAACTCGAACCCGTAGGCCGTCACAGCGTCTCGGTATGCACCAATATCAGCTGCATGCTGATGGGGTCCGACGACATCGTGTCGCACGTTGAGAAGAAATGTGGTGTGAAGCTGGGTGATACCACGCCGGATGGTCGCATATTCCTGAAGGTCGAGGAGGAGTGTCTCGCCGCCTGTGCCGGTGGGCCGATGATGCAGGTCGATCACGTCTATCACACCAATCTCACACCCGAGAAGGTCGACAAGATACTCGACGCGCTCGATTGACCGAGAGTCTCGGGAACAGCACAAGCGCCATTGCCGAAGTGGCGTCAACGAACAAGACTGAATCTGAAAAGACATGGCTGAACATAAACTCAATCAGGTTTGCTACACCACCCTTCAGTTCGATGAGCCGTGGACGTATGAAAACTACTTGAAAGTTGGCGGGTACCAGGCTTGGCAAAAGGTCATCGACGACAGGATGGAGCCGGATGACATCGTTCAGATCGTCAAGGACTCCGGCCTGCGTGGTCGTGGCGGTGCAGGCTTTCCGACCGGTCTGAAATGGAGCTTCATGCCGAAAGGCGGTGGGCAGAGTTATTTCGTGGTCAACTCCGACGAGTCGGAGCCCGGTACCTGCAAGGATCGCGACCTGCTGCGGTTCAATCCGCATGCGCTCATCGAAGGCATGTTGATCGGCTGCCATGCGATTCGTGCCAGCGTCGGCTACAACTACATGCGCGGCGAGTTTTCCGAGGAGGTGTATCACCGCTTCATGACCGCACTGGGTGAGGCCTACGAGCACGGCTGGATCGGGAAAGACATCAAGGGCAGTGGCATGGACATCGAGATCATCGGTACATTGGGGGCGGGTGCCTATATCTGCGGTGAGGAAACTGCGCTGCTGAATTCCCTCGAGGGCAAGAAGGGCCTGCCACGTTTCAAGCCACCCTTTCCCGCCAACTACGGGCTGTACGGTCGGCCTACTACGATCAACAACACCGAATCGGTGGCGTCCGTACCGGCAATCCTGCGTAACGGTGCCGAGTGGTTTGCAGCCATGGGGATCGAAAAGGCCGGCGGGCAGAAATTGTTCTCCGTGTCCGGGCACGTGGCCAGACCCGCCAATTTCGAGATCAACCTGGGTACACCGTTCGCAGACCTGCTGGAAATGGCGGGTGGCATGGTCGACGGAATTCCGTTGAAGGCCGTGATTCCCGGTGGCTCGTCGGTACCGGTGTTGCCGGGCGACATCATGATGGAAACCAACATGGACTACGACGCTATTGCCAAGTCGGGCTCGATGCTCGGATCGGGCGCTGTCATCGTCATGAACGAGACCACCGACATGGTGCAGGCTCTGCGTCGAATCTCGCGTTTCTACTTCTCGGAATCCTGCGGGCAGTGCACGCCGTGCCGGGAAGGGACCGGTTGGTTGTACCGTGTGCTTACCCGCATCGTCGAAGGCAAGGGCAAGCCCGAGGATGTCGCCAAGCTCGAAGACGTGGCCGGCAAGATCGCCGGGCGCACGATATGCGCCCTGGGTGATGCGGCTGCAATGCCGGTGCAGAGCTTCGTCGAGCATTACCGCCATGAGTTCGAGTACTACATCGAGCACAAGCGCAGCATCGTGACCGAACAACTCGGTGCGGTCGCCTGATGTATCCTTCACGTTTACAGACACGCCCGCCAGTGCTCACGGCACACGGTACGGCCTGTCCGCTTTCATAGCCATCAATCACCATGAGTGACGACGAAGTTCAGATCACGGTAGACGGTCGTCAGCTGAAGGCTCGCAAGGGCCAGATGCTGATCGAAGTTACCGATGCCGCGGGTATCGACGTGCCACGGTTCTGCTACCACAAGAAGCTGTCGATCGCGGCGAATTGCCGGATGTGCCTGGTGGAAGTCGAGAAGGCACCGAAACCGCTACCTGCCTGCGCTACTCCGATCATGCCCGACATGGTCGTCAAGACTACATCGAAGCTTGCCCGCGAGGCTCAGAAGAGCACGATGGAATTCCTGCTCATTAACCACCCGCTGGATTGCCCAGTCTGTGATCAGGGCGGGGAGTGCGAACTGCAGGATGTGGCCATGGGGTACGGCGAAAGTGCCGGCAAGTACACCGAAGGCAAACGCGTGGTGTTCGACAAGTACATCGGGCCTCTGATCGCCACCGAGATGACACGCTGCATCCATTGCACACGTTGCGTCCGGTTCGGCGAGGAGATAGCCGGTATCCGTGAACTTGGCGCTACCGGGCGTGGCGAGAACATGAGGATCGGTACCTACATCGAAAAATCCGTGGCCTCCGAGGTCTCGGGTAATGTCATCGATATCTGCCCGGTAGGCGCGTTGACCTCCCGGCCGTCACGGTTTACCGCCCGGTCCTGGGAACTGCGGCAGACGCCATCAGTATCGCCACACGATTCGGTGGGTTCGAATATCTTCGTCCATCTGGATGGCAACACCGTCAACCGTGTCATTCCGAGAGAAAACGAATCGATAAACGAAACCTGGGTAGCCGATCGTGACCGGTTCAGCTATCAAGGGTTGAAGAGTGCCGATCGGGTCAGTGTGCCGATGATGCGCGTCGACGGTGAGCTCACGGCAGTCGACTGGAGCACCGCACTGACGGCGGCAGCGGATATCCTTCGCGGCAGCAGCACCGGGCCTGACGAGTCCCTCGGCGTGCTGGCGGCAGCTTCGATCACGGTCGAGGAACTGTACCTTGCGCAGAAGCTGGGTCGGGCACTGGGTACGCCACACATAGATCATCGTCTGGGTCAGACTGATTTCGAAACTCAGGACTCGGCGCCGGTCATGCCGTGGCTGGGTATGCAGATGGCAGATTTGGAAACGCTGGATGCCGCCTTGCTCATCGGTTCGAACATCCGCAAGGATCAGCCGATCGCCGCCGTACGCCTGCGCAAGTCGGCATTGAAGGGCGGGGCTGTCAGCTTCATCAATCCTCGGCGGTTCCCGTTGCATTTCGACGCCGCTGAGGAAATCGTCAGTCGGCACGATCACATGGTCGGCGAGCTGCTGTGCGTGGCACGGGCTGCCGGGGCCGATCTCGCAGGTCTGGCCGATGTGCCGGAAACCGAGTGCAACGAGCGTCATCAACGCGTCGCCGATGCGTTGAAGTCCGGTGAGCGCAGTGCGGTCATGCTGGGCAACATAGCGGTACAGCATCCCGCGTACAGTCAGCTTAGATTCCTCGCCACCCGTTTGGCAAAGGCAACTGGCGCCACCCTGTCACTGTTGCCCGAACGGGCGAACACTGCCGGTGCCTGGCTGGCCGGCGTGGTGCCTCATCGGCAGGCGGGTGGCAAGCCCGCCGATACCGTCGGAATGGATGCGGCTGCGATGCTCGCGAAGCCGTGCGAGCGTTACCTGCTGGTCGGTGCCGAGCTGGAGTTCGATGCCGCCGACCCGACTGCCGCAATCTCCGCACTGCAGCAGGCTTCTGGCGTGGTCAGCATCAGCGCATTCCTCAGCGATAGTCTGCGAGCCCATGCCGACGTCGTGTTGCCGGCCGCAACCTTCACGGAAACATTCGGCACCTACGTGAACGCCGCAGGCGTGTGGCAAACGAGTAAAGGTGCCGTACCCACACCGGGCGAAGCGCGTCCGATGTGGAAGATCATTCGCGTCCTGGCCGATTCGCTGGCACTCGATGGCTTCGGTTATGATAGCCCCGAGTCCATCACGCGTGAACTTCAGGAGCACTGTGGCGACGTCGAATTGAACAACATGACCAGTTTCGACGGGTCGCTATCCTTCAGCCCGCCCGTTGACGATGCCATGCTGCGTAGCGGTGAGGCGCCGATCTACACGACCGATCCGCTGGTACGGCGCTCGGTTCCGCTGCAGAAGAGCTATGACGGTCAGCAGGCCTTTGCCAGCCTGTCCCCGGCAGAGTTCGCACGTCTCGAGCTTGGCGAGAACGCCCGCGTCAGCGTCAGTCAGAACGGCCATGCGATCACGTTGCCTGTCCGGCTGGATGAAGGCCTGCCCGACGGTTGTGTCTGGATTCCGTCCGGCCTGTCGGAGACGTCCGCACTGGGCAGCCTGTTCGCTCCTATCGAGGTCAGCCGCGCATGATCGATGGTTTGATTCTCACGGTCGTCACCGTCTTCAAGATCGTGCTGATCATGGTGCCACTGATTCTCACGGTGGCCTACCTGACCTTGGCCGAACGCCGTGTCATCGGTTCGATGCAGACGCGCATAGGGCCGAACCGGGTGGGGTTCCACGGGCTGGGTCAGCCGTTCGCGGATGTCTTCAAGCTGCTCCTGAAGGAAGTCATCGTTCCGACGAACTCCTCGCGCTTCCTGTTCCTGACGGCACCTGTGCTGTCGCTGGCACCGGCCTTCGCGGCATGGGCCGTCATTCCGTTCAATGACGGCTGGGTGCTGGCCGATGTCAACGCCGGGTTGCTGTACGTGCTCGCGATGACGTCGCTGGGTGTCTACGGGGTCATCATAGCGGGTTGGGCTTCCAATTCGAAGTACGCGTTCCTGGGCGCGATGCGGTCTGCGGCGCAGATAGTGGCCTACGAGATTGCCATGGGTTTCGCGCTCGTTGGCGTGTTGATGCTCGCCGGCAGTCTCAACCTGGGCGACATCGTGCGGGCTCAGAGCGGCGGCCTGTTCTCCTGGTTCTTCTTCCCGTTGTTACCGCTTGCCATCGTCTATTTCATCTCGGGGGTGGCGGAGACGAACCGCGCTCCGTTCGACGTCGCGGAAGGTGAGTCGGAGATCGTTGCCGGTTTTCATGTCGATTACTCCGGCTTTGCCTTCGCGTTGTTTTTCCTGGCGGAATACGCGAACATCATCATGATTGCCGCGCTCACGTCGGTGTTGTTTCTCGGCGGGTGGCTATCGCCGATCGATGGCTTCGGCGACGGAATCCACTGGTTCCTGGTGAAGATGGCGTTCGTCCTGTTCCTGTTCCTGTGGCTACGGGCAACCTTCCCTCGCTACCGCTACGACCAGATCATGCGTCTGGGTTGGAAGGTGTTCATCCCGATCACCATCGTCTGGATCGCGGTCGTCGGCTTCGCCATCTGGTTCGATCTACCGCCCTGGTTCGATCATGTGCGCTAGTGGGAAGGCCACCGGATTCGTGCGTGCCATGACCGCTTGCCAGCGGCAAGCCGATGATCGTTCCGTATGCCTACCACCGGCACCTAGAGAATCGTTGCTCGGGTTGTCACAAGAGAGCACATCATGACAGGCCAGATAAAGAATTATTTCAAGAGCCTCACCTTGTGGGAGTTGCTCAAGGGCATGAGCCTGACGGGCAAGTACTTCGTCAAGGGCAACGGCACGGTGCAGTATCCGGAAGAACGTGCCCCGCAGTCGCCACGCTTCCGCGGGCTTCATGCGCTGCGGCGTTACCCGAACGGTGAAGAGCGCTGCATCGCCTGCAAGCTGTGCGAAGCCGTGTGCCCGGCTTTGGCCATCACCATAGATTCCGAGCAGCGCGACGACAATACAAGACGCACCACGCGGTATGATATCGATCTGTTCAAGTGTATATTCTGCGGATTCTGTGAGGAAGCGTGCCCAGTCGATTCGATCGTCGAAACGCGCATCTACGAGTATCATTTCGAGAATCGCGGTGAGCAGATCATGACAAAGGACAAACTGCTCGCTGTCGGTGATCGTTTCGAGGCTCAGATTGCCGCAGATCGTCAGTCCGATTCCGCATTCCGCTAGAGCGCAGGCACAGATCGTCGGTTCTTCGTCTCGGGTGCGTTATCATTCGGCGTCTCCGTAGGCCCTCTTTTCATCAATCGCCGGAGCATCCGTTGTCATTCGAGCTCTTTGTGTTCTATGCGTTCTCGGCCGTCACCATCTTCGCAGCCCTGCGGGTCATCACGGTCCGAAACCCGGTCTTCGCGGCCATGTTCCTCGTACTCACCTTCTTCTCGGCAGCAGGTATCTGGATGCTGCTGGAGGCGGAGTTTTTGGCAATAACGCTGGTGCTCGTATACGTCGGTGCGGTCATGGTGCTGTTTCTGTTCGTGGTCATGATGCTCGACATGAACGTGGCGCCGTTGCGCGAAGGTTTCGTGAAATACCTGCCGGTCGGGCTGCTCGTGGGTCTGATCATGCTGGTGGAGATGGTGTTTCTCATCACGCAGCGGTACTTCCGTTCCGAAGGCTATCCGGTTCCACCGAGATCAGGGCCGGAGTACAGCAACACGGAAGGTTTAGGTCGGGTACTGTACAGCGAGTACCTGTTCCAATTCGAAATCGCCGCGATCATCCTGCTGGTAGCCATCGTGGCGGCGATCTCGCTGACCATGCGTCGGCGACCGGAAACGCGGTACCAGGCGCCGTCGGTACAGGTCAATGTCACGAAGGCCGAGCGTTTGCGGGTGGTCCAGATGCCATCGGAAAAGCCCTGATGCGCGTTTCCACGACGCGCGCCGGTGCGCGCCACGCACCTGTCTTCCCGCGACCGGGCAACTGCCGATGATCTCGCTGTCCCACTTCCTGACCCTCGCCGCACTGCTGTTCTGCCTGAGTGTGGTCGGCATATTTCTGAACCGGAAGAACATCATCATCCTGCTCATGTCGATAGAGCTCATGCTTCTGGCCGTGAACCTCAACTTCATCGCCTTTTCGCACTTCCTCGATGACGCGGCCGGCCAGATATTCGTCTTCTTTATCCTGACAGTGGCTGCCGCCGAGGCCGCGATCGGCCTGGCGATCCTGGTGGTGCTGTTCCGCAATCGGCAGACGATCAACGTCGGCGATCTCGACGAGTTGAAAGGGTAGGGACGACAGTGAAATTCTTTTACACGCTGATTCCGCTGGCACCACTGCTGGCGGCGATCGCTGCGGGCTTCTTCGGCCGGCGTCTCGGGCGGGTCAACTCGCATCGGGTCACCATTGCCGGCGTCGGTGCGTCATTTCTGCTGTCGGTCGTTGCCGCCTTCGTGGTATTCGGTGGCGACGGCAAACCGTTCAACGAGTCGCTGTATACATGGATGGTCAGCGGCAACCTGCGTTTCGAGATCGGCTTCCTGGTAGACGAGCTCACGGTGCTGATGATGCTGGTGGTCACGTTCGTATCCCTGATGGTGCACATCTACACCATCGGCTACATGAGCGACGACGATGGTTATCAGCGGTTCTTCAGTTACATCTCGTTGTTCACGTTCTCGATGCTGATGCTCGTGATGTCGAACAACTTCCTGCAATTGTTCTTCGGTTGGGAAGCGGTCGGCACCGTGTCGTACCTGCTGATCGGTTTCTACTACACGCGTGAAACGGCCATCTTCGCCAACATGAAGGCATTCCTGGTAAACCGGGTAGGGGACTTCGGTTTCGTTCTGGGCATTGCGGGCATCGTCTACTACACGAACAGTCTCGACTATAACGATGCCTTCGCTGCCGCGCCGTCTCTGGTCGGCGAGACTCTCAATCTGTTCGGTAGCGCCGAATGGTCCGCGATCACGGTGATCTGCATCCTGCTGTTCATCGGGGCGATGGGCAAGTCGGCGCAGATGCCGTTGCATGTGTGGTTGCCGGATTCGATGGAAGGCCCCACGCCGATCTCGGCGCTGATTCACGCCGCTACCATGGTAACCGCCGGTATTTTCATGGTTGCCCGCATGTCGCCACTGTTCGAGTTGTCCGACGTGGCACTGAGCTTCATCGTGGTGATCGGTGCACTCACTGCCTTCTTCATGGGGTTGGTGGGCATCGTGCAGAACGACATCAAGCGCGTGGTGGCCTATTCGACACTCTCGCAGCTTGGCTACATGACGGTAGCGTTGGGAGTATCGGCGTACTCGGCGGCGATCTTCCATCTGATGACGCACGCCTTTTTCAAGGCACTGCTGTTTCTCGCAGCCGGCTCGGTGATCATCGCCATGCACCACGAGCAGGACATGCGCAAGATGGGCGGACTGCGCAAGTACATGCCGATCACCTACTGGACGTGTCTGATCGGCTCGCTGGCACTCATCGGATTTCCCGGCTTTTCCGGCTTTTTCTCGAAAGACATCATCATCGAGGCGGTGCATGCCTCGCACTTGCCCGGAGCAGGGCTCGCGTACTGGGCGGTGCTGGGTGGCGTGTTCGTCACCGCATTCTATTCATTCCGCCTGTTCTTCCTCGTCTTTCATGGCACGCCGCGCATGGACGAGCACACCCGAGAGCATCTGAAGGAGTCGCCGGCAGTAGTCACCTGGCCACTTATCCTGCTGGCGATTCCGTCGGTGATCATCGGCGCACTCACCGTTTACACGGTGGTATACGGCGACTTCTTCGACGGTATCATCACGGTACTGCCGAAACACGACGTGCTCGGGGAGCTGGGTCAGGAATATCATGGTGTGCTGCAATTCACGTTGCACGCGCTACAGCAGCCACCGGTGTACCTCGCGCTTGCAGGTGTCGCGAGTGCCTGGGTGTTCTATCTGCTGAAACCGGCCATACCCGCGTTTCTCGCCGACAAGCTCGGTTTCCTGCATCGCCTGCTCGACAACAAGTACGGTTTCGACGACTTCAACCAGGCTGTATTTGCACGCGGCAGTCTCGGGCTCGGGCGGTTCCTGTGGCAACGCGGGGATGTCAATATCATCGATGGTGGGGTGGTGAACGGATCGGCCGGTGGTATCGGGCAACTCGCAGGTGTAGCTCGCAAGGTACAGAGCGGTTACCTGTTCCACTATGCCTTCGCGATGATCATCGGCCTGCTGGTGATGCTCACCTGGTTCATGTTCACCTGATGCGTCGCTTCCTTCAAATTGCTAGTGAGTCAGTTCATTGATTGAATCCAGCTTTCCCCTGCTGAGCCTGACCATCTGGCTGCCTATACTTGCGGGCATCGGCATCATCGCGATCGGCGATGAACGTTCGCGTACAGCGGCCGCGATCGTATCGATACTCACGTTCCTGGTCAGCCTGCCCCTCTATTTCGGCTTCGACAGCACCACGGCGTCGATGCAGTTCGGCGAAAGCGTAGCCTGGTTACCGGGTTTCGGTATCAACTATCAGCTCGGTATAGACGGCATTTCGATGCCACTCATCGTGCTGACCACCCTGATCAATGTGGTGGTGGTGATATCCGCCTGGGAGGTCATCAAGGATCGTCCGGCGATGTATCTGGGTGCCTTCCAGATCATGACCGGGCTCATGGTGGGTGTGTTCTCGGCACTCGATGCCATCCTGTTCTACATCTTCTTCGAAGCCACACTCATTCCGATGTTCCTGATCATCGGCATCTGGGGTGGGCCGCGGCGCGTTTACGCGACGATAAAGTTCTTTCTTTACACGTTTCTCGGATCGGTATTCATGCTCGTCGCGCTGATCTACCTGGGTAACGCGGGTGATACCTTCAGCATTCTGGACATGCATGAGCTCGGGCTCGGACCCTCGCAGCAGCTGTGGATATTCATCGCGTTCCTCGTTGCCTTTGCGGTCAAGATTCCCATGTGGCCGGTTCACACGTGGTTGCCGGACGCGCACGTCGAGGCTCCCACGGCAGGTTCGGCAGTGCTGGCGGCTATCATGCTGAAGATGGGGGGCTATGGGTTCCTACGCTTCAGCTTGCCGATCACACCCGATGCCAGTGCCCGTATGGGCACCTTCATGATCGCGATTTCATTGGTGGCGGTGGTCTACATCGGTTTCGTGGCACTGGTGCAACGCGACATGAAGAAACTGATCGCCTACTCGTCGATCTCTCACATGGGTTTCGTCACGCTCGGTATCTTCATCGCCTTCATCCTGATCGGCAACGGCGATAACGACGGTACGGCCCTCGGTATCGAGGGGGCGATCATGCAGATGGTCTCGCACGGGTTCATCTCGGCGGCCATGTTCCTGTGCGTCGGCGTGATGTACGATCGCATCCACAGTCGAGAGATCGCGGACTACGGTGGTGTGGTCAACACCATGCCGACCTTCGCAGCTTTCATGGTGTTTTTCGCCATGGCCAACGCCGGATTACCGGGAACGTCCGGGTTCGTCGGCGAATTCATGGTGATCCTGGCCAGCTTCAAGGTCAATTTCTGGATAGCATTCCTGGCTGCCCTCACCTTGATACTGGGTGCGGCTTATACCCTGTGGATGGTCAAGCGAGTGATCTTCGGGCCGATCGGCAACGACAAGGTTGCCGCGCTCACCGACATCGGCCGGCGTGAATTCTGGATGCTGGGCATCCTGGCCTTCTTCGTATTGCTTGTGGGTGTCTGGCCGAACCCGCTGGCCAGTGTGATGCACGTGTCGGTGGAAAATCTCGTGCAGCACATCGGGCAGTCCAAGTACTGATGGCAAGTCACGCTTCTCGCGCCTGGCTGGACGGCTACAGGAACACCTGCAAGCGACAACTTCCTATTGCACGGGCCCTGAGCGCTCCGGCATCACTGACTATTGCGTTCCATGGATAATCTGTCGATAGCGCTGCCGGAAATCTGGCTACTGTCTGCCACCTGCGCCGTACTGGTCATCGGGCTGTACACATCGTCGAAGTCGCTGACCTACTGGCTCACGCAGGCCACTCTGATCATCACCCTGCTGTTGGCCTTCGGCCAGGTCGGCGAGGGCGAGATGCAGGGTTTCAATGGCGCGTATGGTATCGATGCGCTGAGTGCCAGCCTCAAGATCTGGATACTGCTGGTGGCTATCGGTGGCTTCCTGTATTCCCGAGACTATCTGTCGGAACGTGACATTGCCGGTAACGAATACTACGTGCTCGGCCTGTTCGCCTCTGCCGGCATGCTTATCATGGTGTCGGCCACGCACATGCTCACCGTGTATCTCGGGCTGGAGCTGCTGTCGCTGTCGCTGTACACGATGGTAGCGCTGTATCGCAACAACGGAGCCGCGTCGGAAGCGGCGATGAAGTATTTCGTGCTCGGTGCGCTGGCATCCGGCATGCTGCTGTACGGC
The DNA here is from genome assembly GCA_965214025.1 of Granulosicoccaceae bacterium. GTDB lineage: Bacteria > Pseudomonadota > Gammaproteobacteria > Granulosicoccales > Granulosicoccaceae > Granulosicoccus. The sequence continues at coordinate 48,900 of CBDCAW010000099.1, forward strand.
ATGTCGATGATCTACGGTGCCACCGGCTCGCTGTCGCTGATGGAGATTCACGGCATTCTGGCCAACGGCAGTGGCGAAGTGGCAGAAGGCGCTGCTTTCGATCGCACGGTCGGAGCACGTTTCGGTCTGACGTTCGTGATCGTGGGCGTTGCGTTCAAGCTCGGTGCGGTGCCTTTTCACATGTGGGTGCCGGACGTCTATGAAGGAGCGCCAACGGCGGTGGTCCTGTTCATTTCCACCGCGCCCAAGCTGGCGGCGTTCGCCATGATCATCCGCCTGCTGGTGGATGGGTTGGAGAGTTTGAACGCCGATTGGCAACAGATGTTCATGATTCTGGCTGCCCTGTCGATGATCGTGGGCAACCTGCTGGCGATCGCTCAGACCAATATCAAGCGCATGCTCGCCTACAGCACCATTTCGCACGTCGGTTTTCTGCTGCTGGGCATGGTAGGTGCGAACGCGGCAGGCTACAGTGCCGCGATGTTCTACGCCATTACGTATGCCGTGACGACCCTGGCCGCGTTCGGGGTCGTGCTCGCGGTATCACGAGATGGCTATGAGGCAGTCGCCCTGACCGATCTCGCCGGGCTGGCAAGGCGCAACCCCTTGTTGGCGGCGGTGATGATGCTGGCGATGTTCTCGCTGGCAGGTGTTCCACCCACGGTCGGTTTCTACGCCAAGCTATCAGTGCTTTCGGCGGTCGTCGATGCCGGTTTCCTGTGGTTGGCCGTCATCGCCGTGGCCATGTCGGTCATCGGGGCGTTCTACTACCTGCGTATCGTCAAACTCCTGTATTTCGATGAACCGGCCGGCTCGAACGAAGCTGCCCTGCCGGCCGCGACTGACGTTTCGGCGGGCTTGGCGGTGAATGGTCTGGCACTGTTGGGTTTGGGAATTTTCCCGGGCGTGATCATGAGTGCATGCCTGGCGGCGTTTGCAGGGTAACCACCGAACCCGGGACGACTACGGGCTGTTGCTTCCAGTCGCAGGTGGGGGGCACTCTGGAAGGCGCGGGGCGCTTCGTACGGCAAGTGACGGCAACCGAGGCATCCGAAATTAATTTACACGCTCGGCTTGTACAACAAGTGGCAGTTGGTTAACATAGGCGGCTTAGTTGCGGGGTGGAGCAGTCTGGCAGCTCGTCGGGCTCATAACCCGAAGGTCGTAGGTTCGAATCCTACCCCCGCTACCACATTTCGATCATCGTGAGGCATCACGG